>NZ_JBFAJS010000002.1:0-846612 GCF_040655355.1 Mycobacterium sp. NPDC050441 | reverse complement strand
TCGGGTATCCGCAACGGGGCTGACATCGTCAAGGCTCTTGCGCTGGGTGCCACCGCGGTTGGGGTGGGCCGTCCGTATGCGTACGGGCTGGCGCTGGGCGGGGCGGAGGGCATCGTGCACGTGCTGCGGTCGTTGCTCGCCGAGGCTGATCTGATCATGGGCGTCGACGGGTACCCGACGCGCGCCGATCTCACACCCGACGCGCTGCGGCGAGTCGACTGATTTCCCCAGCCTGCCTGCCGCCTGCGTTCACTGCGCGGCGCGCCAGACCTCACGCTCCAACCCGCGTCCTAATACGTCCCACGCTTGCCGGCTCGTTACGGGGCAGCGCCTGTCGACCTCGACGCCACAATTTCTCCGTGGCCCGACAGCTCATGGTCACTATCGCTGCACCGCCCGAAGATGATGAGCAGCGCCACGACCAGCAGCAACCACACCCACATCGGTGCGCGGTATTGAGCCATCAGGTGGGCCTCTCGATCTCGGGAGACCCCAGTTTGGCTTGGTGCGGTGGTACACCGAAAGGGCCACAAGACCCTAGATTCCAGCTACTCAATCTGTGCATGCAGGAACGTCTTTTCTGCCCCGAGGAATCCATGCGTCGGCGATGCGGAGCGGCGCGGTTGGCTTACTTCGGATTCCCAAATACGCAGCAACGTAGAGTCGTTCAGCGATCGGCCGCCGGTCGAAGGTCCCTGCCCGGGAGGGCTGGTTAGGTAGCGATACTGCTGAGTCCACCCAAGTAGGGTCAAGAGACCCTAGGACGGGGCAACCCATTGCGCCTAGCGTGGCTGTTGCTGCGGACGTGGCGAGTCACTTTGCTCACGTGGGCGTGCATCAAGGGCAGGCGCGCTACGTCCGCAGTTCGATCACCCAAGGCGCAGTCCAGCTGAGCGCCGCGTCGTGCTTCCCAGTCCAGCGAGGAGGGTCGCAGCAGGGTTACGGGAAGCCGGACTGGTCCTGCCGCAGAGGGACTTTCGGCAACTCGTTGTGCCCGGTGCAATCTTGCGCCGGTGGCGATCGCCCTTGCCCCGTTCTTCCTCCTCGTCAGTCCACGTAGCGCCACGTCTGTCGGCGAACAACTTTGGATACGCTGGCTTGTGTTACACCGAATCTGGCGGCCAACTCGTGCTGACTCATTCCCGATGCTGACAAGCGGCGGATTTCGCGGACCTCGTCGGGAGTGAGAACGTGGTAAGTCGGCAGCGTGCGCTGACTGCAGATGTAGTGCGACTTGTTGTAGTGCGATACACAAAGGCCCCTCGCCTTCGGCGGCCGGTCACAGTGATGGCAGCGGCCTTCGACGATGTGATGGTCGTCGCACCCGTCGACGGAACACTTCATCGGTCTCATCGCTCGACTACACGGCAGTAGCGGTTTCGGGTATGGATGGAGTCGGCAGCACCGACTTTCGCAACGAAGCACAGCATGGGGTGAACTCCTCTTTGAGTGGGCCGTGTGGTGGGCCGATTCGTTCCACCACACGGCCTCAATCGATACGACGGGCGTCTCTTGTCTGCCGGCGGCTGATTCGACTGCGGGCGGCGCCGTCGGTACGACGTCCGAGCTAAACAGCATGGGATCTGTGCAAGCTAGTGGCGAATGACCTTTGTCTGCCTGTCGGCGGCATGAAATCCCTGACCCCTATACGGGGCTTTCGGCCCTAGCGTCAGTATACGAATTGTGAACTGGCACAGACCCGGATCGGCTCCACGGCGAAATCGGGACCACCTGGACACTTGCGGCGTATTGGCCCCTTGTGGAGCTGTAATCCCGTCTCCTGAAAGCGGACTGAACGCTGCCGTGAAAACTCGATGCGCGCGAGTGTCCCACAACGATGGCAGAGCCGAGTATGGGACTTTTGCCTCTATTGCCGAGGGACCTCATCGACGTAAACACAACAGGGCTGCGCGACCGACGGTTGCCAAGCCGCGACGGTGCAGACCAGGTAGACCGGAACCCAGGGAAGGTCAGGAGATGACGAGTAGGCCAGACCCGGCAACCAACGGCAGTCGGCCAACGTCCAACTGCACAATCACAGAGCAACGCCGAGGTCATATCTGCTTGATCGCAGTAGCGGGAACTCTCGACGCGCTGACACTTCACCAGCTGGAAGCCGCGATGACCTGGCTCGCGACCAACACACCCAAAGCCGTGGTCGTGGATCTGAGCGCAGTGGATTTTCTCGCATCAGCCGCGATGGGGCTGCTTGTGTCCGCACATAACGCCCTCACCCCGGCTGCTCGGTTCGCTGTTGTCGCAAGCGGGCCGGCCACCGGTCGCCCGCTCGCACTCGTTGGCATCACCAACATTGTTGACGTGTATGCCACGCTTGGTGAGGCGTTAGCCGCCCTGGCGGAGCAAGCAAATTGACCGGGGTGAGCGGACGGATAGACACCGCGGGCGCCGTTGGGTCCGCACGGTTTCGTAGGCTCGGCGTCCCCGCGACACTGACGCACGTTGCACAACTACGCTTTGAGTTCTCGGATTGGCTGCACAGGAGTTTCACGTTGGCTCCGCACAAGTCCAGCGACATCGTGCTTGCGGTCCACGAAGCCTTGGCCAACGCTGCTGAGTTCGCATACATCACCAGAGCCCAACACGGGGTGATGCATCTACGGGCCGATTATAAGGAGCCGGAGACTCTCACCGTCACAGTCGCCGACGAAGGGCGTTGGCGTATAAGAGATCCCGCTACTGAGCAGGATCCGGCCCGCGGTCGTGGGATCCACCTCATGCGCGCGCTTGCCGACCGTGCAGCGGTTGAGTCCGCACCAGCTGGCACGCAGGTTCGGTTGCAGTGGGGCAACATCCAGCCGGCGCCCCAGGAGCGCTCCAGTACCCCGAAACCCAGTGGTAGTCCCGGGCTCATTGATCTGCCGATCCGCACGTTCGAGTAGTCGAGCGCCAAGTCGTCTCGGTGTCCGCTTGACGCGGAGGGTCAGCAGTGAGCGGTCACGCTGGGTTACTTTCGGCGGGGAAATCGTGCGATTCGACGTCGAAGATCCATTCGTGACCGTCATCAAGCTCGATGACGGGCGGCATGTGCTGGCTACCGAGTGTCTCTACTCCCTGGAGCAGCCGCGGACCTGATCCGGATGGTGGCCTGCCAGTGCAGGGCCAAGGAGCGCCAGGCCTGGTCGGTGAACAATGTCCTCACCTCGACGCCGGTACCCCTATGGCAGGCACCACATCGGTCCGAGAAGAGGACCTTTGGCCCTAATGAACATCGGCCGAGGCGACTTAGTGTCAAGGTCAGGGCTAATCAGCGAGCCGCAGCTCAATTTAGGGGCGCACGATGATCGACAGCACAGACACGGCAAGGCTTTTCGTTGCAGTTGACGCCTCAGCCGGGTCGGATGCAGCCATCAGATGGGCGGCGCGCGAAGCCGTCTTGCGTTCGGCGTCTGTGACGTTGGTTCACGTTGTCACGCCGGACGCGGTCGGCTGGCCGACGCCTCGCTTGGACGGAAACATCACCCAGTGGCAGAAGGACAACGCCGAGCAAGTCCTCAAGCAGGCCGAGGAGACACTCCGCACCGACATCGGCAACTCTGCGACTCCTACCGTGCAGTCACAGGTGCTGTTTGGCAGCGTTGTCGGCGAGATTGTCGAAGCGACCAACCAATCAGAGCTTGTTGTCGTGGGAACTCGAGGGATGAACGCGGTAGGACGAGCGATCCTCGGTTCGGTGAGCAGCGGACTGGTCCATCATGCACGTTGCCCGGTCGCGGTGATCCACGCATTGGACACTGAGGCCGCCAGCCATACGTCTCCGATCCTGCTGGGCATCGACGGATCTCCCGCCTCCGAGAAGGCAGTCGCGCTGGCGTTCGACGAGGCCTCTCGTCGCGGTGTCGATATCGTGGCCTTGTACGCATGGTCGGACGTCGGTGCGTTTCAGGGACTCGGCCTTGACTGGCGTCAGTGCGAGGCCGAGGGACTTGAAATTCTGGACAAGCAGCTGGCAGCTTGGTGTGAGCGGTACCCCGAAGTACGGGTGTATCAGCGGGTCGTACGTGACCAGCCGGCCAGATCGCTTATCGATGAATCACGCCACGCGCAACTCGTCATCGTGGGCAGTCACGGCCGGGGCGGCTTCGCCGGAATGCTTCTTGGATCGGTCAGCTCCGCAGTGGCCCAGTCGGCCCAGGCGCCGGTGATCGTCGTTCGGAGCTAGCTGTCTTGTCCCTGTCTCACCCCCGTCGCAAGCTACGCTGACGGTCAAATGACACGCGGTGTCCACTTGGCGTGGTTCCCGCAGCCGATGAGTGGTGGATCATGGTTCTGGCAGCAGCGATCCAAACTCGAAGTGGCACTGGCCGATGTTCCGGTTACGCATATCGGGTATCACTGACGATTCGGTCGATGATCTCCCTGGCGGCAGCCATGTGCCTGTAGGCCTGGTTCATGTCGGTATCGAACTCGGCCCGATAGCTGATCATGGCACCGCCAATTGTCGACAGGCAGATATGCGCAGCGTCATGTGCGTCATCCGTCGCGGCAGTCAGTTCGGCGGTCAGTTCGGCGGTCAGCCGCGCATCAGGCGTCGGCATGCGGGCGGCAAGGTCAACGGCGGCCATGTCGTGCATGTTTTCGCATGCCGGTTTCAATGCCTCAACATCCCCCTGCTGCAACGCCTCCTGCGAGTCATCCAGGGCCGTCCGAAATGCGATGAAATCGGTGCGACCGTCGATCCACCACATTCGGATCGCCGCGTCCACTGACGCACTCTGGATCGAGTTCCGCTCCCCGCGTTGGTGCACCCATGCCGGGACTGTCATCACGAGCGCAACGGCGAGAACTCCTATAAGACTTAGAATCAACATATTTCGGCCAGAAAGCTGATGCGACCGAACGCCGCCGGGTTCCTTCGTCTCAGCCATTGATGACCCACACTGGTTGCACAAGCCCAGTTGTGCCGGGCTCTCATGCCCATTCGGGCTGGTCGCCATCGTGAGCTCCTTACCACTTATGGGAGCGCCGGTGTATCCCTGCCCCTTCATCCCGCTTGCGGTTCTCATACTCGCTCGCTCCAAGCGGTGCTACTGAGTGACAATGCCAGTCTCAGCGTGTGTGCAGACGTGCGTCAAGGGTCTTTTGGCCTACTTCGCAAGGACTTTCGGCAGGTGTTCAGCAGTACTCCCAAACATCTCGGGCTGGTGAACTATTCGCGCGGGACCAAAGTCCCTCACCCCTCGCAAAACCCCAACTGCCCCGCCGGTGTGGGATAGTTGCCGACTATTGCCCTGGCCGCCAAGGCGTTACGGGCAATCCGCCACGACCGGAAGGTTGACCTGGTGTCGAGTCCAAAAGTTGTTGCGACCGCGCGAGAGCGAATGCCAGCCATGGGCACTTCGAGTGTTGTCAGGCTCGCGCTAGTCGCTGCATCAGGAGAAACCCATTCAAATCACCTCGGTAAGAAGGTGATTCGCAGACCGGTGAAACCGCTCCCACAACCTGAGCACCGTCACTGCTTTTGGGGACGTTCTGCTGTCTGCTGGTCGCATTGACGCTTTCGGCCGGCCATTGAATCCGCGTAACGCGACGGTGCCAAGACAATTCGCTCCCCACGAGCCCGATACTTGAGGACTTTTGGCCGTAGCTGCGGCACTTGGCCGAGGGTAAATTCGTCTCGGCCTGCATCAACAGGCTTCAGAAGGGTTTTGCATGCGCATCAGACCGAATCGTCCGCCGCCTTTGTGGATTTGTGGGACTGATGGATGAGCCGCGCCGACCGATCCATGAGTAAGGACACAGCTGAGGCCGAGGTGGCAGAGACCGAGGAATCCCCCGAACTACCCGTCGGCAAGGCCAGTGCGGTCTATGTGCTGATCGCCGGAATCCTCGGCCTGGCAGCGGCGACGGCACTGACCGTCGAGAAGATCGAGCTGCTGATCGACCCGTCCTACGTGCCCTCGTGCAGCATCAACCCGGTGATCTCGTGTGGTTCCGTGATGGTCACCTGGCAGGCCTCGGTGCTCGGTTTCGCCAATTCGCTGATCGGGATGGTCGCCTTCACCATCACCCTGGTCACCGGCGTGCTGGCTGTCGGCGGCATTCGGTTGCCCCGCTGGTACTGGACGGGTTTGGCAGCAGGAACGCTCCTGGGTTCGGCGTTCGTGCACTGGTTGATCTTTGAGAGCCTGTACCGCATCGGCGCACTGTGTCCGTACTGCATCGTGGTGTGGGCGGTCACCATCCCGCTGCTGGTGGTGGTTGGCTCGATCGCGCTACAACCGCCGCGCCGGAATGCGGTCGCTCGAACGATTTATCAGTGGCGCTGGTCGATCGTGGCGCTCTGGTTCACCTCAGCGGTGCTGTTGATCATGGTGCGATTCTGGGAATACTGGTCAACGCTGCTGTGAAGCCCCGGGGACCTTCGATATCTCCTGTGCAGCCCCGCGTCTCACTGCGATCAGGGCACGCCACACTAGACGTGACGTCGACTAGTCGAAGAGTTGCTGCCCCGAACGCCTCACTTCCGGACAGGAAATGAGAATGGGAATCTCGCGCACCCACTGGCCATCCATTGCCTGACTTGGGTTCGTATCCGGCGCGGTCACATGATGTTGCCGACGCCGGGCGTATAGGACGGCGATATCACGCCGCTGGACGCGACCATCGTTGTGCACGTGACGGTGCCGCTGAAATTGGCCGTCGGTGCATGAAAGTTGACCACCGGAGCGGTAATCGTCAGGCTGCCATCGGATTCGAGGACAATCTCGGTTCCGTTGGGATGCAGCAGTCGCACTTCCTGCGCGGGGTTGTCGATCACCACCTGATGTCCGCTGCGCAACGTCAGCGACCGTACGGCAGGGGTCGGTGGATCTCGCCACAACGCGCCTACCACGTACGGCCGGGTGGGGTCGCCCGCCTCGAAGGCGACGAGAACCTCTGTGCCCACGGCCGGCACCTCCTGCGCGACGCACGTGACGGGCTGTGCGACTGGCGCCCACAGCGTCTGACCGCCCGCGTCGGCGGGCAGGATCACCGCTACTCGCCCCGCCAGTTCCGGATCGACAATGTCAGTGACGAGGCCCCGGTAGACCCCGAACACATGCTGATTCGTCATGTCATCGATGATCACTGCTAGCGATGCTGACATAGTGCGTCTTGCCCAGATTGGGCTCGGGTTCGGTCCAGACACCCGCCTTCGCACACGGTTACGTTCCGACGGGCTGGGCTCCCGGTTCGAGTAACCGCTTCGGGTGCATGCCGTCCACCTGGCCGATGAACGGCGGGTGGATGCTGTAGCCGAGCATGCGACGGATGTCCTCGGACACCGCCCGCACCGTGTCGCGGGTCATCGACAAGGTGAACGCCTCCTGCGGTCGCAGCCACGGCTCGCAGTACTGCGCCGTAACGGCCAGGCGTGCGTTGGCGGTTCGGTTGGCGCCTCCGCCGTGCCACAAGGTGCCGGGAAAGAACACGCACGACCCGGCGCTCATGACCACCGGTTCGCGTTCGGCGGGCTCGGGCAGCCGATCGCCCCACAGGTGGCTGCCGGCCACGATGTCGGTGGCACCGTTGTCGGCGGTGAAATCATCGATCGCCCAGATCGTGGCTGCGCCCAACGCTTTTCGCGGCCTGGGCAGCGGGTAGAAGCCATCGTCGGTATGCAACAGCTGCGCATGCTCCCCCGGCAGGATGTTGATCACCTGCAACATCGACAGCAGATAGTTGGGCATGAACAGCCGATCCAGCAGCGCCAGCACGCGCGGATGATCGGCGATCCGGTCGCAGCTCCGGGTCTTGTTGAACACGCTGTACACCCGCTGGGTGGTGTGTCCTTCGAATCCGTTGCGGCCCCGCCGATCCAACAGCGGCCCTACCGCCGCCCGGATCGCGTCGAGCTCGGCCGCATCGAGCAGATCAGGCAGGATCACATACCCGTCGCGAAGCATCGCGGCCAAATCTGCCTCGGCTACCTCCGGGTCGACCTGTTCACCACTGCTGCAGGTCCGCCGATACGTACCCGCCAGGTCACCGGCCAATTCGGTCAACGAGGTCACTTCAGTGCTCATTGCTGCCCCTACCCGAAACATAACTGATTTCTGTTATGGTTTGGACTATGGCACGGGCCCCGGTCGGACGTCAACAACTACTCGACGCGGCCCGCGATGAACTCGTACACGGAAACGGTGCCATCGAACTGAGCGGGTTGACCCGACGCGCCGGGCTCAGCACCGGCGCGCTCTACCACCACTTCGGATCGAAGAGTGGTCTGCTGGCGGCCATCTATGACGGCTTCTACGACGGGCTCCGGCACGCCATCGCCGACGCCCACTTGCCCAGCGGCGACTGGGCTACGCGTGAACGCGATCGGACCCACCGTTTCGTCGCCTATCACCTCGCCGACCCACTGGCGCCAATCCTGCTCAACCGCACCGCGAGCGACCCGCAACTCACCGAGCTCGAGGCCGCCTACATTCATGACCTCATCGACAACGCCGCCGCCAACATCCGCCACGGCCAGCAACTCGGTGAACTTCCAATGGACCTGGATTCCGACAGCGCGGGCGCTTACGTCATCGGCGGCCTGCGCCACGGCATCGCACAACAGCTCCGAGTCACCCCGACACCAAACGCCGACGAGGCTACTCAGACGCTCTGGCGCTTCACCGCTGCCGTCCTCGGCATCACCTAGACCGACGATGCCCTACCGCAGTCAGCCTCGGTCGTTTTGACCGCGGCCGGTAATCCGGTTCAGGGTGGAGACGCCCGGGAGGTTGGTCAACATCCGGAAGACGTCGTTGCCCGTGCTGATCAACGATTCGAGTTGCGGCAAGAGGCGGTCCAGCGTGCGGAACATCGGGTCCGCCATGGCCATATACCGCTCGGTCCGATCGATCGTGGTGTTGAGCCGTTCGGTCGCGACAGCAAGATTCTCCAGCAAATCGGGCAATTGAGCGGCGAGTTGAGCCGACGCCGGCGGAATACGCATCGCGCCGCTCGCCACCGCCTGTGCGGCTCCCACTGCGGACTGGGCCGTCTCGACAGCCGCCTGAGCGGCCGATTTGAGGTCGCTGGGTTTAGGTACCTTCTGGCTACTCATACCGATAACTGTCCCGCACACAGGCCGTCCCGTCAGCCATATCCTCGAGGCTGACCCGTACGAGAGGAACCCGCATGAGCACATCCCGTACACCGATCGACCCGGACGCTCCGGTACTCGTGACAGGCGCCAGCGGCTACATCGGCAGCTGGATCGTCCGCTACCTACTCGAAGCCGGGCACACCGTGCACGGCACGGTGCGCAACCCGCAGAAGCCCTCAGGGTTGGAGCATCTACACAAGCTGTCGGCCGACCATCCCGGCCGGCTGACACTGTTCAAGGCAGACCTCCTCGAGCCCGGCAGCTTCGACGAGGCGATGGAGGGTTGCGAGCTTGTCATGCATACCGCCTCGCCATTCCTGCTTTCGGGCTTCAAGGATGCGCAGGAAGCGTTGATCCGCCCCGCGCTGGAGGGCACCCGCAACGTGCTGGACTCGGTCAACCGCACCGAGAGCGTCAAACGCGTGGTCCTCACCAGTAGCGTGGTCGCGATCTACGGGGACACCTGTGAGTCACGGGACGTGCCGAGCGGCGTCTTCACCGACGAGCACTGGAACACCACCAGCACTGTCGACCACCAGCCGTACTCTTACTCCAAGACGGTGGCGGAGCAGGAGGCCTGGCGGTATCAGAAGGCGCAGGAACGCTGGGACATGGTCACCATCCACCCGGGCCTGGTGCTCGGCCCTGCCCTGACCAGTGCCAGCGACTCGGCCAGCCTGAGCACGATGAAGCAGTTCACCGACGGCAGCCTGCTGGCCGGAGCACCCGCGCTGACCATGGGCGTGGTGGACGTGCGGGACGTCGCCGATGCCCACCTGCGGGCCGGGTACACCCCCGAGGCGCATGGCCGTTACATCGTCAATGCCGATTCTCTGACGCTTTTGGAAATAGGCAAGGTCCTGCGCCGCCGGTTCGGTCCGTTCTACCCGTTCCCCAGGATGACCGCGCCCAAGGTGCTCGTGAAGGCCATCGCCCCGGCTGCCGGGCTCACACGAGAGTTCGTCGAGCGCAACGTGGGATATCCATTGGTGTTCGACAACAGTCGCAGCCGCAACGAGCTGGGGCTGGCCTACCGGCCCGCCGCCCAGACTGTCACCGATCATTTCCAGCAGATGCTCGACGACGGGCTGGTCCGCCGGATGCCCGGCAGCTAGTCCGTCGGTTCTGGCGGAAGCCCGTATTGCACCGCTATGCCGGTGAGCAGCATCGTCATTCGCTGTTGAAATGTGGCTTCGCTGAACGGGTCGTAACCGAACTGGGCGACGGCGCGCAACGTCGGATAGTCCGAAGCGGGACGTTTGGCGATGAATTTGAAGATCCGGGCCCGCCACGGCTGTCCGTTTTCGGCATGCAGGTGTTCGCGATGTGCCTCGGTGACACTGCCGATCGCCATCGCGCTCACCGCAGCCCACACTGCCATCGCGTCATCGGGCACCAGGCCGTGCCCCGCGAGCGCCTCGACCGCATCGCCGTTGCACTCCATCTCCATTTCGTCGCGCACCCCACCCGTGACGAACTTCTCCACCAGCGCCGGCTCCGACGCCAGCACTGTCCGGATGTAGGACGCATAGCTGCGCATCCAGGTCGCCCAGTGCTCGCCGGCGTACCGCGGCGGCGGCGACATGACCAGCGCGCTCTCGGCAGCGAGACGCAGCAGATCGTCCTGGTTCTTCACGTGGTGATAGAGCCCGGGAAGGCTGATTCCGAGATGCTCGGCAAGCCGGCGCATGGTGACGTTCTCACTGCCGATCTCGAGCACCGCCGCAACGATCGCACTCTGGTCGATGCGGGGCGGCCGACCGCGACGTGGCGTTAAGTCATTGGAGGTCATGGCATCCCGGTCGTTTCTCCCGCAGGCTCATCGGTGTCCTCCCGCCTGGCGAGACACTTTCAATCTGGGGCTTGACGGTAATCGATATGAGTTCTAAGAATCAATATGAAAATTCGGATGACCATCTCGATCTGTCACAGAAATGAGCAGCCACATGACTGACGCCGCGCACCGCCAGAACCGTCAGGTCCTGTTGCGCCGCCGCCCTGATGGGCTGGTCTCCCCCGACGACACGGAGATGGTGACCACGCCGGCGCCGGTACCCGCCGAGGGCGAGGCGCTGCTGCGGACGACGTATGTCGGTATCGACGCTGCCGCACGCACGTGGCTGGACGGCGAGCCCGGCTACCTTCCGCCCCTCGAGCTGGGCGAGGTCGTCCGCGTCGCCGGCATCGGCGAGGTTGTCGAATCACGTTGTGATGCTTACAAAGTAGGCGATCTTGTGACCACCCTGACCGGATTGCAGGACTACGCGATCATCCGCGACGACCTGTTCAGCACGCCGGTGGTCGGCTACACCGATCCACTGGCCGTGATGTCGATCTACGGACCGACGGGCGCGACGGCCTACTTCGGGATGAAGGGCGTCGGCAATCCGCAAGCCGGCGAGACCGTCGTCGTATCGGCGGCCGCCGGTGCCACCGGGTCGGTGGCCGGCCAGATCGCCAAGATCGCCGGCGCTCGGGTGGTCGGTATTGCCGGTGGCCCGGACAAGTGCCATGTCGCGGTCGAGGATTTCGGTTTCGATGCCTGCGTCGACTACAAGGCCGGCGACCTGACCGCCGCGCTCAAAGAAGCGTGCCCCAACGGGATCAACGTCTATTTCGACAACGTCGGCGGCGACGTCCTCAATGCAGTGCTGGCCAACCTCGCGCACAAGGCGCGCGTGGTGATGTGCGGCATCATTTCCAGCTATCTCAACGGCGGGCACCCCGGGCCGTCCAATTACGTGAACCTGCTCGCCACAGCCTCGACGATGCAGGGCTTCATCGCACTGGAAGAGTGGGCGCGTTTCGACGAGGCGTTCGCCGCGCTGCAGGGTTGGGAGCAGCAGGGCCTGCTGGTGCATCGCGAAACCGTGTACGAGGGGCTGGAGTCCAGCATCGAAGCCCTCAACGGCCTGTTCAACGGGGCCAACATCGGCAAGATGCTGGTGAAGATCAACGAGCCCGGCGGAGCGTGACAGCCGCTAGGCAGGTGACGAGGAGCTGACGCGATGCTGACGCCGTTCGACGACTACCCCATCCACTCGTCGGGAGATCCGGTCGCGACACCGGCCAGTGCCGACCCCAACCACTACGACCGCTACTGGTTCAACGGTCACCAGCGTGACGGCGAGTTCTACTTCGGTGCGGCGATGGGCCACTACCCCGTTCGCGGGGTCATCGACGCCGCCTTCAGTCTGGTGAAAGACGGGGTGGAACATTCGATCTTCGCCTCGGGGGCCATGCCGCTGGATCGGTCAGCGACCATCGGCCCGTTCCATATCGAGGTCGTCGAACCACTGCGCACCATCCGGTACATCGTCGATTCCAACGAGCACGGCATCGCCTGCGATCTGACCTTTCGCGCGACCACCGTCGCCATCGAGGAGCCCCGCCAACAGCGGCGTACCGGTGAGGGCATCGTGCTGACCGATCACACCCGGCTCACCCAGTGGGGGTCCTGGGATGGGACGGTCTGTGTGGACGGCGAGGATCTAACGGTCGTGGCCGGTGCGGTACCCGGGACCCGGGACCGATCCTGGGGCGTTCGACCCATCGGTGAGCAGGTACCGGTCCTCCGTCAACCGATGCCGTTCCAGGTGTTCTGGCTCTGGGCACCATTGCATTTCGGAGACCGCTTCACGCACTACGCCTTCCACGAACGCGAGGACGGCCGCCGGTGGTTGGAGACGGCACAGATTCTGGATCCGATACCGACGGGCGCTTCCCCGTGCAGCCTTGTGGGTGTGCGCGAGTGCTACGATATCGGGTACGAACTCGAGTGGGAGCCGGGACGGCGGGAGATCCGACGGGCCCATCTGTGGTTCACCGATCCCGTCGAAGGTGAGACCCATATCGAGGTCGAGAAGCTCTACACCTTCCGGATGCGCGGGATCGGCTACTGGCATCCGCACTGGGGACACGGCACCAATCACGGGCAATTCGAGATCGGCCGGGAATCCATAAATCTCGATGACTTCGACCCGACCGACTTTTCCTCGATTCACCTGCAGAACGTCGTCAAGGCCACCATGGGTGAGCGCACCGGGATCGGTGTCGTCGAACAGATCGCGATCGGACCGCACGCGCCATCGGGGCTCACCGGATTCATCGACGGCTACCAATCCTGAGGCCGCTGGTCACTGCGACGTATCATGTTGCAATGGAGCTGATTTCGCAGCCGCCAACAGTTTCATGACGCGCAGGGTCTTCGGTTCGTCGGTATCGTCCAGAGCCAGCCCGCGTGCCGTCACTTCGTCAGTCAGCGCCTGTTGCCCGGCACCAGCCTGATCGACTTCCGTGACACGAATGGAGAGTTCCAGGAAATCTGCTCCGGCGACCGTCCATCGCTCTGCGGAAACATGGTCGACCGCGCCGACGGTCGCGTTCTTCCACTGGGTCGCAGCGATGGGGCCCAACGCCGTCAGCCCACCAAACGCAACGCGAATCTCGCCGCAGTCGGCCAGGAAGTCGAGTTGGGGCTTTGTGAATGCCTTGGCGAGACGGCCATCCCCGTCGAGGGCCGACTTGATGCTTCCCTCATCGAGATCAGCCTTGCATGATGCGGCCAGCACGTGCTTTGAACGCGACCAATCGCCCTCGACCGTCAAGGCGGTGTCGCTGCTGGCGACATCTCCCCACTGGCCGACCAGTTGTGACCACCGGCACGGACGCAGCTTGACCGTCGAGTCTTCGCCACCATCCTTGTTTCTGCGCAATCGCAGCACGATGCCGGCGCTCAGTAACGGCAGGGACGGCCGCGCACCCTCGGTCAGATCATCGAGGAACCAGACTTTGCGCGGCTTACCGGCGTTCAGCCCCAACACCGACAGCGCACGGTCGACGTCACCTTTGACATTCACTTTGATCTCGACCGCACTTGGCTCAGGCATCTCGGCCTCCCTGCAGTTCGCGCCCCCCGGATCGGGTGCCTTCCTGTGACCGTATTCGGGTCACACGTCGGGGAAACGAGTACCGCTCTACCCCAATTCGGCCGTAATAGCGCCGGTTAGCAGCTGTTGTGCGCGTTCGAGCGTGATAGATCCGCTCAACCAACGTTCGCTGAGGCCCTCGACGAGCGCAGTGAGACGTTCGGCTGCGTCACCCGAATTGATTCTCGGATCGGCCTTTTCAGAATCCTGCGCTGCCTTGATGAGCTTCTCCAGATCAGCCGACCAGGCCCGTGTGGCATCGCGAAGTGGCAAGCGAAGATCCTCGTTGAACACCGCACTGGCCCGCAGTTCGCCCCAGGCGATGCTGTTCTCGCGGACGGTCGGGCTGCCCTGGATCTCGAGGAGCAGCATCTGCTCGATCTGCGTTCGCGGATCCGTCGATTCCAGCGCTTGGTCCGTGTAGCGCGCGGCGCGATCGTTGACATACTCCAGAGCACGCCGGATCAGCCCGGCACGATTGCCGAAGTGGTAGTAGATCAATGCGGTCGAGATGCCCGCCTCGGCGGCGAGGGTTTCGACGCGCAGCCCGCGCACGCCGCTCTGGGCGATCACCCGGACCGCGGCCTCCAGGATCATTGTCTGGCGATCGGACACACGACCTCCGTTTGACGTCAAGCCGGTTCTTGTTGGGTGGTGCAGTGAATGCCGCCGCCTCCGGCTGCGATGGCATCGATGTTGATCTGCACCACACGGCGGCCCAGGAAGAGCCGTGTCAGCTCCTGTTTGGCGATCTGATCTGTCTCAGGGTCGCCGAATTCGGGCGCGATCACGGCGCCGTTGCAAACGTAGAAGTTGATGTACCCGGCGGCGAAATCCTCCGATTCGAACTCCGGCCGAACTCGCTCGGGCGCTTCGAGCACGACGACCTCCAGTGAGCGGCCCTTGGCGTCGGTCGCCGTTCTGAGAATGTCGAGATGCTCCGCGGTGACGTCGTAGTCGAAGGATTCGGGATCGGGATCCAGACCGGCGACAACCACGCCGGGGCGGGCGAAGCGGGCGTAGAAGTCAGTGTGGCCGTCGGTGATGTCCTTGCCGGCGATGCCCGGTAGCCAGATGATCTTCTCCAGACCCAGCAGGCGCGCCAACTCGTCCTCGACATCGGTTTTCGACCAGCCCGGATTTCGGTTGTCGTTGAGGACGCAACTCTCGGTGATGAGTGCGGTTCCGTCACCGTCCACCTCGATGCCGCCGCCCTCTAGAACCAGGTCAGTAGACAGGGATTCGACGCCCGCCTGGCCGCTGACGAAGTCAGCCACAGCCGCGTCGCGATCAAAGTCCTGCTTCTCACCCCACCCGTTGAAGTTGAAGTTGACGCCGGCTTTCGTGCCGCTCCCCGTCACGAACACCGGTCCGGTATCGCGCATCCAGAGGTCGTCGAGAGGCGCCTCGATGAGTTCGACGGACGGCCCGACGAGGTCGCGGGCCTGGTCGAGGTCTTCCGACCGGACCAGCATCGACACCGGCTCGAACCGCGCAATCGTCTGCGCGATGGTCGCCAGATTGCGACGCACTTCGGGAAGCAGCGCAGCACCCCAGATCGCCTCGCTCGCACCGAATGCCATCCAGGTCCGCTTGTGCGGGTCCCCCTCTTCGGGCATCCGCCACTCGCGCTCGTCGCCGCCGCGGTCCTCCCCCGTAGCTGACGGTGCGCGGTCTGTACACCCCGCCGTCAGCAGCGCACCGATCGTAACCACGCCCGACTCGAGGAACGTTCGCCTCATCATCACGGTTCTCTCCTTCACCGTTACGCCGCAGGCGACGACAACCGACCTTGCCCGGCGGCCTCGATCGTCATCGACCGCGGGCAAAACACAGTCTACACATGTCCCTGACTGAATTTTCAGTCAGGGCCGACGGAGTGAGAATCACCAGGTCCGCAACGTTTGCGATTCGTGCGCGACGATCCCGGGTTGATTCCGCGCCGAGTGGTGAACTACCCGATGAGTGGATCGGTCGCCTCGTCGACCAGTTCGTTCGTCGAGGGGTCGAGCCGCTGAAGACGTGACACATGTTCGGCGTCTGTCGTCACCTTCATGATCAGCTCGGCCGGGTCCAGGCCTAGCGATTTCATTGTCGCCGTGGCCGTCTCGACGGCTTCGTGCTCGCTGATGTCACGCCCTCCGGCATACACCTTGGTGGTGTGGGCGTAGGCGGTTGTCCCGTTGGAGCGGTGAAACGACACTCTCCGAACGCTGATCGGTTCCTGTGGCGGGCCGCTGAAGGTGCCCGTCGTGTCGAACTGATTGACGACCGACACCGAAGCTCCGTTGTCTGTCAGGAGTTCGAAATGCAATTCCGTGACGCCGGTCGCGACAAGCGAAGGTCCGTTCAGAGTGATGGTCGATCCATCGACAACGGCGGTACGAAAGAACCCGAAGCTGCGAAATATCGGTTTGGGCGGGAGATCTACGTTGAATTCCATGTGCAACGCCAGCGTCGATTGAGCGACGACCGCGCGCGGGGCGTGGGAGTAGTGGATGGTGGCCGAGTGGCCCCAGGTTTTCACGGTGTCCGTCAAGACGATCATCTCCAGCATCCCCTTCTGCAGCCTGACGTCTACCAACGTATGGAGCGGCAGAACGTGTGCCATGAGTAATCCGCTACCTGTTCTGGCGCGACGCGTCAGACCTGCCCGCCTACCCCCGATGCATCAGGAACGCGGCGGGTTCGAGTTCGGTCCTCATTCAGCAGTTCGATCCAGCCGAGGAAGTCCGCGTCGGTGCCCGATCGGTACAAAACAGTGCGGTAGCCAGTGACGGGATTGACCTGCCTGATGGGATATTCAGCGTCCTCGTCACTCAGCCGACGATCATCCCGCAGATCCTCGGGCAATAGTTCGGGATTCATCGCTCCCCCTGATGCTGTGGCGGCTCACCGGCAATTCTGACTGGTCAATGATGCGGTGTACCGAGTAGTCGGCTACGCCATTCGATGGCATCGGCCGCAACTTCCGCGGACCCATGTCCGATACCAAAACGCAACCTCTGCAAGGAATTACACCGCTGCAATTCCGCAACTGGTGAGACAGACGTGAATATTGTGATGTATGGTACGTACGTACGTAGTTGCTACGTAGTCACGAATCGACCGATATCGGATCGGCTACGACTGGCGCGGGGCGGAAAGGAACTGCGGGACCATGCCTTTCATTCCGCGCGCAGATCAGCCGTCCTGGGATCGTCGAACACTTTTGCGCACAGGGGTTTTGGCCGCGGCATCGCTGGTTGTGATGGGAGCACCGCTCGCACATGCAGAGCCGACCACCGGCCAGTGGGATCCCATGCTGCCCAATCTGCTGAGCGCGGGTGCGCCGGGCGATCCGGTGGCCATCGCCAATGCCTCGTTGCAGGCGAGCGCCTTTGCCGCGCAGACGACGTTCGACATGGGCCGAAAGTTCCTCGGCAGCCTGGGTCTTGCGCCGCCTGACACCGGCGCCGCGGCCCCCGTCCTCCGCGGCAACCGCGTCTATGGCAGACAGGCGGTCGAGTACGTGATCCGGCGGGCCGGCACCCAAATGGGCGTTCCCTATTCATGGGGAGGCGGCAGCCTGACCGGGCCCAGTCGCGGAGTGGATTCCGGTGCCGGCACCGTCGGTTTTGACTGCTCCGGACTCACCCGTTACGCATTCGCCGGCGTCGGCGTCCTGCTCCCCCGCTATTCGGGCGATCAGTACACGGCGGGTCGCCAACTGCCGCCGTCACAGGCCAAGCGGGGCGACCTCCTGTTCTGGGGTCCCGGTGGCGGGCAGCACGAAGCGCTCTACCTCGGCGGCGGTCAGATGATCGAGGCGCAGCAGACGGGCGTTCCGATCAAGATTTCGCCGGTCCGTACTTCCGGTATGACGCCGTATGTCACCCGCATCATCGAGTATTGACTCCGACAGCAGCCGCGATCGTTTCGATCCGACAGTGAAGGTGCGACGATGCGCAACCAAACACCGGCCAACAGGCCTCGGGTCCGGCTATGGGTGCTGGCCTGTGCGCTCATTCTGGGCGTCGTCGTTGTGGTCGCCGTGAAAACACACGGCTTTGGTCTCGTGAATGCGGCGGAACGCACAGCGGAACGTGCGGCCGAGGAGCGCTGCGCAACCGACGTCCGAGGCAAGCTGGTGTCCCCCGCGACCGCGGAGCTCTCCGACGTGAAATCGGAGCTCGGCGACCTCGAGGCCGATAGTCGGGACTTGTTCCCGCTGACCACCGACCAACCGCTCAAGGGCGTCGAGCATTCGCGGATCACCGTATGGAACGTCTCCGGAATCGTTGACGCACAGACCGAAGCCGGCAGCACGATTCATGACCCCTTCACCTGCCGGGCATATTTCGTCGACGGCAACCTCGCAGACACCCTCGTCGTGTTCGAACGCGAGCACTGACATCAGCGACAGAGCACGCCCGATGCCCCCAGCACGAACGTCGCGACCGGAACCACCGCAATCACCGTCATCGCCCCGAACAGGCCGGCTCCGGCACCGACCCGGATCCAGGGCGCGGGTGGAAGAGCAAGGCGCTCAGCACGGTTCAGCAACGCGACATCAGCGGCGCCGAGTGTCTGCGCCGGCGTGGCTCCGGCAAGTGCCATCAGCCCGGCGAGGAGCGTGTGCTGCCCATGACGGCGCACCGCAACATCGTCAGCACACATTTCCAGCAGCCGACCGACATCGGCAGCGCCCCGGGTCATCAGCCGCACCCGTGGAAAGACCATCGCCAACCCGCGCAACGCGGTCACGATCTTCGGATGGTGCCCGTCCAGATGCGCCCGTTCATGAGCCAGGACGGCCTGCAACTCGTCGCGGCCGAGCGCGGCAATCGCCCCGCTGGTGACCACGATTGCCGGCGGCTCCCCCGCCACGCAGTATGCGGTCCGCTCACCGGTGTCGACGATGAACACATCGCGCTGGCCTGCCGGACGCCCCACCAGGCGGACCGCTTGGGCGTGACTGTGAGAGTGGGCGCGCAGCCGCCGAATCGTCCGTACGGCTTTGATCCCGACACCAACCACCGCCACGATCAGCGCTACCGCTACGACCATGACGGCCGCTTGCGCCGCAACACCCGCGCGCCCCGCCGCGATGTCGCAGAGGAACTGCACACACGAAGCCAACAACGACGCGCGTCGGCCGCCGTGAAAGACCACGTCAGCGACCACCAATATCGGAATGACGATCCAGGTGGCCAATACGCTGACGACAGCGGTCAACCAGGCCGCCACACCGAATCTCGGAGCAGACCCGCCGCGGGTGAGGGCGCTGAGGAGCGTCGGCGCCAGCACCATCATCGCCACGCTGTAGATCAGCAGGCCCGCGGCGACATTCACCGCTTTTTCGCCCTCGTCGACCGTCTGGCCAACGTACGTAGCGCGGCGCGCAATCGATCGGAATCCTGCGGGTCGATCTGCTCGATGAAATAGCTGAGCACCAGATCCGAACGGCCGCCACCGTCGAGCGCCTCGCGCATCAACTGCGCGGTGTGCTGCTCGCGGTTCAACCTCGGCCAGTACCGGTAGGCCCGGCCGTCGCGGTCGCGTTCCAGCCAGCCCTTCGTGTGGAGATTGTCCATCGTCGACATGACGGTGGTGTAGGCGATCCGGCGCTCACCGGCGAGCTCATCGAACACCTCGCGCACGGTGACCGCCGCGGGACCGCGATTCCAGATGCGATCCATGATGTCGGCTTCGAGTTCGCCGAATCCTCGTACGCGCACAGCACCCCTCCAAAATCGGTGATATGAGCCTACCGCGCACCGAAGCGTCCCACGCGTCTCGACGCGGCCGCCGTATCTACTACATAGGCTAGTACGTAGTACTGGCCTATGGTCAGGCGACGTAGTCAAGACTCGTCATCATCCCGGCATCCTGGTGATATGTGTTGTGGCAGTGAAGCATCCATGCGCCAGGATTGTCAGCGGCAAATACCACCCGCACCTGCTGCATCGGCAACACGATCAGAGTGTCCTTGCGAGCGCCGGGTCGCCCGTCGTCACCCATCACCTGAAAGGTGTGGCCATGCAGGTGCATCGGGTGCCACATCATCGACGAGTTCCGGAATGTCATTGCGACGCGTTGCCCTTCGCGCACGGTCAACGGCTGTGCATCGGCGAACGTGCGGCCATTGATCGTCCACTCGTAGTTCGCCATCGAGCCGCCCAGTTCGACGGGCAGTTCCGCGTCTACGGGCTTGGAATCCAAAGTGGCCTCCGGAGCCGCGGTGAACGCGCTGACCGTGCCGAGCCGCCCCCGCAGCTCGGGAGGCACGTAGTCGGGCGGGGGCGTCGAGCCGTCTGAGGTCACCAGCAGAGCCCGTGTCGACGCATTCTTACCCTCCGCGGACGCGACGAGCGGGAACACCCCGTCCCGCACGGTGACCACCACGTCATAACGCTCGCCCATCCCGAGCAACACCGCATCCACCTCGGTGGGGACGACGGGGAACCCGTCGGTATGCGTGACGGTCATCCGGTGCTCGGCCAATGCGACCCGGAATGCCGTATCGGAACCGGCGTTGATGAACCGGATCCGCACCCGCTGGCCAGGTCGCGCCCGGAAGCTGTTGGGGTTCTGGGCGTTACGACCGTTCACGACATACATCGGGTAGTCGACGTCGCCGGCGTCGCCCCCGAGTGCCGAACTTCCGCCACCGCCCATCGACCCCATCCCGCCGTGGCCGTTCATGCCAGGCATACCGCCCATGCCGCGGCCGCCGCCCGACGACCTGCGCAGGCCGGCGTAAATCTGCGCAGGACTTTCGCCGACGCCGTCGGTCCAATCGTCGAGCATCACCACCCATTCAGCGTCATATCTGCCCGGGTCATCGGGGTCGTCGATGATCACCGGGAAGTACAAGCCGGTGTCCGCATCCAGACCGGTGTGTGGGTGGGCCCAATAGGTTCCGGGATGGGGTGCCGAGAACCGGTACGTGAAATCAGCACCGTCGGGGATGTCCGGGGTGGCAGGCGCCGCCCCGTCCATGTCATTGCGGAGCGCCAGGCCGTGCCAATGGACCGAGGTCGCATGGCCGAGCCTGTTGCGCAGCGTGACCTCCAGCTCGTCGCCGACCGACGCCCGCAACAGGGGCCCCGGCACGATGTCGTTGTAGGCGATCGTCTCGGCGACCCTGCCACCCAGATCAACTTGGCTGCGCTGTGCGGTCAGGGTGGTCGACACGGTGCGGCCGGTGTGAGGGCGGCGGGCCTCGGCCGCGGCGATGGCATCCGGGGAAGTCGCACGGGTGGAGGTGGCGCCGGACTCGCGCTGGCACGCCGCGATGGTCGTAGCGCTCAGAGCGGCCGTGGCCACGAGGAATCCTCGACGGCTGAGACGCGGCAAACGGGCGGTGTCGGGCATGGCGGGCTCTCCAGTGGTCTTACGTGAAAGATCGAGGTGCATGGCGCTTCGCCTCCACCTGACCACCGAAGAACAGTGAATCGGTATGGGTTATGTGAAGGTTTGTTGAAGAACTTTGTTGAAGAACTACGCCTCAGCGGTGACATACCAGGTCGACATAGACGGTGGGAGCCACGGTCTGCTGCGGGCGGGTTCTGACACCGATCAACGGATTCTGCGATTGCGAGGCCTTGCGCCCCGGGCGTACGGCGTTGACCGTGCACTTGTTGAGCGGTGCATCGCCCACTCTGCTGACGAGAACTCGGAATCCTTCGGCCTGAAGCATGCCGATCGTCGACTGGGCATCCGACGTTCCGGTAGGAGCCGCCCCCGCAGCGCCCGGGAACGTCATCATCGCGGCGGCGGTCGCAATCGCGAGAACCACCGATACTGAACGGGTTAGAGACATCAACGATCTCCTTCGATAGATGATCTCGTGCGCTGAGCGTAAATTCGCACCGACACCGGAAACCGAAACTCATATCGAACG
This sequence comes from Mycobacterium sp. NPDC050441, assembly GCF_040655355.1. Lineage (NCBI taxonomy): Bacteria > Bacillati > Actinomycetota > Actinomycetes > Mycobacteriales > Mycobacteriaceae > Mycobacterium > Mycobacterium sp. NPDC050441. The sequence goes on along the minus strand of NZ_JBFAJS010000002.1, from coordinate 824,696 downwards.
CAAAGCGAGTCTGCCGTTTCTACGTATATATCCCGTATGTGACAACTACGTACGGGCGTATTCCGCAGGTCAAGTCACTCATCAGCCTCGGGCTGCCCTTTACGGATTCTTCACGAAAGTAATGGCAAATCAGTACTTTCGGCGGGTACGCCCGATGGCGAACAACCGCGCGTCACTGGCGCGATCTACTATCCCCGTACGTAGCTAGTAGACTGGTCGCACAACCATGAATCCGCCCGAGCGGGCGTGGTCATCAAGGACATCTCGTCGATGGAGGCCTCGTGCAGCACCGCACCAGACACCTATGGCTCACCGCGATCGCGGCGACCGTCATGGTCACCGCATCCAGCGTTACCGGTACTACCGCCCTGGCCGAGCCCGCAGGGCCGCCGCCGCCCGTCGAACCGGCACCAGACCTCGCCCCACCACAGATGCCGTGGCCGGCCCCGTTCGGTCAGGCCGCCGATGTCGGTATCCCGGCAGGACAGAACCCACTGCCGTTCACCGGCGAAGCGCCGTTCCTGCCACCCGCATTCAACCCGGCCAACGGCTCTATGGTCGGCGTCGCCAAGCCGGTCTACATCACGTTCCAGCGGCCGATCGCAGACCGTCAGATGGCCGAGGACGCCATTCACATCTCGTCCAACCCTCCGGTGCCCGGCAAGTTCTACTGGATGAGCGACACTCAGGTGCGCTGGCGTCCGATCGACTTCTGGCCGGCCGGTACCGTGGTCAATATCGATGCCGCCGGCACTAAATCCAGTTTCCGCGTGGGTGATTCACTCGTGGCCACCATCGACGACGACACCCATCAGATGCAGATCCACCGTAACGGCAAACTGGAGAAGACCTTCCCGGTCTCCCTGGGCAAGCCTGGCTACGAAACCCCCAACGGCACGTACTACGTGCTGGAAAAGTTCTCCGACATCATCATGGATTCGTCAACGTATGGGGTTCCGGTGAACTCGGCCGAGGGCTACAAGCTCAAGGTCCAAAATGCCGTCCGCCTCAGCAACACCGGGATTTTCGCGCACAGCGCTCCCTGGTCAGTCGGCGATCAGGGCAAACGCAACGTCAGCCACGGCTGCCCCAATCTCAGCCCTGCGAACGCACAGTGGTTCTTCGACCACTTCGGCAGCGGAGACCCCGTCGTCGTCAAGAACTCCGTCGGCCTCTACAACCAGTCCGACGGGGCGCAAGACTGGCAGATCTGATCAATGTGCCGGCGCCGAGCCCGGCACATTGATTTCATGACCACTTCGGCGTTTTCTGCCGTGATGAATTGGTGCCGCGAATTGTCTGAACTAAAGCCAAGGAATTAATTGCCAACGTGGGCTGGCGTTCAGCGATTACACATGAGATCGACGTATGCGGTGGTATAGCGCACGAGGTTGTTCACGTTGCCCGTAGGACCCCGCTGCACCCACGAATGCTTGACATCGGTGCCCTGACGCACCGCCGTCACGGTGCATTGATCCATGGGGGCATTACCTACTTTATTGAGGATCACGCGAAATCCCTGAGCTTCGAGGTCGCTGATGGTCGCCTGGGCCGATGTCTGACCACTAGGTGCAGCATGTGCCGGCGCAGCTGAGGCAAACCCGAGTGCTACTGCAAACGAGGCAACGGCGACGGTATTCACGAGCAGATCGTTCGTCATCCAATTCCCTTTCCGGCCAGTCGCTACGCCGGCCTCGTATTCCTGAGGCGTCTACATCGAGCCTAGATGCGAATACGAATACAGGGCGAAACTCATATACGACGCATAATTAGCCGCATAGGATTTTCATGGTGAATTCAGGTCGTTTTCAGACCTGCCGGCTGGCACCGGATCATCAGCGCTCGTTGTCGTGCGGTCACAGACCCCGACGCGTCAGTGTCAGAAATTCCCGTCCAGGAACTCCGCGTACGCCGGCAGATCGAGTTGGCCGTGACCTGACAGCCCGATCACGACCACCTGTTCGGCCGGATCGTCGGCGACGTGCCGGGCAGCGGCCGCGATCGCGTGGGTGGATTCCGGTGCCGGGACGATGCCCTGGGTCCGCGCGAACAGCACTCCCGCAGAGAACGCGTCGTGCTGCCCGATGGCGATGCCCTCGACCAGTCCCAGTTCGACCGTGTGGCTGAGTGCGGGCGCCATCCCGTGGTAGCGCAGTCCACCGGCATGGATCGGGTCGGGCACGAAATCCATTCCGAGCGTGTGCATCTTGAGTAGCGGGGTCAGGCCTGCCACATCTCCGTGGTCGTAGCGGTACTCCCCCTGCGTGATCGACGGGCACGCGACCGGCTCGGCGGCCACGACCTTGGGATTCGACCGTCCGTGGATCTTCTCGCGCAGGAACGGGAATGCCAGCCCGGCAAGGTTGGATCCACCACCGGCACAACCGAAGACGATGTCAGCACCGTTCGGCTCGACGGCGGCGAGCTGCGCCACGGCCTCCTGACCGATCACGCTCTGGTGCAACACCACATGGTTCAGCACACTGCCCAGCGCGTAGCGGGTGTCGGGATCACCGGCCGCAACCTCGACTGCCTCGCTGACCGCCATCCCCAGGCTGCCGGTGGTGTCGGGCGTCGATGCCAGGATCGCGCGCCCCGACGCGGTGAGATTCGATGGGCTTGAGTGCACGGTGCCGCCGTACGTCCGGATCAGATGACCGCGGTACGGCTTCGACTCGTAGGACGCGCGGACCTGCCAGACCTCGATCGCGAGGCCGAACTGGGCTCCGGCGAAAGCCAGTGCGCTCCCCCACTGCCCGGCGCCGGTCTCGGTGGTCAGCTTCCGAACCCCGTCGATGCTGTTGTAATAGGCTTGCGCCACAGCGGAATTCGTCTTGTGGCTGCCGACCGGGCTGACACCCTCGTACTTGATATAGATGTGTGCACCGGTATTGAGTGCCTGCTCGAACCGCCGGGCCCGGATCAACGGGGACGGTCGCCACATCGTGTAGATCTCGCGCACTGCATCCGGGATCGCGATGTAGGGCTCTGTGGACACTTCCTGCGCGATCAGGCCGCTCGGGAACAGCGCCGCGAGGTCGTCCGGGCCGACCGGCTCCATGGTTCCCGGGTGCAGATGCGGCGGGATCGGCTGATCGAGTTCGGCCGGCAGGTTGTACCAGTGCGTCGGCACCTCGACCGTGACCAGATCGGGATGGGCGGCGTCGGCGTGCAGCGTCATGCGGACACTGTAGTCAGGCTCGCCGTGCTGCACTTCGACCCGGCAACCCAACGCCGCCGGCCCCACGTGGCAATCATTGCGACCGCCAAACCCGCAGGCAGCGCAATCGGCGCCGCATCTGGCGATACGCCGACGAGCAGCAGGAGTCCAAACCCGATGCCGATGGCCAGCAAGGACCGCCGGGCCGGCGTCCAGTTCGACTCAGAGCGGAACCGGATCGACAACAGCATCCCGAGTATCAACGCAATGGCGTGGCCAATGGCAGTGAAATCTGTCCCCACCACCGCGACAACCAGGGCAATTGTCGCCCAACCGCCGATCCATGCCGGGCGCCACCGCGTCGGTATCGCCGCGGTCAGGGTGCCGAGGACTGCGAGGGCGCCATAGCTCAGCCCCACATCTTTGGCGTGCGCAACCGAGATGGGCAGCCATCCGAGTTTGATCGCCGCAGCCAGTCCGGCGGCCACGATCAAGGTGGCCCCGACGTGGCCGACGGCGAATGCCTGGATCAACCGGCTGCTGCGCCAGTGCAGCTCTGCCAGCGCGAGCAGGCACACCAGGCCCGGCAGGAGCAGATATGTATATCCCTCGGCGGTGATGAAGGCACTACCGAGGAGTGTGCCCAGATTGCCCCGACCAAGGTTCTCCAGATTGGTGCTCAGATGGCCGACCACACGGTCCTGCACCTGGGGCCCCAAGATCAGCAGCAGCGACGCGATCACGAACAGAGCCGTCGCGTACGTCAGGGTGACACGGACCCGGACCAGACTGGAGAAAACTCGCGAAAACATCTCGATCCAGCATACCGACGTTGCGATTACCGAAACGCGCTGGTCAATTGGGTCGGACGATGTGGAGCGAGTTCCAAAGTCAGCAACGCAGCCGCCGCTGGAACGACATCGACCAGTGGCAGTAACACGTACCGCCGCTCCGCCAACGCGTCGAACTTCCGGACGTAGCGATACAGCGACTCCAGCTTGATGAGCCGGTCGCCGACGTGTGCAAGAGTCCGCAGTGCGCGGACGGTGACCTCATCGCGGCGGCCGCCCCCGAAGAGATCGGGAAACGGCGCAAAAGCCAGCGAGACGCGCTCTCCCCCGTGCGCCTGGGCCCAGGTGATCATGTCGACGGCGAGCCGCTCGTCGATCCCGTTCGGCGCGCCCGACCGGCGCCATGGGAGGTCGAGGCTCAGCTCGGTGCCACCACCGGCGCTGGCATAACGCTGGAATGCCTGAAGCCGTCCATCACGATCACGGGCGTAGATCAGCCACACCCCCGGGTAGCGGCCGGACAAGGTGCCACCGAGCATCATCGAAAACCCTCGTTCGGAACCGACCGCCTTGCCCGACTGCCGCATCACGTCGAGAAGTTCGGCCCGCAACGCACCATCGATGTCGGATTCGGCGACCACCTCCGTCGCGACGCCGGCATTGCGGGTCCGTTGAACCGCCTGCCGCAGATTGCGCATGCGCCGGCCGACGAGGTCAAAACCATTGACTTCCACCACGACGTCACGCCCGATCGGAATGGCCCGCAATCTGCCACCGATCACGGCGCGGTCGCGCCACAAAATCAATCGACGCTCCGAGGCGGCAAGCACCACAATTCGCCAACCCCGCGCCCGGCACAGCCCTGCAAAGGTGGCGACCACCTCCGGATAGCGGGCCCGGTTCCCAATCGGATCGCCGCTGACCACCGCCAACCCGGCCAGGGCGCGGTAGGCCAGGGCGGCCGTACCGTCCGCCGAGAACACGTAGCTCTTGCCCGCAGCCATCGCAAACGGCGCCAGCGGATCGCCCGTTGTTTCGTTGACCAGCGATGACACCGCAGCTAAGGCATCCGGTTGCGCTGTCGATCCCCTCGGCCTGACCAACATCGCCGCCGCGAGAACCAGGCAGATCCACCCGTCCGCCGGGTGACCGATCACCACGGCAAACGCCCCGAGCAACACGGCTGCTGCCGCGGTGGCGCCGTGCGCCACGGTCATCGGGCGCCCAAGAAGCAGACCGTGCAGCAGAACCGTCGCGGCCAACGACACCGCGAGCAGACTCATCAGCGCCGACTCGTGACCGATCCGGCCCGTGCCGTGATCAACAACCAGTGCCGTCGTACTGCCCGCGAGGGTCAGTACCACCACGGCCCGCAGAAAGTGCAGCCGTAGCCTGCGGTGCGTGTCGACACCGACAGCGTCCGCCGTCACGCCGGTAGGTGGGCGTGAGGCCGGTGCCGGTGACGGAGTCACATCGATGGTCTCCCAGTGCTGCCCGAAGGTACGGATCATGCCGTCTATCACCAATATACGAACCGGAACTGAATTGCGCCGACAGACGTGCCCCGATCGGCCGCTGATGGGCGAACCCGATCGGAAACAGTACGTCAGACGCGCTAATGATATGACCGAGTGCCTCCACGGAATACGTTGCGCAAGGGCAGGTTTCAGCGACGCGCCGAAGTTCGCGCGGACCCGGCTCGGTGCCGCCTTACGGCGTCACGGTTCGCGCAGCCGTGACGGCAGTATTTCTGTGTGCCGGGCCGGGTGAAGTCCACGAATGCCATGGTGCAGCCATCCAGGGCGCACCGCCGGATACGTTGCATCCCGCGTTCAGTGAGAAAGTGGGCAGCCGCAGCGCTTGTGGAGCCGGCCAGGGTGGCCGCGAAGCCCGCGTCAGCGTCGCGGTAGTGCAGATGCCAACCACTGCCGTCGTGGTTGGTGATCGACGGACTGGTGGCGAACCGAGCCAGCAACCGGTTGAGGATGAAGACCCTGTGCTCTTCGGTGTCGGCATCGACGACGTCCGTCCAGACTTCGAGGAAATCGCCCACCCGCCGGAGGTCGACGTCCGTGACTCGGCAGTGGATTGGCATGCCCAGACTCGTCCAGCGCCGTTCCAGATCGCCCGGCGTCGTCGCCGGCTGATTGACCAGATCGGTCACGTTCCGCAGCAGTGGCTCGATGTAATGGTTTACATGCACAACACCATTACACCAGGGTCGGACCATGCCGTCGAACTCCCCCAACTTCATGCCCGTTCGCGATCTAGCAGGCGATCAAGATACGGATTGGCGCCCATTGGTGACCTGCTGTCTCGCGACTTTCCTACTGCTGGCGTTCACCACCGTCCTGACTGTCAGCGCCGAGCCCATCGCAGGCCGGCTCGGTGCGGGATTCGCGGTAGCCCAATGGATCATCGACGCCTACACCCTCGCGCTGGCGGCGCTGGTGGTAGTCATGGGCACACTCGGAGATCGGCTGGGACATCGGCGGCTGTTCTTGATCGGGCTGATCATCTTCGGGTTGGCATCGGCGGGATCCGCGACTGCATCCAGCGGCGGAGTTCTGGTCGCGGCGCGTGCCATCCAGGGCGTCGGCGGTGCCGCGATCTTCGGCACTGTCGTCCCGTTGTTGACCCAGCACTACCATGCCCGGACGCGTGGGGTCGCATTCGCTGTCTGGGGTGCAGTGGCCGGGATCGGCAGCACCGTGGGCACCATTGCCGGCGGAGCGGCAACCCAATTCATCACGTGGCGTTGGTTGTTTCTGGCAGCGCTGCCGATATGCGTGGTCGCGGTGATCACCGGAGTGCGGTCGTTGTCGCGTCACCGCTACGCGCCCGTACGACTTGATGTCGCGGGAGCAGCACTCGTGACCACGATGATGACCGGCACCACTTACGGCGTGATCAATGCCGGCGAGTCCGGGTGGGCCTCGCCGGGAACGATAGGTGCGGCGGTGGTGAGCCTCGCCGCGGTCTGGGTTCTCGTCCTGGCCCAACGCCGCGCCACAAACCCGTTATTGCCCCCGGACCTTTTCGCCACCCGCGGCTTCATCGCCGTTCTCATCGCCGGATTCACTTACTACTTCGCCGCTTTCGCCGCACTGCCGGTGCTGTCGCGGTGGTTACAGTCCAGCTCCGGCATGCCGCCACTGCAGGCCGCTCTGGTATTGACAGTGCAGCTTGCCGCGTTCGTCCTGGTGTCGCTGGTATTCAGCGCGCGATTGCACCATGCACCGCGCAGCTGGGTGCTCGGTGGTGGGACAGTACTCACCGGCCTGGCCTGCCTGCCCGGTGCCGCACTCCTGCTGCGGCCGGATTGGACGTCCCTGATCGCGATGCTCCTCGTCACCGGTATCGGGGCTGCGATCGTATCCCCCGTGCTCCCCGCAGTTGCGGTGATGTCGGTCCCGCCGGCACGGGCCGGAGTAGCCGCCGCGGCGGCCAATGCCGCGCGTCAACTCGGTCTGACCATCGGTGTCGCATTGTGCGGCACCATCAGCCAGGCCGGGCAGGCGCGTGGCGGTCCGTCCACAGGTGCGATAGTGGCAGTGCTCCTCACCTCTGGCGTGGTCGCGATCTGCGGCGGGGCGATAAGTGCAGCGTTGCTCCGCGGCGAATGATCGTGCACTGCCCCGATATAGCGGTGGCGCTGCGCTCACTGCCCCCGACGCACAGCAGCGACGTGGCCCACCTCGGAATCCTCAACCGCGACAACGCGATCAAGCGTGGCCACAGTGTCGTTCCAACTGTGAAACTCGGTGTCCCAACCAAGGCCGTCGAGCCACTCGCGGACATCGCCGATGGTTTCACGTGGGGCGTCACCTGCCGCGCTGGTGCCGACCAGGTCTCGCAGTCCGGAGTAGGGCCGGCTGTTGGAATCCACCGAGTACCGACTGACGCCGAATCGGCTACCAGGAGCCGATAATTCGGTCAGTGCCGCGACCACGTCACGACGCGAGCCGTCGGGCAGATAGGGCAGTGCGCCTTCATCGACCCACAGGGTCGGCGATTCCGAGTGAAATCCGCTCTCACGCAGGGGCGTCGTCCAATCCCCTCGCAAGTCGGTCGCGATGACGCGGCGATGACAGGTGGGTGCGACCCCTTCGTTGGCCAGAACGGGCTCTTTGAACCCGAAGAGTTCAGGTAGGTCGATCTCGAAGACAGTCACCTCGGCTGGCAAATCCATCCGAAAAGCCCGGGTATCCAATCCGGCTCCGAGCATGACGATCTGTGCGATACCTCCATCTACCGCATCCTGGACCCGGTCATCGACCAATCGGACGGCCACCGAGCGTCCCTCATAGAACTGGTCGGCAAGCTCCTCCAGCGACGCCCACCGCTGCGCCGAAAACCCCTCACGCGCTGCGTCGACGAACGCCTGCGCCAATGGATCGCGATACAACCGATCTGGACGTCGGCTCTCACGCACTCGGATTACAGCTACCCCGATGGCCGTCATGGCAACACCGGCGACCGGCACCGCAGAACTGGCTTCCCCCACTATTACCCCACAGACATTTGACATGGCGTCGGTCATGCACGTGTGACGTGCAGGACGCTAGGCCGCCTCCGTTCCGGTCGTCAAGCAACAGGCATCGCGGGCGCCGACCGGCAATCACGCAGGTCGTGTTCCATCGGATGGGACTGCCGACCGACAGGCCGGCCGCCACCCGTAGGTTGGTCGGCATGACCGAGCTGGAACTGAAGCAGATCGAGACATCCGCCGGAGTGCTGCGGTATTACGACACTGGCGACGGACCGACGGTGCTGTTCCTGCACGGCTCGGGCCCAGGGGTCACCGGTTGGCGCAATTTCCAGGGAATCCTGCCCACCTTCGCCCAGCAATTCCGTTGTCTAATACTGGAATTCCCGGGATTCGGCGTCACCGATGACATCGGCGGCCACCCCATGGTCGCCGCACAGGGCGTGGTCGGTCCCTTCGTGGACGCCCTCGGCATCGACCGCGTCCACATCGTCGGTAACTCGATGGGCGGCGGCGTCGGAATCAACTTCGCGATCCGGCAGCCCGACCGCATCGGCAAGCTCGTCACCATCGGTGGGATCGGAACCAACCTGTTCAGCCCGGGCCCCAGCGAGGGCATCCGGCTACTGCAGGAGTTCACCGAAGACCCGACCCGCCAACGCCTGATCGATTGGCTGAACTCGATGGTCTACGACCCGGCGCTGGTGACCGACGAACTGATCGAACAGCGCTGGGAGCTGGCGACCGATCCCAAGACACTTGCCGCCGCCAAGCGGATGTACGGCAAAGCGGCTTTCGCGGGAATGATGGCCGCCATGCGGTCTTCTGATGCCCCGATGCCCTGGGCGCAGATGCACAAGGTGGCGGCGCCGACGCTGCTGACCTGGGGCCGGGATGACCGGGTCAGCCCGCTCGATATGGCCCTGATCCCCATGCGGACGATCCCGAACGCCGAACTGCACGTGTTCCCCAACTGCGGGCACTGGGCCATGATCGAGGCCAAAGAGGCCTTCGAGCAGACCGTCCTGGGATTTTTGACCCGAAGCTAGGGTGTCTCGCGCTGGTCGTCGGATTCCACATGGGCCATGACCATTTCCAGAAACGGCCGGTACAAGTCCTCGGAATCGATGTGGCTGCCCAGCGTGATTCCCTCGTTGGCGGCGATCAGCACTTTGGCCAGCAGGTCGGAGCGCACCCGTAAGCGTCCCCCGATCTTCTCGAGGTGGGCGTCGATGTAATCGGCCAGCGAACGCACAGTCTGCTGGCGCTGCTTCGCCACACGTTCCCGCGCTTCGGGATTGCGCAGTAGGAACAAGGTGAACTCGTAGCCGAGCGCCGCACGTTCGGGTGCGCCGATGCTCAGTTCCCGCCAGCGCTCGGCCAGCTTGTCGGCGTCGAAATCACTGACGGTGTGAAACGACTCCACGATATCGGTGAACCCGTCGAGAAAGCGTTGCAGCTGGCGCTCCATGACGGCCAGGAACAGCTCTTCCTTGGTGCCGAAGTGGGAGTAGATCGCGCCGCGGGTGTAGCCGGCGGCGTCGGCAATGACCTCGAGGGCGGCCGCGCCGAAACCCTGCCGCGCCACCACCTCCTCGGCCGCGTCGAGCAGCAACGTGCGGGTGTGCTCGACCCGCCGCTGCCTGGTCCACCGCTCAGCCACCGCGCCATCCTCCCAGCACCTGCACAAAACCTGGGCTCCTCGCCCCGCCGCTGAAATTCATCGTTGAATCTACGATACAGATATGTATATTAATTGTGTGCGCCACGCCACATGAGCCCTTGGCCTGGCCCTACCGCTCCCCCAATGGATAAGGACCGCAATGGATCTGGTCGATCGAATTGCCAAGCACCGGCGCATGGCCGAGAGCTACCGCGACAAGTACGTGCTGCGGAAGGTGCAGGACGGCGAGTCCTATGACGAGTGGGAGTTCACCGACGACGCCGTGTACACCTCGCCCTATTTCGTCGCCGGCCAGGAACTCGTCCTCAAAGACGTGGCGACGTCATTCGACGTCGCGGCCACCGTCGAGGCCAAGGCCTACTCCGTCGTCTTCCCCGACTGGAAACCCGTCGACCACAAGTTCTGGCCCGCCGACAACGGCTTGGTGATGCGCTACCGCTGGGAGGGCACGACAGCCGACGGCGAGACGATGGGGTTCTACTCGATCAGTTTCATCGACACCAACGAAGACGCCCAGATCACCCACTGGTCGACCTATGTCAACGACGAGGAGTACGGGCCCTTCCTGGAGAAGGCCATCGGCGCTCGGGGGCCCTTCCACGGCGACGAGTACATGGAGGCCTTGGCCCGTCACTTCGAAAAGCACAACCTGACCTGGTGAGGGTGGGCCACCGGCCCGAATCTGAGAATCGGCTGTCAGAGATCAATCATCTTGACACCGTGCTGATTTCAATACGTTACGGATCGCACAGCCCGTCCCCACAATCAGCACAGGGCAAACACATCGCCTCGAAATAGCGTTGCTCTCCGTGCGGCACCGTCGTCGCACTGGTCAGAAACGGAGTAGAGCAATGCGTTTCAGGAAATCCGTTGGCATTTCAGCGATGGCGGCAGGTATCGGTGTAGCCGGGTTGTTGGGCCTCGGTATCGGTACGGCCAGTGCCGATCCGGGCTGCGACCGCCCGGGTACGCCGCCGTGTGGTCGTCATGACGACCGTGGCGCGCGGCCCGATGACTGGCACGGACGCGATATCGACGCGGGGCGTCGCGATCATCAACCCTTCGAGTGGAATGGCCAGCGGGTGACCCCTATGCCCTCCGGCGATGGCCGCGGCTGGGGCTTCTGGTTCCTCGATCGTTGGATTCCGATGTAACCGAACCGATTCTGGTGGGGCACTCATCCCCTAGTGCCCCACCAGAATCCGGAATGCGAACGGTCAACGTGGCGTGGAGCAAACCGCTTTCACCGCGCCGTCCATCGCGATGGCCGCAGTCCAGTTCGCATGATCTGCGGATTCGAACTTCGGCAGCTTGGCGGCGTAGTTGTCCACGTACCGGGACTGTGCACGCAGCAGCCCAGCCAGCAGCGGATCCGTGGCCTTGTCTGCCAACCCGCGCAGTTCGGCAGCCTCCTGACGCATGATCGGGATGACGGACATCGTCACCGACCGTTGTTTGGGCGACCAACGCGCGGCCGCAACACGATGATCGGTCTTGACCCAGGCCTGCTGCCGGCCGTCGTACCCGGCGCTCGCCCGCTGCCACTGAGCGCAGACCGGATCCAGCCTCGGTGCGGCGAATGCCTGAGCGGGCTTGCTGCCCGGCTCATCCATCGCCGCCGGCGCAACCACTTCAGCAGGAACGGGTTTCGCACTCGACGATGCCGGCCCGGCAGTCGTCTGCTCTTCCTCGGGTCCCGACACCGTGACCGCAACCACGCCGCCGACGAGCAATGCGGCGGCCGTGGTCACACCGACCGTTTTCCACGCCCGGGTGCGGGTACCGATCTGCTTGGTGCCCAGCGGCCGGCGACTGCCGCCACCCCGAAGCGCCACGTTGAAAGCCGCATCCGGACGAGCCCTCAGTTCGGCAACTGCCACTTCGACTGCAGCCGTCGGCGTCCCGAGATCGGTGAGCGCCTTGACGAATCGGGCCACCGACACCAGATCGCGGCCGTAGAGATTCTCCTGCGGCGGTAGGGCCGGCAGGAACCGCTCGACCAGATCCTCGCGCAGCTCCGATGCCCGCGCCACTTCCGCTGCGGTCAGCCAGTGCCCTGGAACCTCTTCTGCCCCAAACCCGGTCATCCGGTCGTCCTTCCCGCGCACACCAGATGATTGGTACAACATCCTGTGCATACGCTGCAACCGGGAACGCACCTCAACGACGCCACGTTGCGATCACAAGTTGGCTACCGGGCCGTTACGAACCCCTTTGCCACCAGCCCCGTGGGATCGACTGGCAAACAACCACTCTCGACCACCGAGGTGCGTTCACGACGGAAAGTACACCGCCTGATTAGAGAACAGGGTGTGCGGGCGGCTGATGTAGTTGGCCGCGGCGGCAACTGCCGCCCGGGTGCTCACGTCGTGGTCGCCGTACTCCTCGACGCACAGTGATTCGAGGGTGTCACCGGCGATGTGTCGACGACGGTTGAGCCCAGGAACGATCAGGACCTGGCCCGGCGTCGGATCGATGGACGGGTCGAGGTTGTTGGCGTTGGCGACAACGGCCGCGAGGTGATCATCGCCGTACCACCGGCCCGCCAATCCCGCAAAAGTCTCCCCATCGACAACCGTGTGGTGCCCGACGTTGGTGAGGTCCGGCAGCAGCAACCAGGCGCCACGATGGATCTCGCGCTGCGCCACACCGTTGACCACTTCCCAGATCAACTGGATGGCCGGGCTCTGCGTCCCGTAGAACGACTGCGTGAGCTGCTGGCGGGCGGCGGTGCCGTCATCGACGGTGAACAGGTACCGGTAGGTGACGTACGGGATCGATATCTCCTGCCCGATGTTGATCAGGCCCGGGTTAATGAGGTGATTCTGCTCGGCGATGACGGGATAGAGACCGCCGTCGCCGTATTCACGCTGGGCGATCCCGAACAGGGTGTCCCCGAGCGCCACGGTGTAGTTCTTCATCTGGCCTTGCCTTTCTGATCGCGTGCGGCGTCGATCGGCTCAGTGTCGGAGCCATGGCCGGAGACGGTCGCGCGTAGCCGGCTACCTGAAATCGCGGCATCAGATTTGAGGTAGCGCGCTACGCGTGCCCATGCCCGCCGACCTGGCCATGCTGTGAATGCTCGACCTGTCAGTTCAGATGCCGGACGGTGATGACGATGACGTATGGGATGCGGACATGACCGCGCTGACCACACCACACTCCGCGGCAGGCGACCGCCCGACGCTCACCCTTGCCGCGGCCGGGTCGACGTCAGCCGGCGACAAACCCACCGGTTCCACACTCGGCGACAAGCTGCGCCACCGGCCGCTGTCGGTATGGCGCGAGGTCGCCCGGGGCCGGCTCGCCGATCTGCATGCCGATCTCGACGGACTCCCGGTCGACTGCCGGGACGACCCGCGCCACCTCGATGCGCGGCGCCGGCTCAGGGAGGCCATCGAGATCGTCGATGCGCCGCGCAGCCTGCGTGGCCTGCTCAGCGGAGCGGCTGTGGAAGCCACCTGGCTTCGAATTCACGCCGTGGACGTCACCGTCATCCGACTGGCGACACCCGGAGTGGTCCGGGCGCGGCTACCCGAAATCGTCTCCACCGGAAAGGAATTGCTCGGCGACAGCCATGAATCGGTCGTGGCGATCCGGGATATTCTGGGGCACTCGAAGTGGACCGAACACGACCGGGAAGCCCTGGCGCACAGTGCCAGGGCGGTACATGCCGCCTCCGACAGCGAGAGCATGCGGCTACGCAGTTTCCGCAACATCCTGCTGGGCGCCACCGCGGTGTTGGCGCTGTTGGCGATATGTTTCGGGGTTGTCGGCGCCTTTCGCCCCGACACATTCGGTCTCGTCACAACCGGTACAACAGCACCCCGAGCGGATATCGCGATCGCCGAGCTCCTGGGCCTGGTGAGCGCCAGCCTTGTCGGCGCGGTGGCGATCCGCCGGATGAAGGGGACGTCCACGGCGTACGCGGTGCCGATGGCCTCGCTGTTGCTGAAACTTCCCACCGGCGCGTTGACCGCTGTCGCCGGGTTGCTGATGGTCAAGGCAGGTATCGCCGGGGACGGGGTCAGCGTCACCACCAACGCCCACGTAGTCGGCTACTCGTTGCTGTTCGGAGCGTCGCAGCAGGGCATCACCGGAATGGTGGACCGCCAGGCACAAAGCCTGCTCAACAACATCTCATCGAAGGACAACGCCTGATCGACGGGCCTGCTTGGCATGATGCTGGGTATGGATCAATACCGCCGCGAGGAGTTCGTATTCGACGTCACCGACAGCGGACCCGCTGACGGGCCGGTGGTTGTGCTGCTGCACGGCTTCCCACAGCAGAACAGCAGCTGGGGAGAGATCATCCCGCTGCTCACCGCCAACGGCTTCCGGTGTCTGGCACCCAACCAGCGCGGGTACTCACCCGGCGCCCGGCCGACTAGGCGCCGCGACTACCGCGCGACGGAATTGGTGAAGGACATCCTCGCGCTGATCGACGCCAGCGGTGCCGACCGAGTGCATCTGGTCGGCCACGACTGGGGCGCCGCGGTGGCCTGGGGCGTGGCCGGGAGCGCGCCCGAGAGACTGGCCTCGCTGTCTGCCCTGTCGGTGCCCCACCCGATGGCCTTCCTACGGTCCATGCTCACCAGCCGGCAGGGACTGGCGTCCTGGTACATGTACGTCAACCAACTGCCCTGGGTGGCCGAACGCTTCCTGCTCGGGCGCGACGGCAAGGGAAAGACCATGGCCAAGGTTCTGACCCGTAGTGGGCTGCCGCCGGAGGCGGCGGCACGTGACGTCCGGGCCATGGCGGAAACAGGGGCCCTGACCTCGGCACTGAACTGGTATCGCGCCATGCCGCTGAGCCGACTGGGCCCAGGCGCAGCGGACAAGATCACCGTGCCGACGCTGTACGTCTGGAGTGACGGCGACATCGCGATCACCGCCAAGCCGGCGCGCGACACCGCGAAGTACGTGAGTGGCCCGTACCGTTTCGAAACGCTCGCCGGTGCCTCACACTGGCTTCCGGAAGAGAAGCCTGCGGAGATCGCGGAAATGTTGTTGCAGTGGTTCGCGGCCCATCCGATCTGAACGGAGATGAGCGGGTGCTGACCCTGGGAGTGCTTCTCGGCGACGGTATCGGGCCGGAAATCGTGGACTCGGCCACCAGGGTCGCCGAACGGGCCTTGGCCGGGGTGTCTGTCGATGTGCATTGGCGCGAACTGCCATTCGGCCTCGAGGCCATCGGTGAGCTCGGAACTCCGCTGCCAGAACCGACGCTGGCCGAACTCGACGGGCTGGCCGGATGGATCCTCGGCCCGCACGACAACGCCGGATACCCCGAGCAGTTCCGCGGGACGCTTTCACCCGGTGGAGCAATCCGCAAGCGCTTCAACCTGTTCGCCAACATCCGCCCTGCCCGCGCCCTGAGTGCAGCCGTCAACGCAGTATGTCCCGATCTCGATGTCGTCATCGTCAGGGAGAACACCGAAGGGTTTTACGCCGACCGCAACATGTACGACGGCGCAGGCGAATTCATGCCCACACCCGATGTCGCGCTGGCGGTCGCAGTCTTCACCCGCACCGCCTGTGAGCGGATCGCCCACCAGGCATTCCAGTTGGCGGCGGTCCGGCGTCAGTCGGTCACCATCGCTCACAAGGCGAACGTCCTGACCAAAACCACCGGATTGTTCCTCGATGCGTGCCTGGCGGTCGCCGAGCATTACCCCGATGTCGCAGTCCGGGGCGAACACATCGACGCACTCGCGGCTCGGCTGGTGAGTCATCCCCGCGATTTCGATGTGATCGTGGCGGAGAACATGTTCGGCGACATCTTGTCCGACCTGGCCGGGCAGTTGAGCGGCTCGCTCGGGATGGCGCCCTCCATCAACGCCTCGCACACTCACGCGATGGCGCAGGCCGCACACGGATCGGCGCCCGACATCGCCGGACGCGACATCGCCAACCCGGTGGCGATGATCCTGTCCACCGCGATGTTGCTGCGCTGGCTCGCCGGCCGCGCAGGTGGCACACCTGCACTCGGCGGCGCCGCCGACCGTATCGAGGACGCCGTCCGACGCGTCCTCGATGCCGGTGTCGGTACACCCGACATCGGCGGCAGCGCGTCGACCTCGTCCTTCATCGAGCACGTCCTGGCCGCGCTGCCCGAGGTGTAGACCTCTGACCGCTACGGTCGGCGAGCCCGCTGCGCCAGCAACCGATATCCACCGTAAAGCATCAGCGCCACAACGAAATTGACAAAGTACGCGATGTCGGCGCCGTGCCATGCGGTCGCTACCGCACCCTGGATCAGGGTGGTGTTCATGAATGGCACGGCCACCACGTACGCCAGTACGAACGCGATCAGGGCGGCCACCGCGTCACGGCGAACTGTGGGTTCGGCACTCGGATCGATGCTGGTGCGGCCCCGGGTCCGGTACATCCAATCCACCACGACCACCGCGACGAACGCCGGAATCCAGTAGCTGACCAACAGGAGGACA
Source organism: Mycobacterium sp. NPDC050441 (assembly GCF_040655355.1). Classification (NCBI taxonomy): domain Bacteria; kingdom Bacillati; phylum Actinomycetota; class Actinomycetes; order Mycobacteriales; family Mycobacteriaceae; genus Mycobacterium; species Mycobacterium sp. NPDC050441. Next base: position 808,120 of record NZ_JBFAJS010000002.1, on the reverse strand, counting down.
TCGGTGAACCGGGTCGCGGTATCGGCAGCGTGCAGCCACAGGATCAAGCCGAACGCCAGCACCGTCACGATGACCGCCGACACCGGTCGGCGCACGCGCACGCCGATGGTCTGCAACGCCAATGAGCCGCTGTAGTCGTTCATCACCCCCGACCCGATCGCCGCGAGGGCGATCACCAGCAGGGCCAGCCCGCCGAGCACGCCCCCGCCCATGACGGCGTGAACACCGTCGGCGGTGTGCTCACCGATGACCGACGCGGCCGCGATCCCGATGCCCTGAACGAAGATGTAGCCCAACACGATTCCGGCGAACGAGTATCCGAACACCTGCCACCGCGACGAATCCGTCGGGAGATAGCGACTGAAATCGGCGGCATAACTGGCCCACGAGATCGCCAGACTCAGGGCGATCGTGACCTCGAAAACGAATGCCCCGGCCAGATCCGCGCCGGCAACCGACGGCGCCACCACGATGTCATGGCCGCTGACCAGTTTGACCGTGAAGACCGCGAACGTGAGAAACAGGATGACGGTCAGCACCGCCTGCAGGCGGTGGATCAACTCGTAGCCGAAAAACCCCACGACGCCCTGGACTGCCAGCACGATCAACACCGCGCTCCAGAACGGGATGCCCAGCAGCGCCGCGAGCGCCTCCCCGCCGAACAAGCCGACCAGGGCGTCCCAGGCGATCGACGATCCCCACTGCAGGACGCCTGGTACCACGACCAGGCCGCCAAATGCCATGCGCGCGTTGGGAAGTTGACCAGCACCAGTGCGCGGGCCCCACGTCGACAGGTAGGCGACCACGGCTGAACCCAGGACGGTGCCGATCACCATGGCCAGCAGGCCCAGCCAGAACCCCAGCCCGAGCGTGATCGCCAATGTGCCGGTGAAAACTCCGGTCATATTGACCTGCGGCGCGAACCACACCGTGAACAGCCGGGCCGGATGTCCGTAGCGCTGGTCGGCAGCCAGCGGCGCGATCCCATGGGTCTCGACCGTCAGGTCACCGGAACCGGTCGGGCGACGTCCACTGAACGTGGACGCGTTGAGCGCGCTGACTCCGAAAGCCATCCGTCTATTCGACCACGCACCCGGTGTGGGGGCACGCGCCGGACCAAGGCCATAATCGACCAAACACAAAGATTAGCTATGGATCGGAGCGGAAGTGGCCAGGACCGAAACTGACCGGTCCGCCTCCCCCGCGCTTCCAGCTCCACGACGTGCCGGTGTCCTGATCGCCGGCCTCAGTCTGATCGCCCTCACCGTCGCCGTCCTGCAGACCGCGGTGGTTCCGATCCTGGGCATCATCGCCCGGCAGCTCAACACCACTTCGGTGGCGGTCAGCTGGGCCGTCACCGCCAACTTGCTCGCCGCGGCCGCCTCGACCCCACTGATCGGGCGACTCGCCGACCTCTACAGCAAGAAGCGTGTCCTGCTGGGCGTGCTGATAGTCGTGCTGACGGGTTCCGTGCTGGCCGCGGTCACCGCGTCGGTACCTCTGCTGGTGGCGGCACGCATCCTGCAGGGCGCCTCCTACGCGCTCTACCCGATCAGCATCGCGATCCTGCGTGAGGAACTCCCCGAGGATCGATTGGTCGGTGCGATGTCGGTGCTGTCGGGGACGCTGGGTTTCGGCGGCGGCGTCGGCCTCGTCGTCACCGGCCTACTGATGTCCGGCGATGCCGGGTACCACCGGGTCTTCTGGCTCACCACCGTATTCACCGCGGTCGTCATCGTGGTGGCGGTCGTGGTCGTGCCCAACCGCCGGCCGGACACGGGCGGGGCGATCGACTGGCTGGGCGCCGCCGGCCTGGCGATCGGATTGTCGTCGGTGCTGTTGGCGATCACCCAGGGCAATTCGTGGGGATGGAGTCATCCGGGCACGATCGGTTTCCTGCTCGGCGGCGTCGGCGTGCTGACCGGCTGGTGGTGGTGGGAGCGACGGGCCGCCGACCCCCTGGTCTCGACCGCGATGCTGGCCCGGCGACCCATTCTGCTCACCAACTTGGCCACGGTCCTGGTCGGGATGGGTCTGTACTTCGCCTTTCTCGGCCTCACCCAGTTCGTGCAGATGTCGCGCCAGGCCGCCGGCTACGGATTCGGGGCAACGGTGCTGCAGGCGAGCGTCTACTTCCTACTTCCCGGAGCGCTCACCGGTTTCCTGGTGGCGCTGGTCAGTGGCCGCTACATCGACCGGTACGGCGCCCGCCGGGTGCTGATGGTGGCCGCTGTGGCGGGCATCGCCGGATTCGTCATGCTCGCCGTCGCCCACGACCGCCCCTGGCAGGTCGTCCTGGCCGGCGTGCTTGCCAACGCGTACATCAGCCTCGGATACGGCGCGCTGCCCGCACTGGTGGTCAGTGAGGTGGATACCAGCGAGACGGGCATCGCCACGAGCATGAACGCCATCGCGCGAACCATCGGCAGTTCCGTGGCGGCCGCGGTCGTGGCCGTTCTGCTCGGGCATCGGCTCGTGCCCTCGGAAGTCAGCTTCGTGACGATCTTCGTCGCCGGTGCGGTCACCGCCGCGTTGGCGATGGCGCTCATCGCGGTGTCCCGGGCACCGGACCGCCACGGCGAGTCCGTGCACACCATGTCGGAGTCCCGCGCGATGAACCACGAGTGGGGCTGATTCCCTCAGTCGCCGGTTTCCTGCCGCGACAACCCGCTGAGCTGCGAAACTTGAGACCAGTCAGTCGCTGCTCCCTCGGACCATGGACCGACCACACCCGCCCGTGGCCGTTCGCCCGCCGCGCTATGGAATCACGCTGCCAAGACGGTTCAGACGAAGGATTCCATTGAAAAATTGTTAATTCATTGCGGAAACGGTTGCGAAGGTCGGCGCAATCCGCGATTGTTTACCGACAGCTTCCCGGCTGTACTGGAGGAGGATTCCGCTGACCGGCCCAGATATCACCGCCGTCGACAAGTCGACGGGACACGACGGCGCGCCACGCTCCGGCGCCCCAGTCATAGAGATCGACCATGTCACGAAACGGTTCGGCGACTACGTCGCCGTAGCCGAGGCGGACTTCTCGATCGCGTCGGGTGAGTTCTTCTCGATGCTCGGCCCCTCGGGCTGTGGGAAGACCACCACGCTGCGCATGATCGCCGGATTCGAAAGCCCGACCGAGGGCGCCATCCGACTGGAGGGTGTCGACGTCTCCCGCGTGCCACCACACAAGCGCAACGTCAACACGGTCTTTCAGCACTATGCGCTGTTCCCGCACATGACGGTGTGGGACAACGTCGCCTACGGGCCGCGCAGCATGAAGAAGGACAAAGCCGAGATCAATCGCAGCGTCGACGAGCTGCTGGAAATCGTTCGGCTCACCGACTTCGCCAAGCGCAAGCCCGGCCAGCTCTCAGGCGGGCAGCAGCAGCGGGTGGCGCTGGCCCGCGCCCTGGTCAACTACCCGAGCGCGCTCCTGCTCGATGAGCCGCTCGGCGCCCTGGATCTCAAGCTGCGGCACGCGATGCAATTCGAACTCAAGCGGATCCAGCGCGAAGTCGGCATCACGTTCATCTACGTCACCCACGATCAGGAAGAGGCGCTCACGATGAGCGACCGGATCGCGGTGATGAACAACGGAAACGTCGAGCAGATCGGCAGCCCCACCGAGATATACGACCGCCCGGCGACGGTGTTCGTCGCCAGCTTCATCGGGCAGGCCAACCTGTGGGCGGGTCGACAGACCGGACGCGCCAACCGCGACTTCGTCGAGGTGGAAGTGCTCGGCACCACGCTCAAGGCCAAGCCCGGCGACACGACCATCGAACCCGGCGGGCAGGCCACCCTGATGGTGCGCCCGGAACGGGTCCGCGTCTCGATGGATGTTCCCACCGGGGAGGTGGCCACCGTTCCCGCCACCGTCAAGGACCTGACCTTCCAAGGTCCGGTGCTTCGGCTTTCCCTTGCCGCACCTGATGATTCGACGATCATCGCCCACGTCGGCCCTGAGCAGGAGCTTCCCCTGCTGCGTCCGGGCGATCAGGTCCACGCGGGTTGGTCGCCCGACGCGTCGCGGGTACTTCCGGCCGCGGACATCCCCACCACCGAAGATCTCGAAGAGATGCTCGACGACACGTAGGCCTCGGCAGCAGCCGCCGCCCCACCCTTCATCGACCAAAGCGCCCGAATTCAGAAAGGTCGCCCATGCCCGCTCAATTCGATCCCCAACTTCTTGCTCGGCTCACCGCGAACCGCACCTCGCGGCGTCGCTTCCTCGGTGGCGGCGCCGCGGCCGCCGCCGCGCTCGCACTGGGCCCGTCCGTGCTGGCCGCATGTGGGACGGGGGGCGAGGGTGGCTCCACTGCGTCGTCGTCGGCCGCCCCCGACGACGGTTCACCGGCCACCGGCAAAGTTCGCATCTCGAACTGGCCGTTGTACATGGCCGACGGATTCGTCGCCGCGTTCCAGACCAAGACGGGTCTGACGGTGGACTACAAGGAGGATTTCAACGACAACGAACAGTGGTTCGCCAAGGTCAAGGAACCGTTGTCCCGTAAGCAGGACATCGGGTCCGACCTCGTGGTGCCCACCGAGTTCATGGCGGTCCGGCTTGCCGGTCTCAAGTGGCTCAATGAGATCCGTGACTCCCGTGTCCCCAACAAGAAGAACCTGCGCGAGGACCTCCTCCAGTCGAAGGCCGATCCGGGCCGCAAGTACACCGCGCCGTACATGACCGGCATGGTGGGCCTGGCCTACAACAAGGCCGCTACCGGACGCGACATCACCAAGATCGACGATCTGTGGGATCCCGCATTCAAGGGCCGGGTCAGCCTGTTGTCCGACGTCCAGGACGGCCTCGGCATGATCATGCAGTGGCAGGGCAATTCGGTCGAGGATCCGACCACCGAATCCATCACCAAGGCCGTCGATTTCATCCGCGACCAGAAGGACAAGGGCCAGATCCGCCGGTTTACCGGCAACGATTACGCCGATGACCTCGCAGCCGGCAATATCGCTGTCGCCCAGGCATATTCAGGCGACGTGGTGCAGCTGCAGGCGGACAATCCGGACCTGCAATTCATCGTGCCGGAGTCGGGTGGCGACTGGTTCATCGACACCATGGTGATCCCATACACCACGCAGAACGAGAAAGCGGCCGAGGCCTGGATCGACTACGTCTATGACCGGGCGAACTACGCCAAGCTCATCGCGTTCACCCAGTTCGTGCCGGTGCTGTCGGACATGACCGACGAGCTCGCCAAGATCGATCCCAAGTTGGCCGGCAACCCGCTGATCAACCCGCCCGCTGACATGGCCGCCAAGCTCAAGTCGTGGGCGGCCCTCACCGACGAGCAGACTCAAGAGTTCAACAGTCTCTACGCCGCAGTGACCGGAGGCTGACGCCGATGGCGGGCGTAGCCACCAGTAGCCGGCAGCGGAGCAAGATCGCCCCGTACCTGATGATCCTGCCGGCGTTGGTGTACCTCGGGATCTTCTTTGTGGTGCCGTTCATCTCGTTGGCACGTACCTCGTTGTCCACGTCGGGCGGATCGGTGTACCTGCCGACACTGGAGTTCGACTGGAACTTCGGCAACTACGCTCACGCGTTCAGTGAGTATCAGGACCAGATTCTGCGGACCTTCGGCTACGCACTGGTGGCGACCGTGCTGTGCGCGATGCTGGCATTCCCGTTGGCCTACGTGATCGCCTTCAAAGCCGGCCGCTACAAGAACCTCATCCTGGGCCTGGTGATCCTGCCGTTCTTCGTGACCTTCCTGATCCGCACGATCGCCTGGAAGACGATTCTCGCGGACGACGGGTTGGTGGTCAGTGCGCTCGGGTCGATCGGATTGTTGCCGAGCGAGGGGCGGCTGCTGTCGACGAGCTGGGCCGTGATCGGCGGCCTCACCTACAACTGGATCATCTTCATGATCCTGCCGCTGTATGTCAGCCTGGAGAAGATCGATCCCCGCCTGATCGAGGCCTCCAAGGACCTGTACTCGTCGAACACCCGCAGCTTCACCAAAGTCATTCTGCCGCTGTCGATGCCAGGCGTACTGGCCGGAAGCATGCTGGTGTTCATCCCGTCGGCAGGTGATTTCATCAATGCCGATTACCTCGGCAGCACGCAGACCACCATGATCGGCAACGTGATCCAGAAGCAGTTCCTGGTGGTCAAGGACTATCCGGCGGCGGCCGCGCTCAGCATGGTGCTCATGGCGATCATCCTGGTCGGCGTACTGCTCTACACGCGGGCGCTCGGTACGGAGGACCTCGTATGACGTTGACCGCGATGGCGGACGCCACGAGCCCGGCTACGCCGCAGGTTGTCAAAGGCTCACCGCGCTGGGGCGATTGGTCCCTGCGGATCGTCGCCGGCCTGGTGTTGCTGTACCTGTTCCTGCCGATCTTCGTGATCGTGTTGTTCTCGTTCAACAAGCCGGCAGGCAAGTTCAACTACACCTGGCAGGGGTTCACGCTCGACAACTGGGCACACCCGTTCAAGTACCCGGCGCTGACCGAGGCACTCAAGCTGAGCCTGAACGTCGCGGCGGTATCCACCGCAATCGCCCTGGTGCTCGGCACCCTGGTCGCCATCGCGCTTGTGCGCCAACGCTTCCGGGGCCAGAAGGCGGTCGACACGTTCCTGGTGTTACCGCTCACCGCACCTGAGGTGGTGATGGGCGCGTCCCTGCTGACCCTGTTCCTCGACCTCGGCTGGGCGGCGGGCTACACCACGATCCTCATCGCCCACATCGCGTTCGAGGTGAGTTTCATCGCCATGACGGTGCGAGCCAGGGTGCGCGGATTCGACTGGACGCTCGAAGACGCGTCCATGGACCTCGGTGCCGGCCCGACCCGGACATTCTTCAAAGTGACTCTGCCGCTGATCGTTCCGGGTATCGTCGCCGCGGCGATGCTGTCCTTCGCGCTCTCGCTCGACGACTTCATCATCACCTACTTCGTGAGCGGCTCCACGGTCACCTATCCGCTGTACGTCAATGCGGCGGTCAAGGCCGCGGTGCCACCGCAGATCAACGTGCTGGCCACGGCGATCCTGGTGATCAGCCTGCTGTTGCTCATGGTCGGAACGCTCTACCGGCGCAAGCGCGTCGACGTCTGAAGTCAGGGTGCGTCGAGCTGCACCGTGACGGCCACCTTGCCATGGCCGTCACGGTGGGCAACCGCGTGTCCCGTGCGGTCGCTACCCTCCAGGTTCAGCAAGGTGAGCGGACCGCCCTCGCCGAGGAAGTTGCGCCACCAGTTCTTACTGTCCGGCGTCATCACGTTGATGGTCACCTGATCACCGTCCCGCGTGACGGAAACGGGAGTCTCGAACGCGCGACCCGACCGGCGCCCCGTGTAACGGATGACCACCACACCGTTGCCAATCCACCGGCCGAGCACCGGAACGCGGGTGAGACCCACGGCGGCCGCATTGAACCAACGGCTGACCGGCGAATTGAAGATTCCACGTGCCATTTGCGCCAGCGTAGCCGGATCAGCCGATCTCGGCAGGGACCGGCGTGGCGCGCGCTCCGGTGCGAGCAGCACCTATTCCTGCCGCCACTACGAGGCAGATGCCGATCACCGCGGCCGGGGCCGGGACCTGGTGGAGCAGAACGAAACCGACCAGCATGGCAAAAGCCGGCTCCAAGGCCATCAGCGTGCCGAAGGCGGCGGTACTCAGGTACCGCAGCGCAGACATTTCCAGCGCGAAGGGGACCACAGGTAGCAGGATCGCCAGACCTATACCGATCAGGAGCAGCTGCGGCGTCAGCATCGGAAATACCGACGGCCCGACGACCGCGGTGCCGACCAGGCCGGCGACCGGCATGGACACCGCCAGACCCTTGATGCCGGCCACTTCGTCACCGACCCGTTGCGTCAGCAGGATGTAGCAGGCCCAGCACAATGCCGCGCTGAGCGCGTAGAGCACACCGATGAGGTCGACGTCGCCCGTCCAGGGCTCGGTGAGCAGCACGACGCCGGCCGCTGCGAGCCCGGGCCAGAGCACTCGACTGCGGCCTTTCCCGTGTGCGACCGCGACCCCGAGCGGGCCGAGGAATTCCAGCGCGCTGGCCGTCCCCAGCGGGATTCGGGACAGCGCCGCCATGAACAACATGGTCACCCCGGCGGTGACCACACCGAGCGCGACGCAGGCCCAGAAGGCAGATTTCGTGAACGCCGAGGGACGCGGCCGCACGATCAGCAATATCAGCACTCCGGCCCAGGCCAAGCGCAGCCACGCGGCGCCCTCGGCACCGATGTCATCAATCAGGCCGACGGCCACGGCCAGACCGATCTGCACGCACAGCATGGAGGCCATGGCCATCAGCGCGCCGGTGCGCGCGGGATGTCGAACCTGCTTCACGAACCATTCCCCTTGGGGACAACGATATTGGCCAGAACCATGCGGAGGAACGGCCGGTAGACCGCCTGCTCATCGAGCAGACTGTTGAGGGTGACGCCGTCGTTGGCGGCCAGAACCACCCGGGCCAGATCCTGCGCCGGAATGCTCAGGTGACCTCCGAGACGGGCGGCGCCTTTGGAGATGTAGTCGGCGAGGGCGCGGACCGTCGCCTCCCGCTGCGCCGCCACCCGTTCCCGCGCGTCGGGATTACGTAGCAGGAACAGCGTGTACTCGGATCCGAGCGCGGCCCGGTCGGGGCCCTCGGCGGCGACCAGGTCGCGCCAACGGTCACCGAGTTCGTCGACGTCGAGATCGTCGAGTCGGTGGAACGTCGCGATGACATCGGCAAAACCGTCGAGGAATTGTTGGCGTTGCCGTTCGACCACAGCCAGGAACAACTCGGCCTTGCTCCCGAAGTGGGAGTAGATGGCACCGCGGGTGTATCCCCCGACCTCAGCGATGTCTTCGAGCGCGGCTCCGTCAAACCCCTTGCGCGCAAACACCTCTTCGGCAGCGTCCAGCAGAACGTTGCGCGTGTGCTCCAAGCGGCGTTGCTTCGTCCAGCGTTCGGCCATGACCCCATCCTGTCAAACGTTAGCCAGCGGGCGCGGCAGTGCACCTCCACGATCGTCGCCACTCGACCTATCAATATGCACCGTTGTATTAGATATACAGATATGTATAGTAGTGATCGCAGTCACAAGCCACTTCCCCAGCGCCGACGCGCCCGGGCGCGCCCGGCCGTCAGCTCGCAGCCCGATATCGAATGAGGAGGCCCGCCCGTGCAGACAGCACGCCCCGGAAACTGGGTGGACAACGCCACCCGCCTGGATGACATCGGACCTGATGCGTACCGGATGCAGATTCCGACCAGTCGCTATATCGCACCGGAATTCGTTGCCCAGGAGCGTGATTCAATCTGGAAGAAAGTCTGGCAGGTGGTCGGCCGGGTGGATGAGTTGACCAACGCCGGCGACTGGAAGCAGTACCAGATCTTCGATCAGTCCTACCTCATCGTGCGGGGCAAGGACGACCGGCTTCGCGCATTCGTCAATGCCTGTCGACATCGGGGCAACGTGTTGTGCCGCGATGCCCGCGGGAACGCCAAACGCGGCTTCCTGTGCCAGTACCACCTGTGGTCCTACGACCTCGACGGGCGACTCAAGGGCATGTTGCGGGAAGCGTTGGCCGGGCCGATCGACAAAGACACCCATGGGCTCATCGAGGTCTCGGTGGGCACCTTCGCCGGGTTCATCTTTCTCAACCCGGATCCGAATGCCGAACCCCTGGCGGACTTCATCGGCGACGAGGTCGCGACCATGCTGGCGCCGTATCACCTCGACGAGATGGTGACGGTGATGGACGTGACCGAGGCCATCGACTGCAACTGGAAGGTCGTTCTCGATGCCTTCCAGGAGGGCTACCACATCAACGGCATCCACCCCCAGCTCCTGCGGGTGATCAACATCGACCCCGCCACCAGCCGGTACCGGTTCTTCGACCAGCACAGCGTGTCGATGGCGCCGTTCGACGTCGTCGGAGCCACCCCGGAGCAGCAGGTCGACGGCATCATGGACCTACCCGAGACCTTCCCGTCCACCGTCGCGGTGCTCCCCCGCTTCTCCGAACTCGTCGCCGAGCATCGCGGCGAGGATGGATCGCTGAACTTCCCCGAAGGCGTCACCGCCCGCACACTGCTGCAGCGGGCAACGCGAGACACCTTGACCGGCATGGGACTTGACGTCAGCGGGCTGACCGACGCCCAGATGAGTGACAACCACGGCTGGGTGTGGTTCCCGAATTTCTTCATGACCATCCGCGCCGGGGAAGCCACGATCATCATGTCGCTACCGCACCCGGACGGTGACCCCAACCGGTGTATCTGGCATGTCGCCAGCTACATGTGGTTGCCCGACGAGCACAAAGCCGCGTTCACCGCCGAGCCCATCGTGGTCGACGAAGCCGGCAGCTACAAGTATTTCGAAGCGCTGCAACAAGATTACGAGCAGATGCCACGTCAACAGATCGGGTTGCGCAACACCGCCCTGAAGCACATGGCCCTGGTCAAGGAAGAAGTCGTCATCGCGCACTTCCATTCGGTCGTCGACAAATACTTGGCGGCAGCCGACTCCTGACCGGACCCAAGTCAGTACCCAAATCGACCACAGAAGAGGAACCTCTCCGTTGAAAGACGTCAGCGAAGTTGTCGACGAATACACCGGCCGCCGCCGCACCGTGGTGCAGTACGCGGTCACCACCAAGCAATTGGTTGGCGCCGCCAAGCAACCCGGCTTCGGAACAGACGGCTGGGCTCCGCTGGCCGCCTTGGTCGCCGTCGACGAGTTCAAACGCGTCGGCAACTTCAAGGAAGTCATGAACTGGGCGCAGTACACCGACTTCATGACCAACTGGGCCGCCGCCTCCGAGTGGGACGGCTTGTTCAAGCGCGTCAGCGAAGCCGACGGCGTGGTGTTCCTCGAACTCGAGGAACACACCAAGATGGGCGACTTCGAGTCAGTGGTCAACTCGATCTCGGTGTATGAGTTCACTGCCGACGACAAGATCCGCCACATCGACCTCTATCTGCAGATGGCGCTGCCGAACACCGAGATGCTGACCAGCTATGAGGGAGTTGCGATCTCGGAGTGACGGCCACCCCGTGTCGATACCTCCGGTGAAGTTCGCCCGGTGCTCACGGTCCCGACATCTTCCGATGCCACCGTGTCCATGTGCGGAGCGAACCGAGCCGGGTATCGCCGGCCGAGCGATTCCACCGGATGTGCGCCGTGGCGGTGCGAGCCCTGCCGGCGCCGCTGAATTCTCTTGTGGCTCCGACGTTCCTCGGTTTCGCGTTGATCAACACCTTCACCTTCGGTGTCGACCTGACGATCCTGACCCTCCTGCACGGCGGGTTCCGGGCGCCGCTTGCTGTCGCGGTGACGGTCGGATACGCCGCGGCTTTTGGCCTGGCCTACTACCTGAACCGCACCCTGAACTTTCGTTCGCACGCCGCTGTCGGTCCGCAGGTGACGGTGTACGTCGTAATGGTCGTGATCAACTACCTGGCGTTCATCCTGGGGGTGTCGAGCGGGCTCGCGGCGATGGGCACCGAGTATCACCTGGCCAGGATCGTTGCCGGCGGGTGCGAGGCGATCTTCATGTACTGCGCGATGCGGTGGGTGGTGTTCCGGTGACCCGGCTCGCCCCGGCTACCGCGGCGCGGTCCGACCCGGAAACGGGTCGTTGTTGAAATCGATCTGAGCTGCCGGGTTACTGATCGCCGTGACCAGGCCGGTGCCGAACGCCCCGGCACTGTCGTACAGCGTCGAAGCGCCGACGGCGACGCCATCGGCTGACCAATGTGAATCCGCCTGCACGCCGATCCACTCGTCACCGGGTAACCGCGACAGCGCGACCGTGAGGTCACCGTTGATGTAGCCGACGCCGGCGGTGCCCAGGTTGGTGACCAGACTGGTGCCCTCGGCAGCCATGGCCGCCCGCACGAACGGCGAATTCGGATGCCCCTGCACCACCGTGATGGTGCGGTTCATGAACCGCTTACGCGATGCGTTCTGATGCTCGGCGATGGCGCGACTCCAACCACCCGCGTCACTGCCCATGTACGTCGTCCGGTCCCCGTCGAGTGCGGCAGGCGGTTCGAAGTCGGTGGCCGCAGTCCATTCTTCACCCCGCGGCGGTGCACTCAGCCGGTATTGCACCAACGTCGCACGGGCCACGGTCACGCCGTCCTGCACCAGCTCGCACTCCGAATTGCGGACCCGCCGGCCGTCACGGATCAACGCCACCTTCGTCGTGGTCGGCAGGCCGCGCGCGGCCTTGAACAGGTCGACCGTCAACCGGGCCGGCAGAAACTCGGGAAGCCCGAAGGCCGCCTCCAGCGCCCGTGCGGCGAGGCCGACCAGCGCGGGACCGTTGAGGTGATCCTCACCCCAGTGGCTCTGCGCAAAGCGGGTCGGCTGGAACCTGTCCTGCTCGGACTGCACGAAATGGGCGTCAACCTCGGTCATCGGCGAATCGTCGCATATTGGCTAACTAAATCGGTCGGCGGGGATCACCTAGTGCGCCGGGCGCTCAGCCAGCGCTGTTGGAGCCGGATGAAATGGGCGTCGACGACCGCACCGTGCCCCGGAACGAACACCCCTTGCTCCCCGCCCGCAGCCAGCACCGCCTCGAGCGTGGCCGGCCACGCCTCCAGATCGGAATCGGCGTCGATGACCGGATCACCGGACTGCTCGACGAGATCACCGCAGAACACCACTGTGTGCTGGTTCGGCACCGTCACGATCAGGTCGTGGGTGGTGTGGCCGGCACCTGGACGGCAGACACTCACGGTCCGGCCGTCGAGATCGATCTCCCCACCGGACACCTGGTGGGCGGGAGCCGACATCGCGGCGATCGCCCGGTCGACGTCGTCGGCGTCGGCACCGTGGCGGATCGCATCGCCCCGCAGGTGCGCCCGGCCGGCAGTCATGGTGACCGCAACCTCTGGCGCACAATAGATTTCGGCATCCTTGAACCAGGAGCAGCCGAGGACATGGTCAAAATGGTTGTGCGTCAGGACAATATGCCCGACTCGATGCCCCGTCAGTGCCGCCACATCGGCCTCGATGCCGCGCGCCTCGGCCAAAGTCGTACCGGCATCGACCAACAATGCGTGCGTGCTGCCACTGACCAGACCGACCGTCACATCCAGAAACGGCAGCCGGGTGCGCCACACACCCGCACCCAACTGTTCCCAGTCGTAGTTCACAGCCCGATGCCGGTGCCGGCCAGGGGATCCACCCCTGCGAAGCTACTCCAATGCGCCGCCTCCTGTCCTTTGCCTGCGTACTGGCCGCCATCTGCGGCGGTGCCACCGTCCCGTCGGCCGGCGCAGCCTGTACGACCGGGGCCGATTGCGACTTTTCTGAGCGCGTGGCCGCTGCCGATGCCTACTTGGCGACGCGCCCGGGCACCGTCGGTTACGTACTGCGAGACCGCACCACCGGGGCCGTCTACCGGAATGCACACGCCGGGGAGCAGGTGTGGACGGCGTCCACGATCAAGCTGGGCATGGTGGTCGATCTGCTGACCAGACAACGTGCCGGCAGTGTCACGCTGACCGATTCGGACCGGGCCCTGATGGCGGCCATGCTGCACTCGTCCGACGATGACGCCGCCGACACCCTGTGGACCCGGTACAGCGGCGCCGATCACCAGGCGTTCAACACCGATTTCCCAGCGTACGGGCTGACCGAACTACAACCGCAACGCGGATTCAGCCGCACCTTCCCGTACTGGGGCTTCCAGAAGACCACGCCAGAAGATCTCGACCGGCTGATGACTTACACCCTCACCGGTCTCACCCCGGCCGAAACGGCAGGCATCGTGGACGCGCTCCAGCACGTCGACGCCAACCAGCAGTGGGGCGTCTGGGGTGCCGGCGCGGCGATGAGCCCAGGCAACAAGGACGGCTGGTCACTCGAACAGGGCGGCTGGGTGGTCAACAGCGTAGGTTTCGCCGGACCGCAGCAGCGCTACACGCTGGCGATCATGAATGCGCTCGACGACCAGGGCGGTTACGACGACGGGGTTCAGACCACCACGCATCTCAGCGAAGTGCTACTGGCCGGACGCCGCTGACCTGACCGGACAGGTTTGCCCTGGCTGGCTCTGGGAACTCCTAGCTCATGTTGATCAGACGAATCGCCCGCCCCATGTTGTCGGCGACCTTCATCGCCCGAGGCGTCGACACCCTGCGCGACCCGAGTACCTCCACCGAGACGACTCGCAGAACGCTCGGCGCGTTGAGTGCACTACCCGGCCCCGTGGGCGCCGGGGTTCCGAACAACGCTGCCATGGTTGCACGGGCCAACGCCGTGGTTCAGGTGGCAGGTGGGCTCCTCCTGGCGCTCGGCCGGGCACCGCGGCTGACCGCGGCGGCTCTGGCCGTCACGATGATTCCGAGAAGCGTTGGTTCACAGGCATTCCTGAAAGATTCCGACCCACAACACGCCGCCGCTCAGCGCCGTGAGTTCCTCACCGACGTGAGTCTGCTGGGCGGTCTGATCATCGCGGCGGCCGACACCGCAGGCAAACCGTCCCTGGCCTGGCGCGGACGCCGTGCGGCACGGAACGTCTCGGCCAGCGTCGCCGCCGCTGTTCCCGGCGTGACAACCGGCAGTCTCAACAACAATGCTTTCACCGACAGTGCGTTCGCCGAGAAGGTGGGGCAGGGCCTGGCTGTCGGTGCCGAACGCGGCCGTGAGCTGGCCGACACGGCTCTGGAGCGGACGACTGAATTGGCTGCCGAATTGGCGCAACTCGCGCGTGAACACGGACCCGAGGTGGCCGACGCGGCCCGCGAACGCGCCACCGAGTTCGCGCACATCGCACGTGAGCGTGCACCCGAACTCGCCGAAGCCGCCCGCGAACGCTCTGCTGCGCTGGCCGATATCGCGCGAGCCCAACTCGAGCAGCGACGGAATCGGTAGCGTTGGCGGCATGAGTACGGGCGACTATCCACCGGAATTCGGTCAGTACGGACAACCGGGCGGCTACCCACCGCCTTATAGCGGCCAGCCATCGGGTGGGTATCCCCCGCCCTACGGCGCCCAAGCCCCCGGCGGCCTGGGCCGGCGTTGGTTGGCTCGGGTGATCGACGGGATCTTCGTCATGATCGGGGCGTTCTTCCTGTCGTTCGTCACCGACTCGCTGTCGAGCTACTGGGTGACCGGCCTGTTCACCGGACTGCTGATGTTCATCTATTACGTGGCTTTCGAGGTGGCGATGGGCGCGACGCCCGGCAAGAAGCTGCTCGGGCTCGCCGTGCACGGTCCGGGCAACGCACCGAAGCCGACGGCCAAAGAGTCGGCGATTCGCAACGCCTTCACCCTCCTGACGATCATCCCGTGGGTGGGCGGCCTCCTGGCCGTCATCGCGATGATCGTGATCGCGGTGACCATCAGCTCGAGCCCCACCAAGCAGGGCAAGCACGACGAACTCGCCGGCGGCACGCAGGTGGTCCGAGGCTGAAAACCGTTGCGTGAGGTGCCTGTTCGCGCAGGCGCCTCACGCCCGGGGCTGGGGCTGGGGCTGGGACCGGCGGCTCAGATCACCAGCCCCAGCAACAGGACGAAAATCAGGCCGCACACCGACAGCACGGTTTCCATCAGCGACCAGGATTTGATGGTCTGACCGACCGTCATCCCGAAATACTCCTTCACGAGCCAGAATCCGGCGTCGTTGACGTGTGAGAAGAACAACGAACCGGCACCCACCGCGAGCACCACGAGGGACACCTCGCCGGTGCTCATCCCCTCGACCAGGCCCAGCATGAGTGACGACGCCGTGATGGTGGCGACGGTAGCCGAGCCCGTGGCCAACCGGATCAAGACCGCGAGCACCCACGCCAGCAGCACCACCGACAGGTTGGCGCCCTTGGCCCATTCGGCGAGCAGGGTGCCGATCCCAGTGTCCACCAGAACCTGTTTGAACCCGCCACCGGCCGCCACGATCAGGATGATGCCGGCCACCGGCGGGAGCGATGACTCAATGCACTTCACGATCTGGTCGCGGCTCATCTTGGCGCCGCCACCGAGGGTGAACATTCCGACCACCACCGCGATCAGCAACGCCATCAAGGGCTGGCCGAGGATGTCGAACGTCTGACGCAGCAGATGCGACTTGTCGTCGACGAAGATGTCGACAAGCGCCTTGCCCATCATCAGCGCCACCGGCAGCAGAACACTGAACATGGTGATCCCGAAGGTCGGTCGCGCCTTCGTAGCGGTCGTCATCGTCGCGCCGGCCGTGGCACTGCCACCGGAGTCCGCGCCCGTGGAGTCCGCGGCGTCGAACCGGTCCGGGACCTCCAGGACTACCCAGCGGCCGGCCAACTTGCCGAACAACGGACCTGCCACCACGATCGTCGGGATTGCCACCAGCACGCCCAGCGCCAGGGTGACACCGAGATCTGCGTTGAGCAACGAGATTGCGGCGACCGGCCCCGGATGTGGTGGAACGAATCCGTGCATGGCCGACAACCCCGCCAGCGCCGGGATGCCGACGGTGATCAAGGACAGTTGAGAACGCCGGGCCACCAGGTAGATCACCGGCATCAACAACACCAGACCGATCTCGAAGAACATCGGCAGGCCGATGATTGCGCCCACCAACGCCATAGCCCACGGCAGCGCCCGCGGCGACGCGTGGCCGACGATGGTGTCCACGATCTCGTCCGCTCCCCCGGAGTCGGCCAACAGCTTGGCGAACATCGCACCGAGAGCGATCAATATCCCGACACTGGCAGCCGTGGACCCGAAGCCGCTCGAGAACGACGCGAGTACGTCGCTGACGTTCTCGCCCGCAGCCATGCCCACGGTCAGTGCGCCGAAGATCAGGGCCAGGAACGGATGAAGTTTGACGATCGTGATGAGCACGACGATCAGGGCGATGCCGGCCAGTGCGGCCAGGACCAGTTGCGCGCCGCCCGCCACGGGCTCAACCAGTTCCGACCCGGCCGCGAGATGAGTGAGCGCCGAGGTCATCGGTTCTCCTGTTCTGTTGTCGCAGTATCGGCTTGGGCTGTGTCCCGGTGGACATACTCATCGACGATGGCGTCGATGCTCTGATCCACGTCGATGGCGATACCGGCCTCATCCGGGCCGAGCGGCTCCAGCGTCGCGAATTGGGAGTCCAACAGGGCGGCCGGCATGAAATGCCCCGGCCGGCTGGCCTGGCGTCGGCGGATCACTTCGGGTGATCCACTCAGATACAGAAACACGACATCGGGGCAGTGCCGCCGCAGTTGGTCGCGGTACTTGTGTTTGAGTGCCGAGCAGCTCATCACGCCGCCGTCGTGGTGCTTGGCGAGCCACTCCCCGATCGATTCCAGCCAGGGAAAGCGATCACTGTCGTCGAGGGCGTGGCCCGCGGACATCTTGGCGATGTTGGCCGCGGGGTGAAAGTCGTCGGCGTCAGCGAAAGGAACCCGCATTCGCTGTGCCAGTGCGGCGCCGATGGTCGACTTGCCCGACCCGGATACGCCCATGACCACGACTGGTGAACCCATACAACCGCCTCACGATGTGTGTCTGCCGTCACACAGCATGGCTCAAAAGGCATACGTTTGCAACAGGCGGGCGATTACATCTGTTCTTTAGCCCACATATCCTCGATATGACAGGATGTAACCGTGTCCTCGCCATCAAACGTCGGCGCGTTGCATGCCAACCTGCTGACCGCGCTCGGTACCGGAATCGCCTCCGGTGAGCTGGCGGCCGACCAGGTGTTGACCCTGGACCGGCTCAGCGCCGAGCACGAGGTGTCGCGCAGCGTGGCGCGCGAGGTGATCCGGGTGCTGGAGTCGATGGGCATGGTGGAGTCGCGGCGCCGGGTCGGAATCACGGTGCAGCCGTCACGCAAGTGGAATGTGTTCGATCCCAGACTGATTCGCTGGCGCTTACAGGCCGGAGACCGGGCGGCGCTCCTGGCATCACTGTCCGAGCTGCGGCGAGGTTTCGAACCGGCCGCCGCGGCACTCGCTGCACGGCGGGCCGACCCCGACCAATGCCGAATCCTTGCCGCCGCGGTCTCGGACATGGTGGTGCACGGACGGTCCGGCAATCTCGACGCATACCTGCTGGCGGACAAGATTTTCCATCGGACGCTCCTGGACGCCAGCGGCAACGAGATGTTCCGCGCACTCAACGACGTGGTGGCCGAGGTCCTGGCCGGGCGCACGCAGCACGGCCTGATGCCGCACTCCCCCAACCCGGCCGCCATCGAGTTGCACGACCAGGTGGCCAGGGCGATCCGGCTGCGCGACGAGGACGCTGCCGAACGGGCGATGCGGGCCATCATCGACGAGGCGGCCACCGCGGTGATCGACGGCGACGGCACCGGTGCTTAACTAGCCCTATGGGTCGTTCTCCCGCATTGGCACGTCGTTTCTTCGACCGG
Source organism: Mycobacterium sp. NPDC050441 (assembly GCF_040655355.1). Classification (NCBI taxonomy): domain Bacteria; kingdom Bacillati; phylum Actinomycetota; class Actinomycetes; order Mycobacteriales; family Mycobacteriaceae; genus Mycobacterium; species Mycobacterium sp. NPDC050441. The sequence goes on along the minus strand of NZ_JBFAJS010000002.1, from coordinate 789,789 downwards.
CTGGAGCCGGTACACGGAGTCACCTACTTCGCCCCAGAGTCACGCGCGGCGCTCGAGTCCTTGGGCTACCCCGGCTTCTGGATGGGCTACTTCGCCGCCCGGTCCGCGCCGCTGGGCATCGTGGCGCCCGAAGTCGTCGCCGCCATGTTTTATAACTTCACCGCCGAGCGGGTAGCCAAGGCCCTGCCTGCGGCGTGGGAAAAAGCCAGTCCGGCAACCCTTTTGAAGATGCGGTCGGAATCGGCCGTCGCGGCGCTGCGCCGATCCGGAGTGGCCGACGCCGACGCCACCCGCCTGGCCGGCGAATTGACGGAAAAGGCCGCGCGCACGGCACCCCTGGACGGGCGGCCGCTCTACGCCGCCAACCGGGCCCTGCCATGGCCGGAGGACCCGATCGCCAAACTCTGGCACGCGGTCACCCTGCTGCGTGAGCACCGCGGCGACGCCCATATCGCTGTACTGGTCACCGAGGGAATCAGCGGCCGGGAATGCAATGTGTTGCACGCCGCGGCCGGTCGGGTGCCACGCGAGATGATCATGCGCAGCCGCGACTATGACGACGAGCAGTGGGCGGGCTACGCCGAGCAGTTGCGCGCACGTGGCTGGTTGGACGGCCAAGGAAACCTCACCGACGCCGGGCGAGACATCAAGCAGGTCGTCGAAGACCGCACCGATGCGCTGGCTCTGAGCGCACTGGATGCGTTGACCGACGACGAGATCACCACCCTGTTCCGCGTGCTGACGCCGATCACCCGGCAGGTGGTGGCCGCCGGCGACGTTCCGGCCGCCACGCCCATGGGTCTGAGCCGCGACAATCTCGACGACGACAGCGCCCATCTGGGCTGACAGGTTTCAGCGCGGCGCGTACATGATGAGCCCGACGCCCGCGAGGGCGACGAGCGCACCGGTGACATCCCACCGGTCGGGCCGGAAACCGTCGGCGGCCATGCCCCACAACAACGACCCGGCGATGAACACCCCGCCGTAGGCGGCCAGGACCCGGCCGAAGTGGGCGTCGGGCTGGAACGCCGCGACGAAGCCGTAGGCGCCGAGCGCGATCACCCCGGCGCCCATCCACATCCAGCCACGGTGCTCGCGTACGCCCTGCCACACCAGCCAGGCGCCACCGATCTCCAGCACCGCGGCGAGTAGGAACAGCGCAATCGATTTGCCTACCATCACTCAAGCCACTCCGAGGTAGGCGGCGCGAATGCTGTCGTCCGCCAACAACTCCCGCGCATTGCCGGTTCGGGTGACGTTGCCGGTCTCCAGGATGTAGGCCCGGTCCGAGCGGCTCAGCGCCTGTTGGGCGTTCTGCTCGACCAGCAACACCGTGGTGCCCTGGGTGTTGATCTCGGAGATGATCCTGAAGATCTGCGATATCACCATCGGCGCCAACCCCATCGACGGCTCGTCGAGCAACAGCACCCTCGGCCGGGCCATCAGCGCGCGGCCGATGGCCAACATCTGCTGTTCCCCGCCGGAGAGCGTGCCGCCAACCTGCGACCGCCGCTCGGCCAGCCTCGGGAACGTCTCGAACACCCAGTTCAATCGCTCGTCATGCTCGTGGCGGGACGCGAATTTGCGTCCATAACAACCCATCTCCAGGTTTTCCACGACTGTCATGCCCGGAAAGACCCCGCGTCCCTCGGGAGCCTGGATCAGCCCGTCGATGACGCGCTGATGGGCTTTCACGCGCGAGATGTCGCGGCCTTCGAACCACACCGAGCCCGAGGTCAGCGACCGTAGGCCCGAGATCGCCCGCATCATCGTGGTCTTGCCGGCCCCGTTGGAGCCCAACAGCGTGACCAACTCCCCCTCGTGCACCACGAGCGAAACCCCGTGCAACGCCTTGATGCGGCCGTAGTGCACGACCACGTCGCGCACCTCGAGCAGAACGGGGCGCGCGGATTCCGTCGGTGACAACTCAGGAGACGCTGTCATCAGGTACCCCCAGATATGCGGCGATCACCCTCGGGTCCTCGCGGATTTCGTGTGGCGATCCGTCGGCGATCTTGCGGCCGAATTCCAGCACCACGATGCGGTCGGTCACGCCCATCACCAGGCGCATGTCGTGCTCGATCAGGAGCACCGTGTAGCCGTCGTCGCGGATCTTTCGGATCAACTCGATCAGCGACGCCTTCTCGGCCGGGTTGAACCCGGCAGCCGGCTCGTCCAGGCACAGCAGCTTGGGTTCGGTGGCCAGCGCGCGGGCGATCTCGAGGCGCCGCTGATCTCCATAGGGAAGGTTCTTGGCCTTCTCTTCCCCGCGTTGCGCGATCCCGACGAAATGCAGCAAGGCCACGGCGCGTTCGACCGCCGACCGCTCCTCGCGACGGTGCCGTGGGGACCGCACCAGGGCGCCCGGCACCGAGGTCTTGTGCCGCGCATCGGTTCCCACCATGACGTTCTCCAGTGCGGTCATCTCACCGAAGAGGCGGATGTTCTGGAAGGTGCGGGCGATGCCGCGGCGGGTGATCTGGTGACGTTTGATCCGCCCGAGCGGGGCGCCGTCGAACAGGACCGACCCCGAGCTGGGCCGGTACACCCCGGTGATCGCGTTGAAACACGTGGTCTTGCCCGCACCGTTGGGGCCGATCAGGCCGAGGATCTCCCCGCGGCGGATGTTGAAACTGACCGAGTCCAGGGCCACCAGTCCGCCGAACTTCACGGTGAGATCCCGTGTCTCCAGCAGGACCTCGCCCTCGGCGGCCTGAATGTCACGATGGACCCCGGCCAGCTCCTCGACACTCTCGGTCACGCCGGGCATGGGCTCGTTCACAGCACCGGCTCCTTGTCCGTGTTGCCGCGCAACAGCTGTCGGGCCGATCTGCCGTAGGTCAACAGCTGCTGGCGCACCGGGAACAGCCCCTGCGGCCGGAAGATCATCAGCACCACCAGTGCCAAACCGAAGAACAGGTACTTGAGGTCACCGAGGTTGATCCCGAGGAACTCGACCCCCAGGAGGCGGTTCGGCAGATACACGACGATGAAGGCGCCGAAGATCACGCCGAGCTTGTTGCCCTGACCGCCGAGCACCACCGCACACAGGAACAACATCGAGTTGATGATGTTGAACGTCGGTGGCGCGACATACTGAACCTGCCCGGCGTAGAGCGCACCGGAGAGCCCACCGATCGCGGCGCCGATCACGAAGGCCCACAGCTTGAACCGGAAGGTGTTGACGCCCATCACCTCTGCGGCGTCCTCGTCCTCACGGATGGCGACCCAGGCGCGCCCGACCCGGCTGCGCTCCAGGTTGCCGACCAACAGCAGGATGCCGATCATCAGGATCAGGCCGAGCCAGAACCACCAGGTGCCGTAGTTGGCGTCACCGACCGAGTTGCCGCTGGAGAACACACCGTTGGGCAGCTTCTCGCTCTCCCCCACCCGCGGATAGGCAACCTGATTGAGCCCGCGTGAACCGTTGGTGATGTCGGACAGATTGTCGGCCAGCAGTCGGATGATCTCACCGAAACCGAGGGTGACGATGGCCAGGTAGTCGCCGCGCAACCGCAGCGTCGGTGTCCCCAGGATCAAACCGGCCAGCGCGGTGACGGCCATGGCCAACGGCACGCAGGACAGCCACGCCCAGTCCTTGCTGAAGAAACCGTCGGGACCCACCTTGTTCCACGGGCTGTCGGGGCTGGTCAACAGGGCGACGGTGTAGGCGCCGACGGCATAGAAGCCGACATAGCCGAGGTCGAGAAGGCCGGCCTGACCGACGACGACGTTGAGGCCGATCGCGATGATGGCGACCATCGCGAACTGTGCCATGGTGCCGCCGAAACTGATGCCAGGGGTGTTGAGGAAGCTCGGGGTGAACAACGGCAGCAGGCCCAGCAACCCGAAACCCGCCACGCCGACAACCCATTTGGCCATGCGCGGCAGCGTCGCCCACGCCTCGCGGACGGCGTCGCCGGGGGCCAGCAGGGTCTTGGTCACCGAACCGGCGGACTCTGAACCGTGATGCTCGCTCATACCCGTGCCTTCCCGAGGCTTTCACCGAGTATGCCCGTGGGCCGGAACAACAGGACCAGCACGAGCAGCACGAACGCCACCACGTCACGCCACTGCGTTCCGAACACCGCCTGCCCGTAGTTCTCCATGATGCCCAGCAACAGGCCGCCCAGCAGGGCCCCACGGAGATTGCCGATGCCGCCGAGCACCGCCGCCGAGAATGCCTTGATTCCCAGTAGGAATCCGCCCGAGTAGATGATGCCCTGAGGCACCTTCAGCGTGTAGAGCAGTGCCGCCGCCCCAGCCAGCAGGCCGCCGATGAGGAAGGTCCGCATGATGATGCGCTCCCGGGAAACGCCCATCAGCGTGGCGGTGGTCGGGTCCTGCGCCACCGCGCGGATCCCGCGTCCGAACTTCGTGCGGTTGATCGCGATATCGGTCAGGAGCGCCAACACCAGCGCGGCGCCCACGATCACCAGCGTCACGTTCGACACCGTCGCGCCGAAAATCGTGAACTGGGCTTTCGGCTGGACCAGAACGATGGGTTGTTGCGCGTTGCTCCCGCCGTAGCCCTTCATCAGCTTCGGCAGCACGAAGTGCACGAACTCCTGCAGCACGAACGACATACCGATGGCCGTGATGAGGAAGGTCAGGGCGCGGGCATTGCGTTTTCGCAGCGGCCGATAAGCGATGAGCTCCAGCCCGACCGCCGCCGACCCCGAGACCAGCATCGCGAACAGCAAGGCGATGCCGAGATACAACACGGTCAACGCGACACCCTTGTTGTAGGCGTTGCCGCTCGGGGCGAAACCCAGAATCACATCCAGACAGAAGTACGCGCCGAACATTCCCAGCATGAAGATCTCTGAATGGGCGAAGTTGATCAGGCGCAGCACGCCGAAGACCAGCGTGTAGCCCACCGCCACCAGAGCGTAGATCGCGCCCCAGGACAGGCCGTCGATCGTCAACTGCCAGAACCCGTCTCGCAGGCCGTCGAGGTTGAAGCTGATGTTGGCTGCCAGGCAAGCGGATTGCTCGACGCACTGGTGAATCATCCGGCGGCGGCTCCTGACTCTGTATGTGAAGCGAAACGCGTCCGAGTCCTGGTGACGGTCTCGGACGCGTTTCGTGTGGCGACTACTTGACTTCGTACATCCAGATCAGGTTGGTGGTCAGCTCGCCCTTGTCGGTCCACTGGTACTTGCGCGCCACACCCTGGCCCTCGTACTTGCGGACGTAGTCCAGCAGCGCCGGCCGGGTGATGGCGCCGGAGTCGATGCCCTTGAGCAGGATGGTGCCCAGGTCATAGCCCTCGGTGCTGTAGGTGCCGGGCGCCTGGCCGAACTTCTTGGTGTACTCGTCGGCGAATGCCCCGGTGGCCGGACCACACGGGCAGGACAGCAACGCGCCCTTCGACGATTCGCCGGCCTGATTCACGAACTGCTGATCCTTGGTGCCGTCGGCGCTGACGAAGGTTGCCGTCACGCCACCGTCTTTGAGCTGCTGCACGAACGGTGCGGCCTCGGAGTAATAGCCGCTGTAGAAGACCGAGTCCGGCGCGGCCCCCTTGATCTGGGTGACCGCGGCCGAAAATTCCTTGTCCCCCTTCTTCACCGAGATGTTGCACGACGAATCGGCAACCGGGCCAAGGGTTTCGCGCACGGCCTCGGCCAGGCCCAGACCGTAGTCGGTGCTGTCGTCGACCACGCACACCTTCTTGTTGCCGAGCGTGTTCTTGAGATAGTTGGCCACCGAGGGGCCCTGCACACCGTCATTGGCCAGGCCGCGGAAGAACGTCCGCCACCCGTTCTCGCTCAACGTGACGTTGGTGGCCGAGGCGGTGGCGGCGAGCAGGCCGGCCTGGTTGAAAACATCGCCGGTGGCCTTGGTCTCCCCGGAGAACGCAGGCCCGACCAGTCCGATGATCATCGCATCGTCGACGATCTGGGGCGCCACGCCGGTGGCCTTCTGCGGATCGCCTTCGGTGTCAAAGCTCTTGAGCTGCACCTGGCAGCCGGCGTTGGCGGCGTTGTGCTTGTCGACAGCCAGCTGCACGCCGTTCTTGATGTTGATACCCAGGGCGGCGTCCGGACCGTTGAGCGCGCCCATCATGCCGATCATCACCGGCGGGCAGACGGCCTTGCCGTCACCGGCGGGCTCAGCGGGCGCGACGTCCTGAGCGGCCTTGACCTCGGCCCCGTTCTCGTCGATCTGAACCTTCTCGACGATCTTCAAACTGGTCTGCGATGCCCCGTCTTCCGGCGAGGATTGGTTACAGCCGGCAATAGCCAGGGCAACCACACCCGCACTTCCGAGAGCAAACGCTTTCCGTGCCACGCGACCGCGCACGCTTCACCTCCGGGTCAGAGTTGTCAGCGGTACCGACGCCCCGACCGTGTCAGGAAGGGGCGCCAGAGCTTCGGGTAGAACATAGCCAACCACCGGCCCGAGCGCGGGATGTTGAGTGAGGCATCTTGCGCGTGTGCTGGCTGAACGTGGAATTTCGGCCCGACAGAAACCCACAATTAACAACCAGCCTTGTCGGTCAGTTCTCCGGAGCGGGTGCTTCCTCGGATTCGTCCAGGGTTTCCAGCACCACCTCGGCCACCCGTTTCATGGTGGTACGACGGTCCATCGCGGCCCGCTGAATCCACTTGAAGGCCTCGGGCTCGGTCATCTGATGTTTGCTCTGCAGCAAACCCTTGGCCCGCTCCACCAGCTTGCGGGTCTCCAACCGATCGCCCAACGTCGCCACTTCGTTTTCCAGCGCGGCGATCTCGCTGAACCGGCTGACCGCCACCTCGATGGCCGGGACCAGGTCGGTGACGCTGAAGGGCTTGACCAGGTAGGCCATCGCCCCGGCATCGCGGGCACGTTCGACCAACTCCCGCTGGCTGAACGCCGTCAGGATGACGATCGGGGCAATGCGCTTGCTCGCGATCTCAGAGGCGGCGTCGATACCGTCGCGGCGCGGCATCTTCACGTCCATGATCACCAGGTCCGGGTGCAGGGCCTCGGCGAGCTCGACGGCCTCCTGACCGTCACCGGCCTCACCCACGACCTCGTATCCCTCTTCACGGAGCATCTCGGCGAGGTCGAGGCGGATGAGCGCTTCGTCTTCGGCGATGAGCACGCGGCGGGGGCTGTCAGCGTCGTTCGGTGACCCGGTCATGGGGAACATTGTGTCGTGGAGGCCGCCGTTCGGCGACCTCGGGGCCATCCTCTATGGTGGTAGGCCGCAGTACCGAACGGGACGCCCTCGTATCCCAACTGGCAGAGGAAACGGATTCAAAACCCGTACAGTGTGAGTTCGAATCTCACCGAGGGCACCACGAAGTCATTGGAAGGCAGTAGCGCAGGCGAAGAGCGCGGCGGGTAGATACCCGATCAGTGCGACGCCGAACAGCCCACTCAGAATTCTCACCAGCCGCGTCCTGCAGATGATCGCCGCCCGGATCAATCCGCCATAGCCGAGTATCGCCAGCGCCACACTCAGTACTGCTCCCCCTCGTGCCTGCACCGCTTCGGTGGTCGACGGGTAGGCGCCGCTCATCAGATTCGATGTCAGCGCATCGCTGCTCAACACGACGTAGAGCGTCGTGAAGGACACGAGCAAGAGGAACGCCGAGCCCAGCGCGACCCTGGTGGCGAGCTTCGGCCTGCCGTCGGGAAGTTCCACCATGAGATAGGACGCTACGGCACGGGGCCTGCGGAAAGCGGTTGCACCGCTTGGTCGTAACTTGCGGGCCAATCGCACCCACCTCGTGGGTGACCGACGGTAGGTTAAGCCGAGCGCTGCGTTGCGCCCGTCGACGGCCGATGCTGTGGCGGACGACAGGAGGATTGTGAAAGCCGTTGCGAAAGTAGTGGGATTCGGGCTCGTTGAGCTCATCGTGTTCGGCTTGGTGCTGTTCTCGCTTGCCGGAACCTTCAACTACTGGCAGGCGTGGGCCTTTCTTGTGGTGTTCGCACTCTCAACGTGGATCCCGAGCATCTACCTGCAGCGCGCAGACCCCGCCGCGCATCAACGCCGCAAGCACGCCGGGCCGGCCGCCGAAAGCCGAACGCTGCAAAAGGTCCTCATCGCCGGGTGGTACGCCTCACTGGCAGCGATGGTGGTGGTCAGCGCCCTAGACCATCGCTTCGCTTGGTCCTCGGTGCCACCGGCCATCTGCGTGGCCGGCGATGTTCTGGTGGCCGTCGGTCTGGGCATCACGAGCCTGGTCGTCATCCAGAACAGCTTCGCGGCCTCCACCGTTCAGGTGGAGACAGGCCAGAAGCTCGTCTCCACCGGCCTGTACGGGCTGGTGCGCCACCCCATGTACACCGGCAACGTGCTGACCATCGTCGGCTTCCCGCTCGCGCTCGGGTCCTACTGGGGGCTCCTGCCCGTCGTCCCCGGACTCCTGATGCTCGTCGTTCGCATCCGCGACGAAGAGAAGCTGCTGGTCGAACAGTTGGACGGCTACCGCGAATACGCACAGAAGGCGCGCTTCCGCCTGGTGCCCTACATGTGGTGATCGCCGCGTCGGCCCCCGACCGGCCGACGCGGCGACCGTTCACTGCGCAGGTGCGTCGTCCAGCTCCTGCGCCAAGCGCCGTACCGATGGGGCGTCGAGCAGCGTGAGCACCGTCAGTTCGGCATCGAGGGCTCCGTTGATCGCGGCAACGGCACGCATCGCGGAAATCGAATCACCGCCCGAATCGAAGAAGGACTCCTCTACTCCCACCCGGTCCATGCCCAGGACCTCGGCGTAGATGCTGGCCACGATCTGCTCGATCAAGGTGGCCGGCGGGTTGTAGGCGGCGTTGGTCTCACGAGCTTCGGTTGCCGGCACGACCGTGCGGCCCCATCCGTCCAGCCGTGGCTGCCCCTTCTGTAAGTCCACGGACGACAAGCGGCGTCCCGGATGGGCGGTCATCTCCACCAACACCTTCTTGAACCGCTCCATCAACGCGTCGATGGATTCCGCGTCGAACACATCGGTGTCGTACTGGACGCGCAGTTCCAGCTCACGTCCCGGCCCGGCCTGCACCGAGATCGGGTAGTGGTAGTAGTCGCGGCTGCTGAAACCGGTGATGGCCAACCCGTCGCCACCTGGCTGCGTCCCGGCCTCAGTCGGATAGTTCTCATAGACGAAAACGGTGTCGAACAGTCTGTCCTGGCCGGTGATGCGGTGAATGTCGCTGAGTGCCACGTGCTGATGCTCGATGGTGTCGTTGTGGGCGCTCTGCAGTTGAGCCAACAGGTCGGCTGTAGTCGTGTCCGGCGTGAACGTGGCCCGCACCGGCACTGTATTGATCAGCAGACCCACCATCGAATCCGCGCCGTCGACCTCCGGAGATCTGCCCGAGACGACGGTGCCGAATGCGACGTCAGGCTGGCCGGTCAGTGAGCTGAGCAGTAGGGCCCAGGCACCTTGCAACACCACATTGACGGTGGTGTGCTGCGACCGCGCCAGCTTGGTGAGCGCTCGCGTGGTCCGCGCCGGCACCCGATACGAGGCGACGCAACGCTCCCCGAACCGCAACTTCTGCGGCGGCCCGACGAGAATCGGGGTGTCGAAACCGGCCAACACCTCACGCCACGCCGTATGGGCGGCATGGTGATCGCGTTCGGCCAGCCACGTCATGAACCTGCGATACGGCGAGGCCGCGGGCAACCGTAGCCCGTGGTAGCCCGCGAAGATCTCCTGCATCAGGATCGGCATCGACCAGCCGTCGAGCACGATGTGGTGATTGGTCAGGACGAAACGGTGGCGGCCGTCCGCGACACGAATGAGTGCGGTCCGGAAGGCGGGCTGGTTCTCGAGGTCGCACACTGCTGCACGCTCGTCCGCACAGATCGCCTCGATCTCCGCGTCGACACCAATGCCGTTGGCGTCCAATTCGATATACCGCCAGGGTGCCACGGGATCGACGGGAATTGCCTGCACGGGCTGCTCGAATTGTGGGCAGAAGCGGGCCGCCAGATGCGGATGCCGGCCGACCACTGCCTGCACGGCCTCGCGGAGTTGCTGCACGTCGAGCGGGCCACTCAAGGCCAGATCCAGCTGCACCGCATAGACGTCGTCGCCGGAGCTACTCGCGATGCCGGCGTGATACAAGAGTCCCTGCTGCAATGGGGTCAACTGCAGCACGTCGGAGATGGGGAATTCTCCGTGCAGCACATCGATCTGCTGCTGGCTCAGCCGGGCCGGAGCGATATCTGACGGGGTCAACCCGCCCCCACCCCGCCTGACATGGGCGCAGATACCCGCCAGGGCGTCGAACCACAGGCGGCTGATCCGGGTGACGGCCGTGTGATCGAGTGCCGAAGGCGCCCACGTCCAGGTGGCATTCAGATGCGGGCCGGTGTCAGTGTCGATCGTGACGGCGTTGAGCTCCACGGAGTGGGCCAGCGCAATGGGCATCGCCCCGGCGGCGCCGGTCAATGACAAGCCTTCCTGGCTGAAACGCCACACATCACCAGAAGCGAAAGCTGCCGGGGAGCCCAGCCGTCCGAGGTAGTTGAACCCGATCACGGGATCGGATCCAGCCAGGTCCACATCGGCGTTGAGATATCGCAGCAGACCGTAGCTCAGCCCGTCGGGCAGCGCTCGAAGCTGCTCTTTGGCGTCTTTGATCACCGCACCGAGCGCGGCATCACCGGCCACCACCTGCGTCCAGCGCAGCGCGCCTCCACGGCCGCCGAAGCTCAATGACACCGGGTACTTGGTGGTGAACCACCCGACGGTGCGCGACAGGTCGATATCGCGATCGTCGCCCAAACCTGCCAATTCCTCTTGGCGCCCATGACCTTCCACGTCGATGGCGATCGGAGCACCGCCGGTCCCCAGGTATTGCGTCCACGCGAGGGCAAAGGCGATCAACAGGATCTCCTGCACGCCGGCGTGGAATGCCGCAGGCACCTCGCCGAGGAGCATGCGGGTGGTCTCGGTGTCCAGGAAGTCCGTCAGGTATCCGGCCGTGGCAAACGTGTCCTCCGCCGGTTGGGGTGCCGGCAATGCAGCTGGGATCGATGTCACCTGGCGCCACACGTCCGCCTGGCTCACCACGTCGGGGTGACGCGCGTATTGAGCCAGCAGGTCGGCCCATCCCGTGAACGACGTTCCAGCGGGCGGCAACAGCACGGGCTGCTCGCCGCGATGCTGAGTCCAGGCGATGTTGAGATCCTCCAGCACGATTCGCCAGGACACACCGTCGACCGCCAGATGGTGAACGACCAACGCCAGTTGGCCCGTGGCGGAACTCCACAATGCGCTCAGCATCGCCCCGGCAGCAGGATTCAACCGCGACCGTGCCGCCGCCAGCGCGTCTTCCGTCAACACATCCACCGTGTGCAGGTACGCGCGGGCATCCACCCCGTCCGCCTGCGGCACCGTCAGAGACCATCCACCTGCTCCGTCGTCCTCGGCACGCAATCGGAGCATGCCGTGCCGATCGAGCAAGGCCTGCAGCAGGATTACGACGTCGTCCTCGGAGGCGCCCGCGGGTGCCTGCAGCACCACCGTCTGATTGAACTCGTCGATCGGGCCGTCGGCGGTTTCCAGATCCTTCAACCACCGCATGATCGGGGTCGGGACCACCGGTCCGAGTCCCTCGTCAATCACGCTGCCTGCGCCGTTGGCCATCCTGACGACACGCGCCAACCGGGCCACGGTCTGCTGAACGAAGATGTCGCGCGGGCGACCGGTCAGGCCGGCACTGTGCGCCCGCCATATCACCTGCATGGCCGAAATGCTGTCGCCACCGAGGTCGAAGAACGAGTCGTCGACTCCGACCTGCTCCAGCCCGAGGACTTGCGCGAAGATGCCGGCCAGGATTTCCTCCAGGCCGGTGGCCGGGGCGCGGTAGTGGTCCACGTCTTGGTATTCGGGTGCCGGCAGAGCACGGGTGTCGAGTTTTCCGTTGACCGTCAAGGGCAACGCCTCGATCGCGACGACCGCCGTGGGCACCATGTAGGGGGGCAACTTCTCCCCCAGGATGGCGCGCAGTTCAGCGGGGTCGGCGCCCCCGGTGATGTAGCCGACCAGGCGCTTGTCGCCGGGACGGTCCTCCCGCGCGATCACCACCGCCTGCTCGACACCGTCCAAAGCCGTTAACGCCGACTGGATCTCACCCAGCTCGATGCGATAGCCCCGGATCTTCACCTGCTCATCGGCGCGGCCCAGGTACTGCAGTTCCCCGTCCGCACGCCAACACACGAGATCCCCGGTGCGGTACATCCTTTGTCCCGGAGCCCCGAACGGGCACGCCACGAACCGCGATGCGCTCAACCCGGGCCGGCCCACGTACCCGGCACCCAAACCCGCACCGGCCACATACAACTCGCCCACCACCCCGACCGGCACTGGCTGCAACGAGCGATCGAGCACGAAGAAAGCCAGGTGGTCCAGCGGCACACCGATCGGGCTGACACTGCCCTCGACATCGGCGTCGGTGATCTCACGGAACGAGGCATGCACCGTCGTCTCGGTGATCCCGTACATATTGATCAACCGTGGTAGCACCGGATGGTCCTGCAGCCACTCGCCCAGCCGGGCAGGCTCCAGTGCCTCACCACCGAACACGACCAATTCGAGTTGGAGTTCAGACACCAACCCCGGGGAAAGCTCATCCGCCGTTTGCAGCGCGTAGAACGCCGACGGTGTCTGACTCAACACGCTGACGCGTTCATCGACCAGCAACGCATGGAACTCTTCGGGCGATCGCGCCACCGAATCGGACACCACCACCAGCCGCCCACCGTGCAACAGCGCGCCGAAGATCTCCCACACCGAGAAGTCGAACGCCAGCGAATGACTTTGTGACCACACCTGATCCGCCGACAGCTCCAGCTCGGTATCCAGCGCCTCCAGCAGCCGGGTCACGTTGCGGTGCGGGATCGCCACACCTTTCGGCACGCCCGTGGTGCCCGACGTGTAGATCAGATACGCGATGTCGTCCGGGCCGACCACCGGCAGGACGGCACTCGGACGATCGTCGGTCGCAGCGGCCGCGACCTCACAGACATCGATCACCGTCAAGCCATACCCGACCAGCCGATGGGTCAGATCGGTGGTGGTGACCACGGCCACCGGCCCGGAATCGGTGAGGACGAACTCCAACCGCGAATCGGGCACCACAGGATCGATCGGCACATACGCCGCACCGGTCTTGAGAACTGCGAAGATCGCCATGATCGCCTCAACCGACCGGGTGAACAGCAGTGCCACCCGCTGCCCGGGACCGACACCCTGCTCGGCGAGCAGGTGCGCCAACCGATTCGCAGCCTGATCGAGCTCTCCATAGGTGATCCGGCTTCCATCGAAGCTGACTGCCACCGCCCCGGGATCGCGGGTCACGTGCGCCTCGAACAGTGCCGGGATGGACACCGGTGCGGATGCCGGACGGGTCAGCGTCGCCCGATTGCCCACCTCGTCGAGACGGGCCTGCTCATCGGCATCAAGCACATCGATCGCCGACAAACGGCGGTTCGGGTCGGAAGCCATCGCCTCGAGCACCCGATATAGCCGATCGATCAGCGCCTCGATGCTGTCGCCGTCGAACACGTCGGTACGGAACTCCACCGTCCCGGAAATACCTGCGGCCTCACCGGTTTCGGTCCAGCGTTCGGCCAGCGAGAACGACAGATCCATGCGAGCGGTGTGGGTGTCCAGCGGTAGCTGAGTGACCTGCAGATCCCCCAGCGCCACCCCGCCGCCGGCATCACCGGTCTGTCCAGGAACGTTCTGCCAGGCCAGCATCACCTGCACCAGCGGGTGATGGGCCAGGGACCGGGACGGATTCAGCCGCTCGACGAGCACCTCGAAGGGCACGTCCTGGTGCTCGAAAGCACCGAGACTGCGCGCCCGAACTTGTGCCAGCACCTCGGCAACGCTGGGATCACCTGCCAGATCCACGCGCAGCACCAAGGTGTTGACGAAGAATCCGATCAGCTCATCGAGAGCCGGGTCGCGACGCCCCGCGATCGGGAAGCCCACCGCCACATCGGAACTCGAGCTGAGTTTCGACAACAGAACGGCCAGGGCAGCCTGCATGACCATGAACTTCGTGGCGTTGTGATCGCGCGCCAGGCGTGCGATCTGCTGCTGTAGATCGGCCGGCCACTCCACATCGACCCGGTCGCCGTTCTGGTCAGCGACCAAGGGATAGGGCCGGTCGGTCGGCAATGCCAAGCGTTCGGGCATCCCGGCCAGGGCGTCGGCCCAGAATTTCAGTTGCTGGGAGATACGGCTGTCGCTGTCCTCCAGATCACCGAGCTGTGCGCGCTGCCACAGGGTGAAATCCGCGTACTGGACGGCCAAGGGCTGCCAGCCGGGCGTCTGCCCTGCGCCTCGGCTGGCGTAGGCCACCCCCAGATCGGCCACCAGCGGAGTGATCGACCAGCCGTCGGCGGCGATATGGTGCACCACCGCCACCAACACGTGCTCGTCCTCGGCCAGCCGGAAAACCATTGCCCGCAAGGGAATCTCGTTGGCCAGGTCGAAGCTGTACCGCGCCGCTTCCTCGACAGCCTCCTGCAACCGGCCGGTCGGCCATCCGACGGTATCAACGACTTCCCAGCCGAATTCGGTCTGCTCGGCGGGAACGATCAGCTGTTGAGGTGTTCCGTCGACCGTCGGGAACAATGTCCGCAGGCTCTCGTGGCGATCCAGCAGGTCGGCGAACGCCGCACCGAGGGCATCGACATCGAGCGGGCCGTCCAGGCGCAACCCTGCCGCCAGGTTGTAAACCGGTGAAGGTCCATTCAATTGGTCGATGAACCACAGTCGGCTCTGCGCAAACGACAACGGCATCACCGCCGGCCGCTCGCCGGCCACCAACGGCTGCTGTCGACCTCCATCACCACCGATGCGAGGCATCAACTGGGCGACTGTGGGAGCGTCGAATACGATGCGCTCTTCCAGACCGGCGTTCAGGGTCCGGTTGAGCGCAGCAACCAGACGCATGGCCTGCAGCGAATCGCCGCCGAGATCGAAGAATGAGTCGTCGATACCGACGCGGTCCAGTCCGAGGATCTGGGCGTAGATGCCGGCCACGATCTCTTCGGTGGGCGTGGTCGGGGCGCGGTAATCGTCGACGTGTTGGTATTCGGGTGCGGGCAGTGCTTTCTTGTCGAGCTTGCCGTTGACGGTCAGCGGCACAGTGTCGATCACGACTACTGCCGTGGGCACCATGTAGGACGGCAGCTTCTCCCCCAGCGTCGCACGCGCCAGGGATGGATCGGCGGTCCCGGTGATGTAGCCGACAAGCCGCTTGTCGCCGGGACGGTCCTCCCGCGCGATCACCACCGCCTGCTCGACACCGTCCAAAGCCGTTAGTGCGGCTTGGATCTCACCGAGCTCGATCCGATAGCCACGAATCTTGACCTGCTCATCGGCCCGCCCCAGATATTGCAACTGCCCATCTGTGCCCCAGCGCACCAGGTCCCCGGTGCGATACATGCGTGTGCCCGGCGCTTCCTCGTTACCGAATGGGCAGGCCACGAATCGTGCCGACGTCAATGGCGCCCGGCCCACATAGCCGTAACCCAAACCCGCACCGGCGACGTACAACTCACCCACCACACCGGCGGGCACCGGACGCAACCAGCCGTCGAGGACGAAGAACGCCAGATCGGCCAACGGCCCACCGATCGGCGAGACCGCATTCTCCATGTCGGGTGCCGTGATCTCACGGAACGTGGCATGCACTGTCGTCTCGGTGATCCCGTACATGTTGATCAACCGCGGCAACCGCGGATGTTCGGCCAGCCAGGGCTTCAGCCGGGACGGTTCGAGCGCCTCCCCGCCGAACACCACCACCTCGAGTGCCAGCCGGTTCTCCAGCCGGGCCGTGTCCACGGCGGCCAGCGCGTAGAACGCCGACGGGGTCTGACTCAACACGCTGACCTGCTCAGCGACCAACAGCGTATGGAACTCTTCAGCCGAACGTGTCACCGACTCGGACACCACCACCAACCGCGCGCCGTGGAGCAGCGCGCCGAAGATCTCCCACACCGAGAAGTCGAACGCCAACGAATGACTTTGTGCCCATACCTGACCCGGCGACAATGCCAGATCACGATCGATCGCATCCAACAGCCGCGTCACATTCCGATGCGGAATTGCCACGCCCTTGGGCACACCCGTGGTACCCGAGGTGTAAATCAGATACGCAACATCATCACCGGCTGGCTCGATCAGCGGTGCGGTACCCGGCCGGCTGGACATCGCGGGATCGTCGACATCGATCACCGTCAACCCACGCCCGCTCAGACGGTCCATCAGGTCAGTGGTACTGACCACAGCCGCCGGCGCCGAATCGGTCAGGACGAATTCCATGCGTGCATCAGGCACCGACGGATCGATCGGCACATACGCCGCACCGGTTTTCAGCACACCCAAGATCGCCACGATCGACTCGACCGACCGCGGAAACAGCACCGCCACCCGCTGCCCCGGACCGACGCCCTGCTCGACAAGCAAGTGCGCCAACCGATTCGCGGCCTGATCGAGCTCACCGTAGGTGATGTGGCTACCGTCGAAGCTGACTGCCACCGCACCCGGATCACGAGCCACCTGCGCGGCGAACAACAACGGAATGGACAGTGACGCCGTAGCCGGCACGTCTAGGGCCGCGCGGTTACCCCACTCATCCAGCTCCTCGAGCTCGTCGTCGTCGTCCAGATCCATCGACAACAATCGCCGGTTGGCGTCGGCAGTCACGATTGTTGTACCTCCCCGGTCATGGCCTCCAGCACCCGCTGGAAACGCCCGACGACTTTGTTCACGCGTTTGGCAGTGAACACGTCCGTGTCGAATTCGACGCGGAGAACCAGTTCCGTCCCGGGCATGGCTTGCAGGGTCAGCGGATAGTGGTTGTATTCGCGGCCATTGACCTCGGTGATGGCCAATCCATCGGCCATCGAGGCCGCGACGGACTCCACCGGATAGTTCTGATAGACGAACAGGGTGTCGAACAATTGATCGTGGCCGACGGCGCGGTGGATCTCGCTGAGTGCCAGATGCTGATGGTCGAGGGTGTCGCCGTGACGGCGTTGCAGTTCGTCGAGCAGGCCGGCGATAGTGGTGTCCGGCGTGATGGTGGCCCGAACGGGCACGGTGTTGATGAGAAGGCCGACCATCGAATCCGCGCCTGCCACTTCTGCTGATCGGCCCGAGACCGCAACGCCGAACGCGACATCCTGCTGGCCGGTGAGCCACATGAGCACCTGCGCCCAGGCGGCCTGCAGCACGGTGTTGGCGGTGGTGTGCTGCGAGCGGGCGAGCTCGTTGACTGCCCGGGTGGTTTCGGCAGGCAACCGGAACGTCTCGGTGGCCCGTCGCCCCGGCCGGGTCCGGTTGGGAGCGACGAGTGTCGGCGCGGCGAAACCAGCCAACACCTCTCGCCACGCGGCGTAGGCAGCGTCGACGTCCCGATCGGCCATCCACGTCACGAATCTGCGATAGGACCCGGGAGCCGGCAGGCGCTGTCCGTAGTAGCCGGCGAATATCTCCTGCAGAAGGATCGGCAGTGACCACCCGTCGAGCACGATGTGGTGATAGGTCATGACGAACCGGTGCTCGCTGTCGGCGGTACGGATCAGCGCTGTGCGGAACGCCGATTGGTGGGCCAGATCGCAGACCGCGGCGCGTTCGTCGGCACACAATTGCTGCGCGTCTGTGTCCGTTGCCATCTCGAGGTATTGCCAGGGCACACTGGGATCCGCCGGGATTATCTGCACCGGGTCGTCGAATCGTTTGTCGAACCGGGCTGCCAGGTTCGGGTGCCGCCTGACCACCGCACGCACCGCCTCGCGCAGCCGATCAGGATCCAGCGGGCCGGTGACCGTGACGTCGAGTTGCATGGCGTAGACGTCGTCCTCGTCGTCGCCGAGGGTTGCATTGGCGTGGAACAAGAGTCCCAGCTGCAGCGGCGTCAAGGGCAGCACGTCGGCAAGCTGGTGGTCCTGACTGAGCTCATCGATCTGCGGTTGGCTCAGATTGGCCGGGACAACGTCAGACGGGGTCAGACCGCCGCCGCCGCCCCGGACGTGGGCGCAGATACCGGTGAGTGCCTCGAACCACAGCTGGCTGAGTCGGCTGACCTGGGTCTCGTCCAGAGCCGAGGGAGCCCAGGTCCACGACGCGTAAAGGCTTGGGCCGGCATCAGTTTCGGCTGTACTCGCGTTGAGCTCCACAGTATGTCCGAGCGGCATGGGAACGGCCGCGGCGGTGGCGGCGGTCGCCGCGCCATCGACGCTGACCTGCCACAGCCCAGCCATGTCCGCCTGCTGAGCGGAGCCGGATGCGCCCAGCCTGCCGAGGTAGTTGAATCCGATGGTTGGGTCGGATCCGGACAGATCGATGTCGGGGTTGAGATATCGCAATAGTCCGTAAGTCATTCCGTCGGGTAGCGCACGCAGTTGTTCCTTGGCGTCTTTGATCACCTGGCCGAGTGCCGGATCGCCGGCCGTCACCTCAGACCAGCTCAGCCCGGCCTGACGACGTCCGACCTCAGCCGCGACGTTCAGCACCACCGGATACTTGGTGGTGAACCAGCCCACGGTGCGGGACAGATCGACGGCCCGATCGGAAATTCCACCCAGATCTGCCAATTCCTCTTGACGGCCGTGGCCCTCGACATCGATGGCGACCGGCAGAGTAACTCCCAGGAACTGGGCCAATGCCAGCCCATAGGCGATCAGCAGAATGTCTTGTACCCCAGCGTGGAACGCGGCCGGGACCTCGCCGAGCAATGCCCTGGTCGTCTCGACATCCAGTGAAGCGGTGAGGTGGCCGGCGGTGGCATACGTGTCCAGATCGGGCCGCACTGCGGGCAGGACGGATGGAGTCGTCAACGCTCGCTGCCAGCGCTCGGCCTGATCCTCCACCGGGGCGGAGCGCGCGTACTCACCGAGGAGTGCGGCCCATTGCGCGAAGGAGGTCCCTGTCGTCGGCAACGCCACCGGCTGTCCCTGGCAATGCTGCGCCCAGGCGATATTCAGGTCTTCCAGCAGAATTCGCCACGACACCGCGTCGATCGCCAGGTGATGAATGGTCAACACCAACTGGCGGGCGGATGCCACCCACAGTGCGCTCACCATGTTCCCGGCGGCCGGGTTCAGCCGCGACCGGGCCGCGACCAACGCCTCATCGGTGAGCACGTCGACCGACTCCAGAGATGCTCGCGCCGAACCCTTCTCGGGTACCAGGAGAGACCAGTTCCCGGCCTCGTCGTCCTCGGCGCGCAGTCGCAGCATGGCATGCCGGTCCAGCAGAGCACTCAAGAGCATCTCGGCGTCGGACTCGGTGACGCCCGGCGGGGCTTGGACCACCACTGTCTGGTTGAACTGGTCGATCGGGCCGCCCGCGTGGTCAACAGATTCGAGCCAGCGCATGATCGGGGTCGCCGCAACCGGACCGACACCCTCGTCGACCGGACCGTCGTCATCACCGGTCACCCCGACCACCTGAGCCAGTCGGGCCACCGTCTGTTCGACGAAAATGTCACGCGGACGGCACATCACACCGCACGCCCTGGCCTGAGCCACCACCTGCATGGACAGAATGCTGTCGCCACCCAGGTCGAAGAACGAGTCATCGACCCCGACCCGCTCCAGTCCGAGAACTTGCGCGTAGATGCCGGCCAGGATCTCCTCGACGGCGGTCGCAGGTGCGCGGTACTGGTCGGCGTCCTGGTATTCCGGTGCCGGCAACGCGCGGGTGTCGAGTTTGCCGTTGACCGTCAACGGCAACGCATCCAGCACCACGATCGCTGCCGGGACCATGTACGGAGGGAGCCGGTCGGCCAACGCATTTCGCATCCCGGCCGGATCCACCGACCCCGCTGTCCCTGCGGTGACATAGCCGACCAGGCGCTTGATACCCGGATGGTCCTCGCGGGCGATCACCACGGCCTGCCCCACGCCGTCCAACCCACCCAGCGCAGCCTGAACTTCGCCGAGTTCGATGCGGTAGCCGCGGATCTTGACCTGGTCATCGGCGCGACCGAGGTACTGCAGCTGTCCATCGGCACGCCAGCTCACGAGATCCCCGGTGCGATACATGCGTGTCGCGGGCTCCCCCGGCTCACCGAACGGGCAGGCCACGAACCGGGCTGCGGTCAGACCCGACCGGCCCAGGTAGCCGCACGCCACGCCGTCGCCGGCCACGTAGAGCTCGCCGATCACTCCGGGCGGAACCGGGCGCAACCACTCGTCGAGTACGAACAGCGCCGACGTCGCGACGGGCGCCCCGATGGGTGCGGCGCCCGACCCATGCGCCAGTGGCGCGCTCATCGACGCGTACACGGTGATCTCAGTGGGACCGTAGGCGTTGATGACCACCCGCCCGGGCGCCCAGCGATCAACCACTTCACCGGGGCAGGCCTCACCACCGAGCAACAATGCGACCGACTCCAGCCCCTCCGGCGACAGCGCCCCAGCGGCTGACGGCGTCTGGGTGAGCACGTTGACCTGCTCGCGGACCAGGAGGGCATGGAAATCGTCAGGTGAGGTCACGACCGACTCGGGCACCACCACCAGGCGTGATCCGCCCAGCAGCGCGGCCCAGATTTCCCACACCGAGAAGTCGAAGGCGTACGAATGGCATTGCGTCCACACCTGGTTCGCAGGCAGATCCTCAGGCGTGGACCGTGCCAGATGCGTCAGATTGTCGTGGGTGACGGCCACGCCCTTGGGCAGACCCGTGGTGCCCGAGGTGTAGATCAGGTACGCGAGATCATCCGGGGCGGACTCGGGCGCAAGGTCCGGAAGTGGCGTGGCCGGTTGGTCGGCCACCGCGGGATCGTGAACGTCGATGACCTGCAGGCGATGTCCATCCAGCCGGTCGGCCAAGCCGGCGATGGTGACCGCGACGACCGGTGCGGCATCGGCCAGCATGAACTCGACCCGGGCTGCGGGCAGCGCGGGATCGATCGCCAGATACGCCGCTCCGGTCTTCAGCGCCGCCAGCATCGCGACGATCGCGTCCGCGGAGCGGTCCAGCAGCACGGCAACGCAGGTTCCGGGACCGGCCCCGTAACCGATCATCAGGTGGGCCAACCGGTTTGCGGCCTCATCCAGTCCGCGGTAGGTCAGCGAATGCCCGTCGGAGGTCACCGCGACGGTTTCCGGGGCGCGGGCGACCTGTGCGGCGAACAGCGCGGGAACCGATACCGATGCGCTTGTGGACCGGGCTAGTGCGGCCCGATTGCCGATCACGTCGAGGCGGGCGCGTTCAACGGCGTCGAGCAGATCGATCGACGACAGGCCCCGGTCGGTGTCGGTGGTCATCGCGACCAACACCTGCTCGAACCGTTTGATCAGCGTTTCGATGCTAGCCGCGTCGAAGACGTCGGTGCGGAACTCCACCGTCCCGCCGATGCCGGCAGGCCCGCCGGTCGGGGTCCGGCGTTCAGCCAGGGAGAAGCTCAAATCCATCCGCGCGGTGTGGGTGTCCGCCGGCATCTGGCTGACCTCCAGATCACCCAGCGCGAGCCCGGAACCGGACGCGTTACCGGCCTGCCCGGGGACGTTCTGCCACGCCAGCGCCACCTGGACCAACGGGTGATGGGTCAGGGAGCGTGTCGGGTTGAGCCGATCCACAAGCACCTCGAACGGCACGTCCTGATGCTCGTAGGCGGCCAGGCTGCGGGCCCGCACCTGGGCGAGCAACTCCGCCACCGTGGGGTCTCCGGCCAGATCCACCCGCAGCACCAGGGTGTTCACGAAGAAACCGATCAACTCATCCAGCGCAGGGTCGCGGCGTCCGGCGATCGGGAAACCGACTGCCACATCGGAACTTCCGCTGAGTCTGGAAAGCAGGACTCCGAGCGCGGCCTGCAGCACCATGAAGCTGGTCGCGTTGTGCTCACGAGCCACCCGGGCCACCTGCTGTTGCAGCTCGGCGGACCAGTCCAGGGCAATCGTGGCGCCGCGCTGGTCGGCAGCCGGCGGGTAAGGCCGATCGGTGGGCAATGCCACGCGTTCGGGCATCCCGGCCAACGCATCCTGCCAGTAGGCCAACTGCGAGGCGATCCGGCTCTGACTGTCGTCGAAGTCACCGAACTGAGTGCGTTGCCACAGCGTGTAGTCGACGTACTGGACGGCCAGATCTGCCCAGCCGGGGGCTTGGCCGGCGCTTCTGCCGGCGTAAGCCACCCCGAGATCAGCCACCAGCGGAGTGACCGACCAGCCGTCGGCAGCGATGTGGTGCACCACTGCCGCCAGCACGTGTTCGTCGTCGGCAAGGCGGAAAAGCCGGGCCCGCAAAGGAATTTCGGCCGAGAGGTCGAAGGTGTGGCGGGCCGCTTCGCCGATCGCCGCCTGTAACCGTTCCGCCGTCCACCCGGTGGCATCTACGACGTCCCAGCCGAACTGGGCGTCCTCGACTGCTACCACCGACTGCCGCGGAATTCCCTCGACTGCCGGGAAGACGGTACGAAGGCTTTCGTGGCGAGCCACCACATCGGCCAGTGCCACACCCAACGCGTCGACATCCAGCGCCCCGCTCAGCCGAAGAGCGGTTGCCATGTTGTAAACCGGCGACGGGCCCTGCAACTGGTCCAGGAACCAGAGCCGGGACTGTGCGAAGGACAGCGGAATCTCCGCGGGCCGATCACCGGCCACCAGCGGATCCAGTCGAGTCGCTTCCCCGCCGATGCGGGGCGCCAGTTGCGCCACACTGGGCGCTTCAAACAGCACACGCACTGCAAGACCGGTGTCCAGGGCGGCATTGACCGCGGCGACCAGACGCATCGCGGAAAGCGAATCTCCGCCGAGGTCGAAGAACGAGTCGTCGACCCCGACCCGCTCCACTCCGAGCACGCGGGCGTAGATCTCGGTGAGGATCTCCTCGGTGGGGGTCGCCGGGGCGCGGTAGTGGTCGATGTCCTGGTATTCGGGTGCCGGAAGGGCACGGGTGTTCAGTTTTCCGTTGGGGGTCAACGGCAATGCCGCCAACTGCACGACGGCAGCCGGAACCATGTAGGCCGGGAGCTGCTCGGCCAACTGGGCACGCAGCTTGGCCGGCTCCGCTGTTCCGGTCACGTAGCCCACCAGCCGCACGGCGTCGGGACGGTCCGTACGAGCGATCACCGCCGCCTGCTCGACACCGTCCAGCCCGGCCAGCACGGCCTGGATCTCGCCGAGCTCGATGCGATACCCGCGGATCTTGACCTGCTCATCGGCACGTCCGACGTAGCGCAATTGACCGTCGGCGCCCCAGAACACCAGATCGCCGGTGCGATACATGCGGGTGCCTGGCGCCCCGAACGGGCAGGCGACAAAGCGCGAGCCGGTCAGATCAGCCCGGCCCACATATCCCAGACCCACACCGCGGCCGGCCACGTACAACTCGCCGACCACGCCGGGCGGCACCTGACGCAACGCCGCGTCCAGGACGAACAGCGCCGCACCCGATACCGGCGCGCCGATCGACGGCGCCCCCGACCCAGCTGTCAAAGGTGCAGTCCTGGAGGCACATATCGTGGTCTCGGTCGGGCCGTAGGCGTTGACCATCACCCGGCCGGGTGCCCAACGGTCCACCACGTCGGCTGGGCAGGCCTCACCGGCGACCAACAACGTCACCGCGCCCAAACGCTCGGGTGACAGCATCGCCACCGCCGACGGCGTCTGGCTCAACACGTCGACCTGCTCGGCCACGAGAAGGGCCTGCAGATCCTCTGGTGAGCGGGCCACCGATTCGGGTACCACCACCAGCCGCCCGCCATGCAACAGCGCGCCCCAGATCTCCTCGACCGAGGCGTCGAAGGCATAGGAATGCCACTGCGTCCACGTCTGTCCGGCCAGGAATGTGCCCGGCGTCCCCAGCAGTTCGGTCACGTTGCGGTGGGTGATCGCCACGCCTTTGGGAACACCGGTGGTGCCCGAGGTGTAGATCAGGTAGGCGATATCGTCCGGGCTCGGCACCACGAGTTGGGCGTTGGCAAACCCCTCGAGGTCCGGGGTATGGGCGGTGTCACTGACATCGATGACCAGCAGGTCGCACCCGGCCAGCCGATGGGCCAGACCGGTGGTGATGATCGCGGCGGCCGGGGCGGCGTCGGCGAGCATGAATTCGATCCGCGCATCGGGCAGTACGGGGTCGATCGGCAGGTAGGCCGCCCCCGTCTTGAGCACGGCGAGCATGGCCACGACCGCTTCCGCGGAGCGCTCCGCCAGCAACGCCACGCACGCCCCCGGGCCGACTCCGTGCGCGGTCAGCGTGTGGGCCAACCGGTTTGCGGCGTCGTCGAGTTCCAGATAGGTCATGCTGCGGCCGTCCACGGTGATCGCCACCGCCTCGGGCGCACGGGCAACCTGTCGAGCGAACAGCGCGGGGACAGACAAGGAGGCCGGGGCGGGCTCGGGGGGCGTCAAGACCGCCCGGTTGCCCCAGCCGTCCAGACACGCGCGCTCCGCCGCGTCGAGCAGATCGAGAGACGAGAGTCGTTGGGTGGGGTCGGCGGTCATCGCCGCCAGCACGCGCTGCCACCGTGCGATCAGTGCCTCGACGCTGTCCGCGTCGAACACATCGGTGCGGAATTCCACCGCCCCGCCGATCCCGGCAGGCTCGCCTTCGGCGGTCCAGCGTTCTCCGAGGGAGAATGTCAGGTCCATACGGGAGGTCTGGGTGTCCACCGGGAGCGGTGTCACCCGCAGATCCCCCAGGCTCAGCCCGTCGGCGGGGCCGGTGTCCTGCCAGGGAAGGTTCTGCCAGGCCAACGCCACCTGAACCAGCGGGTGATGGGTCAGGCTCCGGGTCGGGTTGAGCCGCTCCACCAGAACTTCGAACGGCACGTCCTGGTGCTCGAAGGCGGCCAGGGTGCGCGTCCGCACCTGAGCCAGCACCTCGGCCACGGTGGGATCCCCGGCCAGATCGACGCGTAGCACCAGGTTATTGACGAAGAAGCCCACCAGCTCATCGAGGGCTGCGTTACCGCGCCCGGCGATCGGGAAACCAACGGCCACATCTGAACTCGCGCTCAGCGTGGACAACAGCACGGCGAGGGCGGTCTGCATCACCATGAAGTTGGTCGCGCTGTGCTCGCCGGCCACCTCGTTCACCCGCTGCTGCAGCTCGACCGGCCAGTCCACCGCCACGGTGGACCCGCGCTGATCGGCAACCGGCGGGTACGGACGATCGGTGGGAAGCGCCAGGTGTTCGGGGAGGTCCGCCAGCGCCTCTTCCCAGTAGGCCAGTTGCGCCGCGATCGGACTGGCAGTGTCGTCGAGATCACCGAGCTGCGCGCGCTGCCACAGCGTGTAATCGACGTACTGCACCGCCAAGGGCTCCCAATCGGGTGCCTGTCCCCTGCTCCGGCCGGCGTATGCCACGCTCAGGTCACGTACCAGCGGGGTGAGTGACCAGCCGTCGGCGGCGATATGGTGCACCACCGTCACCAGGACGTGCTCATCCTCGGCGACTCGGAAAAGCTTTGCCTGCAGCGGAATTTCAGCGGCGAGGTCGAAACTGTACCGGACCGTGGAGCCGACGGCCTCTTCCAGGGCACCTGCCGGCCAGCCGCTGGCATCAATGACGTCCCACCCGAAATCGACCGCGTCGACGGACGTCACCACCTGCCGGGGTGTTCCATCCGGCGCGTCGAACACTGTGCGCAGACTCTCGTGGCGAGCCACCACATCAGCCAGCGCCGCACCCAACGCGTGGGCGTCGAGACGCCCGTGCAGCTGCAGACCGACCGGCATGTTGTAAACCGGGGACGGCCCCTGCAGCTGGTCGACGAACCACAGCCGGTTCTGGGCGAACGACAGTGGGATCACTTCGGGGCGTTCACCGGCCACCAGCGGCTCCAGCCGCCCTGCACGTTCACTGACGCACGACGCCAATTCGGCGACCGTGGGCGCTTCGAACACCGTGCGGACCGAAAGCTCGGTGTCCAGACTGGCGTTGATGGCCGAGACCAGGCGCATCGTCGAGACGGAATCCCCGCCCAGATCGAAGAACGAGTCGTCGGCGCCCACCCGCTCCACGCCGAGCACGCGGGCGAAGATTCCGGCCAGGATCTCCTCATCCGGGCCGACCGGCGCGCGGTAATGACCGACGTCCTGAAAGTCCGGCGCCGGCAGCGCCCGGACATCGAGTTTGCCGTTCACCGTCACCGGCAGCGCGGCCAGGGCCACCACCGAGGCGGGAACCATGTAGCCCGGCAGCCGTTCGGCCAGCGCGGCACGTGCTTCGATCGGATCGGCGGTCCCGGTGATGTAGCCAACCAGGCGCTTGTCCCCCGGGTTGTCCTCGCGGGCGATCACCGCCGCTTGGTCGACTCCCTCGAGCGCGGTGAGTGCGGACTGGATCTCACCGAGCTCGATGCGGTACCCACGGATCTTGACCTGCTCATCGGCGCGGCCGAAGTAGTCCAGCTGCCCGTCTGCGCGCCAGCGCACCAGATCGCCGGTGCGGTACATCCGCGACCCCGGCTCCCCGAACGGACAGGCCATGAATCGCGACGCGGTCAGCCCTGTGCGACGCCAATACCCCACGCCGACACCGGCACCCGACAGGTACAACTCGCCGACCACACCTGCGGGCACTGGGCGCAGCGACTCGTCCAGTACGAAAAACGCCGCCCATGCCGTCGGCGAGCCGATCGGCGGAGCCCCCGAACCGGCTTCCAATG
Source organism: Mycobacterium sp. NPDC050441 (assembly GCF_040655355.1). Classification (NCBI taxonomy): domain Bacteria; kingdom Bacillati; phylum Actinomycetota; class Actinomycetes; order Mycobacteriales; family Mycobacteriaceae; genus Mycobacterium; species Mycobacterium sp. NPDC050441. The sequence goes on along the minus strand of NZ_JBFAJS010000002.1, from coordinate 763,197 downwards.
GCGTGCTGGCACACAACCACATGGTGGTCTCCGTCGGACCGTAGACGTTGACCATCACCCGCCCCGGCGCCCAGCGCTCCACCACGTCCGGCGGGCAGGGCTCGGCCCCGATCACGAGCGCCGTGGCTTCCAGACCTTGCACCGGCAACACGCCCACTGCCGACGGGGTCTGCGTCAACACCGTGACCTGTTCACGCACCAGCAGGGCATGGAAGTCTTCCGGCGACCGGGTCACCGAATCTGGCACCACCACAAGCCGCCCGCCATGCAGCAGCGCACCCCAGATCTCCCACACCGAGAAGTCGAACGCATACGAGTGGAACTGCGTCCACACCTGCCCCGGCTCCAGTGGCACCCCGATCTGCAGCGAGTCGAACAGCTGCGCCACGTTGCGCTGGGTGACCGCAACCCCTTTGGGCTGCCCGGTGGTGCCCGAGGTGTAGATGATGTGGGCCATGTCGTCGGGAGCCGGCGGCGTCAATGCGGTGCTGGGCTGGGTTGAGGCGATGGCGTCGGCAACATCGCTGACTTCGACGATCCTCAGCTGGTGCCCGCCGAACCGGTCGACCAACGCCGCAGTGGTGACCGCGGCGATCGGGGCGGCGTCGGTCAGCATGAACTCGACCCGGGCCTCCGGCAGCGCAGGATCGATCGGCAGATAGGCCGCGCCGGCCTTGAGCACCGCCAAGATCGACACGATCGCCTCGGCCGAACGGGGGAACATCAACGCCACCCGTTCGCCGGGGCCCACCCCCTGGCTGACGAGCAAGTGCGCCAACCGATTCGCGGCCTCATCGAGTTCGCGGTAGGTCAACGTCTGGTCCCCGCAGACCAGCGCGACCGTCTCCGGCGCACGTGCCACCTGCGCCGCGAACAACTCCGGCACCGACGCCGGCTGCACCAGGTCGGACAGCACCGCGCGATTGCCCCACCGCTCCAGGCGCGCCCGCTCGGCCTCGTCGAGCAGGTCCAGCGCCGACAACCGGCGACCTGGAGCCGCGGTCATCGCCTCCAGTACCGCCTCTATCCGCTTGGTGAGCGCTTCGATGTCGGCCGGGTCGAAAACATCGGTGTCGTATTCGAGACGCAGCCGTAGTTCGTCGCCGGGTATCGCCTGCATCGTCAGCGGATAGTCGGTGGATTCGTGACTGGTGAACTCGGTGATCTCGAGCCCGTCGTCCCCGCCCGACATCGCGCTGGTGTCCACCGGGTAGTTCTCGAACACGAACAGGGTGTCGAACAGTCGGTCGTGGTCGGTGATCCGATGGATTTCGCTGAGCGAGAGATATTGGTGCTCAAGGGTTCTGGTCTGTGCGCTCTGCAGGTGGTCGAGAAGATCGGTGGTGGTGATCGCCGCCGTGATGTCCGCCCGCACCGGCACCGTGTTGATCAGCAGGCCCACCATCGATTCCGCGCCGGCCACCTCGGCCGGCCGTCCCGAGACAACCGTGCCGAAGGCAATGTCACGCTGGCCGGTCAGGGAGTTCAGCAGCAGCGCCCACGCACCCTGCAGCACGATGTTGGCGGTGGTGTGGTGTGAGCGCGCCAGGTCATTGAGCGCCCGGGTGGTCTGCTCGGACAGTCGATGCGCCCGCACGCCACGACGCCCCAGCCCCGACTTCTGCGACGGGCCGACCAAGGTGGGGGTGTCAAAGCCGGCCAGCACCTCACGCCAGGCCGCGTGCGCGGCCACGACGTCGCGATCGGCCAGCCACTCGATGAAACTGCGAAACGGCGTGGCCGCAGGCAGCCGAAGTCCTTGATAGCCGGCGAAGATCTCCTGCAACAGGATTGGCAGCGACCAGCCGTCGAGCACGATGTGGTGATTGGTCAGCACCACTCGATGGCGGTTGTGTGCCGTACGGATCACCGCCACCCGGAAGGCCGGAGGATGGGCAAGGTCGCAGACCGCGGCGCGTTCCTCGGCGCAGACCTGTCGGATCTGCTCCTCGGTTACGGCCGTGCCCAATTCGACGTACCGCCAACCCGCAGTGGGATCGGCCGGAATGACCTGCACCGGCTCGTCGAACTGCTCGCAGAACCGGGCCGCCAGGTGCGGATGGCGGTAGGCCACTGCCTGTACGGCATCGCGCAGCCGGTGCTCATTGAGCGCGCCGGCAACGGTGATGTCCAGTTGTACGACATAGAGATCGTCGTCGGGTCCCTCTGCGGTGCTGCTGTGAAAGACAAGTCCCTGCTGTAATGCGGTCAGCGGCAAGATGTCCGCGATCCGGTACTGGCGGGTCAACTCGTCGATCTCGTGCTGGTTGAGCCGGGCGGGCACGATGTCAGACGGCGTCAATCCGCCTCCGCCATTTCGCACGTGCTCGCATATGCCGGACAGCGCGTCCAACCACAGTTGGCTGAGACGGCCGATCTGGGCCTCGTCGACTGCCGAGAGCGCCCAGGTCCAGTTGGCCTGCAGCTGCGGGCCGCTATCGGTGTCAACGGTGCCGGCGTTGAGGGCCACGGTGTGGGTCAACGGCATCGGTATCGCCGCGGTCACACCGGTCGCCGACAGACCTTCGGGGGACATCTGCCACAGCTCACCGGCCGCATCGGCGGATCCGCCGCCGAGACGACCCAGATAGTTGAATCCGGCTGTCGGGTCGTCGGTCCCGAGGTCGATGTCGGGATTCAGGTAGCGCAGCAGCCCATAGGTCAATGGGGCCGGCAGAGCCCGAAGCTGCTCCTTGGCGTTCTTGACCACGGCGCCCAACGCCGCGTCACCGGCGACCACCTGGGTCCACGACAGCCCACCGGCGAAGTTCAAGGCCACCGGGTACTTCGTGGTGAACCACCCGACCGTGCGCGACAGATCGATGTCGGCGGCGATGTCCTCGTGCCGCCCGTGGCCCTCGACATCGATGGCAATCGGATCGCCGCCGGCGCCGGCGAATTCAGCCAGTGCGAGCCCGAAGGCGATCAGCAGAATGTCGTTTACGCCCGCGTGGAACGCCGTCGGCACCGCACCGAGCAACATGCGGGTGGTCTCGGCGTCCAGCGACACCGGCAACTGTCCGGCGGTCTCGTAGGTGTCCGCCTCGGGACGTACCGCCGGTAGAACCGCGGGCGCCGCCACGATCCGTCGCCACTCCTGTTCATGGGCCACGACGTCGGGATCGCTCGCGTAGGTATCCAGCAGTTCGGCCCACCGCGCGAATGATGTGCCGGCCGGTGGCAGCGCCACCGGTTGTCCGCCACGATGCTGTGCCCAGGCGAGGTTGAGGTCCTCCAGGATGATTCGCCACGACACCCCGTCGACCACCAGATGGTGAGCCACGAGTACCAGCTGGGCCGTGGAGGTGACCCACAACGCGCTCAGCATCACCCCGGCGGCCGGGTTCAACCTCGATCGTGCCGCCACCAGCGCATCGTCCGTCAGAGCGTCCACCGACTGCAGGCACTCACGTGCGTCGACCGAACCCGGCTCGGGCGCGGTCAATGACCATCTGCCGGTGGCCGCAGTTGATTCGCTCCTCACGTCCGCGGCGTCCTCGACACGCAGCCGCAGCATGGCATGCCGATCCAGCAAGGCCTGCAACATGTTTACGACGTCGGCCTCGGTCACTCCACCGGGAGCCTGCACCAGCAGCGTCTGGTTGAACTGGTCGACCGGGCCGTCGACGTCCTGCAGCCAGCGAATGATCGGGGTGGCCGGTACCGGTCCGACGCCTTCGTCGACCGGGCCGTGCGATCCGGCGGCCACACCGGCCACCCGCGCCAACCTGGCCACCGTCTGCTCGACGAAGACATCGCGCGGGCGGCACACCAGGCCGGCCGCCCGGGCCCGGGCAACCACCTGCATCGACAGAATGCTGTCGCCCCCGAGGTCGAAGAACGAGTCGTCGACTCCGACCCGCTCCAGCCCGAGAACCTGGGCGTAGATGCCGGTCAGAACCTCTTCGACCGCGTCTTCCGGGGCCCGATAGCGTTCCCCGTCGCGGTAATCGGGTGCGGGAAGTGCACGGGTGTCGAGTTTTCCGTTCACCGTCAACGGCAGTGCATCCAGCGCCACCACCGCGACGGGCACCATGTAGGCCGGAAGCCGGTCGGCCAGCTGGGACCGGATCCCGGCTGGATCCGCGGTGCCGGTGAGGTAACCGACCAGCCGCTTGTCACCGGGACGGTCCTCACGGGCGATCACGACCGCCTGCTCGACGCCGTCGAGCCCGGCCAAAGCGGCCTGGACTTCACCGAGTTCGATGCGGTAGCCACGGATCTTGACCTGCTCGTCGGCGCGGCCCAGGTACTCGAGCTGACCATCGGGCCGCCAGCACACCAGGTCTCCGGTGCGATACATGCGGGTGCCGAAGCCACCGAACGGACAGGCGACAAACCGCGAGGCGGTCAAGCCGGTTCGGCCCACATAGCCATATCCGAGGCCCGCGCCTGCCACGTACAGCTCACCGACGACTCCGGCCGGCACCGGGCGCAACGACTCGTCGAGCACGAACAGCGCCGCTCCGGGAACCGGCGAGCCGATCGGCACTCCGCGCCCAGGTTCGAGTGGCGCACTGATCGCCACGCACATCGTGGTCTCGGTGGGACCGTAGGCGTTGATCATCACCCGCCCCGGAGCCCACTGGTCGACCACCTCGGGTGGGCAGGCTTCACCGACCACGACCAGCGCCGCCGACTCCAAGCCCTCGGTCGGCAACACCCGTACGGCCGAGGGTGTTTGGGTGAGAACGTCGACGTGCTCGCGAACGAGCAAGGCGTGGAAGTCCTCCGGGGAGACCGTGATCTCCTCGGGTACCACCACCACCCGTCCGCCACGAAGCAAGGCGCCGAAGATCTCCCATACCGAGACATCGAAGGCCAGCGAATGGCACTGGGGCCACACGCCGGGGTGCGGCAGTCCGGCATCGAGAGTCTCGAGTAGTTGGGTCACGTTGCGGTGCGTGACAGCAACGCCCTTGGGCACCCCGGTAGTGCCCGAGGTGTAGATGAGGTAGGCGATGTCGTCTGTGCTCGGCGTCGGCAGGGCACCGCCGTCAAGGGCGGGGACCTCGCTGACATCGACGACCGCCATGCCGCGCCCTCGCAGCCGGTCGACCAGATCGGCGGTGGTGACCGCGGCCACCGGCCCGGCATCGGCCAGCACGAAATCCAGCCGCGTATCGGGCACCGACGGATCGATCGGCAGATACGCCGCACCGGTCTTGAGGATGCCCAGGATCGCCACGATCGCCTCGGCGGACCGGTTGAACAGCAGCGCGACACACTGGCCGGGCCCGGCACCCTGACCGATCAGCAAGTGCGCCAACTGGTTCGCGGATTCATCGAGTTCCCGGTAGGTCCACGAACGCTCACCACAGGTGACCGCCACCGCCCCGGGAGTACGCGTCACGTGTTCGGCGAACAACGCGGGAACCGACACGGCCCTGGGCGCCGGACGGTTCAGCGTCGCCTGATTGCCGATCGCCGCCAGGTGCGCGTGGTCATCGTCATCGAGCAGATCCACCGACGACAGTCGCGCCGCGGAGTCGGCAGTCATCGCCGTCAGGACTCGCTGCAGTCGGGCCACCAGTGTTGCGATGGTGTCGGTGTCGAATACGTCGGTGCGGAATTCCACCGTCCCGCCGATTCCGGCCGGCTGACCCGTCTCGGTCCGACGGTCAGCCAGCGAGAAGTTCAAATCCATTCGCGCGGTGTGGGTCTCCACCGGCATCCGGGCGACCTGTAGATCGCCCAACGCCATCCCGGCAGCTGAATCGTTGATGTCGTGCCCGGCGACGTTCTGCCAGGCCAACGCCACCTGGATCAAGGGGTGGTGCGCCAGGGACCGAGTCGGGTTGAGCCGTTCGACGAGCACCTCGAACGGCACATCCTGGTGGTCGAACGCGGCCAGACTGCGCGCGCGCACCTGAGACAGGACCTCGCTGACGGTCGGGTCCCCCGCGAGGTCGACCCGCAGGACCAACGTGTTGACGAAGAAGCCGACCAGTTCATCCAACGCTGGATCACGGCGCCCGGCGATCGGGAAACCAACCGCCACATCCGAACTCGCGCTCAGCTTGGACAACAGTGTCAGCAGCGCCGCTTGGACCACCATGAAACTGGTCGCATTGTGCTCACGCGCAAACCCGGCAACCTGCTGCTGCAACTCGGCCGGCCAGTCCACCGCCATCGTCGCGCCCCGCTGATCGGACATCAGCGGGTAGGGCCGATCGGTGGGTAGCGCGACGCGCTCGGGCATCCCGGCCAGCGCGTCCTGCCAGTAGGTCAGTTGCCCCGCGATCCGGCTGTGGCTGTCCTGAAGGTCGCCGAACTCAGCGCGCTGCCACAACGTGTAATCGGCGTACTGCACCGCCAGGTCAGCCCAATCGGGAGCATGCCCAGCGCATCGGCTGTTGTAGGCCACCCCCAGATCCGCCACCAGGGGCGTGACCGACCAGCCGTCGGCAGCGATGTGGTGCACAACCGCCGCCAGCACGTGCTCGTCCTCGGCCAGGCGGAACAGCCGGGCCTGCAAAGGGATCTCGGTGGCCAGGTCGAAAGTGTGCCGCGATGCGGAGTCGATCGCTTCCTGCAGGCGCACCGCCGTCCAATCGGTGGCATCGACCACGTCCCAGCCGAATTCCGCCTGCCCGGGGGCCATCACCACCTGACGGGGAATACCGTCGGGCGCGGCGAACAGCGTCCGCAAGCTCTCGTGGCGGTCCACCACGTCGGCCAGCGCCGCGCGCAACGCGTCGACATCCAGTACGCCCCTGAGCCGGAAGGCGGCCGTCATGTTGTAAACCGGTGACGGACCCTGCAATTGGTCCAGGAACCACAACCGCGACTGGGCGAACGACAACGGAACCACCGCGGGCCGCTCACCGGCCACCAACGGCTCCAACTGAGCCTCTTCCCCACCGATATGGGAGGCAAGCTGCGCAACGGTGGGTGCGTCGAACAACGAGCGCACCGCGACGCCGGCATTCAGCGATCTGTTGATCGCCGCGACCAGACGCATCGCGGACAATGAGTCCCCGCCGAGATCGAAGAACGAATCGTCGGCGCCTACCCGATCCAGACCCAGGACACGGGCATAGACGTCGGCCAGGATCTCCTCGACCGGGTTGGACGGGGCCCGATAGTGATCGGTGCCGGCGTAGTCCGGTGCCGGAAGGGCGCGTCTGTCGAGCTTGCCGTTGACTGTCAGCGGCACCGCATCGATCGCCACCACCGCGGCCGGGACCATGTAGCTCGGGAGTCGCTCGGCGACCTGGACGCGGACCTGACCCGGGTCGGCGGTGCCGGTGATGTAGCCGACGAGACGCACGGGGCCGGCACTGTCCTCGCGGGCGATCACCACCGCCTGTGTCACCCCGTCGAGAGCGGCCAGGGCGGCCTGCACTTCACCGAGTTCGATGCGGTACCCACGGATCTTGACCTGTTCGTCGGCGCGCCCGAGGTACTGCACTTGACCGTCGTCGCCCCACCGCACCAGATCGCCGGTGCGGTACATCCTTTGTCCCGGGGAGGTTCCCGCGATGCCGAACGGGCAGGCCACAAACCGCGACGACGTCATACCCGCTCGACGCCAATAGCCAACGCCCACACCGCGACCGGCGATGTACAGCTCGCCGACCACTCCGGGCGGCACCGGACGCAGCCAGGCGTCCAAGATGAACAACGCTCCCCCGGCCACCGGCTTGCCGATCGGCACCAACGGCCCCGGGGTCAGCGGTGCGCTGATCGACGCGTACACCGTGGCTTCGGTGGGACCGTAGGCGTTGATCATCACTCGACCGGGCGCCCAGCGATCTACCAGTTCAGGCGGACAGGCCTCACCGGCCACCACCAACGCCGCCGAATCCAGACCCTGCGGCGAGATCATGCCCGCCGCCGAAGGGGTTTGGCTCAACACAGTGACGTGTTCGGCAACCAGCAGCTCGTGGAAGGCCTCGGGTGATTCGGCGACCTGTTCAGGCACCACCAGCAGACGCGCACCATGCAGCAGTGCACCGAAGATCTCCCACACCGAGACGTCGAAGCTGTACGAGTGCCACTGCGTCCAAACCTGGCCCGGCCCCGACGACACGTTGGCGTCGAGCGAGCCGAACAGCCCGGGCACGTTCCGGTGCGGGATGGCAACGCCTTTCGGGACGCCGGTCGTGCCCGAGGTGTAGATGATGTACGCGATGTCATCGGGCGCCGGGCCCGACAATGCGGTGCAGGGTTGGCTGTCGACCGCAGTGTCGTTGACGTCGATGACGGTGACGCCGCACCCGTCCAGGCGGGACCGCCGGTCGGAGGTGGTGACCGCGACGATCGGCGCGGCGTCGGCCACCATGAACTCGATGCGTGCGAGCGGGAGTGCAGGGTCCACCGGGACGTAGGCCGCACCGGTTTTCAGTACTGCCAGAATTGCCACGACGGCCTCGGCCGACCTGGAAAACAGCAGCGCCACAACCTCGCCCGGGCCGGCGCCGCGTTCGGACAACAGGTGTGCAAGCCGGTTGGCGGCGTCATCGAGTTCCCGGTATGTCATCGACCGGCCGTCGAAGGTCACCGCCACCGCGTCGGGGGTACGCCCGACCTGCGCGGCGAACAAGGACGGAAGCGAATGCGCGGTGGCCGGTTCGGCCAACACCGACAGGTTGCTCCACTGGTCCAGGCAGGAGCGCGCAGCCTCGTCGAGCAGATCGACCGTCGACAACGGCCGGCCCGGATCCGCCGTCATCGACGCCAGAATCGTTTTCAACCGCTCGATGATCGCCTCGACCGTGCCGAGGCCGAAGACCTCGGTGTCGTATTCGACGCGCAGACTCATTTCGCGGCCGGGCAGTACCTGCACCGCCAGCGGGTAGTGGTTGGACTCGCGGAAATCGAATTCGGTGACGGTCAAGCCGTCGACGCCCAGCGGCGCGGTGGTATCGATCGGATAGTTCTCGAAAACCAGGAGGGTGTCGAACAGCTTGTCCTGGCCGGTGATGCGGTGAATGTCGCTGAGCGCCACGTGTTGGTGCTCGAGCGTGTCATTGTGGGCAATTTGCAGCTGGTGCAGCAGGTCCGCGGTGGTGGTTGCCGGCGTGAAGGTGGCCCGTACCGGCACCGTGTTGATCAGCAGGCCGACCATCGAATCCGCGCCGAGGACCTCGTCCGGACGCCCGGAGACCGTCGTGCCGAAGGCGACATCCTGCTGGCCGGTCAGCGAGCTGAGCAACAGCGCCCAGGCACCCTGCACCACCACGTTGGCGGTGGTTTGATGCGACCGGGCCAGGTCGCCGAGTGCCCGGGTGATCTCCTCGGACAGCCGGAATGAATCAATGCCTCGTTCCCCCAGACCATCTCGGACGGCCGGGCCGACCAGTGTGGGAGCGTCGAAGCCGCTCAGCGCTTCCCGCCACGCCGCGTGGGCGCCGACGCGATCCCGCTCGCCGAGCCAGGTGACGAAGCTGCGGTACGGCGCGGCCGCGGGCAGCCGCTGCCCACCGAAGCTCGCGAAGATCTCCTGCAGCAAGATCGGCATCGACCAGCCGTCGAGCACGATGTGGTGAGTGGTCAGTATGAATCGGTGCTCGTCGTCCGCGACACGAATGACTGCGGCACGGAAAGCCGGCTGATTTTGTAGGTCACAGACCGCGGCGCGTTCGGCGGCGCAGATCTCCTGAATCTGGTCGTCAGTGTCGATGCCATTGGCTTCCAATTCGATAGACCGCCACGGCACCACGGGATCGACCGGAATGACCTGTACCGGCTCGTCGAACTGTTCGCAGAACCGGGCCGCCAGATGCGGATGCCGCGCGGTAACCGTCTGCACCGCGTTGCGCAGCCGATTCTGATCGAGTGGTCCGGTCAACGCGATGTCGAGCTGCATCGCATAGACGTCGTCTGAGCCCTGCGCGGTGTCCGCGTGGTAGAGCAGCCCTTGCTGCAACGGGGTCAGCGGCAACACGTCGGCGACGCGATACTGCCGGCTCAGCTCGTCGATCTGCAGCTGGCTCAGCTCGGCAGGCGCAATGTCGGACGGGGTCAGCCCGCCGCCACCGCGACGCACGTGCTCGCAGATACCGGCCAGGGCCTCGAACCACAATTGGCCCAACCGGTTGACCAGCTCGTCATCGAGCGCCGAGAGCGCCCACGTCCAGTCGGCGTTCAGTTGCACGCCGGTGTCGGTGTCGACGGTGGCTGCGTTGAGCTCCACGGTGTGCCCGAGTGATGTGGGCACCGCCCCGGCGATGCTCGTCAACGAGAAGCTGTCAGGGCAGATCCGCCAGATATCAGCGGACGTATCGCCCGCGGTCGCACCCAGGCGGCCCAGATAGTTGAACGCGACGGCTGGGTCAGGTCCTGCCAGGTCCGCGTCGGGGTTCAGGTAACGCAGCAGGCCGTAGGTCAGGCCGTCGGGCAGCGCCCGAAGCTGTTCTTTGGCGTCTTTGACCACCGCACCGAGCGCCGCGTCACCGGCGACCACGTGTGCCCAGGACAGGCCACCGCTGCGACCGAAGTTCAACGCCACCGGGTATTTGGTGGTGAACCACCCGACCGTGCGCGACAGGTCGATATCTCGGGCGGGAACTCCACCCAGGTTCGCAACGTCTTCATGGCGGCCGTGACCCTCGACATCGATGGAGATCGGTGCGCCACCGGCGCGCGAGAATTCAGCCACCGCCAACCCGAATGCGATCAGCAGAATGTCGTGCACCCCAGCGTGAAACGCGGTAGGCACTTCGCCGAGCAACATCTGGGTGGTCTCGACGTCCAGCACCATCGACAGCTGCCCGGCGGTCGCGTAGGTATCGACCTCGGGTTGTGGCGCGGGCAAGGTTGCCGGGGTCGCGGCGATCTGCCGCCACAGCTGCTCCGGTTCCCTGACTTGCGGGTACTGCGCAGCGTGAGCCAGTAGATCGGCCCAGCGGCCGAATGACGTACCGGCATCCGGCAGTGACAGCGGCTGCCCGCCGCGATGCTGGGCCAAGGCGATGTTGAGATCCTCCAACACAATTCGCCAGGACACCCCGTCGACGGCCAGATGGTGAACGATCAACACCAGCTGACGCGCCGAGGTCACCCACAGCGCGCTGATCATCACCCCGGCAGCCGGGTTCAACCGCGACCGTGCCGCCACCAGCGCCTCATCGGACAGCACATCCACCGTGCGCAAGCATCCAGCCGCGTCGAGGGCGCCCGGCTCGGGAACCGTCAACGACCATCCGCCGGCGCCGTCATCTTCGGCACGCAACCGGAGCATGCCGTGTCGATCAAGCAAGGCCTGCAACAGGATTACGACGTCAACGTCGGTGACGCCCGTGGGCGCCTGCATCAGCACCGTCTGGTTGAACTGGTCGATCGGCCCGTCGCTACGCTCCAGGCTCTTCAGCCAATGCATGATCGGGGTCGCTGCCACCGGCCCCAGACCCTCATCGGCCGGCGCGTCGGCTGTGCCGGCCGTCTCCACCACCTGAGCCAGGCGGGCGACGGTCTGCTGGACGAAAATGTCCCGGGGGCGGCACACCAGGCCTGCCGCGCGGGCGCGTGAGGCCACCTGCATCGACAAGATGCTGTCCCCACCCAACTCGAAGAACGACGCGTCGACACCGACGCGGTCCAATCCGAGGATCTGGGCGTAGATGCCGGCCAGGATCTCCTCAACGGGAGTCGACGCGGCCCGATAGTCATCGACGTCGTGATATTCCGGTGCGGGCAATGCCTTCTTGTCGAGCTTGCCGTTGACGGTCAACGGGAACGCACCCAAGGCGACCACCGCCGTGGGCACCATGTAGGACGGCAGCTTCTCCCCCAACACCGTTCGCACCACGGACGGATCGGCGGTCCCGGTGATGTAGCCGACCAGCCGCTTGTCGCCGGGACGGTCCTCCCGCGCGATCACCACCGCCTGCTCGACACCGTCCAAAGCCGTTAGTGCGGCCTCGATCTCACCGAGCTCGATCCGATAGCCACGAATCTTCACCTGCTCATCGGCCCGCCCCAGATACTGGAGTTCCCCCTCCGGGCGCCAACACACCAGATCCCCGGTCCGGTACATGCGTGAGCCCGGTGAACCGAATGGACACGTCACGAATCGTGTCGACGTCAATGGCGCCCGGCCCACATAGCCGTAACCCAAACCCGCACCGGCGACGTACAACTCACCCACCACACCGGCGGGCACCGGACGCAACCAGCCGTCGAGGACGAAGAACGCCAGATCGGCCAACGGCCCACCGATCGGCGAGACCGCATTCTCCATGTCGGGTGCCGTGATCTCACGGAACGTGGCATGCACTGTCGTCTCGGTGATCCCGTACATGTTGATCAACCGCGGCAACCGCGGATGTTCGGCCAGCCAGGGCTTCAGCCGGGACGGTTCGAGCGCCTCCCCGCCGAACACCACCACCTCGAGTGCCAGCCGGTTCTCCAGCCGGGCCGTGTCCACGGCGGCCAGCGCGTAGAACGCCGACGGGGTCTGACTCAACACGCTGACGTGTTGGTCGACGAGTAAGGCGTGGAACTCTTCAGGTGAGCGTGTCACCGACTCGGACACCACGACCAACCGCCCGCCGTGGAGCAGCGCGCCGAAGATCTCCCACACCGAGAAGTCGAACGCCAAAGAATGGCACTGCGTCCACACCTGACTGGCCGACAACGCCACGTCACCGTCGATCGCATCCAGCAATCGCGTCACATTCCGATGCGGAATCGCCACGCCCTTGGGCACACCCGTGGTACCCGAGGTGTAAATCAGATACGCAATGTCGTCGGGCGCCGGCACCTCCGACGGCGGAGTACTCGGTTGGCCGTACACCGCGCGGTCGTGAACATCGATCACGGTCAACCCATGTCCACCGAGCCGATCTACCAGCTCGGCGGTGGTCACGGCGACAACCGGACCGGCATCGGCCAGCACGAATTCCAGCCGAGCATCCGGCACCGACGGATCGATCGGCACATACGCCGCACCGGTTTTCAGCACCGCCAGGATCGCCACGATCGCCTCGACCGACCGCGGAAACAGCACTGCCACCCGCTGGCCCGGACCGACACCCCGCTCAACGAGCAAGTGCGCCAACCTATTCGCAGCCGCATCCAGCCCGCGGTACGTCATCGAGCTATCGCCGAAACTGACCGCCACCGCACCCGGATCACGAGCCACCTGCGCGGCGAACAACGCCGGAATTGCCGCTGACGACATCGGCGCCGCCCCATACAAGGCCGGCCGATTGCCCCAGCTGTCAAGCTCTTCGAGCTCATCCCGGATGTGGATCGTCGAAATCGTCCGTCCCGGGTCGGGCGTCATCGCTCTCAGCACCTGTTCGAAACGGTCCGCGATATCGCGGGCGTCGCAGCCGGCGAACAGCTGTCCCACCCCCGTCATGCTGAGAAGGAGGTCTTCACCCTCCTGGAGGAACACCAGACCGAACTGATCCACCAGGCCGGTGTGCGTCACTGTCCCCGACCCGAAAGCACTACCGAAATAGGCCACCGGGATAGTCGGGATGAAATTGATGGCGGCCCGGGTCGACGGCTGTCCTGTCCCCTGGAATCGCGCCTTGTTCTCGATCGCGCGGAGCGGGAATCGCTGATGGCGCATCGCTTCCTGGATCCGCCTGTCGACATGCCGGCAGAACTCGGCCACTGTGGACCGCGGTGACGTTCTCAATACCAATGGCACAACCCCGGAAACCATCCCGGGCATCATCAGCACTTCGGGACGTACCCGTCGGCTCACCGGAAAGTCGAGCACGACCTCCGATCCCCCGGACTCGCCGTGGACCAGCAGCGCGTACGCCGCGGCGATCACCGACGCTCGGCGCACCCCCAGGGCTTTCGACAGCTCGCGGGCCCTGTCGACGACGAAACGATCGAGCCGGACGGGCGCCGAAGGCTCGTACTCATCGGCCTGGTTTGCGACTCCGGATGCCGGTCCATGATGAGGCTCAGCCTCAAGCGGTACATTCTTGGACCAATACGCCTGATCGTCGAGGAAATCGTCGGTAGCCTCGTACTCAGACTCGCAATCGATGAGGCTCTTCAGCGACCCGAAGATTGCGGGGGGCATCGGCTGGCCTGCAGCGATTGCTGTATAGGCAGCGGCAATCCGATGAATGACGAGACCCATGCCGATGCCGTCGATCGCGATGTGGTGGCAGCACACAAAAAAGTAGAACTCGTCGGCCCGCGTCTGCATCAACGCGAACTTGAAGAGCGGACCGTCCAGCGGCATTGGCGTCTGACGGATCGAGGACACGACGCGATAGACGTCCTGCACCGGATCGGCCGAGCCCGTCAGGTCATGGAGGGCAACCTCGACATCCGGATAGTCGACTGCCGTCTGGAAAACCTGGCCGCCTACCTCCCAAAAGGTAGCCCTGAGAGGTTCAGCCTCGTGAACCACGTGACGAATCGCCCGTTCCAGAACGTCATGTTCAATGACGCCGTCGAACCGCGCGAGCATACCCAGCTGCCACTTGACACCGGCGCGCCCAGTCTCCTCGGCAAGCCAAATATCCAGCTGGCCCCGCGTGAGCGGAAGTGCCTCAGAATCACTTCCAGAAGTTCCAGCCGGCGGCTTACTGATCAACAGTCCGACCCTGTGCCAACCTCTCGCGGAGACTCTTCGGCCGGATGTCAGCCCAGTGTTGCTCGATGTACTCCAAGCAGGAGGCGCGATCCGCCTCGCCGTAAACCACCCGCCAGCCGGCCGGAACGTCTGCGAAGGCCGGCCACAAGCTGTGTTGCTCCTCGTCGTTGATCAGGACGAAAAAACTGCCGTTGTCGTCGTCGAATGGATTGATGCTCACCAGTTCTCCAGACCATCTGGGCGAGTTAAATGGAACACGTTCTAAACCTAACCCAAACGGGGTGATCGGCAAGCAGTTTTAGGAAAATCGTCAATATTTGCTGATTGCCATACGGCGCCCGATGTGCGATGCCGTACCCCCCGCCACGGGCACCGTTAACATGGCGAATTAGCCACTAACGCTTAGCTTGCGACGAGTTACGCTGCTACGCACGCAGCCACCAGCACCGATCGCCATGGCCGCCCGCATCGGACAGAAGTTTGCTGAGTGACGGACTCTCCACACCCGCCAGCCGACGTCGCGGCACCGATTCGACCCGTACGAACCTTCAGCGAGACAAATTCAACTGCCCAGAACATGCTGAGCGCCAGCACAGCATTTCGCCCCGAGATCGGGAACTAATGGCCGTCGTCCGATCAAGGTTGCAGACAAACGTGCCCACCACCCACCGGCTCACCCGCGATGGGTGATATCTCCGCCCGAAAGCGCCCCGTACCCAACCCGACGCCGTACGGTTGGGAACTACCGTAGAACCCGGATCTGCGACCGTGGATCGACCCGGGGCGAGTGTTCCCCCTCGACCGGCAACCCGCGTCAGTTGCAGTCCGAGGCCGTCGGCCCGTCAGCACCCGTACCGTCTAGTAGCTAGGGATCACGCAAAAGTGACTGCCGCGAAAACCGAACTGCCGCCCGGACCTCCACTTCCCATGGTGGTGCAGTCCACGTTGATGGCCGGCTTCGGTTTGCGCTTCCTGCGCGCCTGTCAGCGCCGCTACGGGAACATGTTCACGCTGCGTATTCCGTTGTCGGGCACGGTCGTCTACCTTGCGGATCCCGCCGACATCAAAACGGTGTACGCCGGCGACCCTCGGGTCTTTCACTCCGGCGAAGCGCATTGGTTTTTTCGTGGACTTTTAGGTGAGAGCTCGCTGTTTGTGCTCGACGAGGACGCGCACCACACCCTGCGCCGCCTGACGATGCCGGCATTTCATCGGGACGCCGTCGCACAGCAGGCCGCTCAGATGGTCGAGATCGCCGCCGCGAACGTCGCCGGGTGGGAGGTCGGGAAGAGCTTCCCGGTGGCGCCCAAGACGACGGACATCACGCTTGAGGTGATCTTGCGGACGGTCATCGGTGCCAGCGACCCGGCGCGCCTGGCCGCGCTGCGCAGAGTGGTGCCGCGGTTGCTCTACATGAAACCGTGGGAAACACCGGCGATTACGAAGCCGAGCCTTCGGCGTCACCGCCCGTGGCGAGGAGTGGGCCGGCGATTCGAGGAAGCCGACGCCCTGCTCTACGCCGAGATCGCCGACCGTCGTGCCGACCCCGACCTCGCCGAACGTACCGACGTGCTGGCCATGTTGGTCCGCGCCACCGGCGACGACGGTCGCACGATGTCCGACAGCGAACTGCGCGACCAGCTCCTGACGGCGATCGCGGCTGGACACGAGACCACCGCGACGGCACTGTCCTGGGCGTTGGAGCGGCTGATCCGCCACCCGGATGCGCTGGCCAAGGCGGTGCGGGCCGCCGATGCCAGCGCCGCAGGCGACCCCGCCGGCGACGAGTACCTCGACGCGGTGGTCAAGGAGACGTTGCGGATCCGCCCGGTGCTGTTCAGCTCGGGCCGGGTTCTCAAGGAGCCGACCGAGATCGGCGGCTATCGGTTGCCGGCGGGCGTCATGGTCGACCCGGCGATCGGGCTGGTGCACGCGAGCGCCGCGGTGTACCCGGATCCGGATCGATTCGACCCGGATCGAATGCTCGACGCCTCCCTGAGCCCCACCACCTGGCTCCCTTTCGGCGGTGGAAACCGCCGCTGCCTCGGTGCCACCTTCGCCATGGTCGAGATACGGCTCGTGCTACGTGAGATCCTGCGTCGGGTCGAGTTGAGCACCACCACTGCAGCAGACGAGAAGCAGCGGGCGAAGCACGTCACGTTCGTTCCACATCGCGGCGGGCTGATCCATGTCCGCGCGATCCGAGACACCGAGCCGGCATCGCAACCAGCGATGACGCAGCATTGCCCGGCCGATGTTCACGGGTCGCGCGACTCGCCGCAGTAGCGCACCACGCCTGGCGTCACGGCCGACCCACACCGGCGAGTTTCTCCACGAGATCGGCCGTGGTCGCAATACTGTCGGTGGGGTCGGTCATCTGAGTGGCCACCTCGCGGGCCCGGGCTGCAATGTGCGGCTCGAGGATCGTGCGCAGGTCTGCGACCAGGGACTTTTCGGTGGTGGCCGAAAAGCGCCGGGCAGTGCCCACTTTCAGTCGTTTGACTCGAGATCCCCATAGTGTCTGATCGAGATCCGTCGACAGGATCAACGTGGGAACCCCCGCACGTAAGCCCGCGGCAGTGGTGCCCAGCCCGCCGTGATGCACGACCGCGCGGCAAGCGGGAAAGGCGGACGAGTAATTCATCGCGCCGACGATCTTGACGTCTTCAGAATGCGGGACGTGACTGAAGTCCGTTCCAGCAGCACACACCAACGCCCGCTCGCCCAGCTGCGCGCAGGCCGAGCTGATCATGGCAAGGGTTTCAGCACCCGATTCCATCGGCAAACTGCCGAAGCCGAAAAATATGGGTGGTGTTCCGGCGGCGATCCACGAGGCGACCTCGTCATCTGAATCCCCGGGAAGATTCATCGTCAAGGCACCGACAAAGGGTCGTTGACCAGACCATTGGGCCCATTCGCCCGCCAACCCGGGAAAGCAAGCTTCGTCATACCCCTGGATTTCCAGGCAACCGCGTTCGGTGAGCCGCCACGGCGAGGGCGAGGTGGCCTTTGGCAAAGCCAGTTCGCCTCGCTGTATGCCTTCGACTTTCTTGGCGTTGCGCCATGCAACCCATTCAGACGCTTTCATCGCAGTACGGCCCAGCCGCCCAGGCAGGAACGGTATGAAGTGGCCATTGGCCCGAAGCGGGAACAGGTGCAGCGTGGCCAACGGAATGTCGTAGTACTCAGCGACGTTGCCCGCGGCATCCTCGAAATTCACGCCGGTGAACAGCAGGTCTGCACCTTCGGCGAGCGACGTCAGCGTGGCGATGATGTCCTTCCAGCACTGGTGGAAGGGCGCCACGACTTCGCGCCGCAACCTGATCATTTCCCGGACCTTCCAGAAATTACGGAAGAAATGGGTCCAGAAGTCGCGGTGTGCATCCAGCACCGCCTGCAGATCCGGTCCGTACGGGATCGCGGTCGGCCCGGCCGCCTCGACGAAGCCGATGAGGTCGGGTGGGACAGCCATGTGCACGTCGTGTCCGCGGCGCAGCAACTCGCGGCCCACGGCGACACAGGGCTCGATGTCACCGCGTGTTCCGTAGCTTGCCAGGACAATCTTCATCGCAGATTCTGGCCTCTCACGTCCCTTGCGCGCCTGCGGAATCCAACGCCTTTCACTATTTGCGCCAAAGCACAGCAGTCCCGTCGATGTCGACGATCTCGGCGGTGATCCCATGCTCCGTCCGGTAGTCGGTGACGGCTTGCCGGCATGGCTTGAGATCGTGATAGTCATCGATGATGCAGAAGCCCTGTGGGGACAGCCGCGGGTAGAGCGCGTCGAGCGCCTGGATCGTTGATTCGTACAGATCGCCATCGATCCGCAGTACCGCAATTTGATCGATCGGCGCGTCGTGCAGGGTGTCCTTGAACCAACCAGGCAGAAAGCGGACCTGGTCGTCCAGCAGTCCGTAGCGCTCGAAATTCGCTCTGACCTCAGTTTCGGGCACGCCCAGAATGCCGGCGAGACTCTGCGTCCTGAGCCCTTTGTCTGCTTTGTAATTCTCGGGGTCGACGCGTGGCAGGCCCTCGAACGAATCCGCTACCCAGACAGTTCGCTTCTCGTCTCCGTAGGCAGCCAATACGGCACGCATCAAGATGCACGCCCCACCGCGCCACACTCCACATTCGATCAGGTCGCCTGGGATGTCGTCAGCCAGCACGGTCTCGACGCAATGCTGAAGGCTGGCAAGCCTCTGCATTCCGATCATCGTCTCGGCCTCGGCCGGCCAATCTATGCCCAGGTCTCTCTTGTGCTGAACGAGGGTGCCGTGATGTCCGTTCGGAGTAGCGCGCGCGAGTCGGTGTGCACCACTGCGCACAAGCATGCTGTTGAGAGTTTTGAAATAGAGCCGTCGCCGCAGCGTCCACTGGGCAGGCATCCGCTCCGGCATTCCGTATCTGGTGAGGTTGCCCCGGATCAGGTCGAGGTACAGAGATCGAACATCGTGGTCGGTCACGTGAAATGGGGCCCCCAGCTCGGATTCCAGTCGGTTCGAGTGACTCTAGCCTCGAGCCGGCACTGCCCGGCCCGGTTTGTCGATTGACTCTGCGGAGTTTGATCCACCCGTTGCACAGGACAAGACATGGCGAGCGCCCCGGCCTCACGTCGCGCAGCTGGATCGATTGTGGCAGAGATGATTTCCGGCACCGCTACGGCCCGTGGTCGTCCGACGCCCTATATGGCCTGTAGAACGAACCCCGTCTGATCGCCCCGCCCCTGCCGGTTCAGCAATTGCGCGCGCTTCTCCCACTGCCACAGCTGCTTGGGTCCGAACATTCGCAGAATCCTGGGGTCGGTCACCGCAACGTCACGTCGATAGGCTTCACTGCCGAGGAACTGGCCCAAATTCGAATCATCAAACGTCCGAACCACTCGCATTCCAGCCCGCTCGGCCGCCATTGCCATTCCCTGTCGGGAAGGTATGACCATGTGCCGAGGTGCATCGGCCTGCACCCAATCCGCCCGGTAGGTGGCCCAGGCTTCCGATGAGGTCGTCGGCACACGCGCCAGGCACATACCTCCCACAGCGAGCTTCTCGGAGGCCACCTTGAGTGTCGCGACCGGGTCGGGAACGTGTTCGAGGGAATGATTGAACATTATGAGGTCGTAGTTGCCGGCGACGTCGCCCAAATCTGCCTTCATCAGTGGCACGCCTTCGGCGGACTCGCCATCGGCCTCGATGAACGGGTCCGCCCCACACAGATTGTTGAATCCAATTCTGGTCAGACGATCCAGCAGTCCACCCGTGCCACACCCCACGTCCAGGATTCGCGCGTCGTGGTCAACTGGCAATTGAGCGAGCATTTTGACGACGTCGCCCCCGAGCAGCACGCGGAAGATCCCTTCAGATAACCGCGACTTTATGAATGCACCGAGTATCGGACTGCCGCCGCGCAGCTTAGTTTCGTCGTGCTGTGTGACCAGCCATCGGAAAGCGCCCGGCTGCGCTGACGCGCTGTGCGAGTAGTAGTTTGAGGGATAGTGACGCATGAGTTCTGCACCCTCGAGCGCATCGTGAATCTGCAACGTATCGCATACAGCGCAGCAGAAATATTCAAATGGTTCCCGAGTGCCGAACATCATCTCGCGAACTTCGATTGCCGGATGGGGGCCGGTCGATCCGCATAACCGGCAATCTCTGGTTATCGCGGACACTCGGCCATCCTCAGAGAACTCCACGCCACCGCGGCAGCATACCGTTTGCGGTCCGCCGCCGGGCCGAAACCGGCCAGCCGCCTGGGCCGGCGTACGGGCGAAGTTGGCGCTGGCAAACCGACTTTGGCGTACCGGGATAGGAACGCTCAGGGCACCGACAGCTTGAAAAGAGCTGACCGGGACGAGCGACCGGGTAGTGTTTCGGCCGTGTGGGGATCGGTGCTTGCGCTAGGGATTTTGGTGGGCCTCGATCCCATGCGGATCGGCATCACCCTTCTCGTGATCTCGCGGCCGCGCCCCGTGCAGAACCTGCTCATGTTCGGCGCCGGCTGTATGACTGCATGCATTCCCACGCTGATAGTCCCGCTGACGCTGCTGCACGCGACTCCGATGTTCAAATCGACTGCGGAAGCCTGGGCCAAGAGTTCCACGGGCGGTTACATCCAAATCGGCATGGGTGCGGTCGCGCTGACGACTGCCACGCTGCTGACAGTGCACTTCTGGGTACGTCAGCGGGCGAAGCTGCCGACCGCGGACGGTGGCGCGTCGACCATGGTCCTGGACACGGACAAGTCGACGCCGGTCGCGCGGTTCCTCGCCCGCGCACAGGAGGCACCGGAAGACGGTGGGTCATTTTTCCGGCGCCTGATGCGGCGCTGCCACGATGCGTGGGACAGCGGAGCCTTGTGGGTCTCGTTCGTGATCGGCTTCTCATTTGCCGGGGCCCCACCCGACGTGGCTCTGTTCCTACTCGCGATCGTCGTCGTCTCAGGAGCAGCGGTCGGCACGCAGATCACCGCCGCCATCGCGTTCATCATCGGGATGCTGGCCGTGGTCGAGGTCGTCCTCATCAGCTATCTGGCCGCACCTACGAAAACCGAAGCCGTCCTGCAGCGGCTGCACGACTGGGCGTGGGCCCATCATCGAAAGATCCTGGTGGCCATGTGCGTATTGGCTGGTGTCATGTTGATCGCCAAGGGCTTGAACACCATCTGAGTTGGGATACCACCCGACGTACCGGAAAGTTCAGCCCACTCCGCTATCGCCATCCCGCGAGCGGCTGGCCACCGCCACCGTCGGGCCCAGCCCGCGCCGGGTCCGAAACTCAACGGTGATCGAGGGGTCGGCATGCCGGCCCAGCGCACGCAGCGCAGCCGGACTGTAGGCGCGCAGCGAGCTGATGAACCCGTCATGCTGCAACGGCGAAACCTTGATGAGTGGAAGCACAACCGCCAACAGAGCCACGTGCAAAGGAGCCGGCGGCCTGGGCAGATCGACGATCAGCAGTTTCTTCGCCGCCCGGGTACCCGCCGCAAACACCCGCGAGGCGAGTTCAGGGGCCAGGTGGTGCAACGACAACGCAAACACCGCCAGGTCGTAATAGCCTTCCGGCGCGTCGATTTCAGTGGCGTCCATCTCCCGGACGACGGCGCGCGGGTGATTGCCGAGATCTCCGGCGGCCATGCCGGCGACAAACGTGGGCTCGATGTCGGTGACCGTCAGCTGAGCAGTGGGATGCATCTCCAACAGCTTGCGCGACAGCCCGCCGAGGCCCGCACCGAGTTCGAGGATCTTCGGAGCGGGCACCTCGGCCACCTCGCGTAGCACCATCCGGGCACACTTCTCGTGGATACCGATCCTCCGCCGCCCTCCGGCGCGGTCCAGCGAATCCATGACCTTGCGTTTCAGATCATCGACGTCGTCACGATCCAGGTACTCCAGCCGGTTGGTCTGCAATCGCCGGTCCAGCCACGAAGCGTCCGGCCCACCACGGGGCATGTTCGCGATGTCGGAGGTTCTGCTATCCACGTAGACCATCATGGGTCATCGCGGTGGTGATCCGAATAGAAGTCGTAAAGTCACCGCGATTGCTGCCGGCCTGAATGGGCCAACGTGCTATCACTCAGAGATCCAAGGGTTTTGAGGCGCGGCGAACGGACTTCCACCGGTGTGATGTCATTTGTCCCGTGCCGGGGCGATCAGCCGGCACGGTTGAGCCGACCGAACTTTTCCAGCAGGTCGGCGGTGGTCGCCACGCTTTCGGCGGGTTTGGTCATGTGAGTGGCGACCTCACGGGCGCGAGCCAGATACTCCGGCTCGAGGACGGTACGCAGGTCTGCGACCAGCGTCTTCTGGGTAGTGGCCGAAAGACGCCGAGCGGTACCCACTTTCAGCCGTTTGATCCGAGCTCCCCACAGCGTCTGATCCAGGTCTGTTGAGAGGATCAAGGTGGGCACCCCCGCACGCAACCCCGCGGCAGTGGTGCCCGCGCCGCCGTGGTGCACGACCGCACGGCAAACCGGAAAGGCAGCCGCGTAGTTCATGGTGCTGACCACCTTGACGTGATCGGAATGGGGGACGTCGCTGAAGTCACTCGCTCCGGCGCACACCAACGCCCGCTCGCCCAACTCGACACAAGCGGCACTGATCATGGCCAGTGTCTCGGCGCCGGAGTCGACCGGCATGCTGCCGAAACCGAAGCAGATCGGTGGGGTTCCCGCGGCAATCCAGGCCGCGACCTCGTCGTCGGTATCGGTCGGCAACTCCATCGTCAATGCACCGACAAAAGGCCTTTGCCCCTCCCATTTCGCCCATTCCTCCGCGAGCCCGGGAAAGTAGATCTCGTCGTAGGCCTGGATTTCCAGCGAGCCGCGCGCGGCCACCCGCCACGCTGAGGGACCGGTTGCCTTTGGCAAGCCCAGTTCGCGGCGCTGCGGATCCTCCAGCCTTTTCATCATGGGCCAGCTCACCCACTCCGACGCCCTCATCATCGCGCGAGCCAACCGCGCCGGCAGCGCCGGAACGAGCTGCCCGTTGGGCCGCAGCGGGAACACATGCAACATGGCCAACGGAATCCCGCAACCCTCCGCGACATTGCCGGCAGCCTCCTCGCCGATCACCCCGGTAAAGAGCACATCCGCCCCGTCCACCAAGGACGTCAGCGTCTTGTTGATGTCCTGCCAGTACTGGTCGAAGAGATGCCACTCCTCGCGCAGCAAACCGGCCAGATCCCGGACCCGCCAGAAGTTCTTCCAGAACTTGCGCAAGAAGCGCGCCCAGAAATCCCGGTTCAGGTCTTGCCACACCCGCACATCCGGCCCGCAAGCAATGGCCTCCGGTCCAGCCTCCGCCACGAAGTCGACCAGATCGGGCGAGACAGCCATGCGTACGTCATGACCGCGGCGCACCAGCTCACGACCGACCGCCACTCCAGGCTCTACATCACCACGAGTCCCATAGAAAGCAAGCACAAATTTCATCGCGGAGCCTCAAGCCCTTTCAGTTGTCCCAGCCGTGAGCTGCCCGAAGACACCGGTCATTATCCCCATCCCCTGTCAGTTCCGTTCCAAAACGGAAGAGCTGAATCCGGAAGAAACTACCCAAGATTCGACCGGGTCCCGATGAAAACGCGAGTCGGTTGGTGCTGCCGCCCCCCGACGCCGGGGCACGACTTCGATCCGCACGCCGACGGCCGGACGGACGCCGGCCAGGCCAAGATCAACCAGGTTCCAAAAGGCCCAAAAAATAATTAACTAGCAGGTAATGTTCCCCGCCGTGTGGGGCTCACTACTCGGTATGGCGATTCTGATGGCGTTCAATCCAGCCCTTCTGGCCCTCATCCTCCTCGTCATCTCCCGTCCACGACCGGTGCAGAACCTGCTCGTGTGCTGGATCGGCTGCCTCACAACGAATATTCCCGCGCTCGTGGTCCCAGTGGTGTTGCTGCACCGTGCGCCGATGTTCAGTCCTCAGGCTCCGGCTGCCAACGCCGCGGCCCGGCACATCCAACTCGGCATGGGTGTGCTCGTGCTCTCGATCGCTCTGCTCATCGCGGTACGTTTCTGGGTTCGTTCGCGAGCGCAGGTGCCGATACCGGCCGGCAACGTCTCGGGCCAGGTGTTGGAATCCGAGGGGCCGAGCCAAATCTCGTCGCCGTTCGCCGGCGTGGGTGATGTGACGGACGGCGGATCTGCGATTCGGCGGCTGTTCGGCCGTCTTCAAAGAGCCTGGGACAGTGGCGCCTTATGGGTCGCGTTGGTGTGCGGCATGGGATTCTTGCCGGGATTTCCGCTGGTCCTGTTTGTGGCGACCACTGTCGCGTCCTCCGGGGCTTCGACGGGCACGCAGGTTGTCGCCGTCATCCTGTTCGTCGTCGCGATGTTCGCCGTTTTCGAGGTCGCCGTCGTCAGCCATCTGATCGCCCCGGTGCGAACCCAAGCTGTGCTGCAACCCGTACACGACTGGGCACTGGCCAACCGGCGCCAGGTGATGATAGGTATCTTCGTGATGATCGGATTGTTGCAGGTGGTAAAGGGTTTGGGCATCATCTGAGCGGGTGCTCGGATGGCAACGTCAATCAGGACGCCCTGATCGGGCGAACCGTTCCAGGTGATCAGCGGTACTGGCGACACTGTCGTCCGGTTTGGTCATCTCAGTAGCGATCTCGCGGGCCCGGACGACGTATTTCGGGTCGAGAATCGTGCGCAGGTCCGCGGTGAGCCGTTCACTGGTAGCGGCCGAGATGCGCCTTCCGAAACCAACTTTCAGCCGTTCGACGCGACCTGCCCAGATCGCCTGATCGAGCGCTGTCCAGTAGACGAGCATAGGTACTCCGGCGCGCAGTCCCGCGGACATTGTGCCCATGCCACCGTGGTGTACCAGCGCGCGGCAGGCTGGAAACACGGCCGCGAAGTTCATCGTGTCCACGACCTTGACTTGGTCGGAGTCGGGGACCTGGCTGAAGTCACTCGAGCCGGCGCACACCAACGCCCGCTCCCCCAACTCCGTGCAAGCCGCCTTGATCATCGCCAGCGTGTCAGCGGGAGATTTGACCGGCGTACTGCCGAAGCTGAAGAAAATCGGCGGTGTTCCCGCCGCAACCCACGCGGCGACCTCGTCATCGCCGTCCGTTGTCAGCTCCATCGTCAGTGCACCGACAAAGGGCCTTTGGCCATTCCATTGCGCCCACTCGGCCGCCAGTCCGGGAAAACAAACCTGATCGTAGGCCTGTATTTCCAGTGATCCGCGTTCGGTGATCCGTCGTGGCGAGGAGCCGGTGGCCTTCGGCAGACCCAGTTGGCGACGCTGCGCGTCGTCGAACTTCTTCACCCCGCGCCAATTCGCCCACTCGTACACCTTCAGCGCGGAACGCCCCAACGAGGGCGGCAGGAATGTCAGCATCCGACCGTTGGGCCGCACCGGCGAGACGTGCACGGTGGCCATCGGAATGCCGTAGTACTCGGCGACATTCACCGCTGGAGGTTCGAAATTCAGGAAAGTGATGAGTAGGTCCGCCCCGTCGGCGAGCGACGTCAGCGTCGTAGTGATGTCCTCCCAGAACCGGACGACGGACTCCCCGATCTCGCGCATTTCGCGCATCAGTTTCATCAGTTCCGGGATCTTCCAGAAGTTACCGAAGAAACGGACCCAGAAGTCCCGGTGCGCGTCCGCCCACACCGCCGTATTCGGGCCGTAGGGGACTGTCTCAAGCCCGGCCGCCTCAGCGAAGGCAACCAGGTCGGGCGGGACAGCCAAGCGCACGTCATGCCCGCGGCGCACCAGTTCACAACCGACCGCGACACAGGGCTCCACATCGCCGCGAGTGCCATAGCTTGCCAGCACCAATTTCATCGCGCGTCTCTCGACATGAACTCTCCAGTCCGAGCTGTTGCGAACAACGCTGTGGCAGCTAATCTTCGGGATTGAACGGTCTAGGCTACCTACCGCACAGCAGGTATGTCAGTGGATCTCACCGGCAAGGTCGAAATCGGCCAACGTGCGCGCAGCCAATTCGCGCAAGGCGAATGTCGTATTCTCCGCACCGGGTTGATAAGCGCCGACGCTGATGAAGATCTTGCCGCTCAAGCGTCCAGACAGAATGACCAAGCGGCCGCCGGTCCGCTCAAGGAGCTGTCGCGATTCTTGTTGCCCGGTCGTTCGCGCGTTCGCGAACTCGGCTACGGTGCCATCGGCCTGGCTGATGAACGAGCTGAGATCGCCCAGGTAAGAACAGAACACCGCTTGGTCTGGGTCCGCGGGCACTCTGGCGACCATCTGTTTCAGCATCCGCTTCGGCATGAACGACGGCAGCCACAGGAGCTGCTTGGACTCCTCTGACGTCTCATTCAACGTCGCCAGCGTCTGCTTGATGGCCGCACGGACGTCACGCAGATCTGTTGTGACCGGTGCCGGGTCGAGGGTGACGCGCGCGTACGACAGTGCCATCGCGCGAGTGTCGTCCTCCGTGCGGTCGCTCATCGGGATCTGGAGCGTGACGGCGCCGTCCTCTTCGCGGACACGGCCGATGCGTTCGCCGAACTTCGCGGCAAAGGCCGCGGCCAGGGTGTGACTCGCTCCGCCGAGAGCTTCTGCTCGCGCGTCCCACGCACCCAGGTCAACGTAGATGGTCAGGGCGGGGACGAGCACAACGTCATCGGCGACGACTGTCTTGCCGGGTGCCGGCCGCGGCGCCGATGAAGGACGATTCTCAACCTTGGTTCGAGTCTGCTCTCGGGCCGATTTCACTGCCGTGACAAGCGCTCGGGCAGCCTTGGGCACATCGCGCGCTGTTTGTCGGGCATCCTCGACCACCGCTTGCAGTCGAGTGCGTGACTGTGGGGGCGGATACCCGAGATCGCGCGTTTTGCCCAGTGTCCCTTCGACTATCACGAGCGCGAGCCCAAGCCCGTCGATCAAGTTGTGCGAGAGCACCAGGCTGATCGCGGTCGAGCCGTCATCGAGAGGAAGGACACCGATGTGCCAGCCTCGACCCGATTCAGCATCGACGGGGAGCTGTGAGCGTTCATCGACCCAGTTACTGAAATCAGCGCGTGGGCCGGTCGACTCAGCGATGTCGACATCTGACGGCCCCCGATCCAGGACCCATCGATGCCGGGCGACCGGGAGCGCCGGACGCTCGATGCGACGACCCAACAAACCCTCGCCGAGATTGCGGTGAAAGCGTCGTAGCCCGTCGAGATCGATGGCGCGGTCGTACAGCCACGTGACCTGTATGACCACGTTCATCCCGGCCGCGCGATGTTCTGCCAACAACGCTTCGTCTGCCAACGCGAGCCGATTATCCCGTCGCACAGGATCTTTGAATGCGCGGCGCGTTCTCAACGATTCACGTGTACGACTTGTTCGCCCTGACACCAACTAGCCTCTTTCATCGTCAGCAGTGCGCTGCGCTACCGCAACGGTGCCCGGTTGCAGATGGGTCAGGCCCACGTTCCGCGGCGCCGGTGAGCCAGTGCGACGGCCTCGTAGCGAAACTTCAGGATTGACGGCCGAATGAAGCGGTTCAGCTTGTTCAAGCGGACGGAATTCTCGAACACCGTCCGGAAGCCTTGTTCGCCTGCACGATATTCCGCAAAGACGCGATCCAACTGAGACTGGTCCAAGGCTTCGTCGCGCGCGGCCGCGCTCAGGGCCTCGTAGACGGAAGAAATCCAGTTTGTCCCGAAAGTTTCCGTCACCGGACCGATGCTCCGCTGGCGGTGGAGGTCTGGTGTGAGGAACTCGTCGATTGCGCCTTCATCCCGGGTATCCAGATCGATGCCCAGGGCCACCGAAATCCGCTTGACCTCACGACGCCAATCTTCGAGGAGGTTGGCGTACTCGACGAACACGCGCGGCATGTCGCGGGTATCTCTCTCAGCCAGCAGGTTGAATTTCAACCACAGCGCGCTCCCGAGCTCCGGCGATGTCAGAAAATCCGCGGCACCTGATGCGATGACTTCCTGCGGAGGACGCACCATGTTGACGACAGCGATGTCGAAGCCGGCCTGCCGAGCGGCTTCGAACCACAAACTGGACAGCAGCGTTATCTGCAGGTCCTTGATGAGCACGAGCGGCGCAGCCGGCAATGTGGCGAGAAACTGTCCAATCTTGTTGACGCAGAAATCTTTCTGCTCGTCAGTGAACCCCCCGTCCTCCTGCAGGCGCAGCGACGGATCGAACACTGCGCTGCCGTGGCGGCGCAAGATCGTGTTGTTGAGGTGAAGGGAGGCACGCGGCTCCCAGTAGCCACGCGGGTTGCGCGGGTCGGCGCCCGACAGCCCGACCGGGAGCGTAGCGCCGCACAGCGAGAGGACCCGCGTGACCGCAGAAGTTCCAGACCGAGGCACACCCAACACGAACAATGCGACTGGACGCGCCGCGGAATCGCTGTTACCGGCGGGGTTCACAAGCCCAACTCCTCGAATGGCGCGGCGGTGCATCGACTCTGATTCATGACGACAGAAACTGATCTCGCCGAGCCGGCATGGCGAGACTGGCACCGCCCACCGAAGACGAGCGAACCCACGACGACGGTGCCCACTTCAGATCAGAAGTTGCTGCAGGTGTTGAAGGCTTGTTCGATGGTGCCGAGGTACGGCTGAAACATCGGAGCATTCGCCACATCTCGGGCTGTCCTCGCCCGCTTGGCCGGTGCGTCAGTGAGGAATTCGCGCAAGCCGCGCTGCAGTATCGGCGATTGATCGAATGCCATCCGGACTTGGGGGTCCTGCGCATCGAGCGCTGATACCAACTGCGGATAAGTGCAAGTCGTGTTGATGGCCGAATCCAGATTTGGCCCCGCGGACGCGATCCCGGCTCCAGCGGTCAACGACAAAGCGAGGCCTCCTAGCCCGACGGCCAGTTTGGTCAACGACAGACGGAACATATTCAAAACTTCCTTCCTACCATTGCTCCCGACCATTCCGACTGTAATCGGCCTGGCCCGATACCACCCGTGCTTTGTCCAGCTCTCCATGACGCGAAATCAGGCCTCCTGCTTGACCAGTGGATCAGCAGGCGCTGTCACTGGGCCCAGAACCGCACTGGAGGGCCGCTGGCGGACCCTCAGCGGCCACCAGAACCAACGCCCCAGCAGCGCGGCGATCGCCGGCGTCATGAATGCACGCACCACCAAGGTGTCGAACAACAAACCCAAACCGATGGTGGAACCCACCTGACCGATGATGCGCAGATCACTGACCACCATCGACAACATCGTGAACGCGAACACCAGACCCGCGGTCGTCACCACTTTTCCGGTGCCGCCCATCGCCCGGATGATGCCCGTATTGATCCCGGCGCCGACCTCTTCCTTCATCCGCGACACCAGCAGCAGGTTGTAGTCGGAACCCACCGCCAACAGGACGATCACCGACATCGCCAAGACGAGCCAGTGCAATTCGATGCCGAGGATGTGCTGCCAGACCAGCACCGAAAGCCCGAACGCCGCGCCGAGCGAAAGTGCCACCGTACCGACGATGACCAGAGCGGCGACGAAACTCCGCGTCACCACCAGCATGATGCCGAAGATCAGGCAGAGCGCCGCGACACCCGCGATCAAGAGGTCGAATTTTGACCCGTCCCGCAGATCCTTGTATGTCGCAGCGGTTCCGGCGAGGTGGATCGAGGCGTTCTGCAGCGGTGTCACCTTGATCGCCTCTTCGGCTGCCGTCCGCACGGCATCGACCCGCGAGATCCCCTCGGGCGTTCCGGGATCGCCCCGGTGCGTGAGGATCAGCCGGACGGCCTTCCCGTCGGGCGAAAAGAACAGGCTCATCGCCCGTTGGAAGTCCTTGTTCTCGAACACTTCCGGGGGCAGATAAAAGGAGTCGTCGTTCTGGGCGCCGTCGTAGATCTTGCCCATCGCGCTGGCATTCGACGTCGTCTCGTCCATGATGGCGATCATTCCGGACATGGTGCTGTGCATTGTCAGCATCATGGCTCGCATTGACTTCATGATTTCGATCATCGGCGGCAACTGAGTGACAAGCTGCGCCTGTAACCCATCCATTTTCACCAAGTTGTCGAGAAGTTTGTGCATCTGAAGGCTGAGCTGGTCGGTGCTATCAAGCGCGTCGAACACTGATCGAATGGCGAAGCAAATGGGAATGTCGTAGCAGTGGCCTTCCCAATACAAGTAATTGCGAATCGGCCGGAAGAAGTCGTCGAAATTTGAAACGGTGGCCATCAGATCATCAGTAAGTTCGGCAGTCTCCCCGGTCACCTCGACGGTGTTGTGAGTGATCGAGCCGATCAACTTCATCAGATTGTGAGTGCCCTCCATCTGGGTGATCATTCTCTGCATGTCGTCCGCCTGCTTCAACATGCCGTTCATGCGATCTTTCGCGAATGGCACGATCTGTCGGAGGCCGGCGCTCTGCAGGCTGATTTGAAACGGTATCGACGTGCGCTCGATCGGGCTGCCCTCAGGCCGGGTAATACTCTGCACCGTGGCAATTCCGGGAACCGCGAAGATCTTCTTGGCCAGCTTGTGCAGGACCAGAAAATCTGTCGGATTGCGCATATCGTGGTCGGCTTCGAGCATCAGGATGTCGGGCGTCATCCGCGACTCGGGGAAATGCCGCTCGGCGGCCGCGTACCCGACATTGGCCGGGATGTCCTGGGGTACATACAGCCGGTCGTCGTAGCTGGTCTGATATCCGGGCAGGGCCAACAGTCCGACGAAAGCGACCGCACACGCCCCAGCAAGAATCGGCACCGGCCATCGGACCACCGCCGTGCCGACCCCCCGCCACCGGCGGACCATGAGCTTCCGCTTCGGTTCGAACAGCCCGAACCGGCCGCCGACGGCAATGACGGCCGGAACCAGCGTGACGGCCACCGCGACGGCAACCGCCATGCCTATAGCGGAGGGAATGCCCATCGTCTCGAAGTACGGCAGCCGGGTGAAGCTCAGACAGTAAATGGCTCCGGCAATCGTCAAACCTGAGGCCACAACCACTTTGGCAACGCTGCGATAGGTGGTGTAGAACGCGGTTTCGCGGTCTTCGCCGGCTTGACGTGCCTCGTGATATCGCCCGATGAAGAAGATTCCGTAATCGGTTCCTACCGCGATTCCGAGCGATACCAGCAGATTCACCGCAAATGTCGACAGACCGAGGACCTGGTGATCGCCGAGGAATGCGACGACTCCCCGCGCCGCCTGCACCTGTATTCCGACCATTGCCAGCAACAGGACGACGGTGATGACCGAGCGGTACACGAAAAGGAGCACCGTGCAGATCACCACCAGGGTCACCAGCGTGATCTTCATGATCGACGTATCACCGGCGTGGTTCATGTCGGTGATCAGCGGGGAGGGACCCGTGACGTAGGCCTTCACCCCGGGCGGCGGCGGCGTTCCCGCCACGATGCCCCGGACCGCTTCCACAGATTCGTTCGCGAGGGCCTGCCCCTGGTTACCCGCGAGATTCAGCTGCACATAGACACTCAGATCATCGGCACTCTGAACACCCGACGCGGTGAGTGAGTCCCCCCAGTAGTCCTGAACGTGCTGCACGTGTTTCGTATCGGCTCGCAACTGACGAACCAGATCGTCGTAATAACTGCGCGCGTCCTCGCCGAGGGGTTTGTCACCCTCCAGGACGATCATCGCCACACTGTCGGAATCGGATTCGCCGAACACCTGCCCCATGCGCTGCATCGCCTGAAACGACGGCGCATCCTTGGGAACCAGCGATACAGAGCTTTCCCGCCCGACTTGTTCCAATGACGGAACAGCGAAGGTGACGACGGCGATGATCGCCAGCCAGCCGAGAATGATCGGCACCGACAGCCGATAGATCACCCGAGCGATCAAAGGCGGCCGGTCGCTTGTGTGCCGACTGCTCATGCGGCCTTCACCGCACAGAAGGAATACGCATTCATAACTGTCAGCGCTCTTCCCTCTGCAGGATCGACCGCACAAGCTGGCCGCGGCCCGACGGGCGACCCGCTGCGCTGAGGCCCGCTGCGCTGAGGGGACGTGGATGCACCCGCTGCGGCCACCAGAACCACCGCCCCAGCAGCGCGGCGATCGCCGGTGTCATGAATGCGCGTACCACCAAGGTGTCGAACAACAGCCCGACGCCGATGGTGGCACCCAACTGTCCGATGGTGACCAGGTCACTGACAACCATCACCAACATCGTGAACGCGAACACCAGTCCGGCGGCCGTCACCACCTTGCCGCTGCCGCCCATGGCCCGGATGATGCCGGTGTTGATCCCGGCGCCGATCTCCTCTTTCATCCGGGACACCAGTAGCAGGTTGTAGTCGGAACCCACCGCCAACAGGACGATCACCGACATCGCCAGCACCACCCAGTTCAAGGGCATACCGAGGATGTGCTGCCAGATGAGCACGGAAAGCCCGAAGGCCGCGCCCAGTGAAAGCGCCACCGTACCGACGATGACCAGAGCGGCGACGAAGCTCCGCGTCACCACCAGCATGATGCCGAAAATGAGGCAGAGCGCGGCGACAGCCGCGATCAGGAGATCATATTTAGACGCTTCGACCAGGTCTTTCACCGACGCCGCGGTGCCCGTGAGATAGATCGAGGCATTTTGCAGCGGCGTGCCCTTGAGCGCTTCTTCGGCCGCGGTTTCGATCGGGTCGACGAGCGACATGCCCTCAGTCGTCGCCGGATCGCCTCGCTGGGTGATGAGCATGCGGGCCGCTTTCCCGTCCGGTGACAGGAAGATGTCCATGACGCGCTGGAAGTCCTTGTTCTCGAAGACTTCCGGAGGCAGGTAGAAGGAGTCGTCGTTCTGCGCGGCGTCGAATGCCTTGCCCATCGCGGTGGCGTTGTCGTTCGACGTCGCCATTTGATCCATGATCCCGGACATGGTGCTGTGCATCGTCAGCATCATGGTTCGGGTGGATTCCATGGTCGAGATCATCACCGGAAACTGAGCGGCCAATTGCGGCAGAATTGCGTCGAGTTGATCGAGATTGTCGACCAGGCTGACCATCTTGACGGTGATTTGGTCAATACCGTCGAGCGTGTCGAAAACCCCTCTGATCGACGAACATATCGGAATCGTGTAGCAGTGCGGTTCCCAGTAGAAGTAGTTCCGGATCGGTCGGAAGAAATCATCGAAATTCGCAACGTGATCGCGCAGTTGATTGGTCACCGTTTGCAGCTCATGGGTATCGGCGACCATTTTGTGCGTCGTGCTGACCATCTCTTCCGTCAGTGCCTGCATGCGCTTGACGATGGCGATCGTTTTCGTCATGTCGTCGGCCTGCACCAGCAGGTCTTCCATTCGATCCTTCTGGAACGGCATCAAATGGGTTTGAGACGCATTGCTCATGCTGAGCATGAACGGAATCGTCGAGTGTTTGAGCGGCTCCCCGGCGGGACGGGTCGGCGCCTGGACCATCGAAACTCCCGGCACGGACTGCACACCCTTGGCCAGTTTGTTCAGGACCAGGAAGTCGATCGGATTCCGCATGTCGTGGTCGGCCTCGATCAGCAGAATGTCGGGCGCCATCATCAATGACTGGGGGAAATGTCGCGTCGCCGCCGCATAACCCACATTGGCGGGGATGTCCTGCGGGATGTAATTCTGGTCGTTGTAGCTCGGTTTGTATGCGGGAAGCGCCAATAGGCCGATGAGCGAGACCGCGCACGTCGCGACGAGAATGGGCCCGGGCCAACGAACGACCGCCGTGCCCACCTTCCGCCACCGACGGGTGGTGAGCTTCCGCTTGGGTTCGAACAGCCCGAAGCGGCTACCCACGGCGATGACTGCGGGGACGAGTGTGACGGCCACCAAGACGGCGGCAGCCATGCCCACGGCAGTGGGAATGCCCAGAGTTTGATAGACCGGCAGACGGGTGAAGTGCAGACAGAGAATCGCCCCGGCGATGGTCATGCCGGAACCCACGACCACCTTCGCGACGCTGCTGAACGTCGTATAGAACGCCGCCTCTTTGTCCTCGCCGGCCTGGCGCGCCTCCTGGTAGCGCCCCGTGAAGAAGATGCCGTAGTCGGTACCCGCCGCGATCGCGAGCGCTACCAACAGGTTGACGACGAACGTCGTGATACCGATGACCCCGAGACTGCCGAGTAACGCCACTACCCCTCGGGCCACCGTCAATTCGACGCCGACAACCACCAGCATGAGAATCACGGAGATGATCGACCGATAGACGAGCAGCAGCATCACGAAGATGACCGTGAGGCTCAACGAGGTGACCAGCCCCACCGTCCTGTTGCCGGCCGGGCCCAGATCCGCGGCGAATGCCGCCGGTCCCGTGACATAGGTCGTGATTCCCGGCGGCGCCGGAATCCGGTCCACGATCGCACGCATCGCCTCAACGGATTTGACCGCCGAGATGTCCGCGTTGCTGGTGAGCGTCACCTGTACGTAGGTGGCCTTGCCGTCGACGCTCTGCGCGGCGCCCTGGGTCATCGGGTCGCCCCAGAAATCCTGGACGTGCACGACGTGTGTGGTGTCGGCCTTCAGCTGACGAACCATCTCGTCGTAGTAGCCGTGTGCGGCATCGCCGAGGGGCTGCTCCCCTTCCAGAACGATCATCGCGACAGCGCCCGACCCGGCTTCGCCGAACAGTTGCCCCATGCGCTGCATCGCCTCGAACGACGGTGCGGCGGCGGGATCCATCGCTACCGGATGCTCTTTCTCCACCTGCTCGAGCGAAGGCACGGCAACGCTCAGGATGACGGTGACCGCCAACCATCCCAGGATGATCGGCACCGACAGCACGCGGACCATGCGTGCGATGAACGGGCGGCGCCTGGCCATGGGCAACGGCTCCGTTATCGGCTCACTGTCCGTGCTCATGCGGCCTTCAGCTGACAGAAGGTGAAGGCACTCACGCCAGTCCGGACCTTCTCGTCCTTCACCTCGTCGCCGACGAGGATGCGGCATCCGATCGAGTCAGTATTGCCTTGAGCGGAGATGTTGCCCATCGCCGTCGCATCGGAGATCGGGAAGTCCATCGACCATGGCAGCGGCGCGTCCCGGATGAGTTTCGGTTCGGCATCGGCATCGAAATAGCTGATGGTCGCCAGCGTCCCCGGGGGGCCGAATACCTCGTAAACCAGGTGCTTGGGGTCGTGGGCCCGCTTCTCCTCACGCTCGGTACTGGTGTACGCGGGGCGGCTCTCGCTGCCGAAGACGCCGTGCAATCTCTGCACGGTAAATCCGCCTGCGACTCCCACCACCACCAGCACCAGCGGAATCCACAGCCGCTTCAGGATCCTGAAAATCGCGAGTTCCTCCGACTGTCTCCGTGCCGGCACCCTGGCGGGTGCTCAATCATGCATTTGCAGATCGGATGCGAACGATCGAGCCCCGAATGCAGAGGCATTCCAGGCCAGACCCTGCACGAAGCTTCCGCAAACGTGCTGCGCGCCTCGATGAGCGCACCCGATCCCGAAGAGTAAACCATGCCTTTGCGTCAATATGGCGCAAACGAGTCAGATGGCCGGAATCGCTTCACCGCCTTGACAATCACGCTGAAGCGACACCGCTCGCACACCAACCGGTACCGCCGGTAATCCCCACTGTTCGGGCGCTGTCGAGACGGTGCCGAGCAGCCCCGAATCTAGGAACCAGCTATGAATCAGCCGTGAAAGGACCACGAAGTGCGCCATTGCTGCGGGCCGGCTGACGGATGCTATCCCGCGACGATGAATCCATCCAAGCACACACCTGGATCCGCACTCACGGCGACAGCCCCACGACACTCAGGACACCTCAACGGCCGGCGCAAGGTCCCGGATGGCCTGACGAATCATGCGGGGCCGGGGCGCCGCACCTGCGGGGTATACGACGGTGGTGTGCAATCGCGGGTTGGTGGTGCGGATTGTCCACACGTGGGTGTACACCACGCCGCGGGCATCGCGGGACGAATGAGTGACAGCCGTGACACCGTCCCATCGCCGGAACCCCGGGTCGTCCTCGGAGGGCGGCGGATAGCCGATCCCTTCGTGAGACAGCCAGAAGTGAGTACGCCCGTATGACCGGATGGTGCGTATTGGAATTGCGACGGCCACCGAAACCATCCCCACGAGAGCCATCGCGCTGACCACGGTCATCCCGACCGCCGCCAAGCCTGTCGTGCCGGGCCGGTCTAGACCGCCGTGCTGGATCGCTCTCCGAATGAAACGACCAACGCCGGATGCCGTCACGGCAAGGACAACCGCAGCCACGGTGGCGAAGACCCAGAACACCGGACCGAGCGGACTACGAACCTCCAGCACGGTGTCGTCCGGCGCTTCCGGCGGCTCACCCTTCGGTTCAGCGGTAGACGCGCAGCGAAAGGAGACGGCCCCGAATCCCGTCGCCATGATCAGGACTCCCATCAGCGGGGCCCAAGGTGAGCCCGACAATTCTCCGCGAGCCCAACCCAGCACTGCGAGCAGTCCCCCGACGAGCGAGGTGACGGCCGCAGCGATGAACACCCAAACCAGTGGACCCATCCGGTAGACCTCGGCAGCGGACCGTCTGCGGTCATGCTCGCCGCGCGTCACTGCTGTGCCGCTACGGCAGGAACCGGGCGATCTGCGGTGACGGCAGTGTCTGAGCGGCGCGCGCCTGCCGGAAGCCCACCGCTCCACCTGCGGCCGTCATCAACAGCATGCCGCCCAGTCCGGGCAGCACGGCGAACAGCAGGTCGCTTGTGCTGGCCGTGCGCAGATAGTCGGCGTATCCGAGCCGGAAGGACTCCGCCAGCGCAGGCACCGAAAGCGGCTGTGCCGCTGGTGGTTCTGGCCGCGGCGCAGGAATGGCCGGCGCGCTCGGGACCGCCGGCGGCACCCCTACCGGTGGGGCCGTGGGCACCGGGACCGAGATGACCGGAGCGGGAGGGACCACGACCGGCGCCGGAGCGACCGGGGGCGCAGCGATCGCCGGAGCGGGTGCGGCGGGAACCTTGGGCGGGGCCGACCGGATGACGATCGTCCGACTGCTCGGGGCCGTCGGCACCGGCGCGAGTTTGGGGGCCCGGCCGAGGTTTCCGTTTGTCGGCACCCCTGCCGCTCCCCCTCCGCCGCCCGTCACGGCTGCCGTCGGGGCCTGGGCAGTCCCACTGGTCACAGCCGCAGTAGGCACCTGGGCGGTCCCGCCCGATAGGACTGCCGACGGACCCTGCCCGGTCGTGCCGACGCGGGCCGACTGCGGTGATTCGGCGAATGTTCCTGAGCGGGCCGCGGTCTCCGGGGCCTCGCCTACGCCCACCTTGGTGGTCGCGGTGTCGGTGGTCCCGACCTTCGACTCGGGCTTGGAGCTTTTGGAAGCCCTCGACCCGCCGAGGCTGCCCCCGGAATTCTTGACTCCGGCGCCGCGCTGCGGGCCCAACTTGGCCGCGGGACCGGACTTCTTGTTCTTCTTCTTGTGATCGAAGATGTCGTGGATATCGATACCGAACAAGTGCGCCGAAGCCACCGCGGTGCCGGCCATGCCAGGTCCGACCACCATGGCACCACAAGCGATCGCACAGCCGGCTGCGGTGTTGCGCACCCATGACTGATCCACGAAGAGGTCCCCCCAGAACAGATCGGCGGCACTGCTGCCGCGCTCACTGGAACAAGTGCCCATTGTGACATATCGATATTCTGTCGGATTTTGCTGGACCATGATTCGAAATAGCGGCCGCGTCAATGTCGGACAATCCGGTTGCTTGCGGCGATACCCTTTGTCCGTGGTGGTCAGCGAGTTCCGCCGGTCGGTGTGCATACCAGAGATGGCGTTGAACAACCGCGTTCCGGCCCGCACTCGGCACTACGCCGAGAGCGTGTCGAGCCGACTGCGGGTGTTGACCATTGCGACGTGTATTGCGGCCGCGGTATCCGGGGGATTCGGGGTCTTCCAACTCATCCTCGGCGGGCCAATGTGGCGGTTCGGCTTCGTCAACCTCGGATCTGCCGCGTTCTTCCTGCTAGTGCCGCTGTTGTATCGGTTCGGCGAACTGATCGCGCCGCTGGCGTTCTTCCTGTTCGCCTATGTATCGGTGTCGACGATGTGCTTCGCGGTCGGCACCGGTTCGGGACTGCAGTTCTACTTCATGGTGGCGGCGTCGCTGGCGGTGCTGGTGTTGGGAATCGAGCGCATTGTGCTGGCGGGGACGTTGACGGCGCTGGCGGTAGCCGCCGCAATCGTGCTGGAAGTCCTGGCCCCCGACGATCGGGGGCTGGGGCCACCGTGGGCGCTGACCGCGGGGTTCGTTCTTTCGGCGGTCTCGGCCGGAGCAATGGTGTTTGCCACAGTCTGGATGTCGTTACGTGAGATCGCCCGTGCCGAACAAGCCATGGAAGCCGAATACCAGCGGTCCGAGCAGTTGCTGGCCAACATTCTGCCCACCACGATCGCGCAGCGGCTCAAGGAGCCCTCACGGACGATCATCGCCGACAACTACGACGACGCCTCGATCCTGTTCGCCGACATCGCCGGCTACACCGAACGGGCCAGCGACCTGACTCCGACCGATCTGGTGCGCTTCCTCGACCGGCTGTACACCGACCTCGATGCGCTGGTGGACCGCCACGGCCTCGAGAAGGTGAAGACCAGCGGTGACTCCTACATGGTGGTGGCCGGGGTGCCCAAGCCACGCACCGATCACATCGAGGCACTCGCCTGCTTGGCGCTCGATCTGGCGGAAGCCGTGGCCGACCTCAAGGACCCGCGTGGGCGCGCGGTGCCATTGCGGATCGGCCTGGCAGCCGGACCCGTGGTGGCCGGGGTGGTCGGGGCCCGCAAGTTCTTCTATGACGTCTGGGGCGACGCGGTCAACGTCGCCTCACGAATGGAGACCACCGACGTGGCCGGCCGAATTCAGGTGCCGCAGAACGTCTATGACCGCATCAGCCACGCGTTCGTGCTCGAGGAACGCGGCGATGTCGAGATCAAGGGCAAAGGCGTCATGCACACCTGGTACCTGACCGGCCGCCGCGACGATGAAGCGACACGCGCCCGACTGGAGAATGCCGGTCCGACGCGTGCCGCCTCCTTCGTGCCGCCGACCAGTGGTTAAACCTTGCGGTTCTCCGACTTGATCAGCCACGCCAGCTTTTCCAGGCCATCAATCAACTGGTGCAGGACGTCCGCGGTTGTCGGGTCGTACGCGTCCACCTCATCGTGTACCTCGCGCATGGTCTCCACGGCCGCATAGATCCGAGTGGTGACAAGGTCGACTACCTGGTCGGTACTGCGCTCGTAGGCGGGGAACTCCGGGAGCGTGGTGCTGCCCACCACGGTGTCCGACCGTCCGTCGGGGACGGCATCGAGCGCACGCATCCGTTCGGCGATGGTGTCGCTGCCCTCCCTGGCGAAATCCACGACCTCATCGAGCTGCAGATGCAGGTCCCGGAAGTTGGTGCCGACGACGTTCCAATGGGCCTGCTTGCCCTGTATGCCCAGTTCGATCAGGTCGACGAGGACCTGCTGCAGGTGTCCGCTCAGCTCCGGTGTGGCCTGGTAGCCCTGGATGTCGGATTCGATTCGACGTGTACTCATGCCAGTTACAACTGTCCCTAATCTGGAATCACTCCAGTTTAGGGCAGATGTGAGCACGTTCACACCGGCCGCCGGCCCGCCGCCTGGTCCTGCTGATTGAGCAGTCGCGCATATCCCGCCCCCATGCCCAGCAGGGCCAACCCGACCACGATGAACACCGCGACCCGGAAGATTCCGTCGAGAGTCCCCAGGTCGAACAGGAACAGCTTGGCCATGGCCGCCGCGACGAGCGCCATGCCGCCGCCGATGGGCAGCGACCGCTGCGCCTTGGGGCGTCGCGCCGCATAGCGGAGCAGGCCGGCCGCCACCGCGATCCAGCAGATGGTCGCCACCATGTGGCCACCGAAGAAGCCTGCCCCGGTGCCGGCGATGGCGACGCCGGCCGTCACGGTGAACACGGTGAGCGCATATCCGGCCACAAGAGCCGCCGCCGCCCACACCAGCCGGAGCACCTCCTGATCCCCCGCGCCCTCGGCGGACCATGCCCACGAGATCGCGGCCGCCGCACCGACCGCCAGTACGCTGCCGATCAACAACGAAACCGTAAGTCCCGCAGATAGTTTCGTGGCCTGCACCAGGACGTCGGGGCTGGCAGAGTCGAGGTAGACCAGGCCTCCGACCACAGCCAGCCCGATGGCGATCCACCGCGTCACACCCTGGCGACGCCCGGCAACGGCGACCACGGTGGCCATCGCCAACAACACCGGGCCCGCCACCGGCGCGTCAAAGGCCACCAGCACGGCGATGAGCACGGCAACAGCCGCGAGTACCGACCATATCTGGCGGACCACGACGCCCAGCCCGGGAATGCGCTCGCCGAGTGCCACGATCACCACCAAGGCCGCCGCCAGCGCAACCAACATGAGGGCTGCAATCGCACGATCGACGCCGGCCGCGACACACAACACGGGAAGAACGCCGCAGGCGGTCAGAACCGCCGTTGCCCACGGCTTGGTGGACCAGCGCAGCACCAGCACCCCGCCCGCCAGTGCCAGCGCTGCAGCCAGCCCGCAGGCCAGCGCGAGCACGAGATCATTCCGGCCATCGATTGAGGCCGTCGCCAGCGCTGTCAACAACGGCAGCGTGGCCGCCGCGATACGTGCGGCGTACAACCCGGTCCAGTCTCGACCGAACTGGATCGGAAGTGCGGCGGCCGACAACGCAAGCATGAATCCGATCAGCAGCAGGGTCACTCCGTCGGTGACGACAGGCGCCAGGGCGATCAGCGGCACCAGGACCAACAAGCCCAGCTGTTCGGAGTTCCACCGCCGCGCCAGCATCAGACCGCCGCCACCGATTCCGGCGGCCAACATCAGACCGACCGGCGCCGACACCCAGTCATAGATCGTGGTCACGGCGATCACGTCCATGTACGCGGCCGCAACACCGGTTGCAGCCAACGCGATCGCCCCGACCCGGCCACCCGGCCTGCGATACAGCCACCACCCC
Source organism: Mycobacterium sp. NPDC050441 (assembly GCF_040655355.1). Lineage (NCBI taxonomy): Bacteria > Bacillati > Actinomycetota > Actinomycetes > Mycobacteriales > Mycobacteriaceae > Mycobacterium > Mycobacterium sp. NPDC050441. Next base: position 722,303 of record NZ_JBFAJS010000002.1, on the reverse strand, counting down.
GCGCCGACCAGCCCGGCGGCCAGCACTGCACCTGCCGCGACCCGGAACTCCGGTCGCAGGATGCCGGCCTGGGCGGCCAGCACCAGCAGCAACACCACACCGGTGAGCGTCACGGCCACCCCGGCCACCGCGAGTGCCTTGCCGATCCAGCCTTCTGAGCGCTCCGGACGGAACGCGGGCGCGGGCCTCGGCGGCGCCGGCGTGGGAGCGACGGGAGCGACGGGCCAGGCGACAGGCGGCGCAAAAGGCACCGGGGCCGGTACGACCGCCGGAGCCTGATCGACCAGTCGCCCCAACTCCCCCAGGTCCGCCGACACCCGGTTCATGTAGGCCGAGATCGCGGACAAGTCGGACGACATCCGGGCGATCAAGGCGCGATGAGATTCGCTCATGCGGTCATAGTGGCAACAAATGCGGTTGCCGTGATGAGTAGGACTACTCGTCGAGGCCGTGTTCGATGGCGTAGCGGGCCAATTCGACACGGTTGGCGACCTGCAACTTGCGGAACGTCGCCTGGACGTGGTTCTCGACCGTGCGGTGGCTCAGCGACAGGCGCGTGGCAATCTGCTTGGCCGTCAGCCCCTTTGCCACAAAACGCAGCACCTCGGTCTCCCGCTCGGTCAAGCTGGGGGTGGCCGGACCGTCGTCCGGATGTCGAGCGATACGCCGATACTCGCCGAGGACCAGCCCGGCCAACCCCGGCGTGAACACCGCACGCCCCTCCGCGGTGGCCCGTACCGCAGCGGTCAATTCGGCTTTCGACGCACTCTTCACCAGATACCCGGTGGCCCCGGCTTTCACCGCTTCCAGAACGTCGTCGCGCTCGTCGGAGGCCGAAAGCACCAGCACCCGCGACGACGGCGACACCGCGAGGACCTCGGCGGTGGCCGTGGCGCCACTGCCGTCGGACAGGCTCATGTCCATCACCACCACATCGGGCAGCACCACCCCGGCCCGCCTACCCGCCGAGGCCACCCCATCGGCGGTGGCCACGACATCGAATCCCTCGTCGGCGAGATCTCGTGCCACCGCGTCGCGCCAGATCGGATGATCGTCGACGACCATCACCTTCAGTGCGGTCTCCGTCATCACTGTCCCTTCTCGACGGCGTCACGGCCTCCAGATGAGCGGGGCAGCGTGAGTTCCCATTCCGTGCCACATCCAGGTTCTGTGTTCAACTGCGCCTGCCCGCCCAACCAATCCATGCGGCCCACAATCGATTTCGAGATTCCCACATGACCTTCGCGGGCCGCCGCTGCCAGTCGCCCGGCAGCGATACCCACACCGTCGTCGCGAATGCTCACCGTCACCGAATCGCCGAGATCCTCAAGCAGCACGAAAACCCGGGCGCCGGGTCCGGCGTGTGCGGCGGCATTGTCCAGAGCGTTGCCGGCCGCGGCGAACAACTCATGGGCGGCGTCGTGTTCGAGGAGCACGGGTTCGGCCGGCAGGCTGACCGAAACCCGATCGGAGGCCCGGGACCGCAGCAAGGCACCGATGTCGGTGACGCCGCCGGTGTGCACCTCCGGATCGGGCGCGCTGACAAGCCTGCGCAACGCGCGCTCCTGCTCTCCGGCGAGTTCAGCCAATTGCGCTGTCTCACCACCGATTTCCCGACCTCGCCGCGAAACCAGGGCCAACACTTGAATGGCGCCGTCGTGGACCCGTCGAGACAATCGCTCTCGTTCTTCCAACGAGGCCGCCAACCGCACCGCACGCTCCAACTCGGCATGCGCGCGACGCGCGGTCTGAGCGGCCATCCCCACCGCGAGGCCCACCGCCAGCTCGATGACGATGGTGGCGTTGCGGCCGAGATTGATACTGACGTAACCCTTCAACGCGGCCGCGGCCGCCATCACGGCCAGCCCGGCTCCCATCCCTCCGACCGGACCGAACTGCAGTGCCGCCGAAATCGTGGCGTTCGTCGCCCACAAAGTTGTGGGCCACGACTGGTTGTCGGCGATCCAGTGCTCGGATGCCACCAATTCGGTGGAGAGCATGAGGGCCAGGACCACCACGGTCTCGGCGATGACCCACGACGGACGACGGCCGAAACCCTGCAGGTAGGCAATCCCACACGCGATGCTCCAGGCGATCAGCACCGCGCACAGCACGCCGGCCAGTACCGGCCTGGTCAGATCATCGTTGATCGCGATCTGAAACCCCAGCGCGTACAGGCAACTCAGCAACCGGAAGATCTGCGCGGCACGCCACAACGGAGTAACCGGTTCCGGGCGCCGCTGCATTGGCCCAGCATAAAGTCGCTCACCGCCGCGCAGGTGCACCGATCGTGAACGTGCGGGCTACTGCTCCCCGAGTGCCACCGGCCGACCCGGATCTGACGCCCACTCGGACCATGACCCGGGATACAGCGCCGCATCCACCCCGACGGCAGCCAGGCCGGCCACCGCGAGCGCCGCGGTGACCCCCGACCCGCAGTAGGCACCGATATCGGCCCCGTCGGCCACGCCCCGATCGGCGAGCAGCGCGTGTAGCCGGACCTCCGGGAGCAGCGTGCCATCCGTGGAAAGCAACTGGGTGCTGGGCAGATTGACGGCCCCGGGGATGTGACCGGCCACCGGGTCCACCGGCTCGACGTCGCCGCGGAACCGTTCCGGCGCCCTGGCGTCCAGCAGCACCTCAACCCCGGTCATCGCCTGTCCGGCGGTCAGGGTGCGCAGGGCCCCGCGGTACAGGTCGTCATAGAGCACCTCGACATCACCACTCGGGGGTGTCATCGGGCCGGTTGGCAGGCCCTCACCCGCCGCGGACCACGCCGCCAGACCTCCGTCGAGAATGCGGACGTCCTCGATCCCGGCCGCGGTCAACACCCACCACGCCCGGGCCGATCCGGCACGATTCCAGTCGTCATAGACGACGGTGGGCACACCCTTGCGCACCCCCCAACGGCGCGCCGCCGCCTGCAGGTCGGATCCCGACGGCAGCGGATGACGACCACGACCGGTGATGCGATGGTCGGTCAGATCCTCGTCCAGCGAGACATAGACGGCGCCGGGCAGATGACCGCTCAGGTAGGCCTGTTCACCGACGGGCTCAGCCAACGACCAACGCACATCCAGCACCGTGACCGGATTGCCGGAAGCGATGAGCTCACGAAGTTCACCGGCCGTGACGAATACGTCATGTCGTGCGGAAGCCACACTCTCGAAGCTACATCACCTTCGACAGAAACTCCTTTGTGCGTTCATGTTTGGGGTTGGCCATCACCTCACGGGGATTGCCGCTCTCCACGATGACACCGCCGTCCATGAATACCAACTTGTCGGCGACTTCACGGGCGAAACCCATCTCGTGGGTGACCACCACCATCGTCATGCCCTCGCCCGCGAGTTTCTTGATGACCGCCAGCACCTCCCCGACGAGCTCCGGATCGAGCGCCGAAGTCGGCTCGTCGAACAGCATCAGCTTCGGGTTCATCGCCAGCGCCCGGGCGATGGCCACCCGCTGCTGCTGGCCGCCCGACAGCTGTGCGGGGTAAGCGTCGGCCTTGGCGACCAAACCCACCTGATCGAGCAGATCCTTGGCCCGGGCCAGCGCGGCGTCCTTCTTGACCCGTTTGACGCGCATGGGCGCCTCGACGATGTTCTCCAACGCGGTACGGTGCGGGAACAGGTTGAAATGCTGGAACACCATGCCGATGTCACGACGCTGCCGGGCAGCATCTCGCGGGGCCATCTCGTGCAGCTTGCCGCCACGTTCGCGATAGCCGATCAGGTCCCCGTCGACGTACAGACGACCGGCGTTGACCTGCTCGAGATGGTTGATACACCGCAGGAACGTCGACTTGCCCGAACCCGACGGACCGACCATGCACAACACCTCGCCCCTGCCGACGTCCAACGTGACGCCTTTCAGGACGTGCAGGGCACCGAAGTTCTTACAGACGCTCTCGGCCCGCACCATCGGTTCGGCTGCGGCGGTCATGGATGTGGCTCTCCCATCTGCGCTTTGGCCAGGGCCTGCAGTTGCTTGGAGGTCAACTTGCGCGACGCACCACGCGCATAATGCCGCTCGAGGTAGTACTGGCCGACCATCAGAATGCTGGTGATCGCCAGGTACCAGGTGGACGCCACCAGCAGTAGCGGGACCGGCTGAAACAGACCGACACCGATATCCTTTGAGCGGCCGTACAACTCGAAGCTGTACGGAATGGCGGTGACCAGCGACGTCGTCTTCAGCATGCTGATGAACTCGTTGCCGGTCGGCGGGATGATGACCCGCATGGCCTGCGGAAGCACCGTACGTCGCATGGTCATGCTCCACGACATGCCAAGCGCGACCGAGGCTTCCGTCTGCCCTTCAGGCACCGAGTTGATACCGGCTCGGATGATCTCCGCCATGTAGGCGGCCTCGTTGAGCCCCAGGCCGAGAACCGCCAGCCAGAACACATTCGGGTCGGACAGGGTGAACTCGAAAAGCTTCGGGCCGAACGGTACGCCGAACTGAATGTTCTTGTAGATCACGGGGACCAGGCCCCACAACACCAGCTGGACATAGATCGGGGTGCCGCGGAAGATCCACAGGTAGGTCCAGGACACCGCTTTGAGCACCGGATTCGGTGACAACCGCATCACCGCCAGGAGCACGCCCAGAACGAGCGCCAGGATCATCGAATAGATGGTCAGTTGCAGCGTGTTCCAAGCAGCTTCCGAGATGCGCTGATCGAAGAGGTACTTGCCGTACGTCTCCCACCCGTATGCGTCGTTGGTCGCCGCGCCCCACAGGAACAGCCCGATCAGGACGAGGATGAGGATCGCCGCCACCCAACGCCATGGATGTCTCAGCGGGACGGCGTCGATGGCGGCCGGCGACGATTCATCACTCATCGGCGGCTCAGCTGGTCGCACCGTTGATGACTGGCTTCTCGATCATCCCGTTCTCCGCGCCCCAGTTCGCGGCCACCTGCTTGTACACACCGTTGTCGATCAGGTGCTGAAGCGCCTGCTGCAGCGACGCTGCCAGCGGCGAACCCTTCTGCACCGCCCAGCCGTACGGTGCGGAGTCGAAGACCTCCCCAGCCGCTTCGAGCTTTCCGTTGCTCTGTTTGATCGCGTACGCCGTCACCGGCGAATCCGCGGACATGGCGTCGGCCTGCCCCAGCATCACCGCACTGGTGGCGGCGGTCTGGTCATCGAACTTGATGACGTTGATGGCGGGCTTGCCCGCATCGACGCACTTCTTGCTGCGCGCCGGCATTTCCTCGGTGTCCTGCACCGTTGCCGTCTGGACAGCGACCTTCATGCCGCACGCGTCTTCGGGGTTGATCCCCGCACCGACCTTCTGTGCCCACGCCGAACCGGCACTGAAGTAGGTCACGAAGTCGACCTGCTCTTCACGCTTCTTCGAGTCGGTGAACGACGACATGCCGAGGTTGTAGTTCCCGCCCTGAACCGACGGGATGATCTTGTCGAACAACGACGCCCGATACTCCGGAGTGAGACCCAGCGTGGCGGCGATCGCATTCATCAAATCGACATCGAAGCCGATGATCTGGCCGCCGGGATCCTTGAATTCGTTGGGCGGATAGGACGGGTCGGTCCCGATGACCAGCTTGCCGCTCGACTTGATCGGCTCCGGCACCGAATTGGCGATCGCGTCGACCTTCTCAACCTTCGCCGCCGTCGTCGTCTTGGTTTCTGACCCTCCGGATTCGGTGTTGTTCGCGCAGCCCGACATCGCGAGCGCGCCACTTGCGGCGACCACCACCGCGAAACGCCACATCTTGCTTCGTCGGGGACGACATCCAACTGTCACGGTTGTCTCTTTTCTCTGTCTGCGGCTGCGGTCGGGCTGTTCCAAATCGAAGACGTTAATGGCCGCCGGGCTGGGATGCAGCGTCGGTAACGGAACCTTAACTACCAGGCTGCGACACCACAGCCTTAACGCAAAAACCGCGATCTACATCTGTGTTTGTGTCAAACTGCCTGCATGGAAACCACTGCTGCCCCAAGCTTGTTGCCACATCTGTGGAAATCGACGCTGGTTTCGGGAATTCTCGCCGTCATCCTCGGCATCCTGGCGTTGGTATGGCCCGGGATCACCATCCTGGTTGCCGCGATCTTCTTCGCCGCGTACCTGTTGATCACCGGTATCTCCCAGCTCGTCCTGGCGTTCAGCATCCGGTCATCGGTCGGTGGGCGGGTGTTGCTGTTCATCGGTGGCGCCGCGGCGCTCGTGCTGGCCGTGCTCTGCTTCGTCAGCCTGCAGAATTCGTTCGAACTGCTGGCGATCTGGATCGGTGTCGGGTTCATCTTCCGCGGTGTCGCAACCACGATGTCGGCCATCGGGGATCCTTCATTGCCCGGGCGGGTCTGGGAGATCATCATCGGCATCATCAGTGTCATCGCCGGCATCATCATGTTCGTCGCCCCGAAGGAGGGTTTGGTCGCCCTCGCTCAGGTCACCGGCATCATCCTGATCGTCGTCGGGACATTCGAGGTGATCTCGGCATTCGCAATCCGCAGCGAGGCCAAGAAACTCCACGCCTTGATCTCGCCGGAGCCCCCCACCGTGACGTAAGACACCGGTCGCGGTCGGCGCTGGGCTCCGGGATATCTACTACACTCCGTCGTAGATTGATCTGAGACCTCGAAAGTAGGGCCAGATGGACGCTTTGGACGTATCACGGTGGCAATTCGGAATCACCACCGTGTACCACTTCATTTTCGTTCCGCTGACCATCGGGTTGGCACCGCTGATCGCCGTCATGCAGACGGTGTGGGTGGTCACCGGAAACGACAGCTGGTACCGGTTGACCCGGTTCTTCGGCAAGCTCTTCCTGATCAACTTCGCGATCGGCGTCGCTACCGGCCTGGTGCAGGAATTCCAGTTCGGCATGAACTGGAGCGAGTACTCGCGATTCGTCGGAGACATCTTCGGTGCACCGCTGGCCATGGAAGGCCTGGTCGCATTCTTCTTCGAATCCACGTTCATCGGATTGTGGATCTTCGGCTGGTCGCGACTGCCACGGCTGGTTCATCTGGCCTGTATCTGGATCGTGGCTCTGGCAGTGAACATGTCGGCGTTCTTCATCATCGCCGCGAACTCGTTCATGCAGCATCCCGTCGGGGCGCACTTCAATCCGGAAACGGGCCGCGCCGAACTGACCAGCATCGTCGCGCTCTTCACCAACAACACCGCGATCGCCGCATTCAGTCACGCTGTCGCGGGCGCATTCCTGACCGCAGGCACGTTCGTGGCCTGTGTGTGCGCGTGGTGGATGGTGCGTTCGCGCCGCAGTGGTGACGACGCGGAGGGCACCAAGGACGACGCCGCCACGATGTACCGCCCAGCCACGATCCTGGGCTGCTGGGTCATGCTGATCTCCGCGGTCGCGCTCTTCTTCACCGGAGACGCGCAGGGCAAGCTGATGTTCCAACAACAGCCCATGAAGATGGCCTCGGCGGAATCGTTGTGCAACAGCGAGACCGATCCCAACTTCTCGGTGCTGACCGTCGGTACCCACAACAACTGCGACAGTGTCATACACCTCATCGAGGTGCCCTATGTGCTGCCGTTCCTGGCCGAGGGCAAATTCACCGGCGTTCACCTCGATGGTGTCAACGACCTGCAGGCGCAGTTCGAGGAAAAGTTCGGGCCCGGTGACTACCGTCCGAATCTCTTTGTCACGTACTGGTCATTCCGGGCGATGATCGGGTTCCTGGCTGTGCCGGGGTTGTTCGCGCTGGCCGCGCTGTGGCTCACCCGGGGCGGGAGAATCCCCCGACACCGCTGGTTCAGCTGGTTCGCCCTGCTGACGATCCCGACCCCGTTCCTGGCCAACAGCGCCGGTTGGGTGTTCACCGAGATGGGTCGCCAGCCCTGGGTCGTGGTGCCGAATCCGACCGGTGATCAAGACATCCGGTTGACCGTCGCCCAGGGTGTCTCAGGGCACTCGGCGGGGCTGGTATGGCTTTCACTGATCACGTTCACCCTCCTGTACGCCGTGCTGGCGGTCGTGTGGTTCTTCCTGCTGCGCCGCTACGTCGTCGAGGGGCCGCTGGAACACGACTCCGAACCTGCCCCGCCGACGCCACCGGGCGATGACGAAGTCGCGCCGTTGTCGTTCGCCTACTGAGGAGCGGATCGATGGGATTACAAGAACTCTGGTTCATCCTGCTGACAGTCCTGTTCCTGGGATTCTTCATCCTCGAGGGATTCGACTTCGGCGTCGGGATGCTGATGGCATTCTTCGGCCGGACTGCCGCAGCCCGGGACGAGGACCCCGAACCGTACCGCCGTGCCGCACTCAACACCATCGGCCCGGTATGGGACGGCAACGAAGTCTGGCTTATCACCGCGGGCGGAGCGATGTTCGCCGCCTTCCCGGAGATGTATGCCACGGTGTTCTCCGGGCTGTACCTGCCGCTACTGGCCATCCTGTTGTCGATGATCGTGCGCGTCGTGGCGATCGAATGGCGGGGCAAGATCGACGATCCCGGGTGGAGGCGATGGGCCGACACCGCCATCGCGATCGGGTCTTGGGTGCCGGCCATCCTGTGGGGTGTCGCGTTCGCCGGACTGGTGCGCGGCCTGCCGGTCGATGCCGATCGACAGATGCACCTGTCGTTCGGTGACGTTCTCAACGCCTACACGCTGCTCGGCGGACTGGCGACCGGTGCACTGTTCGCACTGCACGGCGCGGTGTTCGTCGCGCTCAAGACCAGCGGCCAGATCCGCACGGATGCCTTCCGATTCGCAACGCGGTTGGCGATCCCGGCCACGGTTCTGGTGGCCGGTTTCGGCATCTGGACGCAATTGGCCCACGGCAAGAGTTGGACATGGTTCCTCCTGGCCGCTGCCGTGCTGGCACAACTGGCGGCGGTCACCCGGATCTACAACCGCAGTGGCGAGGGCTGGGCCTTCATCTACACCACCATTGTGGTTGCCGCCGTGGTACTTCTGCTGTTCGGATCGTTGTTCCCGAATCTGGTGCCTTCGACCCTGAACCCGGACTGGAGCTTGAACATCCACAATGCCTCGTCCTCGCCCTACACGCTCAAGATCATGACGTGGGCGGGGCTGGTGTTCGCGCCACTGGTGGTGATCTACCAGGCCTGGACGTACTGGGTGTTCAGCAAGCGGATCTCCGCCGATCGGATACCCGCCCCGGTCGGGCTGTCGCGGCGGTCAGTCTGAATCTCTGGCGCGCACTCGGCATCCGGGGAGCCACCGGGTCCACGGCGGCGCTGCGGCGCCATCTGCTGGCGACAGTCGCGTGCGGCGTCACCATCAGTGCCTGCACCATTGCCGCAGCCGTTGTGCTGGCGCACATCGTTGCCGCGATCATCACCGACCCGGGATCGGCGACCCGCCACGGCGGTGCCCTCGTCGCGTTGTCGGCGCTCTGGACACTGCGTGCCGCGGCCCACTGGCTCCAGGGCCGTCTCTCCCAACGCGGCGCCACCTCGCTGATCGGAGAATTGTCCAGCCAGGTGCTGCGCTCGGTAACCGCCGCACCCCCAAGGCAATTGGCGACCGACCGTGATGCCGCTGCCGCAGTGGTCACCCGTGGCCTCGACGGCCTGCGGCCCTACTTCACCGGCTATCTGCCCGCAGTGGTGCAGGCGGCGGTCCTCACCCCGTTGGCAGTGGTGGTGATGGCCTGCTACGACCTCCAGGCCGCGGCGATCGTAGTGATCGCGCTCCCCCTGATCCCCGTGTTCATGGTGCTGATCGGACTGGTCACCGCCGAGCGGTCGGCGGCCTCACTCGCCGCGATGACGACGCTCCAAGCCCGGCTACTCGACCTGGTGGCCGGCATTCCGACGCTGCGCGCCCTCGGCCGGGCTGCCGGCTCGGTCCAACGGATCACTGAATTGGCTGCCGCGCACCGACGTTCCGCCATGGCCACGCTGCGGATCGCATTCCTCTCCTCGTTGGTGCTCGAACTGCTGGCCACTTTGGGTGTGGCGCTGGTCGCCGTCAGCGTCGGCCTGCGACTGGTCTACGGCGAGATGACCCTGACGGCGGGGCTGACAGCGCTGCTGCTGGCCCCGGAGGTGTTCTGGCCGCTGCGCCGCGTCGGCGCGGCATTTCACGCGGCACAGGATGGTAAAACAGCAGCAGAACAAGCTTTTCGACTGTGCGAGACGCCCACGCCGACCGAAGGTGGCGTGCGTCTGGCGAATACCGCACCGACGATCGAGTTGAGCGGCCTGGGACCGGTGGTCGAACCCGGTCGGGTCACCGTGCTGACGGGACCCAACGGGGCGGGAAAATCGACTGCACTGCAAGCCATTCTCGGATTGGCCAGGCTGCCATCGGGGCCCGTGCGGGTCGACGGAGTGGATGTCCTCGACCTGGATCTGACGGCCTGGTGGCACAGCATCGCCTGGCTGCCGCACCGGCCCGTGCTGATCCCGGGGACTGTCCGCGAAAACCTCGAACTACTCGGACCACTGGCCGATCCGGACCGTGCCTGCCGCGAATCCGGATTCGACGATGTGCTCGATGACCTTCCCGACGGGTTGGACACCAGGATCGGCCGCACCGGGGTCGGACTGTCTCTGGGGCAGCGACAACGGTTGGGGCTCACCCGAGCACTCGGGTCATCGGCACGGCTGTTACTGCTCGACGAGCCCACCGCCCACCTTGATTCCGCTCTGGAACAACGGGTGTTGCAGGCCATCGTCGCCCGGGCCCGCGCGGGCGCCACGGTCGTGGTGGTCGGGCACCGGGATCCGGTGGTGGCCATCGGCAACGAGGTGATCACGATTGGTGCCACACATGTTTCGTCGTGATCCGCTGCTGCGGCTGACCCTGGACCTACTGCGGCCACGGTTGAGCCGGCTGATCCTGGCCAGCGTCCTCGGGGTGCTCTCGCTGGGCAGCGCGCTGGCCTTGGCGGGCGTCTCGGCGTGGTTGATCACCCGGGCCTGGCAGATGCCCCCGATCCTGGACCTGTCCGTGGCCGTGGTCGCGGTTCGCGGGCTGGGCATTTCACGCGGCGTACTCGGTTACTGCCAGCGACTCGCCGCCCACGACACGGCACTACGGGCGGCGGCCAACGCCCGCACCGGGCTGTACCGCAGGCTCGCGACGGGACCCGACGACGACGCGATGCGGTTGCCCAGTGGCGAATTGGTTTCTCGGGTCGGTAGTTCCGTCGATGAACTGGCCGATGTGGTGGTGCGCTCTGTGCTGCCGATCGTGGTGGCCACAGTGCTCAGCGCGGTGGCCGTCGGTGTCATCGCGATCATCTCACCCAGTGCCGCGGTGGTGTTGACGCTGTGCCTGCTGTTCGCCGGCGTGGTGGCCCCGGCACTCACCGCCCGCGCTGTGGCGGCCGCGGAATCCGTTGCTGTCCAACACCGCGGTGACCGCGACTCCGCCACGATGCTGGCCTTGGAGTACGCCCCGGAGTTGCGGGTGAGTGGACGGCTCGACGACGTCATCGCCACCGCCGAGCGCCATCATCGCGACTGGGGGCACGCCGCCGACCGTGCGGCGGCCCCGGCAGCGCTGGCCGCCGCGATGCCCAGCATCGCCATCGGCGCCAGTGTGCTGGGCGCCGTCGTCGCAGGCATCGCGCTGGCCCCCACCACCGCGCCGACCACCCTCGCCATCCTGATGTTGTTGCCGTTGTCCGCCTTCGAGGCCACCACCGCCCTTCCCGACGCCGCCGTCGGGCTCACCAAATCCCGCATCGCCGCACGGCGTCTGCTCGAACTCACCGAGGGTGATCCCCTGGCCCGCCGACGGCCCTCGGCTCCCTCCGTCGATCTGCCGGACGGGGGCCGGCTCGCCGTCGTCGGCCCCAGCGGCTCGGGAAAGACCACGCTGCTGATGGCGCTGGCCGAGCGGCTCGATGAAACCCCGGGACGCGCAGCATTTTTCGCCGAGGACGCACACATCTTCGAGACCACGGTGCGGGACAATCTGCTGGTGGCCCGCGGGGATGCCACCGATCCCGAACTGCTGTCCGCGATCGAGCGGGTCGGCCTCGCCGAATGGCTGGCGGCGCTGCCCGACGGTCTGTCGACCGTGCTCGAAGGCGGCCACACCGCGGTATCGGCAGGTCAGCGACGCCGGCTGCTGCTGGCGAGAGTGCTGCTGTCAGATTTCTCCGTCGTCCTGCTCGATGAACCGACCGAGAACCTCGATGCTGCCGACAGCCAACGCATCCTGACCGAAATCCTCACTCCGGGTGAATGGTTCGCCGTGGACCGGACCGTCGTCGTCGCCACCCACCATCTGCCGGATACGCTCGGCTGTCCCGTCGTCCACTGTCCGCAACCCGGCACCGTCATCGGCGGGTAGCCTCGCAGACATGACCGACGAGCGATCCAACCCGCCCGGGTCTGAGGAGCCACAGCCGACCGGACCTCCCCCGCCACCGGCGTATCCCTACGGGCCGCCCCCCGGCGCATATCCCGGGCCCTACCCTCAGGCCCCGCAACCGTACGGCGGGTACCCGATGCAGCCCAGCCCGCGCGGGCCTGCGAACGGGCTCGGTATCGCTGCCCTCATTCTGGCCATCGTCGCCCTGCTGCTGACGTGGTCGGTGATCGGTGGGCTGATATTCGGCATAGTTGCGCTGGTCCTGGGATTCATCGCCCACGGACGCTGCCGACGAGGCGAAGCCACCAACAGCGGCGTCGCCGTCACCGGAATCGCCCTCGGCGCGATCGCCTGCGTGTTGTCCCTGGTATTCGTGGGCATCTGGGTGTACTTCGGCCAGCGATGGTTCGACGATATCGGCGGCCGCGACTACGTGCACTGCCTGCAGCAGGCCGGCGACGATACCGTGGCCCAGCAGCAGTGCGAGAAGGAGTTCGAGCGGCGGGTGGAGGATTCGTTCGGCGTGACGCCGACCCCTACCCGCTGAGCTGACTCACGACTTGGCGGCACCTGGGAAGTGCTTGACGATTCCCTCTTGCACCACCGTCGCCACCAAGTGGCCCGACGCGTCGAAAAAGTGTCCGGTACCCAACCCGCGGGATTCCGCGGCCACCGGCGACGTGGTCGAATACAGCACCCACTCGTCGAACTTGATCGGCCGGTGAAACCACACGGAGTGATTCATCGTCACCGCGAAGATGCGATCGAAACCCCAGGACAACCCGTGGGTCGTGATGATCGAATCGAGCACCGTGGTATCCGAGGAGTACACCAGTGCCGCACCGTGCAGTACCGGATCGGAGGGCATGGTGCCTTCGGTCTTGAGCCACACCCGGTTGTGATCGAGCTTGCCGCCCTTGTCCCGCATCACCCAGGACGGATCGTTGGTGTACCGCCATTCGATCGGGCGCAACGCCTCGACGAACAGCGGCACCGTTTTCTCGTACCCGCGCAGCAGTTCATCGATCTTGGGCAGCGTGTCCGGATGCGGAACCTCCGGAGCGGGCACGCTGTGCTCCAGCCCCCGGCCGGCGTTCATGTAAGACAGCATCACGGTGGTCAGCAGGTTGCCGTCCTGCATGACATCCACGCGGCGGTTCGCGAACCGGCGCTCGTCGCGCAGCCGCACCACGTGGAACTCCAGATCCTTCTGGGGATCACCGCCGGCGATGAAGTGCGCGTTCAACGCACTCGGTGCCAGCTTGTATTCCAGCGTGCGCCCGCCGGCGACGAACGCCTGCGCGACCATCTGCCCACCGAAGGTGCGCACCGGGTTCTTGCTCGGATGCGAGCCGGTGAACAGATTGTCATCGACGCGATTCAGATCGAGAACAGCCAGCAGCTCCTCGAAATCCGGGTGTGTCAAGGAAGGCCTTTCGAGATCTTTGGCAGGCGCTCGCTGGCAGACGACCGCTAGACGTCGTCCTCCCCGATGCGGTGCACATGGATCAGATTCGTGGAGCCTACTGTGCCCGGAGGAGCGCCCGCGACGATGACCACCAGCTCACCGCGCTTGTAGCGGCCCAGATCCAGCAGCGACTTGTCGACCTGCCGGATCATGTCGTCGGTGCTGTTCATCTGCGCCACGATGAACGTCTCGGTGCCCCAGGTCAGGGCCAGCTGGCTGCGCACCTCGGGCAGTGCCGTGAACGCCAGCACGGGAAGCGGGGTGTGCAGACGGGCCAGGCGGCGCACCGTATCCCCGGACTGGGTGAACGCGACCAGCGCCTTGGCGTCGAGCCGCTCCCCGATATCGCGGGCCGCGTACGAGATCACCCCGCGCTTGGTGCGCGGCGTGTGCGTCAGCGGCGGCACCGTCACCGAGTTGTCCTCGACGGCCTTGATGATGCGAGCCATCGTCTTGACGGCCTCCAGCGGGTACTTGCCGACCGAGGTCTCGCCCGACAGCATCACCGCGTCCGCGCCGTCGAGAACGGCGTTGGCGACGTCGGAGGCCTCAGCCCGGGTGGGCCGGGAACTGTCGATCATCGACTCCAGCATCTGGGTGGCGACGATGACGGGTTTGGCGTTCTCCCTTGCCATCTGGATGGCGCGCTTCTGCACCAGCGGAACTTCTTCCAGCGGCAGCTCGACGCCGAGGTCACCGCGCGCCACCATGATCGCGTCGAAGGCCAGCACGATGGCCTCGAGGTTCTCGACGGCCTCGGGCTTCTCCAGCTTGGCGATCACCGGCACCCGCCGGCCGACCCGGTCCATCACCTCGTGCACCAATTCGACGTCGGCGGGTGAACGCACGAACGACAACGCGACCAGGTCCACACCGAGCCGGAGCGCGAACTCGAGGTCCTCGATGTCCTTCTCGGACAGCGCCGGCGCCGTCACGTTCATGCCGGGCAGCGACATGCCCTTGTTGTTGCTGACGGGACCGCCTTCGGTGACCTTGCAGACCACGTCGTTGCCGTCGATCTTGTCGACCACCAGGCCGACGTTGCCGTCGTCGACAAGGACCCGATCCCCAGGGCGCGCATCCTCGGCCAACCGCTTGTAGGTGGTCGACACCCGGTCGTGCGTGCCCGCGCAGTCGTCGACGGTGATCCGCACCGATTCGCCGGCCGCCCAGTAGGTCGGGCCCTCCGTGAATCGGCCCAACCTGATCTTGGGTCCCTGCAGATCTGCCAGCACACCCACAGCGTGGCCGGTGGCATCCGATGCCGCCCGGACCCGCTTGTAGGCGGCCTCGTGGTCGGTGTAGTCACCGTGGCTGAAGTTCAGCCGAGCGACGTCCATACCGGCCTCGACCAGAGCCCTTACCGTCTCATCAGTGCTGGTAGCCGGGCCAAGCGTACAAACGATTTTTCCGCGTCTGCTCACGTCATGCCAGTCTAGTTTATCGATTCAGACAACGCTCAGTGGGAGCGTCCCGGGCCGCACCGGTGACGGCAGATCCGACTCGCCCATCAGGTAGGCGTCCACCGCGTGTGCCGCGCTGCGGCCCTCCGCGATGGCCCACACCACCAGTGAGGCGCCCCGGTGCGCGTCTCCGCAGACGAACACGCCGGGCGCGTCCGTCTGCCAGTCCGAACCGCACGACACGGTGCCGCGCCGGGTCAGTCTCAGGTTCAGCCCGTCCAGCAGTGCCATGTGCTCGACCCCCTCGAACCCGATCGCCAACAGCGCCAGGTCGCAGGGAATCTGCAACGACTCGCCGACCGGGGTGATCTCGCGCCGTCCTTCCGCATCGCGGGTCACCTGAACCTCGGCGATCTCGATCGCACGCACATGACCGGTGTCGTCGCCGATGAACCGTTGCACCGCCACCTCGAACCGGCGCGCACCTCCTTCGGCGTGCGCTGGGGAGGTCCGCAGCACCAACGGCCACGTCGGCCACGGCGAGAGCTCGTCATCGCGGGTCTCGGGCGGTTCGACGTTGTAGTCGAGCTGCGTCACCGACGCCGCACCCTGACGGTGCGCGGTACCCAGGCAGTCTGCGCCGGTGTCACCGCCACCGATGATCACCACGTGCTTGCCCACCGCCGAGATCGGTGAGGACGCGTCGCCCTCGCACTCGCGGTTGGCCGGCACCAGATGCTCCATCGCCAGGTGCACGCCGTCGAGTTCACGTCCGGGCACCTCGTTGTCGCGGCCCCGTAGCGCACCGACAGCCAGCACCACCGCCTGGTGGCGCTGACGCAGCTGCTCGACCGTCAAATCGACGCCCACCTCGCACTCGGTGACGAATCGCGTACCCTCGGCCCGCATCTGGGCCAGACGCTGATTCAGCACCGACTTCTCGAGCTTGTACTCGGGGATCCCGTAGCGCAGCAGCCCACCCACCCGGTTGTCGCGCTCGTACACCGTCACCTCGTGGCCGGCACGGGTGAGTTGTTGTGCGGCAGCCAAACCCGCCGGGCCCGAGCCTACGACTGCGACGCTCCTGCCCGTGGAGATCGCGGCGGGTTGGGGTTCGACGATGCCGTTCATCCAGGCGTGGTCGGCGATCGTCTGCTCGATCCGCTTGATCGTCACGCTGCCGCCGGTCTCCGCCTCGGAAATCGAGAGCACGCAGGCCGACTCACACGGCGCCGGGCACAGCCGTCCGGTGAACTCCGGAAAGTTGTTGGTGGCGTGCAGGCGATCACTGGCCGCATCCCAACGCCCCCGCCGGACCAAGTCGTTCCATTCCGGGATCAGGTTGCCCAACGGGCAGCCCGCCTTGCCGGAATGACAGAACGGGATCCCGCAATCCATACAGCGCCGCGCCTGCTGCGACACCTCACCGGCGCGCGCATTGGGATCCTCGCGCTCGTACACCTCGCGCCAGTCCCCCACCCGCTCCTCGACCGGCCGCTTGGCCGCCTCGATCTTGGGGACACGAAGAAATCCAGTCGGATCAGCCACGGCTGGCCTCCATGATCGCGCTGTCCACATCGCGCCCCTCGGCCTTGGCCATCCGGGTCGCCTGCAGAACACGCTGGTAGTCGGTGGGCATTACTTTGGTGAATTGCGCACTGCGTCTTGGCCAGTCAGCCAGAATCGAGGACGCCAGGGTGCTGCCGGTATGGCGCGCATGGCCGGTCACCACATCGTGCAGCCAGGCCAGGTCCTCTGCTTCCAACTGCTGCAGCTGCACCATTTCGGTGTTGACCTTCGCCGGGTCGAGTCCGAGCACGAAGGCGATGCCACCGGACATGCCGGCAGCCAGGTTGCGCCCGGTCTTACCCAGGATCACCACCCGGCCGCCGGTCATGTACTCACACGCGTGGTCTCCGACACCCTCGACGACCGCCAAGGCCCCGGAATTGCGGGCGCAGAAGCGCTCACCGACCCGGCCCCGCAAGAACACCTCGCCCGAGGTGGCGCCATACAGCAGGGTGTTGCCGGCGATGACATTGTCCTCGGGCAGGAACAGCACATCGTCGGGCGGCCGCACGATGACCCGACCGCCGGAAAGTCCCTTGCCCACATAGTCGTTGGCATCGCCGACCAGATCCAGCGTGACTCCCGGCGGCAGGAACGCTCCGATCGACTGGCCGGCGGACCCGGTCAGGGTGACGTGAATGGTGTTGTCGGGCAAGCCGGCGGCACCGTAGCGGCGGGTGACCTCCGATCCGAGCAAGGTACCCACCGTTCGGTTGACGTTGCGGACGGGAAGCTCCAGCCGAACCGGTAGGGCATCCTCGAGTGCGCCCTCGGCAAGTTGGATCAAGGTCCGGTCGAGGGCCAGCTCGAGACCGTGATCCTGGTCGCGCACGCGCCGCCGCTGAGTCATGTTGCCATGGGCATCGAGCGGAACCGCGAAAATCTGGCTGAGGTCCAGCCCACGGCTCTTCCAGTGCGCCACACCGGGATCGGTGTCGAGTACCTCGGCATGGCCGACCGCCTCGTCGATGCTGCGGAATCCCAGCTCGGCGAGGTAGCGGCGGATGTCCTCGGCGATGAAGGTGAAGAAGTTCTCCACGAACTCGGGCTTGCCGTTGAACCTCGCCCGTAGTTCGGGGTTCTGCGTGGCCACGCCGACCGGGCAGGTGTCCAGGTGACAGACCCGCATCATGATGCAGCCCGACACCACCAGCGGTGCGGTGGCGAAGCCGAACTCCTCGGCACCCAACAGCGCCGCCACGATCACATCGCGGGCACTGCGCATACCGCCGTCGCATTGCACGGTGATCCGGTCACGCAGACCGTTGAGCACCAACGTCTGCTGGGTGTCGGCCAGGCCGATCTCCCACGGCGCCCCGGCGTGCTTGAGCGAGGTCAACGGTGCGGCGCCGGTGCCGCCGTCGTACCCCGAGATCAGCACCACGTCGGCGTGCGCCTTCGACACCCCGGCCGCAACCGTTCCGACCCCGACGCTGCTCACCAGCTTCACGTGAATCCGGGCGTCGGCGTTGGCGTTCTTCAGATCGTGGATGAGCTGAGCCAGATCCTCGATCGAATAGATGTCGTGGTGCGGGGGTGGAGAGATCAACCCCACACCCGGTGTCGAGTGCCGGGTCTTGGCGATGTTGGGGTACACCTTGTAGCCCGGAAGCTGGCCGCCTTCACCGGGTTTGGCGCCCTGAGCCATCTTGATCTGGATGTCGGTAGCGTTCACCAGGTAGTCGCTGGTGACGCCGAAGCGGCCCGAGGCGACCTGCTTGACGGCGCTGCGCCGCCGCGGATCGTAGAGTCGGTCGACATCCTCGCCGCCTTCTCCGCTGTTCGACCGGCCACCGAGGTTGTTCATGGCGATGGCCATGGTCTCGTGGGCCTCCGCCGAGATGGACCCGTAACTCATTGCACCGGTGTTGAACCGGGTCACGATCGACTCGACCGGTTCAACCTCGTCGAGCGGGACCGGGGGACGAAGCCCCTGCTTGAACTCGAACAGGCCGCGCAGCGTCCCGCCTTCCCGGGACAGCCGGTCGACCTCCTCGGAGTACCTGGCGAAAATGTCGCGGCGCCCGGTACGGGTCGAATGCTGCAGCAGGAACACCACTTCCGGGGTGAACAGGTGCAGCTCCCCTTCCCGACGGAACGCGTACTCGCCGCCGACCTCGAGACGACGGTGCACCCGCTCGGTGGGGTTCTCCGGATACGCGCGCCGGTGGCGCAGCTTGACCTCCTCGGCCAGCACATCCAGTCCGACGCCGCCGAGCTGGCTGGTGGTACCGGTGAAGTAGTCCTCGACGACCTCGCGGCTCAGCCCGATCGCCTCGAAAACCTGCGCAGCGGTGTAGGACGCGACCGTGGAGATGCCCATCTTGCTCATCACCTTTACCACGCCCTTGCCCAGCGCCTTGACGTAATTGCGTACCGCGGTGGCGGTGTCGATGCCGGTGAGCTCACCCTCGCGGATCAGGTCCTCGATCGACTCGAAGGCAAGGTAGGGGTTGACCGCGGCCGCCCCGTACCCGATGAGCATCGCGATGTGATGGACTTCGCGGGCATCGCCGCTTTCCACCACCAGCGCCACCTTGGTGCGTTCCTTGGTCCGCACCAAGTGATGGTGTACCGCCGAAACAGCCAGCAGCGACGGGACCGGAGCCCGCGTGTGATCGGAATCGCGATCGGAGATCACCAGTGTGCGAGCACCTTTGGCGATCGCCTCGGTGGCCCGCAACTGCAGGTCATCGAGCGCTTCGGCCAACCCCTCCGCACCGCGTTCGACGTCGTAGAGAGCACGCAGCACGGCGGTACGCAGGCCGGGATGATCACCGTCATCGTTGATGTGGACGATCTTGCTCAGCTCGTCGTTGTCGAGAACCGGCCAACGCAACACGATTTGACGGCAGGACGCGGCCGAAGGTTCCAGCAGGTTCTCCTCGGGCCCCATTACCCGGGCCATCGAGGTGACCACCTCCTCGCGGATGGCATCCAGCGGCGGGTTGGTCACCTGGGCGAACAGTTCGACGAAGTAGTCATAGAGCAGCCGTGACCGCTTCGAGAGCACCGCGACTGGGGTGTCGGTCCCCATCGAACCGAGCGGCTCACCGCCCGATGCCGCCATCGGGGTCAGCAGGATCCGCAGTTCCTCCTCGGTGTAGCCGAACGCGATCTGCCGGCGCACCACCGAGTCGTGATTCGGCTGGATGCGGGACCGGTCGGGCAAGGTGCTGAGATCCAGCAGACCGGCATGCAGCCACTCACCGTAGGGTTCGGCCGCGGCCAACTGCTCCTTGATCTCGTCGTCGGAGATGATGCGTCCGGCGGCGGTGTCGACCAGGAACATCTTCCCGGGTTGCAGGCGGCCCTTGGCAACGATCTCCCCCGACGGCACATCGAGTACACCGCTCTCACTGGCCAGGATGATCCGATCATCGACCGTGCGCCACCAACGCCCCGGCCGTAAACCGTTGCGGTCCAACACCGCCCCCACCACGGTGCCGTCGGTGAACGTGACGCAGGCCGGCCCGTCCCACGGTTCCATCAGAGAGGCATGGAACTTCCAGAACGCGCGCTCCGCGGCATCCATGGTCGTGGCGTTCTCCCACGCCTCCGGGATCATCATCAGCACCGCGTGCGGCAGGCTGCGCCCGCCCAGGTGCAGCAGCTCGAGCACCTCGTCAAAGGACGCCGAATCGGAGGCATCCGGGAAGCAGATCGGCGACAACCGGCTCAGGTCACCGGGAATCCGGGCGCTGGCCAGTAGCGCCTCCCGGGCGTGCATACGGTTGCGGTTCCCGCGCACGGTGTTGATCTCCCCGTTGTGCGCGACGAACCGGAACGGATGCGCCAGCGGCCAGGACGGGAATGTGTTGGTGGAGAAGCGACTGTGCACGATGGCGATCGCACTCATGCAACGCGCGTCCCGCAGGTCCGGAAAGTATTGCGGCAGCTGCATCGTCGTGAGCATGCCCTTGTAGACGATCGTGCGGCTGGACAGCGACGCGATATAGACCGCGTCGACCCCGGTAGCCTGCTCGGCCCGCTTGCGCAGTGGATAGACCTTGCGGTCCAGCTCGAGACCGCTCTGGCGGATGCCGTCGACCTCGGGGACCGCAACAAACAGCTGCGCCATGTAGGGCATGCAGCCCAGCGCCGTCGTACCGATGCCGGCGCCGTCCGGATCGACCGGCACTGCACGCCAGCCCAGAACCTCGAGGCCTTCCTCGGCGGCCAACGCTTCGATGCGGTCGCGCGCGGCGCTGCGCGCGTCCTGGTCCTGCGGCAGGAAACAGATGCCCGCGGCGAAGGTGTGAGTGCCATCGGCTGCAGGCTCCGGCAGGGCGAAATCGACCACCTCACGGAGCAGTTCGACCGGCAGTTGCAGCAGGATGCCGGCACCATCCCCGCTGTTGGGCTCAGCCCCGGCGGCGCCGCGGTGTTCGAGGTGTTCGAGCGCGGTCAGACCGTCGGAGACGATGCCGTGGGAGCGGCGGCCCTGGATATCGGTGATCATGGCCACGCCGCAGGAATCGGCCTCATTGGCGGGGTCATACAACCCCTGCGCATCTGGCAATGCCGAGAACAGCATCTAGTCGCACCTCCGCAAGTCCGGAACATCCTGGTCCCGGGACTGCACCGGCCCGAATTTTCAGTGTATCAGCGCAGGTGGGCTACTACTGAGTGCTTATCGTCGGGACCAACGGGAAGCCAGGCAGGTTCCGCACCACGGTCCAGAGCACCAACGTGACCACGATCGTCACCACCGCCGGCACCGGAAACAGCGGCTTGCCCAGCCGCCACCGGACCACCATCCACACGATGAGGGACGGAAGACCGACCAGGGCGAATACGTTGTCGACGACAGCAGCACCCACGTCGCCGTGCAGCAGGTCGTGGGTCATCCGCAGGCCGCCACAGGCCGGACAGTTCCACCCGGTCAGAGCCTTGAACGGACACCCCGGAAACAAGAATCCGGGACGGTGTGGATCGGCCATACCGATGTAGGTCAACGCGCCGGCGCCGAGCACTCCCGAGGCCAGCAGCGAATACCGCCCCGTCGTCGTGGTGGTGAGGCCGCTAGGTGCCATCGCGAAGTGGACGCCCGTACGTATCGCGGACCCTGTCGGTAAGGATCAGGATCGCGTCGATGAGCCCCCAAATGATGGCCCCTATGCCGCAGGTGGCCAACCCCACGATCAACTGGGCGACGCCCAATCCGGGTCTGGCCCAAGTAGATCCGCCCGATGCCCACAAAGCCGAACAAGCCGACCAACTGCAGTAGACCTGCAACCACCTTGGACTTGTCGGAAAGCGGTTCGCCGGTGACCGGATGACGGCCAAATGGCGCGCTCGGATCCATGAACGCCGGTGGATACGGCGAGTAGCCCGGTGGCGGCGGGTATCCTGCGGGCGGTGGAAAGCCGGCCGGCGGCGGGATATCCGAGGGACCTGCGGACTGCGACGGATCAGTCATACAGCCAGGATGCCAGAGTCGGATCCTTACCGGTTACGGCGCAACCAGCGACGCACGCGGCCGCCCTGCTCGGTCGGCTCGTCAACAGCGGGTGACTCGGAGCCGGTTTCGCCGGAGACGTCCTCATCGACTTCGTCGGTCTCGTCCTGCTCGGCAGTCTCGGACTCTGCGTCACCGTCTGCCTCATCGGCAGTCTCGGCATCCTCGTCTTCGTCGGTTGCGTCCTCGGTGTCCGACTCGGATACAGCCTCGGCCTCATCGGTCGCGTCGTCGGCGTCGGCCTGCTCGGCAGCGTCGGGTGCCTCATCGACGGCCTCATCGGCAGCGGCACTATCGCCCGCATCTTCGGCTTCGGCTTCGGCTTCGGCTTCGGCTTCGGAGGGATCAGCTACCGCTGCCGCTGACTCATCGGCATCCGCGTCGACCGCAACCGCTGCAGAGTCAGACTCCTCGTCAGAGGTCGCCTCATACGCGTCGTCGTCGGCCGCGGGCTCCTCGCCCGCCTCGGAGTCGGTTTCGGCGGGTTCAGGCTCTTCGTCGGCATCGGCCTCGTCGGTTGTCTCGGCGGCGTCTTCCCCGACCTCAGCCTCGACGGCATCCGCCACCGGAGCTTCAGCCTGGTCGACCTCGTCGGTATCCACCGACTCCTCGGCCTCAGCAGGCTCAACCGGACCGGCCTCGTCGGCGACATCGTCGTCAACGCCGGCCCCGACTACCGCTTCCTCACCTTCGGTGTCGTCGGCGGTCTCGTCAGCCGCCTGCTCCTCGGCAGCTTCCCCAGATTCGGGTTCCGGCTCGGCGTCCACATCAGTGGACTCGTCGGCAACAGCGACCTCGTCCGCGCCGTCTTCCTCGACCTCCGACTCAGCTTCGGCTTCGGCTTCACCAGCGTCATCCTCGGCATCAGTGGACTCGTCGTCAGCTGTGGCTTCGTCCGCAGCCTCTTCCTCGACGTCGGACTCGGCTACCGCATCCTCATCGGTGGCCTGCTCTTCGGCGGCCTCGTCCTCAGCCACATCGTCGGATTCGGCCTCAGCATCGGTGGACTCGTCGTCAGCAGCGAACTCGTCCGCAGCCTCGTCCTCGAGGTCCGCCTCGCCGGCGTCCTCGTCGGCCTGATCCTCGGATTCGACTTCCGGCTCGCCTTCGGCTTCTGCCGACTCCTCGTCGCCGGCGTCCTCGTCAGCATCGTCAGACTCTGCATTGATCGCCTTCAGTTCGATGGCCGCAGCAGCTTCGGCGCCGTCGTCCTCGCTGGCGCCGACCTCATCCGGATGCATGTGGTCGGCATCCTCGGCGTCCTCGTCATCGTCTTGTCCCGCCGCCGTTGCAGCCGCGACAACACCGGTGGTGGCCGCTGCGGCAACGACTTCCTTACCGAGTTCGTCGAGCGCCGACTCATCCTCTTCGTCCTCGCGGTTACCCACCAAGGTCGCCGGGTCTTCCCGTCCCTTGGTCGCCAGCATGATGTAGACGACGGCGCCGATGAACACGAAGGTCGAGGTGAAGGTATTGATGCGGATTCCGGCGAACTCGGTTGCCGGGTCGCTGCGCATCAATTCGACCAGGAACCGGCCCGCGCAATAGCCGGCCACATAAAGCGCGAACAGCCTTCCGTGGCCGAGTTTGAACTTACGGTCGGCCCAGATCAGCAGCGCGAAAATCAGTAAGTTCCACAGCAATTCGTAGAGGAACGTGGGGTGTACCACCCGTAGGACCTCGCCGGTCGACACTCCGTTGAGATCATCCACCCTGCCGAGGGAGTTCACGCGTTTGTAGATCTCCAGGCCCCACGGGAGTGTGGTGTCGCCGCCGTACAGCTCTTGGTTGAAGTAGTTTCCGAGCCGGCCGATGGCCTGAGCCAAGATGATTCCCGGAGCGATCGCATCACCGAAGGCCGGCAGTGGAATTCCGTGCGAACGGCAACCGATCCAGGCTCCGACGCCGCCCAGTGCGACGGCGCCCCAGATTCCCAGACCGCCCTGCCAGACCTGGAATGCTGCGCCCAGTCCCTTTCCGGTCGGCCCGAAATAGGTGGGCCAGTCCGTCATGACGTGATAGAGCCGGCCACCGACCAGCCCGAAAGGTACTGCCCACAAGGCGATGTCATAGATGACGCCGGCTTGGCCGCCCCGCGCCTGCCAACGCCGGTCGCCGATCACCAGCGCTGCGATGATGCCGACGATGATGCACAGCGCATACGCGCGGATCGGCACCGGCCCCAGATGCCAGACGCCCTGTGACGGGCTGGGCAAATACGCGAGCACGGTAGTGGTCAAGCTGAAATCCTCTGCCTAACGCCGTTGGCCAGTTCTTCGGTGAGGCGACGGACTGCGTCCAGCCCCTCGCTCAGGGCCGACACGAGTGCCGACCCGACGATGACGCCGTCGGCGTAGGCGCCGATCTCGGCCGCCTGCGCTCCCGAGCGCACACCCAATCCGACCCCGACGGGGATGTCGGACACTTCCTTGACGCGCCGCACCAACTCCGGCGCCGCGTTCGAGACCACATCGCGTGCCCCGGTGACGCCCATCGTCGAGGCGGCGTAGACAAAACCTCGCGAAGCATGCACCGTCGCCGCGAGCCGTTCCGGCGTCGAGGACGGGGCGACCAGGAAAATCCGGTCCAGATTGTGTTCCTCGGATGCGGCGATCCAGTCGACGGCTTCCTCGGGGATCAGATCGGGGGTGATCAGACCGTATCCACCGGCGGAGGCCAGGTCGCGGGCAAATGTGTCAACGCCCTTGCGCAGCACCGGGTTCCAGTAGGTCATCACCACGGCGCGGCCGCCGGCGTTGCTGATCGCCTCGACTGCCGCCAGCGTGTCGCGGACCCGCACCCCACCGGCCAGTGCGGCCTCGGTGGCGGCGGCGATCGTCGGTCCGTCCATCCCTGGATCCGAGTAGGGAACGCCGACTTCCACCAGATCGCAACCGGATTCGACCATCGCCGTCATCGCCGCGATCGAAGTCTGAACGTCCGGGAACCCGGTCGGCAGATAGCCGATCAGCGCGGCACGGCCCTCGGCGCGGCAGCCGTCGAACAACTCCGCCAGCCGGCTCATCCCGCGCTCCCCTCATCGAGCAGTCCGAACCACTTGGCCGCAGTCTCAACGTCCTTGTCACCGCGCCCGGACAAGTTCACCACGATGATCGATCCACTGCCCAGTTCAGGCCCCAGCTTGAGCGCGCCGGCCACCGCGTGCGCCGACTCGATCGCCGGGATGATGCCCTCGCGACGGCACAGCAGCGAGAACGCGTCCATCGCCTCGGTATCGGTGACCGGGCGGTACTCGGCACGACCGATGTCCTTGAGGAACGCATGCTCGGGCCCGACGCCCGGGTAGTCCAAACCGGCCGAGATGGAATGCGATTCGATCGTCTGGCCGTCCTCGTCCTGCAACAGGTAGGAGAACGATCCTTGGAACGCACCGGGTGAGCCGCCGGTGAAGGTCGCGGCGTGCCGACCCGTCTCGACACCGTCGCCCGCGGCCTCGAAACCGACCAATCGGACCGCTGGGTCGTCGATGAACGCGTGGAACACGCCGATGGCGTTCGAGCCGCCGCCGACGCACGCGGTGACCGCGTCGGGTAACCGACCGGCCTGATCGAGGATCTGCGCCCTGGCCTCCATGCCGATGATCCGCTGGAAATCACGCACCATCAGCGGGAACGGATGAGGACCGGCCGCCGTCCCGAAGCAGTAATAAGTGTCGTCGGCGTTCGTCACCCAGTCCCGGAACGCTTCGTTGATCGCGTCCTTGAGGGTCTTGGATCCGGCCTCGACCGAGACCACGGTCGCGCCGAGCAGCCGCATCCGCGCGACGTTGAGGGCCTGACGGGCGGTGTCCACCGCGCCCATGTAGACGATGCATTCCAGACCGAGCAGCGCACACGCCGTGGCGGTGGCGACGCCGTGCTGACCGGCGCCGGTCTCGGCGATGACGCGGGTCTTGCCCATCTGCCGCGCCAGCAGCGCCTGTCCCAGAACGTTGTTGATCTTGTGAGAACCGGTGTGGTTCAGATCTTCTCGCTTGAGGAAGATGCGCGCGCCGCCGGCATACTCGGACAGCCGGGCGGCCTCGTACAGCGGGGACGGCCGGCCACTGTAATGACGCTGCAACCGGTCGAGCTCGTCGAGGAAGGCTTGATCGCCGCGGGCCTTCTCATAGGCCGCGGTCACCTCCTCGATCACCGCCATCAGTGCCTCGGGAACCAACCGGCCACCGTAAGAACCGAAATGCCCCAGTGCGTCGGGATCGTGAACGGTCGGTTCGGCCACGCCTGCGCTGGAACGGGGCAACTCAGGCCCCGCGAGATCCGCCATCAAACAGCCTTTTCGTGCAAGCGGCTCATCGCCTGGTTCAGCGAGCCGGTTTCGGGCAGGACGGGTGTGTACCGGCGGTGACCAGATCGGCGACCGCGCTGCGGGGATCCCCGCTGGTCACCAGGCCCTCACCGACCAGCACTGCATCGGCACCCGCGCCGGCATACGCCAGCAGATCAGCGGTTCCACGTATTCCGGACTCCGCGACGCGGATGACATTGCTGGGCAGCCCCGGAGCGATCCGGCTGAAGCAGTCCCGGTCGACGTCAAGCGTCTTGAGGTCGCGGGCATTGACGCCGATGACCTTGGCGCCGGCCTGCAGCGCCCGGTCGGCCTCTTCTTCGGTGTGCACCTCCACCAGAGCCGTCATCCCGAGGGATTCCGTGCGCTCCAGCAGCGATTCCAACACCGGCTGCTCCAGTGCCGCCACAATCAGCAGCAACAGGTCGGCACCGTGCGCCCGGGCTTCATGGATCTGGTACGGCTTGACGATAAAATCCTTGCGCAGCACCGGAATTGACACTGCGGCCCGCACCGCGTCGAGGTCATCCAGAGATCCGTTGAACCTGCGCTGCTCAGTGAGCACACTGATCACCCGCGCGCCGCCGGACTCATACGCCTTGGCCAACTGCGCCGGGTCGGCGATATTGGCCAACTCGCCCCGAGACGGGCTCGCCCGCTTCACCTCGGCGATCACCGCAATTCCCGGTTCCCGCAATGCAGCCATCACATTGAGTGGCGCAGGTGCGTCCTGGGCCCGCGCTTTGATATCAGCCAGGCTGATAACGGCCTCGCGGGCGGCAACGTCGGCGCGGACTCCCTCGATAATGGAGTCGAGCACTGTGGCCGAACTCATCGCCCGTCGGTTCCTTTCTGGTGCCTCCGGGCCGGTCCCGGTTGCCCTCCCTCGAAGGGTAGCCGCCGCCACACCTTCACCATTCACCGGCCCTTACTGTCCGGATCACTGCCCTCGCCGGTCGGATCGTGACCTTCGTCCAGCGCATCCCACAGCATTCGCTCCGACATCGGCTCATCACCGCCGTCTCCCCTGGCTGCCTCGCGCCGCGCCGCAGGTGCCGCGTAGCGGCCCGTACTGCCGCGCTTCGCACTATTGGCCGACCGCATCAGCAGCACCGCACCGACCAGTGCACACACCGCCGCCACCAGGGTCAGTACTGCGCCCCCGAAGGAACGACTGGTCCCGCCTCCGGCTGCGGTCAGCTGGGAGACCGGAACGACAGCCAGGTCAGCAGCCCGCTGCGCGACATCCTTGGCCACCCACAGGCTGATCCCCAGGTACCCCATCCCGGCGCTGGCTGCGGCGATCAGCAGGGCCAGCAACCGCAACGCCCAGCCGTGTACGGCCAGCACCGCGACCGCGGCCGCCAGCACCAGCAACGCCAGCGGGATCAAAGCCGTCGACCAGGTTGCGCCCGTCAACGCCGTGGCCTTGGGCTGGCCCAGCCCGTCGAACGACGTCAGCGAGACCCAGGTCATCCGCGACGCGACCCACAGCAGCACCGCCGCGACGACGAACAACGCCTGCGCCACCCGGGTCACGGCTCGGCCAATGTGTCAGCGGCGGCAATGGCGTTGAGCACAGCTTTCGCCTTGTTCGCCGATTCGTTGTACTCGTAGGGGCCGTTGGAATCGGCCACGACTCCCCCGCCGGCCTGCACATAGGCCGTGCCGTCACGCATCAGCGCGGTCCGGATGGCGATCGCGAAGTCGGCATTGCCCGCGAAGTCCAGGTAGCCCAGCACGCCGCCGTACAGGCCGCGCCGGGTCATTTCGACCTCCTCGATCAACTCCATGGCCCGCACCTTGGGCGCCCCCGACAGGGTTCCTGCCGGGAAGCACGCCGTCACCGCATCCAACGCGGTCTTGCCCTCCGCCAACTCCCCCGTCACCGTGGACACCAGGTGCATCACGTGGCTGTAGCGCTCGATGTGGCTGTAATCCTCCACCCGCACAGTGCCCGGGCGGCACACCCGCCCCAGATCGTTGCGGCCGAGGTCGACGAGCATCAGGTGCTCGGCGCGTTCCTTCTCGTCGGCCAGCAGCTCCTTTTCCAGCAGCACATCTTCTTCCTCCGTGGTACCGCGCCACCGCGTTCCCGCGATCGGGTGGGTGGTGGCCCGGCCGTCTTTCACCGTGACCAGCGCCTCGGGGCTGGAGCCGACGACCGAGAAGTCCAGTCCGCCATCGGCATCGGGGACATTGAGCAGATACATATACGGGCTCGGGTTGGTCACCCGCAGCATCCGGTAGACGTCAATCGGGTCGGCGGCGGTATCCATTTCGAACCGCTGCGAGGGCACCACCTGGAAGGCTTCGCCGGCCTCGATGTCACCGACGAGTTTGTCGACGATCGCGGTGTACTCCTCCACCGTGCGCTGCGCGCGGTGGTTGGGCGCAGGCCGGCTGAACGTCGCCACCGTGGACGGCAGCGGCTGGCCGAGGGCGGCGGTCATCACATCGAGGCGTCGCACCGCATCGTCATACGCCTCGTCAACCCGTTCGTCGGTGCCGTTCCAGTTCACCGCGTTGGCGATCAGGGTGATGGTGCCCTCGTGGTGGTCGACGGCGGCGATGTCGGTGGCCAGCAGCAGCACCATGTCCGGCAGGCCCAGATCGTCTATGGCGAGCTCCGGGAGCCGTTCCAGCCGGCGCACCATGTCGTAGGCGAAATAGCCCACCAACCCCGAGGACAGCGGCGGCAGGTCCGGCACCGCCTCGGTCTGCAGC
Organism: Mycobacterium sp. NPDC050441; assembly: GCF_040655355.1. Taxonomy (NCBI): domain Bacteria; kingdom Bacillati; phylum Actinomycetota; class Actinomycetes; order Mycobacteriales; family Mycobacteriaceae; genus Mycobacterium; species Mycobacterium sp. NPDC050441. The sequence continues at coordinate 693,064 of NZ_JBFAJS010000002.1, read as the reverse complement.
AGGTCCAGCGTGGCCCGCAAGGCTGCCAACGGCTCGCCGCCGCTGGGCGCATCCCTGGGGGCCGTACCCAGCCACACCGCCTGGTCGTCGCGGACCGTCAGGGCTGAGGGGGCACCGGCGCCGATGAACGACCATCGCGACCACGACCGACCGTTCTCGGCGGATTCCAGCAGGAACGTGCCGGGACGGTTGGCGGCGAGCTTGCGGTACGCGGACAACGGCGTCTCGCTGTCGGCCAGCACCTTGCGCGTCACCGGGACCACGCGGTGCTCAGCGGCCAGCGCCCGGAAATCCTCGCGCGATGTGGTGCGGGTGAGGCTGTCGGCGGTGGTTTGCACAGACCAATCCTCCCAGATCGGCAGAGCAGGACTGGCATGCAGACGGCGTAGCCTGAGCGACCATGACACAGATCAGGACCGGTGACACCGTTCCCGACTTCGAACTCCCGGACCAGACCGGCACGAATCGCAGCCTGACGAGCCTGCTCGCCGACGGCCCGGTGGTGCTGTTCTTCTATCCGGCGGCGATGACGCCTGGATGCACCAAGGAGGCCTGTCACTTCCGGGATCTGGCCGGCGAGTTCACCGCCGCCGGGGCGGCCCGGGTCGGCATCAGCACCGACCCGGTCGCCAAGCAGGCCAAGTTCGCCGACATCCAGAGTTTCGACTACCCGCTGCTCTCGGATGCCGACGGCAAGGTGGCGGCCCAGTTCGGGGTGAAGCGTGGCCTGCTCGGCAAGCTCATGCCGGTCAAGCGGACCACGTTCGTCATCGACACCGACCGCACTGTGCTCGCGGTGATCTCCAGCGAGATCAGCATGGACACCCACGCCGACAAGGCACTGGAAGTCCTCAAGGCGCGTTGACCGCCCGCAGCACCGCCGCCATCGACGCCGCGAGCACCGAATCGCTGCGCCCGCACGCCCATCCGGTGCGGCCGGCCGACCGGTACTCCAGATAGCTGACGGCGGTGCTGCCGATCGATTGTTGGGTCAGGCTCAACACCTCGATCGAATGGCCGATCTCCGCGAGGGCGGCCCGCAGCGCATCCACCGGGCCGATGCCGCGGTGGCTGCTGGTCACGGTACGGCCGTCGAACACCAGCGTGAGGTCGGTGACCGCGGCCGCACCGTCGCCGCCGGTGTGCCAGTCCTTGAGCTGCACCGGCCCGGCCGGATCGAGATAGGTCGCCTCGAACAACTCGAACAGTTCGGCGGCGGTGACCTCGGCACCGCTTTCGTCGGTGTGCGCCTGGACGTGACGGGCGAAATCGATCTGCAGGCGGCGGGGCAGATCCAGCCCGTATTCGCCTGCCAGCAGGTAGGCGATCCCGCCCTTGCCGGACTGTGAGTTCACCCGGATCACCGCGTCGTAGGTGCGACCGATATCGGCCGGGTCGATCGGCAGATACGGTACCCGCCAATCGATTTCATTTTCCGGCCGCCCGACGTCCGCGGCGCGGCGGCGATGTTCGGCGAAACCTTTCTTGATCGCGTCCTGATGTGTTCCCGAGAACGCCGTGTGCACCATGTCCCCGACATAGGGATGGCGCTCGTGGATCGGCATGCGGGTGCAGTGACTGACCGTCCGCGCGATCTCGTCGATGTCGGAGAAGTCGATCATCGGATCCACGCCCTGGGCATGCAGATTCAGTGCCAGGGTGGCGATGTCGACATTGCCGGTACGTTCACCGTTGCCGAACACGCAGCCTTCGACCCGCTGCGCCCCGGCCAGTACCGCCAGCTCGGCGCAGGCGATGCCGGTCCCCCGATCGTTGTGCGGGTGCACCGACAGGATGACGCTGTCCCGACGAGACAGATTGCGGTGCATGTACTCGATCTGATCGGCGTAGACGTTCGGGGTGGCAACCTCGACGGTGGCCGGCAGGTTCAGGATGACGGGACGGTCCGGGGTGGCCTGCCACAGCCTGGTCACCGCGTCGCACAGCTGCAGCACGTAGTCGGGCTCGGTGAGGTTGAACACCTCCGGTGAGAACTCGAACCGCACATTGGGCATGCTGTCGGTGAACTCGAGGACGTCCCGCGCGCCGGCCAGGATCAGGTCCCGCAATTCAGTGCGGTCCTTCCCCAACACGACATCGCGCCAGGTCGGTGCGGTGGCGGTGTACATGTGGATGACGACGTCGTTGCCGATGCCGCGCACCGAGTCCACGGTCCGTTCGATCAGGTCGCGGCGTGCCGGAACGAACACGACGATGGTGACATCCGGCGGGGCGATATCGGATTCCGCGAGCAGCCGGACGAAGTCGAAGTCGGTCTGCGACGCCGACGGGTATCCGACCTCGATTTCCTTGTAGCCCATGGCGACCAGCAGCTCGAAGAACCGGCGTTTGCGGGCCGGGTCCATCGGCTCGGCCAGCGCCTGGTTGCCGTCACGCAGATCCACTGGGACCCACAACGGCGCGGCGGTGATCCGGGCGGTAGGCCAATCACGTTGCACCAGAGGTACTTCGATGCGGTCGTACACGCTCGAGTAACGACCCGACGGCATCTGGGACTGCCGCTGTCGGTTCCAGCCCGGTGCGGTCGCCGGGATGTCCCCGGCCGGGGTGGCGATGGTGGGAAATGCTGACGTTGTCATGAGGGTGCCTTCGGTCGGATGGGTTTCGACCGGCGCGACACAGCCCCACGGCAGGGGGCCGGTCGATTCAGGCCCCGCCGCGGCGGCTAAGCAGGAGGACACGCGTCATGATGGCTAGACTATACACAACTCCTCAGACAAGTAGACAGGTTGCGATGACGTCCCAAGTACAGCGTCACCCGCTGGCGACCCAGACCGCCCAGCTGCTCCTGACGCGCATCCGTCAGGGCGAATGGCCGCTGGGTCACCGGCTCCCCGGCGAGACGACACTGGCCGCCCAACTCGGCGTCGGCCGCTCCACCCTGCGCGAGGCCATCCGCGAGCTGTCCGGGAAGGGCGTTCTGGAGAGCCGCCAGGGCGCCGGGGTCTTCGTCACCGCGCTGGACGCCGTCGAAGACTGGGACACGGTGCTGCGCCGCGCCACCATCGTGTCGGTGATCGAGGCCCGCATCGCCATCGAGGCCGAAGCCGCCGCACTGGCCGCCGCCCGCCGCACCCCCGCCGATCTGCGCGCGATCCGTCGCACCCTGGCCGCCCGCGGCGTGGTCGGCCAGTCGGTACCCGATCACGTCGACGCGGATATGGCATTTCACCGCACGGTGATCGCCGCCGCCCACAACGAGGTGCTGATCCAGTTGTTCGACGCCTTCCTGCCGCGGCTGCGGCTGGCGATGATCGACATGCTCAAGATCCAGCCCATCGCATCCGAGCCCTGCGACCACGACCTGCACCAGCAATTGGCCGACGCAATCGTCGCCCGAGATCCCGAGGCCGCAGCAGCCGCCAGCAGAACCCATTTGAGCTCAATGAAGGAGTCCTTCGCATGACCCCGGTCCTCGACATCACCGATGTGACCTTCCGCCGCGACGGCAAGCAGATCATCGACGGCATCTCCCTGACCGTGCAGTCCGGTGAGCATTGGGCACTCTTGGGGCCCAATGGTGCCGGCAAGAGCACACTGCTGGGTTTCTGTGCGGCCGTGACGTTTCCGACCTCGGGCACCGTGCGAGTGCTCGGCGGCCAGATGGGCCGCACCGATCTGGCCGTGCTGCGACGCTCCATCGGTCACGTCAATCCCCGGCATCGCCTGCAGTACCCGCTCACCGTGCGCGAGGTGGTACTCACCGGCATCACCGCCACCATCGACATTGCCGCCCACTGGACGCCCACCCCCGAGCAGGTGCGCCGGGCCGACGACCTCATCGATACCGTGGGGCTGACCGCCCGCGCTGACGCGATCTGGCCGACGCTGTCTCAGGGCGAACGCGGACGCACCTTGATCGCGCGGGCATTGATTGCCGATCCGCAGCTGCTCCTGCTGGACGAACCCACTACCGGTCTGGACGTCGCAGCCCGCGAGCAGTTACTGGAAACCCTTGATACATTGGATGACTCGCATCCCGACATGGCCTCGATCCTGGTCACGCACCACCTCGAGGAGCTGCCCACCAGCACCACGCACGCCCTGCTCATCTCGCAGGGACGCACGGTGGCCAGTGGGCCGGCCCGCGATGTGGTCAACACCGAACACGTCAGCGACGCCTTCGCCCACCCTGTGGTGGTGGGGTATCAGGACGGCAGATGGAGCGCGCGGGCCAAGGCCAGCTCGCGAGTCTTGTAGCCTCCGTGAGTGCGACGCAAAGGTCGTTCACGGCGCGAATCTGCGACCTTTGCGTTGATCTCGGCGATTCTGTCAGGCGTCGGACGGCGTGTTACGACGCCGGCGTGCCTCACGGTGCCGGGTCACCGGTGTGGTGTCGATGACGCGGTTGACCATGGTCGCCAGAAAACGCGAAGGCTGCAGCCCGGGCGGCACCGTGTCGTGCCGGATCACGATGTCGGGCAGTGCCGCCAACGCCTCGTCGACGGCGGCCGTGGCAACGTCGACGATCTCGAACAGTGCATCGGGCTCGGCTTTTTCGATGCTGTCGACTTCCTCGTCCGCGGACTCGGCGACCTCGGAGTCGTAGTCGATCATCACCAGCGCCACCGCGTGATAGGCGTCGTCCTCGGTGCCGAGCTTGCCCAGCAGGTCGATGAGCCACTCGGCCTTGTCCGGTTCGGTGCTGAGAATCGTCGAGCGTAGACCGTAGACGAATCCGAGCGCCGACAACGGGTGGCGCAGGCGCAGATTCTTGGCGTCGCCGTAGCTTTCCTCGACACGGTTGGCGGCATTCTTGCCGAAGCTGGAATCCATCCGCTTGGTGCTGATCAGCAGTTCCGGGCCGGTGTCCCAGTCCGACATCACCACATCGACCTGCTTCATGTAGTGCTTGCCCAGCACGCTGGCGCTCGACGCGGCAACGCCTTTCATCGATCGCTTGAGCCGTTGCTCGATGAGGTGCCGTTCCTTCTGTGGCAGCGCCTCGAGCAGACTGGCGATCGCGCCGGGCATGATCCGCGGATCCGTCGCCCTGGGCCACACCGCATCCGGATCGAATCCGGCGCGCCGCAACTCGTAGGCCAGCCACACATCCAACGCCAGCGCCGGAACTCCGGTGGTGGAAGGCGCATCCAGGAACAACGGCACCCCGAGAAGCTTGCGCAGCACCCGGAAATCCGGGACGAAGGTCAGCTCGCCCGCGCTGCGTACCCACGGGTTGGTGTGCACGCCGCCAGGCGCCGCGTCGGCCACGATGCGGTCGAAGATCGCCCACGCGGTGGCTTTGGTCGACGGTTCAGCGGGCACGCCGAGACCTTACCGTCCGGCGGGTCGCCAATGAATCGCGCGCCGTCCGAACAGGTTCCAAGACGATCCGGGCCGGAAGTCCCAACGCGTCGTCGACGACGCGCGTCGCGTCGAGCAGCCTGCCGCGCTCCAGGAGCGCCCCGACGCGTCGGCGCACCGCTCGCAGCTCGTCGGCGCGAGCAGCCACCAGATCGGGCGACGGAACCAGCCAGCGATCGGCCTCACGCGGTTCGATCTTGAGGATGCCGCCGCCGTAGGAGCGGCCGACGATCTCGGCATGGAGCACCGTCACCGAGTTCAGCGCGGCCAACCCGAGCAGGTCGCGGCCCAGCGTGCGTACCCCGTCACCCAGGTACACCCCGTGCACCGAGTTGAGGTGATGCGCCTTCGCTCGGTTGGTGACCAGGCGCGGGGTGTCCGCATTCATGCAGGTCAACAGCACATCGGCCGGACTCACCAGTGGCACCAGATACCAGGGCTGCCGCACCCGGCACTTGTAGGCCAGGTGCACGCCGGCGGCGTGCCCGGCATCGATGTAGCGCTGTGCCGCCGCCGACGGGTGCCCGGCCGGCCGGAACAGATGGATGGACCGGCCGTCCTCCCCCAGTCTGTCCAACTGTTCGGCCGACAGCGTCAGCCCGCGTAGGTGCGCGCTGCCCGGCGGCGACAACGGCAGCAGGTCGGTGCGCTGCAGACCCAGTTCACCTACGCGCTCCGGGGACAGCGCGAAGTAGCCGTTGTTGCCCGTCACCATGCCCAGGGTCGTGTCGCCCCAGGTCTCCAGCATCGTGAAATGCCCGTCAGTGTGCAGACGGTGGATCGCCTCCACCGGCGCGTTGCCGATCAACCCGCTGACCCATTTGTCGGCGGGATCGCGCGGTGACCAACGCCGCTGTGCGAGCTCGGATGTCAATGAGCCCGCGTTACGGGCCCGATGGATGACGGCATGACCGCACGGCCCGCCGCCGTAGCCGTCGGCCAGCAGCAGCACCACGTCGGCCTCGGCCTCGGGGAACACCTGCTCGTCGAACATCACCAGCTCGACGCTCGCGAACCGGTCGAACAAGAACTTCCGCACCGCCCCTGCGTAGTTGACGCTGAGCAGCTCGGCGGGCAGCACCAGCGCCAGGCGCCCACCCGGCCGCAGGAACAGCGCGGCGTGCACGGTGAACGCGGCCCAACTCGAGGCCAGGCCAGACAACGTCACCCCGGCCTTGAGTGCAGCGCGCCGCGACTGCGCCCTGGTCGCGCCCCGGAACTCTTGATAGCGGATGTAGGGCGGATTGCCGATCACCGCGGTGTATTCGGCACGCGGTTCGATGGCGAAGAAGTCCGCAGTCCGGATGCGGGCCCGTCCCCCGGCCTCGGTCACCCGGCGGCGCGCGGTGGCCGCACTGGACCGGTGGATCTCGATGCCGTCAAGCTCGGGTAGCTCAACACCGAGCTCATGCAGCCGGCGCGCGGCGGCCACCAGAAAGGCAGCGTCACCTGCCGAGGGTTCCAGGACCCGCTCATCAGCCGAGCGCACCGCCCACTGCGCGAGATAGTCGGTGATCGGGGCCGGGGTGAAGAACGCTCCGCGCGCCTTGCGGTCCGCGGCGGAATCGCCGCGGGCCGGCACAGCGCTGTCAGTCACTCCGCCATTCTTGCCGACCACACCGACAAGTCGATGACCGCAACGCCCGCTCAGAGCTTGAAGTTGGTGTAGACGACCCGGTGCCCGAGAAATCCGCTGACCGCGGCGATAAACTCGGGCGCCAATGGATTCCAATTCCAGAACTCCACGGTCAGCAGGCCGAAGCCCCAAGCCGGGTCCCAATCCCACCCGTTGAGGTCGTTGGCGCCACCACAGGACGGGCAGGGCATCGCACCGACACCGCCGTCCGACCATTCACCGATGGCCGCGAACGCTGCCTCACGCTTCTGATCGTTCGATGCGAGCAACTCCCGGTGCCCGCAATGCCGACAGGTGAGGACTTCCGGCTCGTAGCTATACGACACCACCCGTCCGACGCTGATTTCGGCCCCATTGGTCCACAGCACCGGTGCCGGATCGGTTCCGCCGACAGCATGGCCATAGTTCGGTCCGGGCGGGTGCCCAAGGGGCGCCCCGAGTACGCAGTCGGTTTGCTCGGCACTGATCATCCCGGTGTCGATGAGCCACCGCGTCAGGCGTGCGCCCAGCTCCGGTGCGTCCTCGGCCGACACCTCGACGTCGACCAGTGACTGCGACCAATCTCCCATCGGTCCACGGTAATACGGCGCCAGTCAGTCCACGGGGGGCAAAAGGACGTCCGCGTCAAAGCACGTGTGAGCGCCGGTGTGACAGGCGGCGCCGGTCTGATCGACCTCCAGCAATACCGTGTCGCCGTCACAGTCGAGACGGACCGAGTGCACGTACTGCGTATGCCCCGAGGTCAGTCCCTTGACCCACTGCTCGCCGCGGGACCGCGAAAAATACGTCGCCTCACGGGTTTCCAGGGTGCGGGCCAACGCGTCGTCGTCCATCCAGGCGACCATCAGCACCTGGCCGGTGGAGCGCTCCTGCGCCACCGCACTGAACAGGCCGTCGGCGTTGCGCTTCAAACGCGACGCGATCGCCGGATTGAGACTCATCGGACGATGATCCCTTCCGCCGCCATCGCGGCCTTCACCTGGCCGATGGTCAATTCCCGGAAATGGAAGACGCTGGCCGCCAGCACCGCATCCGCGCCGGCCTGCACGGCGGGCGCGAAATCGGCCACCGCACCGGCACCGCCACTGGCGATCACCGGGACGCCCACCGCTGCCCGCACCGCGCGCAGCATCGGCAGATCGAATCCGGCCTTGGTGCCGTCGCGGTCCATCGAATTGAGCAGGATCTCGCCGACCCCGAGTTCGGCACCCCGTGCGGCCCACTCGATGGCGTCGATTCCGGTGCCGCGGCGCCCACCGTGTGTGGTGACCTCCCAGCCCGAGGGGGTGGGCTGATCGCCGGCCGGCACGGTGCGGGCATCGACGCTGAGCACGATGCACTGCGAGCCGAACTGGCGGGCCATCTCGGCCAGCAGTTCCGGCCGGGCAATGGCGGCGGTGTTGACCGACACCTTGTCGGCGCCGGCGCGCAGCAGCACGTCGACGTCGTCGACCGAGCGCACGCCGCCACCGACGGTCAGCGGGATGAACACCTGCTCGGCGGTGCGTTTGACCACCTCGAGCATGGTGGACCGGCCCGACGAGGACGCGGTCACGTCGAGGAAGGTCAGCTCGTCGGCGCCTTCGGCGTCGTAAGCGGCCGCGAGTTCGACGGGATCGCCTGCATCGCGCAGGTTCTCGAAGTTGACGCCCTTGACCACCCGGCCGGCGTCGACATCGAGGCACGGGATGACCCTCGTCGCGACATCACTGATGGTGCTCACAGGTAGTCCTCCGGATTGCCAGCGGATTTCACGATTTCCAGCATGCGTTCGTGCACGCCGGGTGCGGCGGCCAGGGCCGACTTCGACTCGGCCGTCCACGGTTCTCCGGCCAGGTCCGTCACGATGCCCCCGGCCGCGCGAACCAGCGCCACACCGGCGGCATGGTCCCAGATGTGGTGCCCGAAACTGATGGCTCCGCCGAGGATTCCGGCCGCAACGTAGGCCAGGTCGACTCCGGTGGCGCCGTGCATCCGCACCCGCGAACAGATCCTGCTGAGGTTGGACAGCACCTCGACCCGGTAGCGGCCGGGGAACCGGCCGCGGGAGTCGATGTTGAAGGTCTGGATCCCGACGATCGAATCGGTCAACGTCGGCGATCCCAGCGCCGGCAGCGCGGTGCCGTTGTCTCGCACCGGACCTCCGGCCAACGCCGAATACCGCTGCCCGGTGAACGGCAGCCAGGTCAGGCCTGCCACCGGCTCGCCGTCGGCCAGCAGGCCGAGCAGGATGGCCGCCATCGGCGACCCGGCCGCATAGTTGAAGGTGCCGTCGATCGGGTCGAGAACCCACACCAGCGGCGAATCGATGGGCTCACCGCCGAATTCCTCGCCGTGGACCCCGATTCCGGTGGCCTCGGTCAGTGCCCGCACCACCTGCCGCTCGATCGCCAGATCGACCTCGGTGGCGAAGTCGTTGCCCTGCTTGGTGACCGCGGAATCGGCGCGGTGCCCGGCGATGAACGGCACCGACGCCGCGTCGAGGATCTCGGTCGCCGCGGCAACCAGCGCGGCCAGCTTCGACGGATCCAGGTCACCCACCTCGCTTATCCGCTGACCGCGGCCAGTGCCTGCGGCAGAGTGAATCGTTCGGCGTAGAGCGCCTTTCCGACGATCGCGCCCTCCACACCGTGGCCGGTCAGGGTGGCGATCGCCCGGAGGTCATCGAGGCTGGACACCCCACCCGAGGCGATCACCGGGGCGTCGGTGCGGTCGGCGACCGCGGCCAGCAGTTCCAGGTTGGGGCCGGTCAGGGTGCCGTCCTTGGTGACGTCGGTGACGACGTAGCGCGAACACCCTTCACGATCAAGGCGATCCAGTACCTCCCAGAGGTCGCCGCCGTCGGTTTCCCAGCCGCGGCCGCGCAGGCGCCAGCTGTCGTTCTCGAACTGCACGTCCAGCCCGACTGCCACCCGGTCGCCGTATTCGGCGATGGCCCGGCGGCACCACTCGGGACTTTCCAGCGCCGCGGTGCCGATGTTCACCCGGGCGCAGCCGGTGTCCATGGCGGCCTTCAGCGAGTCGTCGTCGCGGATGCCTCCGGACAGCTCGACTTTCACGTCGAGCTTGCCGACCAGATCGGCCAGCAGTTCGCGGTTGCTGCCCCGGCCGAAGGCGGCGTCCAGGTCCACCAGGTGGATCCACTCGGCGCCGTCACGCTGCCAGGCCTGGGCGGCCTCCAGCGCCGAACCGTAATCGGTCTCACTGCCCGCCTTGCCCTGCACGAGACGCACCGCCTTGCCGTCCACCACATCGACAGCCGGCAACAGAATCAAACTCACAGTCCCTCAACCCAATTCGCGAGCAGCGTCGCACCGGCGTCGCCACTCTTCTCCGGATGAAATTGCGTAGCCGACAACGGGCCGTCTTCGACGGCGGCGATGAACGGCACGTGATGCGTTGCCCAAGTGACCAGTGCATCCGGATTACCGGACCACTCCTGGGCAGCATACGAATGAACGAAATAGAAGCGCGTGGCGGCGTCGAGGCCCTTGAACAGCGTGCTGCCGGCCGCCGCGTCGACCACATTCCAGCCCATGTGCGGGATCACCGGCGCGTCCAGTCGGGTCACCGAGCCGGGCCACTGCCCGCAACCGGTGGACTCCACCCCGAACTCCACACCCCGGGCGAACAGGATCTGCATACCGACGCAGACCCCCAGCACCGGACGGCCGTGCTGCAAGCGGTCGGCGATGATCTTCTCCCCGCCGATCGCCCGGAGCCCCGTCATGCAGGCCTCGAACGCTCCGACACCCGGCACCACCAGACCGTCTGCGCCCGCGGCAGCGCCTGGATCGGCCGTGACCTCGACGTCGGCCCCGACGCGCTCCAGTGCCCTCTGGGCCGAGCGCAGATTGCCCGATCCGTAGTCCAGGACGACGAGTTTCTTGGTCACAGAGTGCCCTTGGTCGACGGAACACCGGTGACCCGGGCGTCGTACTCGACGGCCTGCCGCAGCGCGCGGGCCACCGCCTTGTACTGCGCCTCGGTGATGTGGTGCGGGTCGCGACCGTAGAGCGTGCGCACGTGCAATGCGATGCGGGCGTTGAACGCCAGCGATTCGAACACGTGCCGGTTGATCACAGTGTGGTACGGCGCGCTGGACCCGGCGATGGTGAACTCCACCATGAACTCGGGCTCGCCGGTGTGCACGAAGTAGGGCCGGCCGGACACGTCGACGGCGGCGTGCGCGAGCGTCTCGTCCATCGGGATGAACGCGTCACCGAACCGGCGAATGCCCGTCTTGTCGCCCAGGGCCTGTCCGAGCGCCTGACCCAGCACGATCGCGGTGTCCTCGATCGTGTGGTGGCCCTCAATCTCAATGTCGCCCTTGGCGTGCACCGTGAGATCGAAACTGGCATGGGTGCCCAGCGCGGTCAGCATGTGGTCGAAGAACGGGACACCGGTGTCGATGTCGACGACACCGGTGCCGTCGAGGTCGATCTCGACGACGATGTCGGATTCCCTGGTCTTGCGTTCGACTTTCGCGCGACGGGTCACGATGCTCCTACCGGGCTGTTGGCTGGCTGAAGTTCGGTGGTGGCCAGATCGGCGCTGGCGGCCAGGAACGCGTCGTTCTCCTCGGCCAGACCGATGGTGGTGCGCAGGAAGCCGGGGATACCGACATCGCGGATGAGGATCCCTTTGTCCAGGTAGCGCTGCCAACTGGCAGGGGCGTCGGCGAACTCGCCGAACAACACGAAGTTCGCGTCACTCGGGATCACGCGGTAGCCGAGGCGGGTCAGTTGGGCGCTCACCCGGTCCCGTTCGGCGGCCAGGGTGGCGACACTGGCCAGTGTGTCGTCGGCATGCCGCAGTGCCGCACAGGCGGCAGCCTGCGTGAGCACCGACAGGTGATACGGCAGACGTACCAGCAGCAACGCATCGATCACCGCGGGCGCGGCGGCCAGATAACCGAGCCGACCACCGGCGAACGCAAACGCTTTACTCATCGTGCGGGTGACGATCAGCTTGGCCGGGAACTCGTCGATCAGGGTGACTGCGCTGGGCTGCGAGGAGAACTCGCCGTAGGCCTCGTCGACGATCAAGATGCCGCCCGCCATCGCCTGCAGCAGACGGCGCAGATCTTCGATAGAGACACTTTGTCCCGAAGGATTGTTGGGGCTCGCGACGAACACCACGTCGGGTGTGCGTTCCCTGACTGCAGCCACGGCCGCATCAACATCGAGTCCGAAGTCCGCGGCGCGGGCGGCCTGGAGCCATTCGGTCTGGGTGCCGTCGGAGATGATCGGGTGCATCGAGTACGACGGCACGAACCCGATCGCGGTGCGGCCCGGCCCGCCGAAGGCCTGCAACAACTGCTGCAGGATCTCGTTGGAACCGTTTGCCGCCCAAAGATTGTCGACAGTCAGCTGCACCCCGGTGGCCGCGGTGAGGTAGGCGGCCAGATCGGTGCGCAACGCCACCGAGTCACGGTCGGGATAACGGTGCAGTTCGGCCGCGGCCGCGCGGACCGATGCGGCGACGTCGTCGATCAAGGCCTGCGTCGGCGGGTGCGGATTCTCGTTGGTGTTCAGCCGTACCGGCACCACCAATTGCGGTGCGCCATAAGGAGATTTTCCGCGCAGGCTTTCACGCAGCGGCAGATCGGCCAGCGTCACATCCTGTGCGCCCATTACCTTTCGAACCTCCGTCGGACCGCCTCGCCGTGCGAAGGCAGGTTTTCGGCCTTGGACAACGTGATCACATGCCCGGACACGTCCTTGAGTGCGGCCTCGTCGTATTCGACGACGTGGATACCACGCAGGAACGTCTGCACCGAAAGGCCGCTGGAGTGCCGGGCGCAGCCCGCGGTCGGCAGCACGTGGTTGGAGCCGGCGCAATAGTCACCCAGGCTGACCGGCGACCAGGCACCCACGAAAATGGCTCCCGCCGAACGGATCCGGCCGGCCACGGCGGGCGCATCCACGGTCTGGATCTCTAGGTGCTCGGCGGCGTAGGCGTTGACCACCCGCACCCCTGCCTCGATGTCGTCGACGAGCACGATCGCGGACTGCTTGCCCGAGAGCGCGACTCGAACACGGTCAACGTGCACGGTGGTGGCCAACTGGCGGGTGAGCTCGCGGTCGGTGGCCGCGGCCAGCGCCTCGCTGTCGGTGACCAGCACGCTGGCCGCCATCTCGTCGTGCTCGGCCTGGCTGATCAGGTCGGCAGCCACGTGCACCGGATCGGCCGTGTCGTCGGCCAGGATCGCGATCTCCGTCGGGCCTGCCTCGGCGTCGATGCCGACCTGCGACCGGCAGATCCGCTTGGCGGCAGTCACGTAAATGTTGCCGGGGCCGGTGATCATGTCCACCGGGGCGAGCTCGGCGCCGTCGGTGTCCGTGCCACCGTAGGCCAGCAGCGCCACCGCCTGCGCACCGCCGACGGCCCACACCTCGTCGACGCCGAGCAGCGCCGCGGCGGCCAGGATGGTCGGGTGCGGCAGGCCCTCGAATTCAGCCTGCGGCGGGCTGGCGATCACCAGCGAATCGACGCCGGCAGTCTGCGCGGGCACCACGTTCATCACGACGCTCGACGGGTAGACGGCGTTGCCGCCCGGCACGTACAGCCCCACCCGTTCGACCGGCACCCAGCGTTCGGTGACGGTGGCACCGGGGGCCAGCGTGGTGGTGGTGTCGGTGCGACGCTGGTCGGCGTGCACCGCGCGGGCCCGGTCGATCGCGACCTGCAGTGCGGCGCGAACATCGGGGTCGAGTTCGGCGAGGGCGGCGGCCAGCCGTGCCGCCGGAACGCGAACGGTGTCGGGGCGGATCCCGTCGAAGGTATGGCCGTAGTCCAGCGCGGCCGTCGCGCCGTGCTCGGCGACGGCCTCCACGATCGGACGGACCTTGGGCACCACTGCGTCCACATCGACTCCGCCGCGGGGCAGCGCGGAACGCAACTGCGCGGCGTTCAGCGCACGGTTGCGCAGGTCGATACGGGACATCTGAAACTCGGCCATCGGTTCAATTGTCCCTGATCAGTCCAGTTGATAAAAATCCGTCGTCCACTGCTGCCGGCACAACCCGCCGTAGGGTAGTTCCAGACTGCCGAATGGAGCCCCAGATGTCCGCGAAAGACCACCCGAACAACGCCCCCGGCGTACCGATGCTTATGCCGCCTGCGCTGGAGCGGTTCCAGATCAAATACATCAACCCGCTGGTGAAACCATTTTCCAGGCGCTTGCCGGGCTTCACCGTGATCAAACATCGGGGCCGCACCTCCGGTACGCCGTACGAGACGATCGTCACCAGCTACCGCAAGGGCAATGTCTTCGCGGTCACGCTCATGCACGGCAAGACCAACTGGGTGAAGAACGTGATAGCGGCCGGCGGGGCCGACGTGCACCTGTTCCGTGGCGACATCAAGATCACCAACCCGCGCGTCCTGCCTGCGGGCACGGATGATCCGACGCTGCCCCGGATCCCCCGCGGCGCCGCCCGCCGGATGGGCGTCTTCGTCGCAGATATCGTTTGACAGGCTCGCCAGACTGCATACATGACCTGGCAGATCTGGCTGGCGTTTCTCGGAGCGTCGATCGCCATCAGCGTGTCCCCGGGAGCCGGGGCGATCCAGTCGATGGCGACCGGCCTGACCCATGGCGTACGCCGCGGGTCATGGAGCGTGCTCGGACTCCAGATCGGGCTGCTCCTGCAGTTGGTGTTGGTCGCCGTCGGCCTGGGCGCCGTCGTCGCCAAGTCGATGCTGGCCTTCCACATCGTGAAGTGGATCGGTGTGGCCTACCTGATCTATCTGGCGATCCAGCAGTGGCGTAGCGCCTCGCAGGATCTGCGCGACCGGATGGGCGGTACGGGCGAGCGAGGCCGGCTGGCCCTGGTGATGCGCGGATTCCTGGTCAACACCACCAACCCGAAGGGCCTGGTGTTCCTGGTCGCGGTACTACCGCAGTTCGTGGTGCCCACCGCGCCGTTGCTGCCGCAGTATCTGGCCATCGGGGCGACCATGGTCGCCGTCGACGTGGTCGTGATGAGTCTCTACACCGGGCTGGCCGCCCGGATGCTCACCTGGCTGCAGACACCGCGTCAGCAGACCATGCTGGGCCGGGTGTTCTCCGGGCTGTTCGCCACCGCCGCCGTGGTGCTCTCGTTGGTCCGCCGCGGCGCGACCGCCTAACCGCCCGTCAAGTTCTCCAACGCACCCTTGATGATCGGCGCTGCCTGCTCCATCACCGCACCCAGCCCACCGGCCGCACCGTCTGGCAGCACATCGCGTGACCAGACGAAGCGACACCGATGCGGGCCGTTGGCCACCACCTGCATCACGGCGTTGTCGTGCTCGGGTCGTGCGGCGTCGCCGATCAACGAGTAGGCGATCCGGCGGGCCTGATCGTCGCGGCTGACCAGGCGCTCGCGGGCAATGAATCCGTCGGCGAACGTCACGACGCGAATATCGCCGTCCGCCTCGGAGGCCGCCACGAAGCCCGGCGCCATGCGCACCGGACCGTCCGCCCAGTCGCCGATCACCTGCCACACGCGGGCGCTGTCGGTTTCGATGTCGAATTCAACGTTGATCCATGCCATGGCACCAGTCTGGCCGGGCGCCGATCGACTGTCTTGAACATTCTTGCGCGCTGTCGACGCCGGCCCAGACTGTCGGTCCCCATGGCTAACGTGCAAGAGGTGTTGACCGCCCAGACCCTGATCGCACGACCCGATTTCAGCGTCGCGACGTGGGACTGCACCGGCGGGAATGCTGGTTGGTCCGAGCCCGAGTGCCCGATCGACGGACGGTTCGTGCTGGTGCGCTCTGGTTGCTTTCGCCGCCGCGGACCCGGCGGTGCGGTGGAGCACGATGCAACGCTGGGCTACCTCGGCGCGCCTGGTGAAAGCGAGCAATTCGCACATTCACACGGCGGCGACAGGTGCACGTCAGTACAGCTCAGCGCGCCGAACTGGTGGCAGCTCGCCGGCGAGCCGAGACGGACCGGGCCCGCCGCGGTGTATGTAGACGCCCGGCTGGAATTGACGCATCGGCGGTTGCTGGCCACCCATCACCACGATCCCGATTACCAACTCGCCGAGAGCCTGGTGCAACTCGTGGGAACAGCGCTGCGTGCCGCCGCGCAACGACCGATGCCGGCCGCCGATGCGCCGAGTCGTCCCGCCGACCGTCGGATGGTGGCCCAGGCGCGCGACGCGATCAGGCAGGCCGATGACACAGCCGTGGGACTGTTCTCCCTTGCCGGCGCTCTCGGGGTCTCCGCATACCGGCTGAGCCGATCGTTCAGCAATGAACTCGGAGTATCGGTGACGCGGTATCGCAACCGGGTGCGGGTCGGAAAGGCCCTCGACTTACTGCAACGCGGTGAGTCCACGATGGCCGACATCGCCGCTGGGCTGGGCTTCGCCGATCAGGCCCACCTGTGCCGGACCGTGCGCCAGCACACCGGCTGCACACCGACCGCTGTTCGGCGCGAATTACGCCAGGTGTCCCCCGGTCAGGTGTCGAGACCGATGTCGAGCACCCGCACCGAATGGGTGAGTGCACCGATCGCCAGGTAGTCGACCCCGGTACCGGCGTACTCGGCAGCGCTGTCCAGGGACAGGCCTCCCGAGGATTCCAGCAGTGTCTTGGGCGATCGCGTGTCCCGGCGCTGCACCGCGATCTGGGTCTGCCAGACCGGGAAGTTGTCGAGGAGCACCAATTCCACATCGGCGGCGAGCACGTCATCGAGTTGCTCGAGGGAATCCACCTCGACCTCGCACGGCAGGTCCGGAGCCTCGGCCCGGACGGCCTTGAGCGCAGCCAGCACCGACCCGGCCGCGGCGACGTGGTTGTCCTTGATCAGTGCCGCGTCGCCGAGTCCCATCCGGTGGTTGACGCCGCCGCCGACGCGCACCGCGTACTTCTGCAGCGCCCGCAGGCCCGGCAGCGTCTTGCGGGTGTCGCGGATTTTGGCGTGGGTGCCGGCCACCGCGTCGACCCAGGCCGCGGTCGCGGTGGCGATCCCCGACAGGTGACACATCAGGTTCAGCATGGTGCGCTCGGCGGTCAGCAGACCCCGGGTCGGCGCCTCGACGGTCAGGATCGCCGAACGGGCGTCCAGCCGGGCACCGTCCTCGACGCGGTCGATCACGCGGTAGCCGTCGGCGCCGAGTACCTCGTCGAGCACCAGCAGCGCGATGTCGACGCCCGCGGCCACGCCCGGTTCCCGGTTCACCACCGACGCGGTGGTCATCGCATCGGCGCCGACGGTGGCGAGGGTCGTCACATCCGGGCCGTAGCGCAGGTCCTCTTCGAGTGCCCGCGCGATCGTGGCCTGGGCCTCGGCCAACTCGGTATCCGAAAGTGCCATCAGCACACCGCCGTTGGGGCGTCGAGGGCGGGACGGCCGGCTACGGCACGAATCGTCACAGAGTGCTCCTGAGCGGGGTCGGTTTCGGGATGGTCGCCACGGTGGTGGCAACCCCGGCTTTCGGTGCGGGCCAGGGCTGCGACGGCAATCGCCTGTGCGGTTGCGGTGAGGGCCGCGTCCTCGAAGCTGTGGCGAGTGGCGGGCTGGACGGATCGCGCGTCGGAAAGGACGCCGTCGAGGCGGCGCAGGCCCTCGGCGTCGCGCACCACCGATGCACATTCGGACATGGTGTGCTGCAGGACATCTCGGTCAACAACATCATGGCGACGCTCCTGCGGCGCCTGTGCCCGCACCGAGCCCGCGGTACTCGCGTGCTCGGCGGCCGCCCGACCGGCCCGGCCGCCGACGACCAGTCCTTCGAGGAGACTGTTGGAGGCCAACCGGTTGGCCCCGTGCATCCCGGTTCGGGCCACCTCGCCCGCGGCGAAAAGGCCTGGCAGCTCGGTACGTCCGTGCACGTCGGTCACCACGCCGCCACAGCTGTAGTGCGCACCGGGCACCACCGGGATGGGTTGGCGGGTCGGGTCGACGCCGGCTGCTGCGCATGCCGCCGCCACCGTCGGGAACCGGTTGGCGAACTGGGCGACGCCGCGGGCGTCGAGGTATACGCACGGGTCACCCGTGACGCTCAGTCGGCCGTTGATCGCCGCGGCAACAACATCGCGCGGGGCCAGGTCCCCCATCGGGTGCACCCCGTCGGTTACTGAATTACCGTGCGAATCAATGAGTATGGCGCCTTCACCGCGCAGCGCTTCGGTGATGAGCGGCCGCCGGCCACCGCTGTTCTCGGCGTACAGCATCGTCGGGTGGAACTGGACGAACTCGATGTCGCGGACCGCAACTCCGGCCCACAACGCCAGTGCAATGCCGTCGCCGGTCGAGCCGCTCGGGTTGGTGGTGGCCTGGTACACATGGCCCAGGCCGCCGGTGGCCAGGATGATCGACGGGGAGTGCACGATGCCCAGGCCGTCCTCGTTGCGGACCAGCACCCCGGTCACACCGCTGTCGTCGCGCAGGATCTCGCACGCCACATGGTCACGGCGGATGTCGAGTTTGGCCGCTGCCGAATCGAGTGCCCGCTGCACCTCGGCCCCGGTCGCGTCGCCGCCGGCGTGAATGATCCGGCGTCGCGTGTGCCCACCCTCGCGGGTCAGTGCCCAGCGCCCGGGAGCCGCCTCGTCGAACTGTGCGCCGTCGGTCACCAGATCGGCTACCGCGCCGTACCCGGCCGCGACGATCGAGCGCACGGAGTCCGGATCGCACAGGCCGCCCCCGGCGGCGACGGTGTCCGCGACATGAGCGTCGACCGAGTCGTCGGTGTGCGGCAGAACGACGGCAATCCCGCCCTGAGCATGGAAAGTCGCCGTCTCACGGGCCTTGCTCAGCACCACCACCCGGCGGCCACGGCGATGCGCGGCCAAGGCCGCCACCAGGCCGGCGACCCCGGTGCCGACCACGACGACATCAGCACGCTGCTGCCACAGCGTTGAACTGCCGCAGGCGAAGCGGCTCGATCCCCGGGCGCTGCCCGTCGGAGTCATTCGCCGCCGCCGGGCTGACCAATCGCAATCATCCGCTGCACGCTGGCACGACCCAGCCGGGCGGTTTCGGGATCGACATGCACCTCGTCGGCGCCCTCGATCAGGCATCGCAGCAACGCAGCAGGGGTGATCATCTTCATGTAGGTGCACGAAGCGCGGTCGTTGACGGCCAGGAAGTCGACTTCGGGTGCGGCCCTGCGCAACTGGTGGAGCATGCCGACCTCGGTGGCGACGAGAACCTGCCGGGCCCGGGTCTCCCGCGCCGCGTCGAGCATGCCACCGGTGGACAGGATCTTCACCCGATCCTCGGGAACCGCACCCTCACCCGCCAGGTAGAGCGCCGAGGTGGCACAACCGCATTCGGGGTGGACGAAGAGTTCGGCGTCGGGGTGTGACCGGGCCTGGGCGGCCAACTCGTCGCCGTTGATCCCGGCGTGCACGTGGCATTCGCCGGCCCAGACATGCAGGTTCTTACGCCCGGTGACGCGGCGCACGTGCGCACCCAGGAACTGATCCGGGCAGAACAGCACCTCTCGGTCCTCGGGGATGGACGCCACGACCTCGACCGCATTCGACGACGTGCAGCAGATATCTGTCAGCGCCTTCACCGCGGCGGTGGTGTTGACGTAGGACACGACGACCGCGCCGGGGTGCTCATCCTTCCAGGCCTGCAGGTCGTCGGCGGTGATCGAATCGGCCAGCGAGCAACCGGCCCGCTGGTCCGGGATCAGCACCGTCTTGTCAGGGCTGAGGATCTTGGCCGTCTCGGCCATGAAGTGCACACCGCAGAACACGATGGTGTCTTCGGGGGCCTCGGCGGCGATGCGCGAGAGCGCCAGGGAATCGCCGACGTGGTCGGAGACGTCCTGGATGGCCGGCAGCTGGTAGTTGTGCGCCAGCAGCGTCGCGCCGCGCAGGTCGACCAAACGGCGGATCTCAGCGGCCCATTTCTCGTCGCCGTCAACGCCTGAATAGCCACCGGGGCCATCGACGATCTGTTCTGCCAGGCCACCCGAGAGGGTGTCATTGAGAGCGGTCACGCCGACCTCCTCCACTGCGTCAGGTTTTCGACTTATAATCGAAAACATGCCACATCGTAACACCGCGCACGAAGTACTCGCCGCTGTGTTCCAGGTTCGCGGTCTCGACACCCGACAGCCGGCCCTCAACGTGCTGCTATGGCAGCGGGCACTCGATCCGGAGCGGGGCAAATGGTCTCTGCCGGGCGGTCGACTGGAGGACGACGAGGACCTGATCAGCTCGGTTCGGCGACAGCTGGCCGAGAAGGTTGACCTGCGTGAACTTGCCCACCTCGAACAACTGGCCGTGTTCTCCGATCCACATCGGGTTCCTGGCGTGCGGACCATCGCATCCACATTCCTGGGCCTGATGCCCTCTCCCTCGACCCCAGCCCTACCGCCGGACACCCGGTGGCATCCGGTCAGCGACCTGCCCCCGATGGCCTTCGACCACGCGCCGATGGTCGAACACGCGCGCAACCGGCTGGTGGCCAAGATGTCGTATACCAACATCGGATTCGCTTTGGCACCAAGAGAATTCGCCCTGTCCACGCTGCGTGACATCTACAGCGCCGCGCTCGACCATCAAGTCGACGCGACGAACCTGCAGCGGGTTCTGGAACGCCGCAATGTCATCACCCGCACCGGCACCACCGCTCGATCAGGCCGCAGCGGCGGACGCCCCGCGGCGCTGTACCGCTTCACCGAATCCCGGTACCGCGTCACCGACGAATTCGCCGCATTACGCCCGCCAGGGTGAGTCGAGTGGATTCTTAGACCCTCCTTAAGTAAGAATGCCTGGATGGACTTGGGCAGTGCAGCACGCGCCTCCGGAGCCGAATGGATCGGTCGAGCACCTCACGAGGAGCTCGACCGGGCCGCTCGACCCGAACTCCCCCACCGGGATGCGTTCTACGCCCCGCCTGCTGGATTCGAGCACGCCGAACCGGGCACCGTCCTGCGCAGCCGCGATGTCGAACTGGCCTTTCTGGGCCTGATCCCCCAGCGCCTGCAGGCCACGCAGCTGCTGTTCCGCTCCACCGACCGCAACGGCATCCCCGAAGCTGCGGCCACCACCGTCATCGTCCCGGCCGATGCCGCAGCCGACTGCCCGGTGGTGTCCTATCAGTGCGCCATCGACGCCATCTCGGCCCGGTGCTTCCCGTCCTACGCGCTGCGCCACCACGCCAAGGCCACCGGCTCACTGGCCCAACTGGAGCTTCTCCTCATCTCGGCCGCACTGGCCGAGGGCTGGGCGGTCTCGGTACCCGACCATGAGGGCATCGACGGCATGTGGGGCGCGCCCTACGAGCCCGGTTACCGGGTGCTCGACGGCTTGCGCGCGGCGCTCAACACCGAACACCTTTCGTTGTCGCCGAAGGCACGCATCGGCCTGTGGGGATATTCCGGGGGCGGCCTGGCCAGCGCCTGGGCGGCCGAGATGGCCGGCAGCTACGCCCCCGAACTCAACATCGTCGGCGCCGTCCTCGGCTCCCCCGTAGGCAACCTCGGAAACACCTTCCGCCGACTCAACGGCACCGTGTTCTCCGGGCTGCCGGCGCTCGTGGTGGCAGCCCTCGCCGACATCTACCCCAACCTCAACCGCGTCATCGCCGAGCACGCCACCACCGAGGGACGCAAGATCCTGGACCGGCTGCACCGGATGACCACTGTGGAGGCCATCGTGCGGATGTTCCGCACCGACATGGCCGATCTGGTCGACCTGCCGCTGGAGGAGATCCTCGACGGGCCCGAGGTCACCGAGGTGTTCCAGGACACCAAACTCGGTGTGGCCGTGCCGGTTCCGCCGGTTCTGATCGTGCAGGCGGTGCACGACGAAATCATCTCGGTCGACGACATCGACGAACTCGCCGATACCTATCTAGCCGGCGGCGCCGACGTGACCTACCACCGCGACATGTTCAGCGAGCACCTACTGCTGCATCCGTTCTCGGCGCCGATGGCATTGCGCTGGCTGACCGACCGGTTCGCCGACCGCCCGCTGACCGACAACCTGGTGCGATCCAAATGGCCGACGCTGCTCAACCCGATGACCTACATGGGCATGGCGCGACTCGTCGGAATCGGCGCCAAGGTCGCCATGGGACGGCCTGTCCGGCGGCGCCCGCTCTGACCCGCCAGGCGCTGGCACAATAGGGGTAGATGCGTTATATCCGTCAGCCCCCGACGGTGGCCCTGCGCGACAGCGTCGACCACCTGTGGTGCCTTGCGGACGGACCCATGCATTCGGCGGAACGCATCCTGCCCACCGGGACCACCGAGCTTGTCGTAAATCTCGGCGCTGACGTCATAGCCCTAACGAATCATGAAGGTTCACAACAGTTTTCTGGTGCCGTAGTCTCCGGGCCCTATACCCGACCGTTCGACATAGACCCGCGCGAGCACACCGCAATGGTGGGCGTGCATTTCAGGCCGGGTGGCGCCCTCGCAGTGCTCGGTGTTTCACCGCGCGAACTGCTCGGCTCCCATGTCAACCTTGATGTGTTGTGGAACAGCGCGGCGTCCCACGTCCGCGCCGAGATCTGCGAAGCGGAATCGGTCTCACAGCGCTTGGCGATCGTCGAATGCGCATTACTCACCCGATCCCATGGCGGCGGCGAACTGACCCGTGAAGTGGCCTTTGCGGTGCGCGCGCTCAGCCACACCCGCCAACCAACGATCGAAACGCTGGCCCGCGAAGTCGGCCTCAGCCACCGCAGACTGATCCAGCTGTTCACGACCCAGGTCGGAATGGCGCCCAAACGGTTCGCCCGCCTGAAGCGGTTCCGGCACGCGCACGACGCCGTCTCTTCGGCACCGTCACCGCCGCACTGGTCCACCTTCGCCATCGAGCACGGGTATGCCGATCAGTCGCACATGATCCGGGAGTTCCAGGAATTCTCCGGGATGACGCCCGCCCAGCAACTACGCCGAAGCGTCTACGTCACAAAGAACGACCACATCGCGCTCGAACCGTAGGTCAATTTCGTTCAATACATCCGCCGCGAAAGTCGCGCACACTGCGGTCATGTCTGGACACACCACCTACCGAACCGGCGCGGTCCGCTACCAGGTCACCGACGTCGAGCGTGCGGTCGCGTTCTACACGGAGCACCTGGGGTTTCATGTCGCCCTGCGCGGAGGGCCGGCATTCGCGTCCGTGGCCAACGGCAATCTCACCCTGTTCTTGAGCGGGCCGGGCAGCTCAGGCGCGCGTCAACTGCCCGACGGAAGTTCACAGGCCCCCGGAGGCTTCAACCGGTTCGTGCTCGAGGTCGAAGACCTCGACGCGGCCATCACCGAGTTGCGCGGGGCCGACGTCTCGTTCCGCAACACGGTGGAGACGGGTCCGGGCGGCCGGCAGATCCAGATCACCGACCCCGACGGCAACCCCGTCGAGCTTTTCGAAGCGGCAGCCGTCAAGCCCCCGGCGGACTGACCACCGGCGGGATCACCGGATATGTCGGCGTCTCCACAGGCGGCCACGCGCCCAGGTCATCGCGCACCGTCGACACCGCGATCAGCGCGTAGACCATTGCCGCTGCGGCCGCGGGGAACAGGATCGTGCCGGCGATCTGCAGCGGTGTGTGCCCGAAAAAGACCGACGGCGCTTCCATCACGTAGTGCACCCGATGTTCCGGGGTCACCGGAGCTCCGGCGATGTCCAACGACCCGAACCGCAGGTGGGCAAGAGCCACACCGACACCGGCGGCCGTCCCGGTGGCCAACGCACAACCCGCGGCCAAAGCACCGACAAGAACCGGCCCGCGATGTGGGGCCCACTGCCACAGCGCCACCGCGGCCACGACCGCCAGGACGACAAGCATGCCCACGAACATGAACGCCGACGTGAAGAAGTGGTCGGATTCGCTGCCCAGATAGGCGTGCACCCGTTCACCGCTGCGGGTCAACGCGACCACGCCATGAATTCCGGGAGCCAGCCAGGCCCACACCGCGCCGATCACCGCACCCGCCACCGCGAGCGCAGCCATCACGATCAGTACCGCCCGCTCGCGCGAAACTCGCGGTGCGCCAGGGATATTGGCGCGACCTGGGCCGGCCTGGGCAACCTGCTCTTCGCCCGAGAGGCTCATCGGCGCTTTCTGCTCTTCGCCCGAGAGGCTCATCGCCGCGTATCCAGGTCCATCGAATCCACCTGCCCATGCCGCGAACACTTCGCCCACCACCCGGTGGGCCGCACCTGGACGATCATCCGGCGGCCGCACTCGGCACAGAACCGGGGTGGTTCCAGGCCGAGCTGAGCGGCGGTAGGAATGACACTTCCGTCCGCCGCGTCCGCCTGGACCCCGGTGTAGACGTTGTATAGGCCGGCGCCGACGGGCGCGGGCAAATCTTGAACCATCACCACCAGTTCTACAGGCTGGCGTTCAGCGCCTTGAGCGGCATCTGCAGATCGTCGAGCAATTCCAGGTCCGACTCGGCCGGGCGGCCCAGCGTGGTCAGGTAGTTGCCGACGATGACGGCGTTGATGCCGCCCAGGATGCCCTGCTTGGCGCCGAGGTCACCGAGAGTGATCTCGCGGCCACCGGCGAAACGCAGCATGGTGCGCGGCAGTGCCAGGCGGAACGCAGCCACTGCCTTGAGCGCCTCGGATGCCGGCAGCACCTCGAGGTCACCGAACGGCGTGCCCGGACGCGGGTTCAGGAAGTTCAACGGGACTTCGTGCGGGTTGAGCTCGGCCAGGTTGGCGGCGAATTCCGCGCGCTGCTCCAGCGTCTCCCCCATGCCGAGGATGCCGCCGCAGCAGACCTCCATGCCGGCCTCGCGCACCATCTCCAGCGTGCCCCAGCGCTCTTCCCACGAGTGGGTGGTGACGACGTTGGGGAAGTACGACTGCGCGGTCTCCAGGTTGTGGTTGTAGCGGTGCACGCCCATGTCCTTGAGGCGGTCCACCTGCTCCTGCGTCAGCATGCCCAGCGAGCACGCGATCTGGATGTCGACCTCGTTGCGGATCGCCTCGATGCCTGCGGCCACCTGCGCCAGCAGCCGCTCGTCCGGACCGCGCACCGCCGCGACGATGCAGAACTCGGTGGCACCGGTCTTGGCCGTCTGCTTGGCCGCCTCGACCAGGCTCGGGATGTCGAGCCAGGCGCTACGCACCGGGGAGGCGAACAGACCCGACTGCGAACAGAAGTGGCAGTCCTCCGGGCAGCCGCCGGTCTTGAGGCTGATGATGCCCTCGACCTCGACCTCGGGGCCACACCACTTCATCCGGACCTCGTGGGCCAGGGCGAGGAGGTCTTCGAGCTGGTCGTCGGGAAGCTGCAGCACCTGCAAAGTCTGATCCCGGTCGAGGCCGACGCCGCGCTCCAGAACCTGCTCGCGAGCCATGCCCAACACATCTACGGCTGCCTGCGTCACCGAAACGTCCTCCTGTGGATCGTCTGCCGGCCGGGCCGACACTTGAACACGTCGGCGGTGCCGACACTTGAACACGTCGGCCGGGCCGACAATTGAACACCGTTCAGGCTAGGGTAACGGTGTGCAACTCCACAAACCCGACGTGGTGGATGCGGCGACGGCCATCCTCGACAACTACGGCATCGCCGACCTGACGATGCGGCGCCTGGCTCGTGAGCTCAGTGTCAGCCCGGGCGCGTTGTACTGGCACTTCGCCAACAAACAGGAACTGCTGGGCGCTGTCGCCGACCGCATTCTCGAACCCGTCCGCATCGAGCGCACCGCCTCCGCATGGCCGGGCCGGATCCACCAGATCTGTGTGGCACTGCGGGACGCACTGCTGTCGCACACCGACGGAGCCGAGCTGGTGTCGTCCAGCTTCGCGGCCGGGCAATCCCAGATCGTCGGTGAGATCGTCGCGCAGCTCACCGACGCCGCCCAGCAGGCCGGCGTGGTGTCACCGGATGACGAGTTGGCCGCTCGGACGGTGCTCTATTACGTGCTCGGCTTCACCGCTGACGAGCAGTCACGGCTGCAGTGGGACGCCGCAGGAGCATTGGCCGATGAACAGTCAGTGCTTCACCGCGACACGTCACGGCAGTTCGCGTTCGGCCTGCAATTGTTGGTCGACGGGTTGGCGGTGCGCGGCGCGAGCTCGCTCAGCGCCGGACGCGACATCCTGCAGCGCAGCCAGGATTGACGCGTACCCGGTCAGCCGATCGGATACTCGACGCGTTTGTCGCCGTCCCAATGTCGCAGCCCGGTCACCTGGCCGACGATCTCTGCGGGACGTCCGGCGATCCGCACAGCGGTGGTCAGCCGGACCGGCGCGATCCGCCGGGCCAGCGTGACGTGCGGGGTCCAGTTCCCCGGTTCGGCGTGTGGCATCGGGGCAGGGGCCATGAACGGCAGGCACAGGCGATAAACCTCCGCCTGGATTTCGACTAGCTCTTCAGTCGGGACCAGCAGCCGCGCCAACACTGCGGCCGAGCGCCCGAAGATCAGCGTCGCGCCGAGTCGGCACGGTAGTGGGAACCGGTCGGTGAGTTCGTGCAGCACCGCCTCGGC
Source organism: Mycobacterium sp. NPDC050441 (assembly GCF_040655355.1). Lineage (NCBI taxonomy): Bacteria > Bacillati > Actinomycetota > Actinomycetes > Mycobacteriales > Mycobacteriaceae > Mycobacterium > Mycobacterium sp. NPDC050441. Next base: position 666,673 of record NZ_JBFAJS010000002.1, on the reverse strand, counting down.
CTGGCCGTCGATGTGTTGGGCGACGGTCAGCGTCGAGTGCGGTCGGCTGGCAGGCGCCTGGCTGGGAATGTCGGCGTCGCGCAGCGCATCCCAGATCCGCCGGACCGCGGCTTCGGTGTCCGGGTCGAAGACCAGCTCGACGGAATGGACCATGTCAGGACAGGCCGGTCAGCCAGTTCGGGTCAAAGGCGTCGGCGCACATCTTCTCGAACTCCGCGGCGCTCGATCTGCCGGCCCCCGCCGGGAGCGCGGCACGTACCGGCGCCAACTGTGCCAGCGCCTCGCGGTTGCCCGACTCGGCGACGCCGGGCTTCTCCGGCCAGGCTCCGATCACCAGGCCGGCGCAGGTAATTCCTTGCCCGGCAAGCGATTCCAATGTCAATGCGGTGTGGTTGAGTGTTCCCAGCCCCGGGGACACCACCACGAGGACCGCAGCGGAGAGCTCAGAGGCCAGATCACGCAGCGTGACACCGTCGGCGCCCAGCTCGACCAGGAGGCCACCGGCGCCTTCGACGAGGGTCAGCCCGTCGGCAACCTCGGCGTTGCGCACCGCGTCCACCAATTCGGCACACGTCGGCAACGGAAGTCCGGCGCGCTGCGCGGCCGCCACCGGTGCCAGCGGTTCCGGGTAGCGCCATCCCCCGTGCAGATTGCCGACCCCGGACAGCCGGCTGACCTCACCGAGGTCGTTGTCGCCGTCGACGGTTCCGGTCTGGACGGGCTTGCACACCGCGACCTCAAGCCCGGCAAGCCGGGCCGCACAGGCCAACGCGGCGGTCGTCACGGTCTTCCCGACGCCGGTATCGGTCCCGGTGACGACCAGCGTGCTCACAACCGGGCCTCGGACAGGACCTCGGTCAACACCTGGCGGGCCAGGTCCATCTCGTCGGCGGTCAGCGAGGCCCGCGCCGTCAAGCGCAGTCGTGACGTGCCCTCGGGAACCGTCGGTGGGCGGAAGCAGCCCACCCGCACGCCGCGGTCAAGGCAGGCTGCAGCGGCAGCCACCGCGACCTCGGGGTCACCGAGGATCACCGAGACGACTGCGGATTCGGGCACCGCGGTATCTCCGGAAATCCGGGCCAGCGCGGCAGCATGATCCAACACGGCTTGTGCTCGGTGAGGTTCGGCGATCAGCACCCGCAGGGCCGCCCATGCCGCGCCGACGGCGGCCGGCGCCAGGCCGGTGTCGAAGATGAAGGGGCGGGCGGCGTCGATCAGATGGGCGCGGATCGGCGCAGGGCCGAGCACCACGCCGCCCTGGCTGCCCAGTGCCTTCGACAGCGTCGTCGTCATCACCACGTCCGGCGCTCCGGCGAGGCCGGACTCGTACAACAGGCCCTGTCCGCCCGGGCCGCGCACGCCGAGCCCATGTGCCTCGTCGACGAGCAACAGCGCACCGTGCCGGCGACAGACCGCGTGCAGTTCGGGCAGCGGCGCCAGCACCCCGTCGGTGCTGAACACCGATTCGGTCAGGACCACCGCGCGGTCCTCTGTGCGTGCCGACAGCGCGGCATCGACCGCGTCGACGTCGAGGTGCGGCGTGACGGTCACCCGCGCACGCGACAGCCGACAGGCGTCGACCAGCGAGGCATGTGTCAGGGCGTCGGAGACGAGCAGCGAGCCCGGGCCGCTCAACGCGACGACGGCGCCCAGGTTGGCGGTGTAACCCGAGGAGAAGACCAATGCCGACTCGGCGCCGACAAACGTCGCCAGAGCGGTCTCGAACTCTTCGTGCAACTCGGTGTTTCCGGTGACCAGCCGGGAACCGCCGGCGCCGGCACCCCAGGTGCGCAGCGCTTCGATGCCACCGTCGAGGACCTCCGGGTGTTGCGACAGTCCCAGATAGTCGTTGGAGGCCAGATCGAGTTCGGTCGCCACGGCGGGGCGGGTGCGCAGCTCACGACGAAGCCCGGCCTGCCTGCGCTGTACTTCGACGTCGGCCAGCCAGGCCAGCGGTGAGAGATCCGTGCGCGTCACCTGGTGCTCCTTGCGCTCGCGTCGTTGAACCGACGGTTGAACACGTCGGCGATGCCGACCATTGAACACCGTTCAGGTTAGTGCACGAGCGACGCCGACCATGCCTGCGGTGATCTGTTCCACCTCCGCCGGCGTACAGATGAAGGGCGGCATGGCGTAGACGAGCTTGCCGAACGGGCGCAGCCAGACCCCGTGACGCAACGCCGCCAGGGTCGCCACCCGCATGTCGACCGGCTCGCACATCTCGATCACGCCGATGGCCCCGAGCACCCGGACATCGGCGACACCGGGCAGCGCGCGGGCCGGCTCCAGCCCCGTCCGCAGGCCCGCCTCGATCTCGGCCACCCGGCCCGGCCAATCACCGCTGACCAGCAGTTCCACCGCAGCCACACCGACCGCGCAGGCCAGCGCATTGGCCATGAACGTCGGCCCGTGCATGAGCGCACCGGGCTCCCCCGCACTGATCGTCCGCGCCACCTCACGGGTACACAGCGTCGCGGCCAAGGTGATGTAGCCGCCGGTCATCGCCTTACCGACACACATGATGTCCGGGCTCACCCCGGCGTGTTCGGCAGCGAACAGCTTTCCGGTGCGGCCGAATCCGGTGGCTATCTCGTCGAAGATCAGCAGCACATCGTGGCGATCGCAGATGGCGCGCAGGTCCGCGAGGTAGCGCGGGTCGTGAAAACGCATTCCGCCGGCGCCCTGCACGACGGGTTCGACGATCACGGCGGCAAGCTCGTCGGCGTGCTCGGCCAGTTGCCGCTCGAACGCCTCGCTGTAGGACGGCTGATAGTCGGCGGGCACCGGTGGCGCGAAGATTTGGGGCACCAGGACATCAGTCCACAGAGAGTGCATGCCGCCGTCCGGATCACACACGCTCATCGGGGTGAACGTGTCGCCGTGATAGCCGCCGCGCCAGGTCATCAGGCGGTGTTTTGACCCTCGGCCGAGGCTGCGCCAGTACTGCAGCGCCATCTTGACGGCCACCTCGACCGACACCGACCCGGAATCGCTGAAGAACACGGTCTCCAGGGGCGCGGGGGTGAGCTCGACCAGCAGCTGGGCCAGCCGTGCGGCCGGCTCGTGGGTCAGACCGCCGAACATGACGTGGTTCATGGTGGCGAGCTGGTTGTTGATTGCACGGTCCAGCACCGGGTGTCCGTGTCCGTGCACGGCGGTCCACCAGGACGCCATCGCGTCGAGAACCTCGATCGGTGCGCCGTCGGTAGGGTCGATCACAGTCAGCCACGCGCCCTTGGCTCCGACCGCAACCACCGGCGGCAACGCGTCCGCGTCGATGGCGCTGTAGGGGTGCCAGATGTGGGCCGCGTCAATGGCGCTGATCTGCGCCGGGGTCAGCTCAGCCACAGTCGGGCAGCCTAGCTCTTTGCTCACAGGGTGTGACGCACGCATCCGAAATGTGAGCGGCAGGCCGATGTTAGGTAAATTGGCCTCGACCATGAAAACCCTTGACGCCCCCCGGACGGAGCCCGGCACCGAATCCGGTTCCGTTCCGCACGCCGTCATGGGCACCCGAAAATCGGGCTTCTATCGCCATGATCTGGACGGACTGCGTGGTATCGCCATCGCCCTGGTGGCGATGTTCCACATCTGGTTCGGCCGGGTTTCCGGTGGTGTCGACGTTTTCTTGGCGCTGTCCGGGTTCTTTTTCGGCGGCAAGATGCTGCGCATGGCGCTCAATCCCGAGGCGCCGCTGTTGCCGCTGCCCGAGCTCGTCCGACTGGTGCGACGGTTGTTGCCCGCCCTGGTCGTGGTGCTTGCCGCAGGCGCCGTACTGACCATCCTGGTGCAGCCCGAAACGCGGTGGGAAGCGTTTGCTGACCAAAGCCTGGCAAGCCTGGGCTACTACCAGAACTGGGAATTGGCCAACACCGCCGCGGACTACCTTCGCGCCGGTGAGGCGGTCAGTCCGCTGCAGCACATCTGGTCGATGTCGGTCCAGGGGCAGTTCTATGTGGCGTTCCTGGCGTTGGTCTTCGGGTTCGCTTTCCTGGGCCGCCGACTGTTCGGCCGGCACCTGCGCACCGCGTTCATCGTGTTACTGGGCGCGCTGACCATCGCCTCGTTCGTGTACGCGATCATCGCGCACAACAACGATCAGGCCACGGCCTACTACAACAGCTTCGCGCGCGGCTGGGAGCTGCTGGCAGGCGCACTTGCCGGCGCGCTGGTGCCGGCCGTGCGGTGGCCGATGTGGCTGCGCACCATTCTGGCGACGGTGTCATTGGCCGCCATCCTGTCGTGCGGTTGGTTGATCGACGGCGTCAAAGAATTCCCCGGCCCCTGGGCGCTGGTTCCGGTCGGAGCCACCGTCATCTTCATCCTCACCGCCGCCAACCGGATGGACGATCCGGATACGGCCGAGCGGCTGCCCGCGCCCAACCGGATGCTGGCAAGCAAGCCGTTCGTGTCGCTGGGCTCGATGGCCTATTCCCTGTACCTGTGGCACTGGCTGCTGTTGATCTTCTGGCTGTCCTACTCGGGCCATGCCCACGCCAACTTCCTCGAGGGCACGATCGTGCTACTGATCTCGGGGGTCCTGGCCTGGCTCACCACCCGCTACATCGAGGATCCGCTGCGCCCGCAGAAGGCGAAGGCCGCCAGCACCGCGCCGGCCGTCCCGCTGCGCGTCCGGCTACGCCGGCCCACCATCGTCCTCGGCTCCATCGTCGGACTGCTCGGCGTCGCATTGACGGCCACCTCGTTCACCTGGCGCGAGCACGTCACGGTGCAGCGCGCCAACGGCAAGGAACTGTCCGGGCTGTCGGCCCGCGACTACCCGGGAGCCCGCGCACTCATCGACCATGCCCGGGTGCCCAAGCTGCCGATGCGCCCGACGGTTTTGGAGGCCAAGGACGATCTGCCCGCGTCCACGACCGACGGCTGCATCAGCGATTTCGGCAACACCGACGTGATCAACTGCACCTACGGCGACAAGGACTCGCCGCGGACGATCGCGGTGGCGGGCGGGTCGCATGCCGAACACTGGATCACCGCGCTGGATCTGCTGGGTCGCCTGCACAACTTCAAGGTGGTCACCTACCTCAAGATGGGTTGTCCGCTGACCACGGAGGAAAACCCGCTGGTGATGGGCGACAACCGCGCGTACCCGAAATGCCATGAGTGGAACGAAAAGGTGATGTCTCAGCTCATCGCCGATCGCCCCGACTTCGTGTTCACCACCTCGACCCGGCCGTGGAACATCAAGCCAGGCGACGTGATGCCCGGCACCTACATCGGAATCTGGGAAACCCTCTCCGAGAACAACATTCCCATCCTGGCGATGCGCGACACCCCGTGGCTCACCCGAAACGGCAAGCCGTACTTCCCCTACGACTGCCTGGCCAATGGCGGCGATGCGATCTCCTGCGGCATCGACCGGTCCAAGGTACTCTCCGACCACAACCCCACGCTCGATTTCGTCGGAAGGTTTCCCCTGCTCAAGCCACTCGACATGAGCGATGCGGTGTGCCGTAAGGACTACTGCCGCGTGGTGGAGGGAAATGTGTTGCTGTACCACGATTCCCACCATCTCTCCACGACCTACATGCGCACGATGACAGGTGAACTCGGCCGTCAGATGGCGGTTGCCACCGGTTGGTGGTGAAACCATGACGTCATCGTCACCAACACCGTCGTCCCCAGTGCCGCCGCCGGTACCCACGCCGATGTCGACGGTCTGGCCAGGTGAGGCCTACCCGCTCGGCGCGACCTATGACGGCGCCGGCACCAACTTCTCGCTGTTCTCCGAAGTCGCCGAACGCGTCGAGCTGTGCCTGATCGCCAAAGACGGCACCGAGCACCGGATCAACCTCGAAGAGGTTGACGGCTACGTCTGGCACGCCTACCTGCCCACGGTCACACCCGGTCAGCGCTACGGATACCGCGTGTACGGCCCGTGGGATCCCGGCACCGGACATCGGTGCGACCCCAGCAAGCTGCTGCTGGACCCGTACGGCAAGTCGTTTCACGGCGACTTCGACTTCAGCCAGGCCCTGTTCTCCTATGACCTGACCGCCGAACCGCCCGGCACCGGCACCCCGCCCCAGGTCGACTCTCTGGGCCACACCATGACCAGCGTCGTGATCAACCCGTTCTTCCAATGGGGCTCCGACCGGGCACCGAAGACGCCGTACCACGACACGGTGATCTACGAGGCACACGTCAAGGGGATGACCCAGACCCATCCGGGTATCCCCGAAGAACTCCGCGGCACGTATGCGGGGCTGAGTCACCCGGTTGTCATCGAGTACCTGCAGTCGCTGAACATCACCGCGATCGAGCTGATGCCGGTGCACCAGTTCATGCACGACCACCGACTGCTGGACCTCGGACTGCGAAACTACTGGGGCTACAACACGGTCGGCTTCTTCGCCCCGCATTTCCAGTACGCCGCCACCCGGCATGCCGGCGGCGCGGTGGCCGAGTTCAAGACCATGGTCAAGGCATTCCACGATGCGGGTATCGAGGTGATCCTGGACGTGGTCTACAACCACACCGCCGAAGGCAACCACCTCGGTCCGACCATCAATTTCCGCGGGATCGACAATGCCGCCTACTACCGACTGCTCGACGGCCAACCCGAGTACTACAAGGATTTCACCGGAACCGGCAACAGCCTCAACGCCCGGCACCCGCACACCCTGCAGCTGATCATGGACTCGTTGCGGTACTGGGTGCTGGAGATGCATGTCGACGGGTTCCGGTTCGACCTGGCCTCCACCCTGGCGCGCGAATTCTATGATGTGGACCGGCTTTCGGCGTTCTTCGACCTGGTCCAGCAGGATCCCGTCGTCAGCCAGGTGAAACTGATCGCCGAGCCTTGGGATGTCGGCGAGGGGGGCTATCAGGTGGGCAACTTTCCCGGCCTGTGGACCGAGTGGAACGGCAAGTACCGCGACACCGTGCGTGACTACTGGCGCGGCGAGCCGTCGACGCTCGGCGAGTTCGCGTCTCGACTGACCGGGTCCTCCGACCTCTATGAGGCCACCGGCCGCCGACCCGGCGCCAGCATCAACTTCGTCACGTGTCACGACGGGTTCACCCTCAACGACCTGGTGTCCTACAACGAGAAGCACAACATGGCCAACGGTGAGGACAACCGAGACGGCGAGAGCCACAACCGGTCCTGGAACTGTGGTGTCGAGGGGCCGACTGACGATCCGGAGATCCTGGCACTGCGCGCCAAGCAGATGCGCAACATCACCGGGACGCTGATGCTGTCCCAGGGCACCCCGATGATCGCTCACGGCGACGAGATCGGCAGGACCCAGCTGGGCAACAACAACGTGTATTGCCAGGATTCCGAACTGTCCTGGATGGACTGGTCGCGGCTGGAGACCAACGCCGACCATCTGGAGTTCACCCGCAAGGTGCTGGCATTCCGTAAGCGTCATGCGGCATTTCGGCGCCGCCGGTTCTTCGAGGGCAAACCGATCCGCAGCGGCGATCAGGTTCGCGACATCGCCTGGCTCACCCCGGCGGGTACCGAGATGACCCCGGAGGACTGGGGCACGGGATTGGGTACGTGTGTCGCCGTGTTCCTCAACGGCGATTCGATCCCGGCCCCCAACGCCCGCGGCGAGCGCGTCGTCGACGACACGTTCTTGTTGTGCTTCAACGCCAACGACCACGAGCAGGATTTCGTCACCCCGAACGGCGACTACGCCACCGAGTGGGCCGGCGACCTCGATACCGCCAGTCCGACAGGCGATTCCGATCTCATCGTGGCCGCGGGCGAGAAGATCTCGCTACAGGCCCGCTCACTGCTCGTGTTGCGCAAGACGGCCTGACATGCCGCGCCCGGTCCTTTCCACGTATCGGCTCCAGATGCGCGGGGACTGCTGCACATTCGATGACGCGGTGAACCTACTCGACTATCTCGACCGCCTCGGGGTGTCGCACCTGTATCTGTCCCCGATCCTGACCGCCGTACACGGATCCACACACGGATACGACGTCACCGATCCCACCACGGTGTCGGCCGCCCTCGGCGGGCCTGAGGGTCTACGGCGACTGTCGGAGGCTGCCCGCAAAAGGAACATCGGCCTCGTTGTCGACATCGTGCCCAACCACGTCGGGGTCGCCCACCCCGAGCAGAACCGCTGGTGGTGGGATCTACTGCGGTACGGCAGGGCGTCGGCATACGCCGAGTACTTCGATATCGACTGGGATCTCGACGACGGCCGGATTGTGTTGCCGGTCCTCGGTTCCGACGACGATGTCGCCGACCTGGTGGTCGACGGCGAAGTGTTGCGCCTGGGCGATCTCGTCTTTCCCGTGGCACCGGGAACCGGCACAGGCACCGGCCGTCAGGTGCATGACCGCCAGCACTACCGGCTGACCGGTTGGCGCAGCGGGATCTGCGGTTATCGTCGCTTCTTCTCGATCACCTCCCTGGCGGCGCTGCGCCAGGAGGACCGGGCCGTTTTCGACGCCAGCCACGTCGAGATCAAACGTTGGTTCGATGAAGGGCTGGTGGACGGCCTGCGCATCGACCATCCGGACGGATTGTCTGACCCCGCAGGCTATCTGCGGTGGTTACGTGAGCTCACCGGCCCCGACGCCTGGATCGTGGTGGAGAAGATCCTGGCCGCCGACGAGTCCCTCGACGCGTCACTTCCGGTCGACGGCACCACCGGATATGACGCGCTGCGCGAGGTCGGTGGACTGTTCATCGCCCCGGCCGGCGCGGCCGCACTCACCGCGGTGAGCGGCCGACCGGACCCCGGGGCCGAATCCGTGCTCAAGACAACCGCCATCGCCGACACTCTCGCCAGCGAGTTGGGCCGACTGTGCCGATCCATCACGGCGGTGACCACGCAGCACGACCCTCGGCTGCCCGGGGCGGTGACCGCACTGATCAGCAGGATCGGCGTATACCGAAGTGATTATCCGGCGCTTGGCACGATCCTCCCGGTAGCGCTACAGGAAACTGCCTGCACCACACCGGAACTCACCGATGCGTTGTCCACCATCTCGGTGGCGATGTCGAGCAGCGCCGAGGTGGTGCCCCGGTTCAACCAGCTGTGCGGAGCCGCGACCGCGAAGGCGGTCGAGGACTGCCTGTTCTACCGCGACGCCCGGTTGGTCTCACTCAATGAGGTCGGCGGTGCACCCGAGTTGTTCGGAGTCACGACTGCCGAGTTCCACCAACGGGCGACGACGCGAATGCAGGCCTGGCCGTCGACGATGACCACGCTGTCGACCCACGACACCAAGCGCGGCGAGGATGTCCGCGCCCGTATCGGGCTGCTGTCCCAGGTGCCCGACACGTGGGCGGAGTCCGTCGAGCGGTGGAACACACTGACCACTCCCCCGGACCGGTCCACAGCATTATTCCTGTGGCAGAACATGTTCGGTGCCTGGCCGGTCGGTGGCAACGTCACCGACGAACTTCGTATCCGCTTGCATGCCTACGCCGAGAAGGCGATCCGGGAAGCCGCCACCCATACCTCCTGGCACGATCCTTCCCGCGACTTCGAGGACGAGGTACACCGCTGGCTGGATGGAGTGCTCGACGGGCCGGTCGCAGCCGAACTGACCGCGCTGGTGAGTCGACTGGACGTGCATGCCCGAAACGACAGTCTGGGCCAGAAACTCATCCAGTTGACGGCGCCCGGAATTCCCGACGTCTACCAGGGCACCGAGACGACCGAGGACAGTCTGGTCGATCCCGACAACCGACGTCCGGTCGACTACCCGGCGTTGCGCGACGCCTTGGAGCGTGGGGACGATGCGAAGCTGCGGGTAACCACCGCTGCACTGGCGCTGCGCCGCGCCCGACCGGCCACATTCCTGGCCGGCGACTACACCCCGCTGCCGGCCACCGGTAGCGCGGCGACACACCTGGTGGCCTTCCTGCGAGGCCAGGATGTCGTGGTAGCCGCGTGCCGTTGGACTGTCGGTCTGGCCGAAACCGGCTGGGCCGAAACGGCATTGCCGTTGCCCGAGGGCCGGTGGCTGGATCGGCTGAGTGGCCGGCATTGGGCTGGTGTGGTGCCGCTGACCGAACTGCTCGCCGATTCTCCGGTGGCCCTGCTGGAGCGCGCCGATGGCTGAGTTCGAGGTGTGGGCGCCGATACCGGACCGGGTGCGGGTCGACGTGGACGGGACGCTGCACGACATGGTGCGTTCCGGAGACGGATGGTGGCGCGCCGAGGTCGCCTGCCGCACCGACGCCAGGTACGGGTTCGCCCTCGACGAGGATCCTGAGGTCTTGCCAGATCCTCGTTCACCGCGTCAGCCCGACGGCGTGCATGCCCGCTCGCAACGGTGGGCTGCGGCACCCGGGGCGTGGACCGACGCCAAATGGGCCGGCCGCTCCATCTGCGGCGGGGTGATCTACGAACTGCATACCGGAACCTTCACACCCGAGGGCACATTCGACGCCGCCATCGACAAGCTCGATCATCTGGTGGATCTCGGTGTCGATTTCGTGGAGCTGATGCCGGTCAACGCATTCAACGGAAACCACGGCTGGGGTTATGACGGGGTGCTCTGGTACGCGGTACATGAACCGTACGGCGGTCCCGACGGCCTCGTCCGGCTCATCGACGCATGCCACGCACGTGGTCTGGGCGTGTTCATCGACGCTGTGTTCAACCATCTCGGACCGTCCGGCAATTACCTTCCGAGGTTCGGCCCGTACCTGTCGTCCGGCCACAATCCGTGGGGCAGTTCGATCAACCTGTCGGATGCCGACGCCGACGAGGTGCGTACCTACATCATCGATTGCGCATTGCGCTGGATGCGCGATTTCCACGCCGACGGGCTGCGTCTGGACGCGGTGCACGCACTCGTCGACAACACCGCGATCCATGTGCTCGAGGAACTGGCAGCCGAAACCGACGCCCTGTCCGAGGAACTCGGCCGGCCGCTGTCGCTGATCGCCGAAAGCGACCTCAACGACCCCCGGCTGATCACCCCGCGGGACCGCGGCGGGTACGGCCTGACCGCGCAGTGGGACGACGATCTCCACCACGCCATCCACACCGCGGTTTCCGGTGAACGGCAGGGCTACTACGCCGATTTCGGATCGCTGGCCACACTGGCAGAAACGTTGAAGCACGGATACTTCCACGCCGGCACCTACTCGTCGTTCCGCCACCGCAGGCACGGCCGGCCGTTGGACACGGCCACCATTCCCGCCACCCGCCTGCTGGCGTACACCCTCACTCACGATCAGGTCGGCAATCGCGCCGTCGGCGACCGACCGTCGCAGCTTCTGACCTTCGGACAGCTCGCGGTCAAGGCCGCATTGGCACTCGGATCTCCCTACACGGCCATGCTTTTCATGGGTGAGGAATGGGGATCCTCCTCGCCGTTCCAGTTCTTCAGTTCGCACCCCGAACCGGAGCTGGCCCGTGCCACCGCAGAGGGGCGCAAGGCCGAATTCGCCGAGCACGGCTGGGATGCCGACGAGATCCCCGATCCACAGGACCCGGCGACGTTCCTGCGGTCCAAACTGAATTGGAGCGAGGTCACCGAGGGTGTTCATGATCGGCTCCACCGGACCTATCGCGAGCTGATCGCCTTGCGGGGCAGCGAACCCGACCTCGGTGACCCCTGGCTCGACCACATGTCGATCGATTTCGACGAGGAACAGCGCTGGATCGTTCTGCATCGGGGTGCGGTGTCCATCGCCTGCAATCTGGGCACCGAGCCAGTGGCGGTACCGGTCTCCGGAGAGCTGCTCCTAGCTTGGGATCGCCCCGACATCGACACCGACACCACGGTATTGGCCGGGCATTCTTTCGCGGTCCTGCGCGGCGAGCGCGATCAGTAGGCCTTCCGCACGGACGTGCCGTCGAGGTCCAATGCGGCGCCGCGCGAGCTCGTCGGCCGCAGTTCTGAAATCTGATCACCGCGCTGGTCCACCAGTATCGAGTGCGACTCGCCCGAAGCGAACGCGTGCCGCTCACCCCACTGACGCAGCGCCACCACGACGGTGAAGAGGTCACGACCGGCCTGGGTGAGTGTGTAGAGCTGCCGGCGGCCCGATGCGGCGGTCTCCCGGTCGAGGATGCCGCGCTCCACCAGTCGGCGCAGCCGGTCAGTGAGGATGTTGCGCGCGATGCCGGTGCGCTGCTGAAAGTCGGTGAATGCGCGCGCGCCGTCCATGGCGTCGCGCACGATGAGCAGGCTCCAGCGGTCTCCGACCAGGTCGACAGTGCGCGCGACCGGACAGGTGGGATCGGTCCAGGTCACGTCGTTGCCGCGGGGCGCCGACTCGGTCATCCCTCTCCTCCAAAAGTTGCTGATTGAAACTATTCTGCCGTAACCTCCAATCAGTTGCAATATGCAACCAATGAGAGGAGTGTGGATGGACCTGACCTTCGGCCACAGAGTGTTTTTCGCCACCGTCTGCGCAGTGGCCGTGGCAACGATCTACGCGGCACAGCCGGTTCTCGCGCAGATCGGCAGCGATCTCGGCGTGCCGGAGGCGCATCTGGGGTGGATCGTCACGGCCGGGCAACTCGGCTATCTGGTCGGACTGGTCCTTCTCGTGCCCTTCGGCGACATGGTCGACCGCCGCAGGCTCATCAGCGGGCACCTTGTGCTGGCCGCGGTCGGTGTGGCGCTGGCCGCGACAGCCGCACAAACCTGGCTGCTGCTCACCGGACTGGCGGTAGCCGGCCTGTTCGCCGTCGTTGTCCAGACCACGGTGGCATTCGCTGCGGCCCTGTCCACACCCGAGCAACGCGGCCGCACCCTCGGCGCGGTGACCTCCGGAGTTGTCATCGGCATCCTCGGTTCCCGCGTGGCAGCAGGCACTTTCGCCGCCGCGTGGGGGTGGCGCGGCGTCTATGCCGGGCTGGCCGTGCTGCTACTCGCCCTGGCGTGCCTCGTCCCGAGGCTCCTGCCGGCCGATCCGCGGTGCGAATCCGCCTCCTACGTAGACATTCTGGCGTCGCTGGGCCAACTGCTCGGTGACCATCTGTTCGTCTCACGCGGGCTGATCGCGTTCTTCCTGTTCGCCTCGTTCGGGACACTGTGGAGCGGCCTGGCGCTGCCACTCGCAGCGGCTCCGTGGCATCTGAGCACAGCCCAGATCGGCCTTTTCGGAATCGCCGGCCTCGCCGGTGCACTCGGTGCCGCCCGGGCGGGACGCTGGGCTGACGCCGGCTCCGCAAGTGCCGTCACCGGCGGAGCGCTCGCGCTACTGGCGGCCTCATGGCTGGCCATCGGGCACGCATCATGGTCGCTACTGCTGATCGTGGTCGGTGTGATCGTGCTCGACTTCGCGGTGCAGGCCGTACACGTGAGCAACCAACACCTGCTCACCACAGCCCACCCGCATCGCACCAGCAGCGTTATCGGCGGCTACATGTTTTTCTACTCACTCGGCTCGGCCCTCGGGGCAACCGCCACGACCGCGGTGTATTCGGTTGCGGGGTGGACCGGCTCGAGCATCCTCGGCGCCGCCTTCGCGGCCTGCGCGCTCGTCGTCTGGATAGTCAGCCGAGCGGCGCACCGAACGCCACGATGACGGCGACCACGGCCAGAACTGCAGCGAAAATCGGCAGATGATCCACAGCCTTCGTCACCAGCTTCTCCGCCACGACGATGCCGAAGAGGATCACCATCAGCCACAACGCGTGCGGAGCCAATGCCATCGGCAGCATCATCGGGCCACAGGCGCCCACGCATCGCAGCCCGTTGCGCAGGCCCTCGTCGACGCATGCCCGGTCCGCCCGACGGCCGTCGGCGGGCAGTGCGTGCACCCGGTGACATGCCCGCAGAAAGAACCGTTTCCTGCGGGTCAGCTCCCAGGCCGCCGCAACCGCAAGCACACCCGAGATCACCGGGACACCAACGTCCTTCGATCCCGCAAACCAGACGATGCCCAGCACCACTGCACCGAACACCGACCATACGGCGAGGTAGCCGAGCGCGAACAGCGCTTGGCTGCGATGCCGCCGGTTCCACCTGCCGTTCATCGAGATCGACCGCGCGATAGGCAGCGTCGTGGGCAGCATCATCGCCGCCGCCATGACCACCCACAATCCGAGCGACACAGGGAATTCCGGTGCACCGGAAGACATTGCCGCACAACGGTCCGCGATGGCGTCGAGCCTTATCGCGCCATGGCGGTGCGCCGCAGTGTGCGGCAGTGTCGAACAATGCTGGGTGCCACCGTGAGACGGCATCATCAGATGCAGTTCCGCGACCCCGAGCCAGGCGGCGACCGAGACGGTCAGCACGGACAGCTCCGGATGCGTCCACCACAACCGCCGCCAGGCCGACGGCCGCACCGCACCCGTTGTTACTGCAGCAAGACTCATTGCAGGAAGACACTCACGCGCCCGACGCGCGCATTTCCCGCCTCCTGCGGTGCCGAGGCCTGGGCGCCGGGCAGCTGGATGGGATGAGCCGCGGGCTCCACGAACTGCGGGACAAAGGTGACGCTGACCTGGTCGCTCCACCGGCCTTCGGCAGTGAACCGCTGATACAGACCGGTGATGTCGTAGGCGAGCCGCATTCCGCCGTGCTCGTTGTCGGGGTTGCTGGTGTCCTCGATTCCGAAGAACGCGGCCACACCGACGAAATGGTCGTCATCGACCGTGGGTTCACCGCCGCCCACATTGAGATACACCTTGTAGGTCACCCCCACCGGCGCCGGCGACGTCACGTCCTCGATGCGCAGGAAGGCGCGGGACGCCGGGGCCCCTTCCTCGGCCAGCGGGCCCAGTGGAGGTGCGATGCCGAAGGTGACGTTGGTCGTCGCACCGGCGAGGGCGATCGCGCGCTCCGATGCTCCGACGAGTTCCGGCGGGTTCTCCGGCGCGGGTGCGGTTGGCATGAGTGCCTCCAGTGCGACAGGGGCAGTGATGTCCTCATAGCTATAGCTGAGCTGAGGCGCAGTCTCGAGAACCTCTTGCACCGTCTCGGTGAGTGTCGCCCGGTTCTCGTCGTGGAAGTGGAACGTCACGCCCGTCAGCCAGGCGGCCTCCGTCGTGTTCGCCCGGTCCGGCAATGTCCGCCAGATCTCCCAGATCCGGTCGATGTTGGCATGGTGCAGCCAGAAGATGGGGTCCAGCGCCGCTGTGTTGAACGACCCCATCAGGCCACCCACTCCCACGTGGACGGCGCCGTGCGGCGTTCCTTCCAGCGGTCCCATCGCGGAGCCCGGGTCCTCGCCGGCATGACTGAATCCCGTACGTCCACCGGCAAACCCGCCGATGCCGGCGAAGTCGACGGGCGCCAACGCACTCGTCAGGTCGACATCGGACGCGGGCAATGACGAGCCGTCATTCAGGTTCCGTCCGGGCACCCACAGGGGATTCGGCGTCACCCCGTCCGGCAGGGTCGTGTCCAGGAAGGCCTTCGGCAGCCGTCGGCGGGCCGGAGCGTCGCTGCTGTAGTTCCAGTAGGGCAGTGCCCAGGTCGCCTTGATCTGCTCGTCGACGTCGTCGAGATCCTGGATGGCCGACGTGATGATCCGCTCGAACCATTGCAGATACATGCGGTGCCAGGGCAGGAAGAACCAGCAGAAGTGCTGGCACTGGTTGCGGAAGTTGTCGGGATTCACTGTGGTTCCGTGGATGTCCGACTGATACTGCCAACCGATCGGATCCAGCTGATCCATATCGGTCCGGCTGATCAGCACCTGCACTCCGCGGGCGTAGGCATAGATCGTCGGGTGCCAGTGGTCGATCTGATCGAGCGTCCAGATGTTTTGCCGAACCCGGGTCGCGGCCGATTCCGCGACCGTGAGGATGTCACCGGACTGGGCGACGTGTTTGGCCATGGTCGGCTCCCTTGACGGCGGATCTCCCGAGGGCGAATACCCACCTCTGGACGGTAGGCATCCGCAGTCCGGGGCGCGCGCGTAGATCACTACCTGTGTTCGGCGCCGACGCGAACAGCGCGTGGCACCGTGTCGGCCCCACACGGGCATCGCGACCCCCGATCGTCACGAATTCGAGTAGGCCACTACGCGCGCAACTGCGCCGCTCGCGACGCATGATCAGGCCATGCCACGGTGCTGACACCCGGTCGGTCCGAAGCGGGACAGCCCAACCCATCGGAGCAGGAGAAGTGAGAACTGATGAACGACAACGGGTTAGAGAGCTTTGCACTGCACAGTGCGGACAAGTACCAGGGCCCGGCAGTGCAGGCCATCAATGACGAAGCAGTCGTGCGCGGCGCAGCGCCTGCGGTCGACGTGGCGACGCTCGATCCAGAATCGGCTGCGCGCCGCTACCTCAACCAGATGATCGCCAGCCCCGAGGTGCCGTCGATCACCGACAGCAGCGCAGGTCCGGGGACCGAGTACCTGGCCCTCGGCACCGAATCCATTCCGCTGACCGACTCCACCGTCGTCAAGTTCGCCCAATACCGCCAACGCATCCCTGTATACGGGTCGCTGGTCACTATCGAGCTGGATGACGCGAACAACATGCTGGCCGTCAATTCGGCGATCGGCAATCCCGATGGTGTCGACGCGGTCGCGACCATATCGCCGGCGCAGGCCCAGGATGTGATCGTCAAGGACGCAGGCAAGGACGCATTGCCGCTGCCGGAACCACCCCGGCTGTACTTCTACTTCGACAGGAGTTCAGACCCCGGGGTCTGGCGCCTGGTGTACATCGCCAAGAACGTCCAGCGTCACCGCAAACGCACCTCCGACGGTCACCCGGAGACGCTGCCGGAGCTCTTCGACTACGTCGTTGACGCTCATTCCGGTGACCTGGTCGCCAAACTTCCCCGCACCCAGACGATTTCGTGGACGCTGGAAGAACTGGACTCGACCGATGCCCTCGGCCAGACTCGCCGCATCCGGGCCGAACGCGATGAGAACGACAACAAGCGACTGGTGGACCCCACCCGGCGCATCGAGACGTACGATTTCGGGTTCCGCAAGATCGAATCGCAGTTCCGCTCACTACCGGGCGCGGAGCCGATCTCCAATCCACCGGCACCCTGGAGCCCGGCCGCGATCAGCGCCCACGCCAACGCCCAGGAGGTCGCCGACTACCTGGTGAACACGTTGCAGCGCAACGGCCTCGACAACCAGGGCAGCCCGTTCATCTCGTCCATCAACTGCACGTCCATCCAGGATCCGACGCCCCGAGAATGGCGCAACGCCGCCTGGATCGGCACCCAGATGGTGTACGGCCAGCGCAGCGTCGGCGGCGAGCTGCGGTCGTATGCGGTGGCCATGGACGTTGTGGCCCATGAGATGACGCACGGACTGACCGACAACACGGCCCGCCTCGAGTACAAGGACGAATCCGGCGCACTCAACGAGTCCTATTCGGACATCATGGGAACGATCATCGCCAATTCCCAGAAACCCGACATCGACAGCTGGAACTGGGAGATGGGCGAGGAACTCGACGGCACCGGGGTTCCTCTGCGGGATCTGAGTGATCCGGCCCGCCGCGGCCAGCCGGCACACGTTCGCGACTACGTACAAACGACCCGGGACAACGGCGGTGTGCACACCAACAGCGGCATCCACAACAAGGCGGCGTTCAACGTCATCAGCGCGAAGAACGGCCAGGGTCACCTCTTCACACCGCAGGATGTGGCAGCGCTGTTCTATCTCGCGCTGACACTTCACCTTTCGCGAACATCAGGCTTCAGTGACAGCCGCCGGGCCGTCGAGCTGGTGGCCAAGTCCCTGTTCCGCAGTGACTCCGAAAGCGTTCGCGATGAGAAAGTCGCCGCGGTGAGCGCAGGTTTCGAGGCAACCGGGATCAGCGCCTGAGCGCACGACCCTCAGAGCTGCTTTCTCAGGTGAGGTACCGGTACGTCGGCGACCCCGGTTCGAGCAACTCGACGTGGATGTCGGAGCCCTCCATACGGGCCAGCAGGCCTTCGAGGTCGGTCGCTGCGCTCAACTCGACACCGCACAGTGCCTCACCGGTTTCGCGGTTGTTGCGCTTGACGTACTCGAAAAGCGTGATGTCGTCACCCGGTCCGAGCACGTCATCGAGGAATCGGCGCAGCGCCCCGGGTTCCTGCGGGAAGTCGACCAGGAAGTAGTGCTTGAGCCCCAGGTGCACCAGTGAGCGCTCGACCACCTCGTTGTAGCGGGACACGTCGTTGTTTCCGCCGGAGATCAGACAAACCACAGTGGAACCGTGCTCGATGTCGGCCTCCAGCAGCGCCGCCACCGACAGCGCACCGGCGGGCTCGGCGATGATTCCGTCGTTCTGGTACAGGTCGAGCATGGCGGTGCACACCGCACCCTCGTCGACCGTGGTGAGGGCGACCATGTCGCCGGCTGCGGCCAGCGCGGCGTAAGGCAGCGCCCCGGCCCGCGCCACCGCCGCACCGTCGACGAACTGATCGACGTGATCCAGGGTGACCGGCCCGCCCGCCGCCAACGCGGCGATCATCGAGGCCGCACCCGCCGGCTCGACGCCGAGTACCGAGGTGCCCGAGGCACGCTCGGCGAGATATGTGGTGATGCCGGAGATGCAACCGCCGCCACCGACGGGGACGATCACCAGGTCCGGCTCGTCGTCGAGTTGGTCGAGCAGCTCGGCCGCGATGGTGCCCTGTCCGGCCATCGTCCGCACGTCGTCGTACGGGGGCACGAGGGTCGCCCCGGTGCGCGCGACATCGTCGAGCGCTGCGGCAGCGGCCAGATCGTAGGTGGACCCGACCGCGATGAGCTCGATGAACTCGCGGCCGTGGTACCGGATGCGATCCCGCTTCTGCTTGGGTGTCTTGGAGGGCACGTACACGCGGCCGTGGGTCCGCATCGACCGGCAGGCCATGGCGAAGCCCTGAGCGTGGTTGCCTGCCGAGGAGCACACCACGCCGGCGGCCAACTCCTCGGGCGACAGCTGCGCCATCAGGTTGAACGCCCCGCGCACCTTGTAGGAACGCACCGCCTGCAGGTCCTCACGTTTGAGGTACACGTTGGCTCCGGTGGCTTCCGAGAGTCGCTCGTTGAACTGCAGAGGGCTGCGCGTGACCACCCCGGAAATTCGCTTGGCAGCCTCGTCGATGTCGGCCGCAGTCAGCGGCGCGGCCAGCGGGGACACTCGGGAGCCTTTGCTCAAATCGGCAGTCACCGTTCAATGGTGCCACTGGCCAGGCGTTTCACTGCAGTTGGGTGGGGCCACACGCTGAGATCTCGCCACTCGTGCCGCCAAATCGAAGAAATCCGCCGCATGTGGTTGAGAGGACCCCGAACTGGGAAAACAACCTTCATGCGGCACATCCAGCAGCGGGTGCGGCGGGTGACGGCGCGGACCGTTTCGGTAGGCGCGCTGGCGTTATCTGCCTGCGCGGCGGCCACCGGCATCCCGGCCGATGCCTACACGGCGCGGATCTTCATCAACGACCAGCAGCTACCTACCACGTTCTCGGTGCTGTGCACGCAACAGTCCTGGCTGTGGACCATCGAATCTCAGCCGGAAGCGCCTGGCTTCGCGGCCATCGTCCAGACCGGCGCCACCGTCGAACCGAAGGTGATGCGCCTGACCGACTTAGAGGGGTTCACCGGCAGCTCAGCCAATGTGACATCGCCTGCCGATGCCGGCATCGACGGCACGACATTCCACATCAGCGGCACGGCGCGTGGCTCGTTCGCGGACCGCCCCACCAGACCGGCCGAGGTCCAGTACCGCGTGGAAGCCCGCTGTTGAGCACTCTGGACCGATAAAGCGACCCGCCTAATCGAAGGTTTCGGGTGGCCGAAACCTTGGTTACGAGCTATCGTCAACACATGACCACCGCCGGGAACTTTCGTAGCGGCACCTCCCGGGCCGATCATCAGGTCGACATCGCCGGGGTGCCCTGGCCGACCTACAAGCTGATCGCCCTGGCGATCGGCGCCCTGGTCTTGGTGGTTGTAGGCCTGGCAACCATGAGCGCCGCACCGGCAGTACTCTCGGCCGCCGCGGCCGCCATTGTGGCGTGGCTGGGACTGGGCCACGCGTCACCCTCTGATCAGTGACCTTCCAGCAGTCGCCGCAACGTCTCTAGATCGGCGGCCACGGCGGCCACATCTGCCTCGAACTCCGCGTCGGTCACCCCGGGCCGCTGCCGGACGGTGAACACGACTTCGCACGACGATGCATCGACCCCTGCCGGCACCACCCTCATCGGGTTGTAGACGGCCTCGCCCGAGGGCAGATGCACCACGTGGTCCAGCACTCCCAGCGTGTTCGGCGCAGCGAACTCGACGGTCACCTCACCCATCGGGGAATCCGCGAGCCAACCTTGCGGAGTGAGGCGCAGCCCGCCCTCGGCCAGGCCCGCTGCCCAGTTGGCCATCTGTCGCGGATCCGCGGCATAGGCGTACACCGCGTCGGCGGCGACCTCGATCCAGACGCTCACGTGGGTGCTGCGCATGGTTCCCACCGTAGGCTGCCGGCGGCCCGCTGCCCAACCCCTTCTCACCGGCGCACAGCTTCTGGGACACGTGATCGCAAGGGCGGTAAACGTTTTCGCCCAACTGTTCAGCCGCAGGCGGGGTGTACGGTCGGGCTTGTGAGTATTGCGACGACGGGCCTGACGCCGGTGGAAGAAACCGCATTCCTGACCCTGTATGCCAGGGCACTCGACAGCCGATGGGCCCGCCCCATCCTCGGCGACACCATGGCCGACGAGACGGTGGGAAGACTCGACTACGACTTCGCCGGTCTTGGCGTGCAGACCAGCGTGGTGTGCCAGTCAGCATTGCGCGCCAAGATGCTCGACGACCGGGTCCGTGCGTTTGTCTCCAGCTATCCCGGCGCCGTCGTGGTCGATCTCGGCGGAGGTCTCGACAGCGGCGTTCACCGCGTTGCGCCACCGGCCACGGTCGACTGGTACAGCGTCGACCTACCCGGGATCAGCGCATTGCGCGATCAGGTGATGCCCCCACTCCCCCAGGCGCACAACGTCTCCGCGTCGTTGGCCGACCCGGACTGGACCGACCCGATCCCCTCCGATCGACCCACCATATTGGTGGCCGACGGACTGTTCGCGTTCCTCACCGAACCGGAGATCGCCGGCATCTTCCGGAAGATCACCGAACACTTCGGTTCCGGCGAATTGGCGTTCAACGATTACGGCCGCATCGGCTGGATGAGCAGGGCAGCCCTGAGGTTCTTTCCGGCCAAGATGTTCAAAGACGTCGGAAGCCAGTGGGGCTACCCGGGTTTCAAAGACGCCCACCATCCCGAATCCTGGAATCCGCGAATGCAACTCGTCGAGGAGGCCAGCCTCGCCCACCAGCCCGAGGTCGACCTCTTTCCCGGCGCGCTGCGGATCGCAACGCGAGCCACGGGCCTGAGCAAGGCGACCGCCCGCAAGGCCCGCATCCTGCGGTACCGGTTCTGACTGCACCGCGCCATTACCCGCGAAGTAGTCGACCGAACCGGTACATCGGGTCATCGTTGAAGCATGTCGCTGTCCATCGGCATCATGCTGCCCAGCCGGGAAACCGCGATGACGGGGCGCCATGACGCACGCGGCCTGATCGAATTCGCCCGAATCGCCGAGGAATCGGGATTCGACTCGGTGTGGACAGGTGACTCCCTGTTGGCCCGCACCCGGGTTGATCCGCTGACCCTGCTTGCCGCGGTGAGCGCCGCCACCTTCCGCGTCAGGCTCGGTACCGCGGCGCTGATCGGTCCGTTGCGCACCCCGTTGCTGACCTCAGCGCAGGCCGCCACGGTCGATCAGCTGTCGGGCGGCCGGCTGATCCTCGGCCTGGGTTCCGGATCTCCCGTGCCGGAAAGCCGTCGCGAATTCGAGGCGCTGGCAATGCCGTTTCGCGATCGGGCCCGCCGCCTCGACGAGGCTGCCGAGGTGTGGCGCCAGGCGTGGACCGGCCAAGATCGATTCAGTGGCCGATACTGGCAGATCGACGGCCTCGACAGGGGTCTGCCGCCCGCGCGTCCGGGCGGCCCGCCGCTGTGGTTGGCCGGTGGAGACTCCGACCGGGTGATCGCACGGGTCGCCGAGGGCTACGACGGCTGGCTGCCGTACCTTCCCGACGCCCGCGCATACGCTCGGGCTTGGGTGCGTATCAGCGAGTTGGCGTCACGCCCGATCACGCCCGCTGTGTACGCCACGGTGTGTATCGACGACGACCGCGGGCGCGCCCGCGACACCCTCGACACGTACACCCGGGCCTATTACCGCCAACCACTGGACGTGATGAGCTCGTTCCAGGCGTTCTGCGGTGGATCCGCACAGGAATGCGCCTCGTGGCTCTCCGGCTATCTCGAGGCCGGAGCACGCCACCTGGTCCTGCGGATCGGCGCGCTCGATCCGCATCCGGAGATGCTCGCCGAGCGGCTGCTGCCGCTGCTGCGTCAGGCCGGTAGTTCGTTGTGAATCCCGCACGTGCACAACTCGATTGACGGACATGTGCACCGCATCCCCCACTCGATGATGGCCCGCGCACGTCCCAGCGACTCCAATTGCTCATCGATCTCGGCCAATTTGCGCTGGGCCAGCTCACGAGCCATCGGACGGCCCGGGGTGTCGTCCTTGAGGAGCAGCGCTATCTCGGTCAGCGAGAAGCCCGAGGTCTTGCACAACCTGATCACTTCCAGGCGCATCAGGACCGACTCCTGATAGCGGCGCTGCCCGCCCACGCGTTGCGGTGCGGGCAACAAGCCCACCTGCTCGTAGTAGCGCAGCGCGGTCTGGGCGACCCCCGACCGCTGCGTGACCTCTCCAATGGTCAGCGTCGCTCCCATCCGCCCTCCTCGCCGCACTTGACTTAGAGTCAACTCTAAGTCGTTGACTGTCCACATGCCAGATACCGACACCACGCTGGAGACCCTGAGCCGCTCCCAGTACGCGCTACTGCGCAGCTTTCGCCGCGACGGCACCGCGGCAGACACCCCGATATGGTTCGTGCTCGACGGCCGAACGGCATTGTTCCGCACCAAGATCGGCCCGAAGACCCGCAGACTCGCGGCGCGGCCCGATGTCGAACTGGTCGTCTGCGATTACCGAGGTCGAATCACGGGCACCACCTGGCTGACCGGCCGGGCCACTGTCCTGGCCGGCGAGGACGCCGAACAAGCCAACCGTGCGCTGCACCAGCGCTACGGCTGGCAGTGGAACATCGTGCCCCTACTGAAGATCCCCGGTATCACCAACGTGCACCGCGACCTTCCCCTGCGCGAGAAACTCCGCCGGGCCCGCAATCGAGCGCTGTGGCCCGACAGTGCGATCGTCAGAATCGACCTGGCCGCTACCCGAGGCAACCGGGACCGAGCAACGCCTTGAGATCACCCATCAAGGCCGAGGACGGCGTCACCCGCAGTGACTGATCCAGCTCCAGCGTGGTGATGCGCTCACCGCTGATCAGCCGCAGATGCACCTGGGAGGTACCGGGATGATTGGCCAGTACCTGCTTGAGCGCACTGACCTTGTCGATGGTGCACTGCCGGGTCGGCAGGCTCACCGCCAGCGGCCGGTTGGCCTGGGCGCTGCTGAAGTCGGGCACCACCAGTTCGTGCGCGATCAGCGAGATCCGGTCGTCGCGCGCGGCCACCTTCGCCTTGACCAGCACCACGACGTCGTCGGCGATCTCATGACCGAACAGCGAATAGGTCTGTGGGAAGAACAACACCTCGATACCGCCGGTGAGGTCTTCCAATTGGGCTGATGCCCAGGGCAATCCGTTCTTGTTCACCCGGCGGTTCACCGAGGCAAGGATGCCGCCGACCACGACCTGCGTATCGTTGGCGACATCCCCGTCGAGAATCGCCGGGATCTGGGTGTCCACCTGGTTGGCAAGCAGGTGGGCAACCCCGTTGAGCGGATGCCCGGACACGTACAGCCCCAGCATCTCGCGTTCGAGCGCGAGCTTGTGCTTGTCCTCCCACTCCTCCTCGGGCACGCGGATGGTGAATACCGCGTCAGTGCCGCCCCCGTCGTCGGCGCCGCCGAACAGGTCGAACTGGCCCATCGCCTCGGCCTTCTTGGTGCCGAGCACCGAGTCGACGGCGTCGGTGTGTACCAGGAACAGCCCCTTGCGCGGGTGGCCGAGCGAGTCGAATGCACCTGCCTTCACCAGGGATTCGGTGACCTTCTTGTTGCAGGCCGCGATGTCGATCTTGTTGAGGTAGTCGGAGAAGTCGGCGTACTTGCCCTTCTCGGTACGGGTACTGATCAACGACGCAACGACATTCGCGCCGACGTTGCGGATGGCGCCCAGTCCGAACCGGATGTCGTCGCCGACCGAGGCGAAGTTCTGCACCGACTCGTTGACGTCGGGCGGCAGAACCGTGATGCCGAGCCGACGGCAGTCGGCCAGATAGACCGCGGCCTTGTCCTTGTCGTCACCGACCGAGGTGAGCAGACCGGCCATGTACTCGGCGGGGTAGTTCGCCTTGAGGTAGGCCGTCCAGTACGACACCAGGCCGTAGCCGGCCGCGTGGGACTTGTTGAACGCGTACCCGGCGAACGGAAGGATGGTGTCCCACAAGGCTTTCACCGCAGCCTCGGAGAACCCGTTGGCGGTCATGCCTTCCTTGAAGCCCTTGTACTCGGCCTCGAGCACCTCAAGCTTCTTCTTACCCATGGCCTTACGGAGCGCATCGGCCTTACCCATGGTGTAGGAGGCGACCTTCTGCGCGATGAACATGATCTGCTCTTGGTAGACGATCAGGCCGTAGGTCTCGGCGAGGATCTCCTTGAGCGGTTCCTCGAGCTCGGGGTGAATGGGCTTGATCGCCTGACGGCCGTTCTTGCGGTCGGCATAGTCGTTGTGGGCGTTCATGCCCATCGGACCGGGACGGTACAGCGCGAGCACCGCCACGATGTCGTTGAATCCGGTGGGCTGCATACGCCGCAGCAGGTCACGCATTGCGCTGCCGTCGAGCTGGAACACGCCCAGCGTGTCGCCACGGCCGAGGAGCTCGTAGGCGGCCGGATCGTCGAACGGCAGCGTGTCCAGATCCAGGTCGATCCCCCGGTTGGCCTGGAGGTTCTCCAGGCAGTCACCGATGATCGTCAGGTTCCGAAGGCCCAGGAAGTCCATCTTCAGCAGGCCGATGGCCTCACACGACGGATAATCCCAACCGGTGATGACCGCGCCGTCCTGGGGCCGCCTCCAGAGCGGGATCGCGTCGATCAGCGGCTCGGAGCTCATGATCACCGCACAGGCGTGCACGCCCGCGTTGCGCACCAGGCCTTCCAGGCCACGCGCGGTCTCGAAGATCGTCCGCACGTCCGGATCGGTGTCGATCAGGGCGCGGACCTCGGCCGCTTCCTTGTACCGCTCGTGGTTGGGATCGGTGATCCCGGACACCGGGATGTCCTTGGCCATGATGGGCGGCGGCAGTGCCTTGGTGATCCGGTCGGCGATCGCGAAACCAGGCTGGCCGTAGTGCACGCGGGCCGAATCCTTCAGCGCCGCCTTGGTTTTGATGGTGCCGAAGGTGATGACCTGGGCCACCCGGTCGCTGCCCCACTTGTTGGCCGCGTACCGCAGCATCTCGCCGCGGCGGCGGTCGTCGAAGTCGATGTCGATATCGGGAGCCGACGGACGCTCCGGGTTGAGGAAGCGCTCGAACAGCAGACCGTGCGGGATGGGGTCGATGTTGGTGATACCCAGCGCGTAGGCCACCAGTGACCCGGCGGCCGATCCACGGCCCGGCCCCACCCGGATCCCGACCGACCGGGCGTAGTTGATCAGGTCGGCCACGATCAGGAAGTAGGACGGAAAGCCCTTGTCGCAGATGACCTTGATCTCGTAGGCCGCGCGGTCGGTGTACTCGGCGGGCACGTCCGCGCCCCGGAACCGGTGTTCCAGCCCGGCCCGCACCTCATGGCTCAGCCACGAGCCCTGGTCATGGCCGTCGGGGACCGGGAACACCGGCATGCGGTCGGTGGGCGTCCACACGTCGGCGTAGGACTGCACCCGCTCACCGATGAGCACCGTGGAATCGCACGCTCCCGGCACCTGCGAGTCCCACAGGGCCCGCATCTCCTCGGCCGATTTGAGGAAGTAACCGTCGCCGTCGAACTTGAACCGGTTCGGATCCGAGAGAGTCTTGCCCGTCTGAATGCACAGCAGCGCCTCGTGATTCTGCGAGGCCTCACGGGTGACGTAGTGACAGTCATTGGTGGCCAGCGGCGGGATGCCGAGCTTCTGCCCGACCTCCAGCAGGCCCTCCCGGACGCGGCGCTCGATATCGAGGCCATGGTCCATCAGCTCGAGGAAGAAGTTGTCGGGGCCGAAGATGTCGCGCCATTTGGCGGCGGCTTCCAGCGCCTCCTGACGTTGGCCGAGCCGCAGCCGGGTCTGCACCTCGCCGGACGGGCAACCCGTGGTCGCGATGATGCCTTCGGCATGCTCGGCGATGATCTCGGCATCCATGCGCGACCACTTGCCGAGCTGGCCTTCGAACGACGCCAGCGAGGACAGCTTGAAGAGGTTGCGCAGACCGGTGGCATTCTCGGCGACCATGGTCATATGGGTGTAGGCGCCGCTGCCCGAGACGTCGTCGCTCTTCTGGCTCGGGTCGCCCCACTGGATCCGCTTGGTATCAAATCGAGAAGCGGGAGCTATATACGCCTCGATGCCGATGATCGGTTTGATGCCGACCTTGGTCGCGGAGTTGTAGAACTCACTGGCGCCGAACATGTTGCCGTGGTCGGTCATACCTATCGCAGGCATGCCCAGCCGCTCGGCCTCGGCAAGCATCGGCGTGATCTTCGCGGCCCCGTCGAGCATCGAGTACTCGGTGTGGTTGTGCAGGTGTACGAAGGACCCCGAAGATGAACCGCTCATAGGGGTGCCAGTCTATGGCGCCCCACCGACACTTCTCGTACTTCCCGGCGTGTCGCTACTCGTGTCCTTGTCGGCGCGTCAGCGATCACGGTCGGCGATCGACAGCAACCCATTTCTGATCACCAGATGCAGTTGCTTGGCTATCTCCGGTACATCGACGGGCCTGCGCTGCCAACCACTGTAGGCACCCACTCCCCACAGCATCGCGTACAACAGTTCGACCAGTGTGGCGTGCTCGGTGTGCGCCGGCAGTTCGCGCCGGACGATCGCCTCCGTGACCACCTCGCCGAGGAAACCGCGGGTGGCCGCGACGGTAGCGGAGGGCAGATCCGGATGGCGGTAGGCCTCCAGCCGCGCGTTGGCCAGGAATCCGACGACGGCGTGGTCCCGATGCCACACCGCCACCACGGCATCGATGTAGGCATGCAACCGATCCAGCGTTCCATCATGCTGTTTCGCCACGCGAATGCACGAATCGACGACGTCGTGCGCCTGCTTGAGCAGTGCGCGGTAGAGCTCCTCACGGCTGGCGAAGTAGTAGTTCAGCGTCGGACGGCTCAGACCGCTGCGCTTGGCGATCTCCTGGAATGTCGCCGCCGCGTATCCACGTTCGTTGATGACTTCGTAGGCCGCCTGCACGATGCGCTCACGGGTTTGCGCAGCATCGGCGCCAACCGGCCTGCCCGGTCGTCGAGCGGCCCGAGGCCCGCTACGCGCAGTCATTCAGCAAACCCTATGGCATTGCCATAATGAGGTCAAAAGATGACTTCGCAAATATCCACCCCGGTCGGGTCACGACCCCCGTCCGGCCCGGCCGGTCGACCGCAGACTCCCCAGGCGTCCGGTCAGGTACGCCCGGACCGCGTTGTCGGTGGTCAATTCGATGGCCCGGCGATATGCCGCGGCGGCCTCGTCGACCCGTCCTGCCTCGGCAAGGAGGTGCCCGCGGGTGACCCACGCCGGCTGAAACGCGCCGGCCGAGCGGTCTGTGATCGTGTCGAGGGCACGCAGTCCGGCATCGGCACCGTCGATTTCGCCGTCCAAGGCCGCCAGCGCCACCGCGGCACCCAGTGACGGCCCCACCCGCATCAGCGCGCGATACAGCTTGCGCAGCGCGTGCCGGTCGACGTCGGGGGCGCAGTGCGCCGATTGAATCGCCGCCTCGTACTGGAACCGGCCCGGACGCTCGAAGCTGTGCGCACGGGCAAGTAGGCGTTCCCCTCGCGCGTGCAGCGCGGAGTCCCACCGGCCGCGGCTCTGATCGTCCAGCGCCACGAAATTGCCGTCCGGGTCGAGGCGCGCCGGGCGCCGCGCCTCACACAGACACATCAGTGCCGCCAGGCCCAGAACCTCGGGTTCCTCCGGCAACAACTCGACGAGCACCATGGCCAGGTGCAGGGCCTCTGATGCCAGCGATTCGACAGCCGTTCCCTGCGGGACGGACAGCCAGTCGATCGAGTATGCGCCGTAGACCGCTTCGAGCACCTCGGGCAGCCGCACATCGAGGTCGACACGCTCCGGCAGGGTGAACGGGATTCCGGTGTCGCGAATGCGCTTCTTGGCCCGCACCAGCCGCTGCGCCATCGTTGCCGGGGCGACCGCGAAGGCCGCGGCGATGACGGCCGCGTCCACCCCCAGCACCGTCTGCAGCATCAACGGGGTTCGGATGTCGGCGGCGATGGCCGGGTGTGCGCACACCAGCATGAGCTCAAGCCGACGGTCGGGAATCGCCGCCGGTTCGGCCATGTCCCAGGCGACGTCGTAGTCCTCGGTCCACGGCCCGCTCAGGCGGTAGCCGGGCGATTTCCACATGTCCCGCAGTCGATTTCGTGCCACTGCCAGCAACCATGCCTCGGGATTGTCGGGCACGCCGTCGCGCGGCCAGCGGCCCACGGCCCGTTCCATCGCGTCGGCCAACGCATCCTCGGCCGCGGCGATGTCGCGGCCCTGGGCCGCCAGCAGCGCGAGCAGTCGACCGTAGGACTGGCCGACCACTTGCGAAAGCCGCTCCCCGGCCGTCACGTTCAGGGCGTGTACCAGCCCCGGCCCCGGCCGTAGGTGACAGCGACGGGTCTGATCTCGATCGAACCCCACGCCGCGGCAGGACACTTCTGCGCCCAGCCCAGTGCCGCGTCGAGGTCGGGCACCTCGATCACGAACACTCCGCCCAGCCGTTCCCTGGTGTCGGCGAAGGGCCCGTCCTGGATCTCCGCCGCGCCGGTGCGTGCGGTGTAGGTCGTTGTCGCCGACGCCGACTGCAGGACCTGCGTGCCGACGAGCACGCCGGCCGCATCCAGATCATCGGCATATCGGGCGAACGCGGCCTGGGCGGGTTTCATGTCCTCCTCGGTCAGGCCCGCCTCTGGTCCTTCCTGGTAATGCATGAGTAGGCAGTACTGCACGGTGTCCTCCTGGGTTCTGAGTTCCAGCCTGTCACCGTGATGACGATTCCGGTTCCATCCGATCGACAACGTCGGCGATCCGACCGGCCGGTTTTCTGCGCAACGCACCGACGGTCATGATCACCAACGCCACCCAGATCAGGGCGAACCCGATCCAGCGGCCCACCGGCATCGGCTCGTGACCGATGAACACACCCCAGGCCATCTGTAACCCAGGGTTGAGATAGAACAGCAGGCCCAGCGTCACCATCGGGAGTCGCTGTGCGGCCGCGGCGAACAGCAGCAACGGCACCGCGGTCACCGGACCGGCCAGCAACAACAGCAACGCGTGCCAGGTGCCGTGGTTGAGGAAATTTCCCCGGCCCAGCACCTCCAGGGTGATCACGTAGCCGGCGGCGAGCGGAAGAGCCACCAATGTTTCTACGGCCACGCTCACCCGCGGGTCGGCCTGCACCACTTTCTTGATCAGGCCGTACACACCGAAGGACAGCGCGAGCACGACCGCGATGTAGGGCGGTGCGCCCAGCTCGGCGGTCAGGATCACCACTGCGATCAGTGCGAGCACCAACGCGACCGCCTGCCATCGGCTGATCCGCTCGCGGAACACCAGTACGCCCAACAGCACGCTCACCAGGGGATTGATGAAGTACCCCAGTGCCGCATCCACGACATGGCCGGTGGTCACGGCATAGATGTAGGTGCCCCAGTTGATGGAGATCAGTGCGGCGGCTGCCACCAGTTGTAGCCAGGTCTTGAGCGTCAACCTACGCAGGTCACCGAGTCGACGTGCTACCGCCAGCACCAACAGCAGGAACAGCGCGCTCCACACGATGCGGTGGGCCAGCACCTCCGGCGCCCCCGCCGGCAGCAACAGCAGGAAGAAGCCGGGGCACAAACCCCACCAGATGTAGGCACCCGCGCCGTAGAGCACCCCGGTGCGGGTGGCACCGGTCTGCTGCGCAGGTGTCCGCACACCCACAGCTAGTGGCGGCGCAGAGCGTCGAGGGCGGCCTGCAGGTCAGCCGGATACGGACTGGTGATCTCGATGCGCCGGCCGTCAGCCGGATGGGCGAAGGCCAGTGAGCGGGCATGCAACCATTGACGTTCCAGCCCAAGCCTTTTCGCCAACGTGGGGTCGGCTCCGTAGGTCAAGTCACCGCAACACGGGTGGTGTAGCGCGGCGAAATGCACGCGGATCTGATGCGTGCGGCCGGTCTCCAGATGGATGTCCAGCAGGCTGGCGGCCTGGAACGCCTCCACGGTGTCGTAGTGGGTGATGCTGTGCCGTCCGCCGTCGACGACCGCGAACTTCCAGTCGTGACCGCGATGCCGCCCGATCGGGGCATCGATGGTTCCGCTCGACGGATCGGGGTGCCCCTGCACCAGCGCGTGATAGCGCTTGTCCACGGTGCGTTCCTTGAACGCCCGTTTGAGCACTGTGTATGCCCGCTCTGACAACGCCACCACCATGACTCCGGAGGTTCCGACGTCGAGTCGGTGCACGATGCCCTGGCGTTCGTGGATACCCGAGGTGCTGATCCGGAACCCGGCAGCGGCCAACCCGCCCAGCACCGTCGGACCGTGCCAGCCCACCGTGGCGTGCGCGGCCACCCCCGGAGGCTTGTCCACCGCCACGATGTCGTCGTCGGAGTAGAGGATGCCCATGCCCTCGATGTCGACCGGGGTGTTCTCGACCGGGGCGGGCGCCTCAGGCAGCCGAACCTCCAGCCAGGCCCCCGCGACGAGCTTGTCGGACTTCGCGGCAGGCGCGCCGTCGATATCGACACCGCCGTCCTCGGCCATGGCTGCCACCGCGGTGCGCGACAGCCCGAGCAGCCGGGCCAGGCCGGCGTCGACCCGCATTCCCGCCAGGCCCTCGGGCACCGGCATCGACCGAGTCGTCACTATGACGTCTCGGCCTGGCGCCCGACCGCGCTCGACTCGTCCGATGGTGTCACCGGCTCGGTGTCACCGGCCTCCGCGACCTGATCGTCGTGATCGTCGTCGGCCGGAACGTCGTCAGCGCCAGCCGATTCGGATTTCGCCGGTGCATCGCCGTCCGTGGTGTCGTTCAGGCGCCGGCGCCCGACGGTATCGAAGTCGAACCCGAACAACGACAGCGCCACCAACAGGATCGCGCCGCCGACCACGGCCGGATCGGCCACGTTGAACACCGGCCACCATCCGACAGAGAAGAAGTCCACCACGTGACCGCGCAGCGGTCCGGGCGCACGGAAGAAGCGGTCGATCAGGTTTCCGGTCGCACCGCCCAGGATCATGCCGAGACCGATCGCCCACCACGGAGACACCAGTCGGCGACCCATCCAGACGATTCCGATCACCACGCCGGTCGCGACGAGGGTCAATACCCAGGTGTATCCGGTTGCCATCGAGAACGCCGCACCGGAGTTGCGTACCAACGTCCAGGTCACGGTGTCACCGATGATCGACACCGGCTGTCCGGGCGTCAGCAGGCGCACGGCGAGCACCTTGGTCACCACGTCGATGAACAGCACGACTGCGGCGACGGTGAGCAGCAGACGCAGCCGCCGCCGGGGCGGAGCAGCGGTTACAGGGGATGGTTTGGCATCCCCGGTTGCGTCGGTCACCGGCTCTACCGGGCCTGACGTTTCATCAGTCACTCCCCCATCATCCCAAACAGTCGAGGCGGGACAATTGCGGGACAATCTGGACCGTGATGGAGACCGTGACAGGGCCCGTGGTGCCGCGCAGGCACATCGTCGTGATCACCACCGGCGGCACCATCTCGACCAGCACCGACGGCGCCGGAGTCCGCCATCCGACGCGCACCGGGGCCGAGTTGACGGCCGGGCTGGCCGGTGACACGGACGTCGAGATCGTGGATCTGCCGGCGACCGACAGCGCATTGCTGACACCCGCGGACTGGGACGAGATCGGGGAGGCGGCCCGCGCCGCAGCGGCCCGGGCCGACGGCGTGGTCATCACCCATGGCACCGACACCATGGAGGAAACCGCGCTGTGGCTGGACCTCACCTACGGCGGAGCCGTGCCCGTGGTGCTGACCGGGTCGCAACGCAGCGCGGACGCGCCGGACGCCGACGGCCCGGGCAATCTGCGTGATGCCATCGCCGTCGCGTCCAGTCCGCAGGCCAGGGATCTCGGGGTGGCAGTGTGCTTCGCCGGCACGGTGTGGCAGCCGCTGGGCCTGCGTAAGCGGCATACCCATGAGCTGAACGCCTTCACCGGCCACGCGCTCGGAACCATCACCGACGGGCGGTGTGAGATCACGGACGCCGAAGACCGTGCTTTTCTCGGCGCTCTGGCCGCCGCGTCGGCCCCGCGCGTCGATATCGTCGCGGCGTACCCGGGAGGTGACGCGACCGCCCTGGACGCCTGCGTCGCCGCCGGGGCACAGGCCGTCGTACTCCAGGCGATGGGTTCGGGCAATGCGGGAAGCGCGATGATCGACGGGGTCAGCAGGCACTGCCGCAACGGGGTCGTCATCGCGGTATCGACCCGGGTTCCCGACGGCCCGGTCGCCGCGCAGTACGGACCCGGCCGGCGGTTGGTCGACGCCGGCGCCATCGTGGTCCCGTCGCTGCGCCCGGCGCAGGCAAGGGTTCTGCTGATGGCCGCACTGGTTTCGGGGCGACCCGTCTCAGAGGTCGTCGACGCCTGGGGTTGACGACCTGTGCTCAAATAGAGAACGTGCGTTTCCACATTGCGGCGGCAGCTGCCGTCGGCTTGTCGCTGCTCGGTCCGCTCCCGACCGCGGCGGCTCTGCCCTCGCCGCCCGGCGTCGAGGAAATCGACGGCTACCCCATCGCGGAGGGCAACTACAGCTCGCCCACCGACTCCTACGGGATGTTCTTCCGAACTCCGGACGGCCGATTCTGCGGAATCCGTCCCAACCGCGGCCCCGTCGGCTGCGACGCGGTTCCCGGGGACGCTCCGGCGGGAACCAACCAGACCTTCGTCGAGAGCGGAGCGCCCGCGTCCTACCGATATTCAGGGACGGCGTCCTTCACCCGCGAAGTCGACGTGTTGCCCGTCGGTTACCGCCTGGAGAACTGGGGCGCCAGCTGCGGTATCGGCGAGCAGGGTGTGGTGATCTGCAAAACCTCCGGCCGGCATGGCTTTTCGCTCGATGCCGCTTCCGGCGTGCTCTGGTAGCCGGAGCCACTCA
Source organism: Mycobacterium sp. NPDC050441 (assembly GCF_040655355.1). Lineage (NCBI taxonomy): Bacteria > Bacillati > Actinomycetota > Actinomycetes > Mycobacteriales > Mycobacteriaceae > Mycobacterium > Mycobacterium sp. NPDC050441. The sequence continues at coordinate 633,387 of NZ_JBFAJS010000002.1, read as the reverse complement.
AGTCGGTCGCCGGGGTTGACGACGCCGGTTGAATGGAACCTATGCGCCGGCACCTCATCGCAACCACCGCGGTCGGTCTATTGACGCTGTGCCCGGTCCCGACCGCCGCCGCCGAGCCACCACTCGGTGCCGACGAGATCGACAGTTATCCGATCGCACAGGGTCACTACAGCTCGCCCACCGACTTCTACGGCGTGTTCTTCCGAACCCCGGATGGTCGGCACTGCGGGATCGGCCCCAACGGCGGTCCGGTGGGTTGTGACGCTGTGCCGATCGACGCACCGGCCGGCAGCAACCAGATCGTCGTCAACAGTGGCGGCCCCGCCTCCTACCGGCACTCCGACACCACATCGTTCACCCGAGACGTCGACGTGCTGCCCGAGGGCCACCGTCTGGAGAATTGGGGCGCCAGCTGTGGTGTCGGCCGTCAGGGCACGGTGACGTGCAAGACCTACGGCGAACACGGCTTCGTCTTGAGCGCCACCTACGGCGTGCTCTGGTAGTCGGCCAGTCCGCTGAGATAGTCACCCCAGTCCAGGCTGTCGACGGGATCAGCCCGGCTGAAACCGGGCGTGTCGTCGGGAAAAGTGCGGGCCGGGCCGGGTCCGCTGGCCCGGGTTTCGAAGCGAACGGTCATCACGCCGTGCCCGGCGCCCTGAACCCAGCCGTGACCGTGGTCGGGGTGCGCCACATCGTCGCCGATGCGCCAGCCCGTGGGAGTGACCTTGGCCGCTTCGGTGGCCTGATCGTGGGAGTCGAAGACCTCGTCCGGTTGATCCAGGTCCGGGAACAAGGATTCCTGTCTGCTGTCGGACAGCCCTGAAAAGCCCACGCCGACAAGGCGAATGGGGCCGATCTCCACCGGGTCGAGCAGCAGCCTGCGAGCGGTGCCGATCAGGGTGGCTGCCTCGGTGGTGGCATAGGCCAGGGTGGCCGAGCGAGTCAGCGTACTCATGTCCGACTTCTTCAGCTTGACCGTCACGGTGCGAGCGCCGCGACCGTCCTTCTCCAGGCGCCGATGCGCATGCTCGCCGATCGGGCCGATCGCATCCTGCAACTGGCGAAGCGTGGTGAGGTCCTCTGGAAAAGTCGATTCCGCGCTGATCTGCTTGGCCTCGGCTCGCTCGGTCACCGGGCGGTCATCGATTCCGCGAGCCAGACGATGCAGCGCGGCACCCACCGCCGTGCCGAGCACACTGGCGGCTTCGGCATCCGACAGCGCGGCCAGCGCGCCCACCGTCTCGATACCGAGCCGGTGCAGCTTCTCCTCGGCCACCGGGCCGATCCCCCACAACTTGCGCACCGGCAGGCCGTCGAGCAACCGCGCCTCCTCGTCGCGGCGGACGATCCGGATCCCGTCCGGCTTGGCCAGCCCGGAAGCGATCTTGGCGATCTGCTTTCCCGAGCCGGCTCCCACCGAGGCCACCAGACCGGTCTGCTCGCGCACTTTGGCCCGCAACTGCTGGCAGAACTGCTCGACATCTGCCCCGGTGGCGCCGGCAAGTTCAACCGGTTCACCGAACGCCTCGTCGAAAGACAGCTGCTCGAGCACCGGGACGACGCTGCGCACGGTATCCAGGGCGCGACGGCTCGCCACGCCGTAGACCGCCCCACGGGGCGGCAGCACCACCGCGGGGGCGCCGACGAGCCGTCGGGCCTGGTGCATCGGCATCGCCGAACGTGCGCCCCACCGGCGCGCCTCGTAGCTGGCCCCGGCCACCACGCCGCGTCCGCCCAGTCCTCCGACCAGGACGGGCCGGCCGCGCAGGGTGGGACGGGTCAACTGCTCGACCGACGCGAAGAACGCGTCCATGTCCAGGTGCAGCACCCAGCGTCCGCCCGCGCCCTTGACCTCGGCGCCGTTCATAGCTGCTGATGCTATGGCGCTAGCCTGACCTGCATGACGCCGGATGACGTACCGATCAGGGACGAGTCGATTCGCCTGGGACAGTTTCTCAAGCTTGCATCCCTGATCGACAGCGGCGCCGACGCCAAGTCCGTCATCGCCGACGGTCTGGTCACTGTCAACGGCGAGGTCGAAATCCGCCGCGGCCGCCAGCTACGCCCGGGCGACATTGTCTCGCTCGCCGGCCGCACAGCGCGGGTGACCGGTCCCTGATCCGGCCGCCTCACGCTCTTTCGATCGCGACCCGTACCCCGTCCCCGATCTCGGCACCGTCGGCGACGTCGCCGAATTCGAAACCGGTGGCCAGGATTTCACCGGCGATGAGATCCCTGTGGGTCCGGGCCCACGGCTCGTACTGAGCCGGCACCGACATCTGCACGACGATGCGGTCGGACACCTCAAGGCCGGTCGACTTGCGCAGTTCCTGCAGTTCGCGGATCCGGTCCTTGGCCCAACCCTCGGCCTCGAGTTCCTCGGTGACCGTTCCGTCGAGCACCACCAGGCCCGCACCGTCGGGGAGAGCCGCGGTCCATTCCGGGTCGGCCGCAACCAGTTTGGCGGTGTACTCCTCGGGTTGCAGCACCACCGGGCCTGCGGTCAGGGTGCCGTCGGGGTTGACGACGCCCTCCCCCGACTTGACGGCCTTGATCGCGGCCTGCACGTCCTTGCCGATCCGCGGGCCGGCGACGCGGGCATTGACGGCCAGGTCGAACTTGCCATAGGTGTCGATGTCGTCGGTCAACTCCACCGCCTTGACGTTGAGTTCGTCTGCGATCAGATCGGCGAACGGCACGAGTGCCGCAGGGTTCACCGAATCATTCAGCGCCACAGTCAGCTTCGGCAGGGGCAGGCGCACCCGCAGCTTCTTGGCCTTGCGCAGCGACGACCCGACCGAGCACACCTCGCGTACCCGGTCCATCGCGGCCACCAGATCGGCGTCCTTGGGCAGCACGTCGGCTTCGGGCCAGTCGGTCAGATGCACCGAGCGCTCACCGGTCAGGCCCCGCCAGATCACCTCGGTGGCCAACGGCAAGAGGGGTGCGGCCAGCCTGCAGGTCACCTCGAGCACGGTGTGCAAGGTGTCGATGGCGTCGGAGTCCTCTTCCCAGAAGCGCGAACGTGACCGGCGCACATACCAGTTCGTCAACGCCTCGGTGAACTGCCGCAGTTCGTCGCAGGCCCCGGAGATGTCGCAGGTATCCAACGAGACGGTGAGATCGTCACGCAACTGGGCCAGCTTGGCCAGGATGTAGCGGTCGAGCACATTGTCCGAATCGGTCCGCCAGGTGCCCTTCTTCGGCGCGTAAAGCGCCAGGAAGCTGTAGGCGTTCCACAACGGCAGCAGCACCTGGCGCACGCCTTCACGGATGCCCTGCTCGGTGACGATCAGGTTGCCGCCGCGCAGGATCGGCGAGGCCATCAGGAACCAGCGCATGGCGTCGGAGCCGTCGCGGTCGAAGACCTCGCTGACATCGGGATAGTTGCGCAGCGACTTGCTCATCTTCTGGCCGTCGTTGCCCAGCACGATCCCGTGCGCCACACAGGTTTTGAATGCCGGCTTGTCGAACAGTGCGGTGGCCAACACGTGCATGGTGTAGAACCAGCCGCGCGTCTGGCCGATGTACTCGACGATGAAATCGCCCGGGAAATGGGCGTCTGCACCCTTGACACCGTCGAACCACTCCTGGTTCTCGAACGGATAGTGCACCTGGGCGTACGGCATCGAGCCGGAGTCGAACCACACGTCGAACACGTCCTCGATCCGGCGCATGGTCGACTTGCCGGTCGGGTCATCCGGGTTCGGCCGCGTCAGCTCATCGATGAACGGCCGGTGCAGATCGGTCGGCCGCACACCGAAATCGCGCTCGAGCTCGTCGAGGCTGCCGTAGACATCGATCCGCGGATAGGCCGGATCATCGGACTTCCACACCGGGATGGGGCTGCCCCAGTATCGGTTTCGCGATACCGACCAGTCGCGTGCATTGGAGAGCCATTTGCCGAACTGCCCGTCCTTGACGTGTTCGGGATACCAGGTGATCTGCTGGTTGAGCTCGACCATCCGGTCCCGGAAGTCGGTGACCTTGATGAACCAGGACGACACCGCGCGGTAGATCAACGGGTTGCGGCATCGCCAGCAGTGCGGATACGAGTGCTCGTAGGTTTCGTGCCGCAGCAGCACCGCGCCGTTGGCCGCGGCAGGCCCGTCACCGTTCTTGAGATCACGGATGATCTGCGAATTGGCCTCGAAGACGTGCTGGCCCGCGTAATCGGGTACGGACGCGTCGAAGCGTCCCTTCGAGTCCACCGGAGTGACCGCCACGATGTCGGCGGTGTCGGCGGTGGCCTTGTCGTCCTCGCCGTAGGCGGGGGCCATGTGCACGATGCCCGTGCCGTCCTCGGTGCTGACGAAGTCGGCCGCGAGCACCTGGAACGAGTTGGGCGCGTCCATGAAGTAGGCGAACGGCGGCAGGTACCGGGTCCCGAGCAGATCCCGCCCGGCGTAACTGCCGAGAACCTCGGGTTCCTCCCCGAGCTCACGGGCGTACGCCGCGAGCCGGGCCTGGGCCAACACGTAACGCCGCCCGTCGGAGCCCTGCACCAGGACATAGTCGATGTCCGGGTTGACGGCGACGGCCTGGTTGGACGGCAAGGTCCACGGCGTCGTAGTCCAGATCAGCAGGTGCGCACCCTTCAGCGGGCCGTCGGTCACGGTGAAGCCGACCGTGACCGCCGGATCCTGGCGGCTCTGGTAGACGTCGTCGTCCATGCGAAGCTCATGGTTGGACAACGGGGTCTCGTCGTTCCAGCAGTACGGCAGGACGCGGTTGCCCTCGTAGGCCAGACCCTTGTCCCACAGCTGCTTGAAGGCCCAGATCACCGACTCCATGAAAGTCGGGTCGAGGGTCTTGTAGTCGTTGTCGAAGTCCACCCAACGGGCCTGACGTGTGACGTAGGCACGCCATTCGTCTGTGTACTTCAGCACCGAGGCGCGGCAGGCCGCATTGAACTTCTCGATGCCCATCTCTTCGATCTGGGCCTTGTCCGCGATGCCGAGCTGGCGCTGCACCTCGAGTTCGGCGGGCAGACCGTGGGTGTCCCACCCGAACCGGCGCTCCACCTTGTAGCCGCGCATCGTGCGGTAGCGCGGCACGATGTCCTTGACGTAACCCGTCAGCAGGTGGCCGTAGTGCGGCAGACCGTTGGCGAACGGCGGCCCGTCGTAGAAGACATATTCCTCGGCATCGTCGCGGCGCGCGATGCTGGCCCGGAAGGTGTCGTCGCTGGCCCAGTAGTCCAGCACCTCAAGTTCGCGCTCCGGAAAATTCGGTGCGGCGGGCTTGGGATAGGCGCTCACGTCTCGTCTCCTGTGCCGGTGCCGAGTTCAACAGCTCAACACGCTCAAGGCACGGGGACGACGTCGCGCGGGTGCGCAAGCGCCGCGGTACCACCCCGCTTGCGCGCTGCATCGCAGCGCGCCGCTCAACTTTCAGGCGATCACGAGCCCAACCGTCCGGTTCTACTGGACTGCGGATCTAGTGCACTCGAATCCTGCAGCTGTTCTTCCGAAGGCTCCCCGGTGATGGCCGGATCAGCGCCGATGCGCCCAGTCTAAATGAGCACCGCAAATCGCCGGGAAATCACACCTAACCGGAGGTGACCTCGATGAGTGCCAGCGGGAACTGCTCGGTCAGTTCCTGCACCGTGCAATGGTCGAATCCGCGACTGTCGAACCGCCAGTCCAGACGCATGGTGGTGGCGCTGTCGTGGTGGATGTGCAGTGCGAGCGGATGTTCGCACTGGCCCGCCCGCGGCCCCTCGCCGTAGGCGAAGCCCATGTCCGCCGACGGATGGGCACCGCTGCCGGCGCCCGGACGTGCCGCGTCGAGCAATTCGGAGCCCGACAGGCCACGATGCGACACGCAGGACACACCGACGCGGCGATATCCGGCCCGCTCAGGACCGCTCACGACGTCGATGATCAGCACCCCGTCACCGATCGTGCGGGCGACTGTCCGGCCCAGAGCGGCCAACAGCAGCTCCTCGGCGGTGCAACCGAGCGCGATTCGGGCTTCGTGCAGTTCCGCGGACAACACATCGTCCAGCGAACTGGACACCGTGGCCATATCTGCGGCAGCGGGAGGTCCTGCGGTGCCGTAGTCGGCAATCCACGAACTCGTGCCATATGCGTCGTGCAGGACGGAAACAGACATATATGTCACGTTAGCCAGAGAGTCCCAAAAATGGGAGAGCTGTGCCAAAAGTCTGACACCATTGTCAATAACGCAGTTGCTGGCTTTGCTGTGGTTCGCTGTGACCAAGTCCGGGTTTGGGGTCTATGGTGTTCTGATGCCGCGAACCGACGAGAACGGCAGGCAACTCAAGGCCCTGCTCGACTATCTGCTGGATGGCGAGGTCGACGCCAAGGCCGTGTACAGCGCGCTGGGCGTGTCCAGCAGCACGTATTACCGGCGGGTGAAGGAAGCCGACTATCCGAATGCCGAGGAATTACGGCAGGTGGCCGACCGCTTCCATCTCAGCTACCCCGACCTGCAGATCCGGTTCGGGCTGATGAGCCGCCAGGAGGTCTGGCACTACATGGAATCGTCGCCGGTGACGGTGGCTCCCGCCGACACGGCCACCCGTGTTCGGCCGGCCGTCCACCGTCCCAGGAGACTGTCCGAACTGACCCCACGATCCGACGCTCCCCCGCTGTAAGCAACCCGCACGACAGCTGAACCGCAACACCGTCCGAGGCAAAGTCTTATGTCCGTCGCCACGCTCATCCTCATCACACTGGCCTGCATCATGTGGAGCCTGTGGATCAGGAGAGTCACCTGGTCGTGCCGGTGGGAAGTGGCCGCCACCCTGAACATCGCGCTACAGGGCCTGGCCGTGCTGCTGATGTCGCCCTGGGCCTCGGCGACGATCGGGCACGTGCTGTACGAGCTGACGGGCAAGTGGAACGTCGAGGACTACATCGGGCACGACTGCTACATCGTGGCGGCGTCGGCGATCGTCTACAACTCCCTTGGCCGACTCCAAGACGACAATGCGATGCAGCGCTCGTTCAAGCAGTACGTCGAGCGTCCGGCCACGATCTGCATCCCGGTCCTGCTGGCCACCTTCTCGATGGGTAACGGTGCGGCGGTGTACCGGGCCGACTTCTTCCAGGTACCCACCGACTTCTGGCTGAGCGTGTACTGGATCATCCTGTGCGGCACCCTGATCTACCTGCTGGGTTACGGGGCACGCGCCATGCTGATCCTGCGCAAGGATCCGCGATCACGCCGCATCGCCAACATCTACCTGTTCGCCTCGATCAGCGGCGTGCTCGCGTGCGCGACCCGGATCGTCACGTCGCTGGTGCCGGCGCTGCAACCCATCGAGAACGGCCGTCTGGTCTGGATTTTCGCCTGCGGCTGCGGCGCGATCTTCGCACTCGCGTCCGCGCATTCCTGGCGGATCAAGACGCGGTGGCTGTCTTCGAGCAATCGGTGAGGTCGAGGCACACATCATTTCATCGCCACCGCGGCGCCGACCGCTGCCCCACCGCTCGCCCGTAGGATCGTAAAGTGCCGTCGCCGACAGAATCTACGAGCACGGCCGAACACTCCTCGCTGTTCGTCCGGCTCGGCTCAGTGATCGTGCGATGGCCGTGGGTCGTCATCGGAATCTGGCTGGCCATCGCGGCCGCCCTGCCGCTGACGTTCCCGTCGTTGACGCTGATGGTGCAGCAACGTCCGGTCGCGATTCTGCCGTCGCACGCGCCCGTCACCGTTGCCACCCGTGAGATGACCGAGGCGTTTCACGAATCCGGCTCAGAGAACGTCCTGTTGGTTGTCCTGAGCAACGACAAGGGCCTGGGCCCGGCCGATGAGGCGACGTACCGCACGCTCGTCGACAATCTGCGCAAGAACGACACGGATGTCGTGATGCTGCAGGACTTCATCAGTGCCCCTCCCCTGCGCGAGATCATGGCCAGCAAGGACGGCAAGGCCTGGATCCTGCCGGTCGGCATCGCGGGCGATGTCGGTTCGCCACAGTCGTACGCGTCCTATACCCGCGTCGCCGACATCGTCAAAACCAGCGTGCAGGGCGCATCGCTGACCGCGAGCCTCACCGGTCCCGCCGCCACCGTCGCCGATCTCACCGACATCGGCGAACGCGACACGACGGCCATCGAGATCGCCACGATCGGAATGGTTCTGGTGATCCTGCTGATCATCTACCGAAACCCGGTCACGATGCTGCTGCCCCTGCTCACCATCGGGGTATCGCTGGTCACCGCCCAATCCGTGATCGCCGGCCTGGCTTACCTGGGCATGGGTATCTCCAACCAGACTGTCGTGTTCCTGACTGCCATGATGGCCGGCGCCGGGACCGACTACGCCGTATTCCTCATCAGCCGATATCACGACTATCTGCGCGACGGACTGGAATCCGACTGCGCCGTCGAGCAGGCACTCGGCTCGATCGGCAAGGTCATCGCCGCGTCCGCCGCCACGGTGGCCGTCACCTTCTTGGGCATGATGTTCGCTCAGTTGGGTCTGTTCTCCACCGTCGGCACCGCACTGGCCGTCGCCATCGGCATCGCCTTGCTGGCCGCGTTGACGATGTTGCCGGCCGTGATGGTGCTCGTCGGACGCCGGGGTTGGATCGCCCCGCGCCGTGACCTCACGAGCCGGATCTGGCGACGATCCGGCATACGCATCGTGCGCCGGCCGTGGTCCCATCTGGCCGCCAGTCTGGTTGTCCTTGCGGCGCTGGCCAGTTGCGCGACCCTCGTCCAGTACAACTACGACGACCGCAAAGCGCTGCCGGCGCACGCTGAGAGCTCCATGGGTTATGCGGCCCTGGAGGACCACTTCCCGATCAGCTCGGCCATTCCGCAGTACCTGATCATCCAGTCCCCGAACGAGTTGCGTACGCCCCAGGCACTGGCCGACCTGGAACAGATGGCCCAGCGGGTGAGCCAGCTTCCCGGGATCGCGGTCGTGCGAGGGATCACCCGGCCGACGGGAGAATCGCTGCAGCAGGCCCGACTGAGCTATCAGGCCGGCGAGGTCGGAACCAAGCTGAACGACGCGTCCACCCAGATCAACGGGCGTGCAAGCGATCTCAACCGGCTCACCGACGGCGCCGATACTCTGGCGACCAGCCTGCTCGATGTGCGCACGCAGGTCACCCGTGGCGTGGCCGGAGCGCGTGGCCTGGTCGATGCGTTGGCCACGATGCAGAAGCAGGTCGGCGGCAACACGACGCTCCAGCAGATCGACAGCGCGGCAAAGCTGGTCAGCAGCATGCGGGCGCTCGGCGACTCGCTCGACACGAACTTCGCCGATCTGACCAACGGCATGCCGTGGATCGATCCGGTCCTGCGGGGGCTGGACACCAGCCCCGTCTGTCTCACCGACCCGGCCTGTCTCGAGGCCCGCGGATCGCTGCGCCGGCTGGCCGCGGCCCGTACCGACGGAACGTTCGACAAGATCGCCGCCCTGGCGCGGGATCTGCGGGCGACAGATTCCATGCAGACCCTCGACGACACGGTCAAGAAGCTCAGCGCCACCATCGATTCCGCGAGCAAATCCATGCAGTCCATGGGACTGGCCAATCCGGCCCAGGCGCGATCGCAGCTCAGCACCCTGCAGACCGGCGCCGATACGCTCGCCGACGCCAGCAGGCAGATCGCCGACGGAGTCTCGCTACTGGTCACCGAGACCAAGCGGATGGGATCGGGGCTCGACGAGGCGTCGGCATTCCTGCTCAATATGAAGACCGACGCCGCCAGCCCACCGATGTCCGGGTTCTACGTGCCCGCACAGATCCTGACCCAGGACGAATTCCGTAAGGCCGCAGCGACGTTCATATCCCCGGACGGCCATACCGCGCGATACCTGATCCAGACGGATATCAACCCCTTCGGCACCGAGGCGATGAACCTGGTCAACGCGATCGGTGACACCGCGCGGGGCGCCCTGCCCAACACCGCGCTCGAAGGGTCCTCGGTGTCGATCGCCGGATATCCGGCGATGTTGCGCGACACCCGCGACTTCTACAACCACGACATCAGGCTCATCATCGCGGTCACCATCGCGGTCGTGCTGCTGATCCTGGTAGTCCTGTTGCGTGCGTTTGTCGCGCCGCTCTACCTGATCGGCTCGGTGGTGATCTCTTACCTGTCGGCCCTGGGCATCGGTGTCCTGATGTTCCAGTATGTCCTTGGCCAACAGTTGCATTGGAGCGTGCCGGCACTGACCTTTATCGTGCTGGTCGCTGTCGGCGCCGATTACAACCTGCTACTGATATCTCGAATCCGCGATGAGTCGCCCAATGGTGTGCGCTCGGGCGTGATCCGCACCGTCGGATCCACCGGTGGCGTGATCACCGCGGCCGGGCTCATCTTCGCCGCATCGATGTTCGGGCTGTTGTTCGCCAGCATCAGCACGGTCGTCCAAGCCGGGTTCGTGGTGGGCGTAGGGATTCTGTTGGACACGTTCCTGGTGCGGACCCTGACCGTGCCCGCGATCGCCACGCTGATCGGGAGGGCGAACTGGTGGCCTTCGGATTTCGTCACACGTCAGCTCGCCCATCTGCGCAGCCGACTGAAGGTGGCCACCAAGCAGGAAGCCGAGCCCGGAAACTGAGCCGGGCCCGGCTGACAACTGAGGCCGAGTCGGCTAGCCGATCCCCGGGAACAGGTTCTTCACCTGCTGAGCCGCGTTGTCCATGTTGGCCTGATCGGTAGGACTCAACTTGATGCCCTGCACCGCCTTGTCGACGTTCTCCTGGTCGGTGCGGCTCAGCTTGATGGTGGGCTGCGACGCGGGGGCCTGCTGTGCCGGCAGTTCCGACAGGCCTGTGCCGGCCTGCCGCAACCAATCCTCGACGTTGGCCCGGGCCACGGGATCCAAACCGGTCGCCGGGGCGCCCGGATAGTCGTTACGGGAGTAGCCGGCATCCACCATGGGCCGCACCACGCCATCGAGCTGGTCGACCAGTTCGTTGGGAACGCCGAGGTCGCGAAGCGGTCGGGTCAGCGGCAGGAGTCTGGTGGGCAGGAAAAGCATTGTCTGCGTTGCGCCCCGGGAGTTGACCGTGACGAAGACGTTCTGCGGCGGGATCTCATCGCGCGAACTGTAGGAGGTCTCGGTATGCAGATACTCCAGCGCGACAAGCGAATTCGCGAGCGCCAGGAAGTTGTCCGGCCGATCGGGGAAGTCGGCGATGAAATCGTATTCACCCACCACCAAGGTGGTGTCGTACTGACTCTCCACCGGACCGCGCACCGTGTAGTCGATCAGCGGCACGTACGTTCCCGGCGTCAGCGACGACAGGACCGAATGGCTGAACGGAGTCACCGACTGCGGGGGCCCGAACAGCGTGAAGGACACGCCTTCTGCGGCGCGCGCACCGGGATCCTGCGACAGGCGCGCCAGCGCCTCGCTGAGCACCAGCGCGCCCTCGGAGTTGCCGACCACCACGGTCTGGCCGGGACTGTTCTGCAGCGCGGTCTTCAGATTGCGCGCACCGATGTCCACCGAGTCGCCCACGCTGTCGGTCGAGATGTCATTGCCTGGCCACAACTTGTCCGGCAACCGGCCGTACACCATCCCGGCGGGATACTCGACGATGCGCCGGTTCGCGTTCGGGTAATAGCCGCGGCCCACCTTGTTGGTGATCTGGTCCCACGGAATGCCGGGGCCGCGAGCGCCGCCGAAGATCAGCGCGGTCTCGGCGGAGGCGGTTCCGGCGCCGAATACCGTTCCCGCGGCGACGAGACCGACGGCGAAGGATCCGGCCAGCAGCGACCGGCTCCGAGCGCGGGCGGCTTCGCGGCGCCGACGTCCTCCGTTGACTCCAGGCATCCTGCCGTCTCCCTTCCGTGCACCGACTGCGGGCGGTGTCATGCCGTCGCTCATATCCCCAGCAGGCCGATCGTGATGAACAAAGCGCCTGCCGCAGCAAGAATCATCGCCACGTCGCGCCGCGTGCACGAACGGATCCAGGTGTGCACGCGGGTCATCCACACCAGCGTACGTTGCGGGGCGATCAGGTAACTCAGGAGTGGGATCTCGACGAGCGCAAAGGCCACCAGGTTGAATGCGATCACCGCGCCAACCTGTGTGCCGGGTGCGACGCCGGAGGCGTGTATGACGGCCAGTGCCGCCAGGTAGTCGACCGACGGCAACGCGATACCCAGCCCGCTGACGCCGGCTACCCACAGCGAATTACCTTGCATGACCGCACGTATCCGGTCCCGCAGACCCACTCGAGGCGCCGCGACCGCCACACTGCCGGTGGAAGACTCGTCCGCCTCCACCCGCGATGGTCGGGCTCGACGCGAACCCACGTTGGCGGCCACCAACACGGCGGCGACCAAGGCGAGGATGCCGATCCCGATCTGCATCCTCGGCACGGTGAGCGTGCCCGCGGCCAGCGGCGCGGCGTCGAGAACCAGCAACGCCGTCCCGCCGACCACCAGGCCCATCAGGAACCCGCCGCACAGGAACGCCAGCAACTGATGCACGGGTCGGGGCCGGTTCAGCATGAGCACGGTCAGCCCGATCCGCACAGGTTCGAGGCTGACCGCGATGGCCATCAGCAAAAGGGTTGCCCACATGGTGGTTTCAGCGCGTCGGGTCAGCCCCGATCAGGCGTCCAACCTCGCAAACTCCTGTCGGCGGTACAGTTCTGCGCTCGCCTGACGGCGGACCTTGCCGCTGGTGGTGATCGGGAGCGAGCCGGGAGCGACCAGCGCCAGGTCGGCGGGATTGAGCCCATGCGTCGTCGAGATCGCGGAGATCACTTCGCGTTTCATCGACGTGAGACGCTCGGACAGATCCTCCGGGCTTTCGTCCGAACGCTTCTTCACCTCGATGACGGCGACCAGCTTCTCTTCCTCGTCGTGGTTCACCGCAATCGCAGCGACACGTCCGCGGGAGATCGCCGACACCGTGGCCTCGATGTCGTCCGGGTAGTGGTTGCGCCCGCGGACGATCAGGAGGTCTTTGACCCGGCCGATGATGAACAACTCACCTTCGGAGATGAAGCCCAGATCGCCGGTCCGCAGCCATGTTCCGCCGGGTACGCCGTCGACCGTCGCGCCGAATGTCTCCTGCGTCTCATCGGGCCGGTTCCAGTATCCGGCCGCGATGTTCTCGCCCTGTGCCCAGATCTCACCGATCATCCCGGCGGGCATCTCGGTGTGGGTTTCCGGATCGACAATCCGTACCGCCGGGCTCTGCGGTGTCCCATAGCTGATCAGCGCGGTTCCGCTGGCACACCGCTCGGCGTGCCCGGCGGCCAGTTTCTCGGGCTCGAAATTGGCCACCACCGGTGGCTTCCCCGGCTCGCGCGTCGCGACGTACAGCGTGGCCTCGGCCAGACCGTAGGACGGCCGAATCACCTTGCCCTGCAGGTTGAATGCGGCGAACCGCTTGGTGAAGCGTTCGATCGTCGCATGGTGAACACGCTCGGCACCGCTGATGATGCTCAGCACGTTGCCCAGGTCGCAACCCGCCATATCGTCATCGGTGGTCTTGGCCGAGGCCAGGTCGAAGGCGAAGTTGGGTCCGGCGGTCAACCCGGTGGTCACGCTGCCGAGCTGTTGCATCCAGCGTGCCGGTCGGGCCAGGAACGCCAACGGGCTCATCATCACGGTGCGCCATCCACCGAGAATCGGCGCGACGATCCCCGCCATCATCCCCATGTCATGGTAAAGCGGCAGCCATGTCACCACGGTGGTGTCTGACGGCGGCACCCGGTTGTAGTCCGGGTAGAAGCTGGCCATCATCTGCTCGAAGTTGGCCGTCAGGTTGCGATTCGACACCATCACGCCCGCGGGAATCCGCGTCGAGCCGGAGGTGTACTGCAGGTACGCGGTCGCGGGGGCAGCTTCGCGCCGCAGGCGAACAGCCTTGCGGGAGTCGAGGTCGAGCTTGTCTACCTCGAGCACGACGGGCGCCGGGGTGCCGTCCTGCGCCACCGCATACGGCGCCACCGTCTCGGAGATGGCGGATGTGGTGAGGATGACCGTGGGCGCCGCGTCCCGGAGGACCGCGGTGACGCGCTCGTCGTGAGCGCCGAACATCGGCGTCGACAGCGGGACACAGACCACGCCGGCTTCCAGCGACGCCAGGAAGGCGACGACGTATTCCAGGCTCTGAGGCGCGAGGATCACCGCGCGGTCCCCCGCCGCGGCATGGGTCTGCAGCTCCCCCGCCAGATTTCGGATGCGGCGGTAGAGCTGACCCCAGGTCAGGGTCTCCTCGACGCCATCCCAGTCGCGTTCGTAATCGACGAAGGTGTAGGCGATGTCGTTGGGCTGCATGCTCGCCCGCTCACGCAACACGCCGTTGAGTGTCGACTCAGTCATCGAGTCTGCCTTCCTGTTCTGACTTCATTCCACGACTCACCTGCGCGACCCTGCGCCGAGGTTTTCCAGCACCCGGGCACACGTCGACTTCAGTACCTTGACGTACCGGCCGACCGATTCATGTGCCTCGGGATTGTTCGGATAGACCACCGAAACCGCCGTGCGGTCCTTCAATCGCACCAGGAACACCGTCATCTGGTACGAGTACACGCCGTCGCTGAACATACCGATCCGCATCGATTCCAGCTCGGTGGTGAGCAGGACCGACAATGGTGCCGCCCCGGCGTCCAGGAAGTTGATCACCTGGAAGTTCGGCCTCGGCCAATCCAATTCGGGTCTCAGCTCGAGCACCCGGTAGAACGGGACATCCACGAGCTGATGTCCAGCGTCGAAGGATTTCTGTGCCGCAACGGCCGATTCGGCAAAGGACCTGCCCGCGATCGGCACGGTGATCGGGACCAGCCCGGTGAACCAGCCCATCGTCATCAGATCGGCGGTGGTCTTGCGGGTATCGCTCGGGGTCAGCCCGTAGTAGGTGTCCGCGCCGGTCAACTCGTGCTCGGCCAATCCCGTGCAGGCGAGCATGCCACCGATGAAGCGGGCCCCGGCTGCGACGCATGCCGATTCGAAATTGGCTGTCTGTTCCTCGTCCATGAGGGTCTCGACCCACATCTCCGCTCCACACGGCTCGAGCGGATCGCCCAGGGGCAGTGGGAAGTCCGGCAGGCTGCCCTTGTTGCTGGTCGCGAAGTCGGCCCACGCCTTGACTTCCGGTGAGTCCGGCGTCAGGGCACCGAGCAGTTCCTTCTGCCGCAGGCAAAACGCGTCGTAACTGCCCGCTTCCGGAAGCGCCAGCGGGGCTCCACCACTGACGAGGGTGGTGTACATCGCGTGGAATTCCATGAGCGTGACACCCGCGAACGTCGCATCCATGTGCAGGTGGTCGATGCTCACATAGAGCGTGAATCGGTCCGGGTACTGGACGATGCCGTAGGTGAAGCAGTCCCAGTGCAGCGGATCCGGCGTCGACAACGTCAGCTGACGCAGCTCCGCCGACGTGAGATCGCCGTGCCGGGTGGGCACGAACTTGATGTCGGCCGGATTGGGCATCGTGTGCCGAACGATGTTGTGGACATCGTGGTACTCGAACCAACTGCGGAACGTGTCATGCCTGCGCACATGGGCATTGACCACATAGGTCATCGCCCTGATGTCGCATTGCCCTGGAATATCACACGTCACGATCACCAGACGGGAGTAGTCCAGGCCCTTGGCTCGCTGATCGACGAACCCGCGCAAGTGCTGGGCCTGCATGTAGCTGACCGGGATCTCACTGACGGGCGCTTCAGCCGCCTTGGCGCACGAGGCCGGCGAGGCTCGCCAGGAAACGGCAGAACCGGGCGATGCTTCCCACTCTTCGATCGAACCGATCGCAACGGACCCTAACAGCAACGTGACTCCTCTATAAACTCAACCGAATTCGGCATCACGCCGTCGGTGTCAGCTCCGTGTCGGCATTGGCGATCAATTTCTCGCACAGCCTGTCGGCGAGCCCGCGGACCGTGGTGATGTCCGCCGGGCTGATCCGCACCCCGGTTTCGGTCTCGATCCTGGTCCGTACCTCGAGGTTGCCCAGCGAGTCGATGCCGTATTCGGCCAGCGGCCGGTCCGGGTCGATCGAACGACGCAGCAACACACTGATCTGGTCGGAGACCAGACGGCGCAAGCGTGACGGCCATTCGTCCTGCGGACTGGCGTACAACTCGGTGAGGAAGCCGCTGGCGTCGGAATCCCCGGAACTCGCGGGACGGAACGACTCGGCGAACGGAACGCGCTTGGCAAAGTCGGCGAGCCAGGACACCCCCACAATCGGCGTGTAGCCGGCGTATCCGCGGTTGTACCGCAGCATCGTCTCGAAAGCGTGGGCACCTTCGTCGGGAGCGATCGCCGAGTCGGAGGCATCCGCGAATCCGGTGCCCTTGCCGATCTCGGTCCACGCACCCCACGCGATGGCACTCGACGGCAGTCCTTCATTGCGCCGCCACCCGGTGAATCCGTCCAACCAGCTGTTGGCCGCCGCGTACGCGCCCTGCCCGGGCGAGCCCACCAGGGCCGCGGCCGACGAGAAGCAGCAGAACCAGTCCAGTGATTCCGACCGCGTCGCCTCGTGGAGGTTCCACGCGCCCACAGCCTTTGGTGTCCAGTCTCGGGCCACCAGCTCATCGGTGATGTTCGTCAGCGTGGCGTCTTCGACGACCGCAGCCGCGTGCAGGACACCCCGTAGCGCCAGCCCGGTGGCCGTCGCCGCCGACACCAGCGCCGCGGCGGTGGCCGGATCGGCGATGTCGCCGTTGACGACCTCCACCTCGGTACCGAGGCCCCGTATCCGGTCTAGTTCGGCCACCGCTTCGGCGGAGGGCTGCGACCTGGCGTTGAGCACGATCCGGCCGCAACCGGCCAACGCCATCTTCTCGGCGAGGAACCGTCCCAGGCCGCCGAGTCCACCAGTGATCACGTACGCCCCGTCGGCGCGGAAAACCGGCGCGTGCTCGGGCGGCACCACCGCCGTGACAGAGCCCGACTCCGGGATCTGCAAGACGAGCTTGCCGGTGTGCTCGGCCGCACCCATCAGTTCCAGCGCCGCCGTCCATTCGGTCAGCGGATAGGTGCTGACCTCCGGAAGCGGCAGCGCGCCTTCGGCGATCATGCCGAACACGGTCTGCAGTACGCGACGAACGACGTCGGGCCGGCGCTGGCTCAGCGACGACAGATCGACGGCGTGGAACGACAGGCCGTCCCGGATCATCGCCGGCGTGAGGGTGGCGTCAGTGCGAAGGTCAGCGACTCCGGTCTCGACGAACCGGCCGCCGAAGGCGAGCAGTTCCAGTCCGACGCGTTGCGCCGATCCGGTCAGCGAGTTGAGCACGACATCGACACCGTATCCGTTGGTGTCGCGTCTGATCTCATCGGCGAAGCTCAGCGTGTGCGAGTCGTAGACGTTCTTGATGCCCATGTCGCGCAACAGTTGTCGACGCGCCGGACTGCCCGCGGTGGCGAACACTTCGGCTCCGCACTCGCGTGCGATCGCTATCGCGGCCAGACCGAGGCCTCCGGTTGCCGAATGGATCAGCACCTTGTCCTGTGCCGATATCCGCGCCGACTCTCGCAATGAGTACCACGCCGTTGCATGCGCGGTGGGTACTGCGGCGGCACTGTCCATCGCCAGCTCATCGGGCAGCGCGACGGCAAGGTCGGAGGCACACGTGACGAACGTGCCCCAGCAACCGGTTGTCGCCACACCTGCCACCCGATCGCCGACCTTGTGGTCGGTGACATCGGGTCCGACCGCCGTCACGATTCCGGCGAAATCGCGGCCCAGCGTTGCCGATTGCTCGGCCAGACCGGGATACCGGCCCGAGGCCGCCAGGATGTCGACGAAATTCAGGCTCGACGCGCTGACCCGCACCTCGATGCAACCGGGCTCGGGCGCTGTCCGCTCAAAGGTGGTGAGCTCCAGGGAACTGAAATCCCCTGGGGTACGGATGCTCAGGCGCACGGGATCGGTGGACATGTCGACGGTGGTGGTCAGACGCTCACCGGCGGCCAGCGGGCTGGCCCCCAGTCGCGCGGTGTACCAGTGCCCGTCGCGCCAGGCGGTCTCGTCCTCAGGGCTTCCCGCGAGCAATTGGCGCGCAATGTCCTTGGGATCGGTGCGCTCGTCGACGTCGATCTGAGTCGCATGCAGTTGCGGCTGCTCGTTTCCGATCACGCGGACCAGTCCGCGCAACCCGATCTGGTCGAGGTTGAGTGCGTCTCCGGGCAGAACGGATTGTGCGCCACGCGTGATGAGATGCAGGCGGGGCGCCTGGTCGTCGACGTCGATGAGTTCACGCACGATGTGAACGACACGCTGGACCAGCTCCAGACCCCGGGAACCCGATTGCCGGTCCCCCGTAGCCACAGCGCCGGCCAGGACCAGGGCGACATCGCTGTAGGCCTCTGCACCGAGGTGTTTGCGCAGCGATTCGGCATTGGCCGGTTGGTTCGCCCCTTCGGGCCATACCACCGTCGACACGTCACCGAGATCGGGCTCGAGTGCGTCGGCCAATTCGGTGGTCAGCAGGTCGGAGGCGTCGGACGTGATCAACAACCATTTGCCCGTCCCGGACGTCTGCGCCTCCGGCAGTTCCTGCTCGTGCCACTCAACGGCGAGCAGTCGCTCATTGAAGATGCGGTCCCGCTGACCGCCCTCGGACATGCCGGTGCCCAACCGCAGGCCTCGGACGACCAATAGCACCTCACCGTCCTCGTCGAGGAGGTCGAGATCGGCTTCCACGCTGGTGGCGTCGGCGTTGGTGACCTGCAGCAGGCAGTAATGCGCGGCACGGGTCGAACCGGATGCACGCAGGCTCTTCACGCCCAGCGGGAGCAGCAGACCGCCCGGATCCTCACCTTCGGCGTACGCCGCCACGGACTGGAAGCACACGTCGAGCAGGGCCGGATGAATCTGATAGGCGCCCTGCTGGGACCGGATTGCGCTCGGCAGGGCCACCTCAGCCAGGACACTCGTGACCGGCCCGTCGGCGGTGTATGCCGCCGCCAGACCAGAAAACGCAGGTCCGTACTGAATACCCTTGTCCCCGAACCATTTCCGCAGCACGTCCCCTTCGACGCGACGGGGATGGGCCGTCTTGAGTTCGGAGAGATCGTGCCGGGCCGGGGCATCAGACGGGTCCACCTCGACGATCACCGCCGCGGCACGCCGGATCTGCTCGCTCTCCCCCGCCGTCTCGACCAGGAATTTCACGGCGCCTTCAGGGGTCACCTTCGCCTCGGCCGAGACCACGGTCTCGTCGTCGAGCAGCAGCATCTGTTCGAAGGTGATGTCACGCACCTCGCAGGCATCGCCCAACAGTGAGCGGCCGGCCGCCAACGCCATCTCGCAGTACGCAGCGCCCGGAAGCGCGGCCACGTTGTGGACCTGATGGTCGGCCAGCCACGGCTGGGCGTCGACACCGACGTCGGCCTGCCAGACATGCCGCTCGGGATCCTCGGGAAGGACGACATGTGCACCCAACAACGGATGGACGCTGAGCAGATGTCCACCGCCGGGAAGGTGCTCACGAGCGTCCCGACTGACGGTCAGGGGCAGACGGGTCCAGGTGGGCAGGGGTGCGTCGGCGAGGGCGCCCGCCGGGTACAGCGTCCCGAAGTCGACGGCGGCACCCGCACTGTGCAGGTCGCCGACGTACTGCAACAGGCCGGTGGGCATCTCGGTCTCGCGTCGCATACTCGGCAGTGCCGCGATGTTGATGTCCAGGCTGCGGGCGACCTGTTGGGCCGGGTGGACCAACAGTGGGTGCGGGGCCAGCTCACCGAACACCCGGTAGCCGTCTTCGAGAGCGGCCTGCACCGCAGCCGAGAACCGCACGGCGTGGCGCAGATTGTCGACCCAGTAGTCGGCGTCGGTGTAGGGCTCGTCGCGTGGGTCGTACGAGGTTGACGAGTAGTACGGCACCGTCGGCGTGAGCGGGGTCAGGTCAGCGAGCGCCTCGGCGAGGCCGTCGAGGATCGGATCGACCTGTGGCGAATGCGACGCGACGTCGACCGCGACCTCGCGGGCCATGATGTCCCGCTGTTCCCAGTCGGCGACGAGCTCTCGGATGCGTTCGGTGGTTCCACCGACCACGGTGGATCGCGGCGAGGCGATCACCGAGATCACCACGTCCTTGATGCCTCGCGCGGCAAGTTCGGACAGCACATGTTGTGCGGGAAGTTCGACCGAGGCCATGGCGCCCGAACCCGAGATCCGGGTCATCAGGGTCGACCGCCGGCAGATCACCCGCACGGCGTCCTGCAGCGACAACGCACCCGCGACCACGGCGGCCGCTGCCTCGCCCATCGAATGGCCGATGACAGCTCCGGGCTGCACTCCCCTGGACTTCAGCGCCGCTGCGAGCGCGACCTGCATCGCAAAGATCGTCGGCTGCACCCGGTCGATGCCCCCGACCGGCTCGGGATCCGAAATCGCCTCGGTCACAGAGAAACCCGACTCTTCGGCGATGAGGGGTTCCAATTCGGCGATGGCCGCCGCGAACGCAGGCTCGGTGGCCAGGAGTTGCGCACCCATCCCCGCCCACTGCGAGCCCTGGCCCGAGAACAACCACACCGGTCCGCGCTCGCCGGCCCCCACTGCAGGCTCGTACACGGCGTCGCCCTCGGCGACCTCCCGCAGCGCTGCCCCGAGTTCCTCGGCGGTCGCGGCCGTCACCGTGGTTCGGAACGGCCGGTGAGCCCGGCGCCTCGTCAGTGTGTAGGCCAGATCCGGCAACGGTTGATCGTCGGCCTCGTGGATCAGCCAGTTGGCCAACCGGCCGGCAGTACGGCGCAGTTCGTCGGCCGAGGTGGACGACACCGCGAAGATCATCGGCTCGGCAGCGCCGGCCGGCGCACCGGCAGGTTCAGTCCCGGCGGCAGGCGCCTCGAGCACTGCGTGCACGTTGGTGCCGGACAACCCGTAGGACGACACGGCAGCGCGCCGCGGGTGCTCCCCGGCGACGGGCCATTCCGTCAGTTCGGTGGGTACGACCAACGAACTGTTGAGCCGGGCCATCGACTCGGGCAACTCGGTGAAATGCAGGTTGGCCGGAACGGCGCCGTGCTGCAGCGCGAGTACGGCCTTGATCAGACCGATCGCCCCGGATGCCGACTGGGCGTGCCCGATGTTCGTCTTCACCGACCCGAGGGCGCACGGTCCCTCGGTGCCGTACACCGCGGCCAAGCTGGCGAACTCGATGGGATCGCCGACGGGGGTTCCGGTTCCGTGGGCCTCGATCATGCCGACGGTCACCGGATCGACCCCTGCTGCGGCCAGTGCCGCACGGTAGACCGCGCTCTGCGACTCCTCCGACGGGGTCGCGATGTTGATCGTGCGGCCATCCTGGTTGGCCGCGGTCCCGCGGATCACGGCCAGCACGCGGTCGCCGTCACGCTCGGCATCGGCAAGACGCTTCAGCAGCACCATCGCGACGCCCTCGCCCGAGACGAACCCGTCGGCGCCGACGTCGAACGCGTGGCAGCGACCGGTGGGCGACAACATTCCCTGCGCCGAGCCCGCCACCATCTTCTTCGGGTCCAGCAGGAGCGAAGCGCCGCCGGCCAGGGCCAGGTCGCTTTCCGACTCGTGCAGGCTCCGGCATGCCATGTGAATGGCCAGCAAGCCAGATGAGCATGCCGAGTCGACCGTCAGCGCGGGTCCGTGCACGCCCAGTGCATAGGCCACGCGGCCCGACGCCAGGCTGAAGTTCGTCCCGGCGAAGCCGTAGGCACCGTCGAGCGCGTCGGCCTCGGCAGCGACCATCTGGTAGTCGTTGTGCGTCATACCGAGGAAGACACCGGTCAACGAACCGGAGATGTCGCCCGGAGCGCGGCCCGCGTGTTCGAGGGCCTCCCACGACGTCTCGAGCAGGAGCCGGTGCTGCGGATCGATGGACGGCGCCTCGCGCTCGCCGTAACCGAAAAAGTCCGCGTCGAATCCCGCGACGTCGTCGAGGAACGCACCCCACTTGGAGACCGAACGACCAGGAACTCCGGGCTCCGGGTCGTAGTACTCATCAGCATCCCAGCGATCGAGCGGAACCTTCGTGACGAGGTCGTCACGCCGCAGGAGGGCCTCCCAGAACCGAGCCGGTGAGTCGATCCCCCCGGGCAGACGGCAGCCCATGCCGATAACGGCAATCGGGGTGACTGGTGTCTCGGCCAAGTTGGCTCACCTCTCTCGATGCGATCGATCAGCAAAGCGTCGATCAACATACTTAGAACGCGGAAAAGAATGTGCGCTACGTCGCCCACGACGCACGGTACCGAATCCCCGTATCCGGTACGAGTCGTTGCCAACGCGGGTCCGTAGCCTAGCGCGTGACCCAACCAGATGTTGGAAACGCCCGATCGCAAAAACGTTCACGCGTTCGCTGCGCCGACCAATACTTGAGAAATGGCAGCACCGGTCAATTTCACCAGCGAGACACCGAAGAGGGTCCGGCGACGCCCCCGCTGACCACTAATTCTGCTGTGGCACAGCAACATTCGGTATGCCGACCCGCGCTGTCACTCTGCAGCAGAAATTATCCCGCTAACTAACACTCGGCTGATTTCGGCCGTGGAGACACATTTTCTCAGGTTGTCCATAGTTTGGAAACGTTGTTCAGTTTGCCACTCACAGTTAATTCATAGGTCCCCTGCCAATAGTTAGCTGGCCACCGGCACGCAAACTCCGGGATCCGTATTTGAACCGAATTCATGTTTCACCGACGGGACGCTCGATAACGGTACGAATGTGTACCCGAACGACGCATCAGCTAATGGGCATTATTGACTATGCAACGTCATAACCAGCATTGATCGCCACCGCCGGCCTGAGTGTCGCAACGCCCGGGACATCCGCGTACCAAACCCCGGGGCCAGGGCAGGCCTGTTGAGATCCAGCCCACGGCAAACCTGAATGCGTGACAGAAACCACATTCTGTCTACTAAGGCAAAGAAGTCGAGGTTAACGGTGGACATGCGCTGCAATCCCGGGAAGGGCATCCCATACCTGGGACATGGTGTGATGTATATCACTGCAGGTGGAAGCGGTACGCCGCCGTTCCCGCCCCGCTCTCAACCCCCCGCAACGAATGGAGCCGACCTGACATGTTCTCAGGTCGGCTCCGGCGATCGGAAAGACGGACTATCCCGCGGCGGGCTTGGGTACCTCGTACGGTGACGCACCGAGATCCGGCACGGCCCCGAATCCGCGCTCACGGGCGCGAGCGACATCCTTGCGGATCAGAGCGTTGAGACCGACGAAGGCAGCCATGTCCAACACCATCGGGGTCAGCAGCCGGTTGTGCACAAACCCGATCGCCAACCCGCTGGCCGGATCCGCCCAGCCAACCGACCCGCCGAGCCCGACATGGCCGAATCCGGGCATGATCCCGAACGGCACCGAGTGATACCCGAGATGGAAGCCGAGCGGCACCCCCAGATTGCGATCCGGGCGTAAACCGGGCGGACCGGCCAGACCGACAACAACGCGCTCAGACAGGTAATCCACGCCACCGAGGCGGCCCTGGTTGGCGATTGCACCGTACATCCGGGCCAGGCCACGGGCGGTGGCAACACCGTTGACGGCGGGCGCCTCGGTGTCCAGGAACGGGGTGTCGCCCTGAACCAGGGACATCACCCCGGGGAAGTACATCGAGCCGAAGGCGCCCGAGAAGTTCAGCCCGGCTACCCGCGGAGCCACGAAGTCGAAGACATGGTTGGGCCACCGTCGTTGCGGAATGAGAATCTGTGCGGCCCGGGTCGGGGCGTCGGCCGGCGGGCGCCCCAGATGTAGACCATCGGTGCCCAACGGCTCGGCCAACTCGATGCGGAACAGCTCACGCATGCTCTGCCCCGTCACCGCGCGAGCCAGACCCGACAACAGCCAACCATAGGTGAGCGCGTGATACGCCGACTTGCCGAACAGCACTGAGTTCACCGGCGCCGCCGCGACCCGGCCCTCCATCACCCGGTAATCCAGCAGATCGGCTTTGCTGACGCCATTGAGCTGAGACAGGCCGGCCTCGTGCGCCATCACCTGCCGCACCGTGACGGAGGATTTGCCATTGGCCCCGAATTCAGGCCAATACTTGCTCACCGGGCCGTCGTAATCGATCAGACCGCGGTCGACGAGACGGTGGATGACCGTCGAGGCCATGCCCTTCGTCGCGGAGAACACCATCGCACCGGTGTCGGCCGTCCAGTGCTGCGTACCGTCGCGGTCCGAGTAGCCGGTCCAGACGTCGACCACCGGTTGACCGTCTTGGAGGATCACCAGCGCACCGCCGCCGTACTTCCGGCCCGGGAACAGTTTCGAGAAGCCGCGGACCGTGCAGGAGAAGTTCCTGTCCGCCGCGCCTTGGACGCCGTGTGGAAGCGCCTCGTCGCGCTCCCCGTTGTGATCGGTCACACACTTGAATTTACCTGGCCCCCCGGCAAATTCCACAAGCGTTACCTACCTGTTAGCCGGGGCCCGGCTAACAGGTCAGGAACTCGGCTTGTCATCCACCTTGAAGTCGATGTTGACCTTGTCGGACTCGATGTTCTTGACCGTGGCCGTAACGCCGTACTTGCTGCCGTCCTTGGCTGTCAGCACACAATGCTGGGTCGCCCCCACTTTCCCGACGATGCCGTCGTCGCAGGTCACAGACTTGGCCTTGCGCTTGGCCGCGGCTTCCAGCTTCTCCTTCGCCATGGTTTGCAGCTTGGTCTTGGCCACCGTGGGCTGTGTGCCCGTCGACTGGCCGCCACAGCCGGCCAGCACCGCTCCGCCGACCATTGCGGCGGCCACCAGCACACGCAGTTTCGCCTTCACGTCCCTCATCTCGGGTCAGCCCAGCCTCTCGCTTCGGTGTCGCTGCGAACAGCGTAAGTGCGCCGGTCCGGGTGTCAGTCGGCCGCGTCGAGAATTTCCTGCGCGGCCAGGGCCGGAGTGAGTTCACCCTCGCGCACCCGACGCTCCACGTCGTCCCGGATGCTGCGCACGCCGGGATGCGACATCACGCGGTCCAGCACGGTGTCACGCACCATCGACCACGTCCAATCCACCTGCTGCACCCGGCGCCTGGCCTCGAACTCGCCGGCGTCGGTGAGCACCTGACGATGTTTGAGCACCGTCTCCCACAGCTCGACCAGCCCATGGCCTTCGATCGCGCTCATCGTGAGAACCGGTGGCCGCCACAGTGTTTCGCGCGGATAGATGAGACGGATGGCGCCCGTCAGTTCGCGGGCGGCAGCCTTGGCCTCGATTGCGTGCTCGCCGTCGGCCTTGTTGACGACGATGACATCGGCCAGCTCC
Organism: Mycobacterium sp. NPDC050441; assembly: GCF_040655355.1. Lineage (NCBI taxonomy): Bacteria > Bacillati > Actinomycetota > Actinomycetes > Mycobacteriales > Mycobacteriaceae > Mycobacterium > Mycobacterium sp. NPDC050441. The sequence continues at coordinate 608,223 of NZ_JBFAJS010000002.1, read as the reverse complement.
AGCACGCCCTTCTTGATGCCCTGCAGCTGGTCACCGGTGCGGGCCAGGGTGAGGAACACGAAGGTGTCGACCATGTTCGACACCGTGACCTCGGACTGCCCCACCCCGACCGTCTCGACCAGGATGACGTCGTAGCCTGCCGCCTCCAGCAGAACAATGGTCTCCCGGGTGGCCTTGGCCACGCCGCCGAGCGTCCCGGACGTCGGCGACGGCCGGATATAGGCATCCGGATGCACTGCCAGACGGGCCATGCGGGTCTTGTCACCCAGGATCGAGCCACCGGTCCGGGTCGACGACGGGTCCACCGCCAGGACGGCGACCCGGTGGCCGGCCTCGATGAGGTACATGCCGAGAGCTTCGATCGTCGTCGACTTGCCGACGCCGGGAACCCCGGTGATGCCGATGTGTTGGGCTTTGCCCGCGTCCGGCATCAGCTCCAGCAGCAACTGCTGAGCCTGGTCACGATGGTCGACCCGGGTGGATTCGACCATCGTGATGGCTCGCGCCAGCGCGGCGCGGTCACCACTGCGGACCGCGGCCGCGAGCTCAGGAACCGAATTCATATCCCAGGTCGCTCCGCTCCTGCCCGCCGAATGAGAGCCACTGCTAGCTCAGCTGGTAACCGAGCCGGTCTGCCAGCTTCTGCAGCAGGCCGATGGCGGCATCGGCGATCACGGTGCCCGGCGGGAAGATCGCGGTCGCCCCGGCTTCGTACAGCTCGTCGAAGTCCCCGGGCGGGATGACCCCGCCGACGACAATCATGATGTCGGGCCGACCCACCTCGGCCAGCGCGTCGCGCAGCGCGGGCACCAGGGTGAGATGCCCCGCAGCCAGCGAGGACACCCCGACCACATGTACGTCGTTGTCGGCGGCCTGACGAGCCACCTCCTCGGGGGTCGAGAACAGTGAGCCCACGTCGACGTCGAAACCGATGTCGGCGAATGCCGTCGCGATCACCTTCTGCCCACGGTCGTGCCCGTCCTGACCCATCTTGGCCACCAGGATGCGCGGCCGTCGGCCGTCGGCCTCGGCGAACTTACTCACCAGCTCCGTCGCGGTAGACATTCCGCCGACCTTTCCAGCTCCCCCGATTTCGTCGCGGTAGACGCCCGAAATCGTACGGATCTCAGCCTGATGGCGCCCGTACACCTTCTCCAGTGCGTCAGAGATCTCGCCGAGGGTGGCCTTGGCGCGGGCGGCGTTGATGGCCAGCGCCAGCAGGTTGTTGCCCAGCCCGTCCTCACCGGCCGAGCCAGTGGCCTCGGCTGCGCGGGTCAGCTCGGCCAACGCGGCCTGGGTGGCCGACTCGTCCCGGTCGGCCCGCAGCTGCTGCAGCTTGGCCAGCTGTTCGGCCCGGACCCGGCTGTTCTCGACCTTGAGCACCTCGATCTCTTGATCCTCGGTGACCTGGTACTTGTTGACGCCGATCAGCGGCTGTGCGCCCGAGTCGATACGGGCCTGCGTACGGGCGGCGGCCTCCTCGATGCGCAGCTTCGGGATTCCGTCGCTGATGGCCTGCGCCATGCCGCCGTGCTCGGCGACCTCCTTGATGTGCGCCCGGGCCCGCTCGGCCAGCTGGTGCGTGAGCCACTCGACGTAGTACGAGCCGCCCCAAGGATCGATGGGCCGGGTGGTGCCCGACTCCTGCTGCAGCAGCAGCTGAGTGTTGCGGGCGATCCGCGCCGAGAAATCGGTGGGCAGAGCCAGCGCCTCGTCGAGTGCGTTGGTGTGCAGCGACTGGGTGTGCCCCTGGGTGGCCGCCATCGCCTCGACGCAGGTACGGGCCACGTTGTTGAACACGTCCTGCGCGGTCAGCGACCAGCCCGAGGTCTGCGAATGGGTACGCAGCGAGAGCGACTTGTCGTTCTCGGGGTCGAACTGGGCCACGAGCTCGCTCCACAGCAGGCGGCCGGCACGGAGCTTGGCCACCTCCATGAAGAAGTTCATGCCGATGCCCCAGAAGAAGCTGAGCCGCGGCGCGAACTTGTCGATGTCCAACCCGGCTTCGAGGCCGGCCTTGATGTACTCGACACCGTCGGCCAGCGTGTAGGCCAGCTCCAGATCGGCTGTCGCACCTGCCTCTTGGATGTGGTAGCCCGAAATCGAGATGGAGTTGAACTTCGGCATCTTCGCGCTGCTGTAGGCGAAGATGTCCGAGATGATCCGCATCGACGACTTGGGCGGATAGATGTAGGTGTTGCGGACCATGAACTCTTTGAGGATGTCGTTCTGGATGGTCCCGGCGAGCTTCTCCGGCGGCACACCCTGTTCCTCGGCCGCGACGACGTAGAGCGCGAGGATCGGCAGCACCGCGCCGTTCATCGTCATCGACACACTCACCGACGACAGGTCGATTCCGTCGAACAACTGACGCATGTCGAGGATCGAATCGATGGCCACCCCGGCCATTCCGACGTCACCGGCCACCCGCGGGTGGTCCGAGTCGTAGCCGCGGTGGGTGGCCAGGTCGAAGGCCACCGACAGACCCTTCTGACCGGCGGCCAGGTTGCGCCGGTAGAACGCGTTGGATTCGGCGGCGGTGGAGAACCCGGCGTACTGACGGATTGTCCACGGCTGGTTGACGTACATCGTCGGGTACGGCCCACGCACGAAAGGCGGTGCGCCGGGGAAGGTGTCGAGCGGGTAGCCGGCCGCGGCCGCGTCGTCGCGGTCGGCGGAGATGTACACCGGCTTGACGTCGATGCCCTCGGGCGTGGTCCACGTCAGCTGTTCAGGGGTGTAGCCGTGTGCGGCGGCGGCCGCCGCGACATGCTCCTGCACCGCATCCGGGGTGGCCGGCTGGGCCGGGGTGTCCCCGCGCAGCGGTACGTCGGCGAAACTACGGATCTCTGATCCTGTTGTGGCTGTCATCTCAGGCCCCCAGTCCGGTGAGCAGGTTCGACAAAGCTTCGACCGCATCGATTTTGGCGGTCAGGTATCCGTCGGGCTTCGAATCAGCCTCGGCGACAGCCTTTTCCGGGCCGGCCAGGAGTACCTGACGCACTCCGGCCGCGTGTGCGGCTGCCACCGCGCCGGAGGCCTCGGCACCGTAGCGGGCGTCGGTACCGCACAGCACCGCAACCGTCGGGGCCCCGGCATCGGCCACCGCGGCGGCGATCGCGGCCGCCTCGACGATCCCGGGGTTGACCGCCTCGATGCCGCCGGAGGCCAGCAGGTTCGACGCGAATGTGGTGCGGATGTTGTGCTCGGCCAGTGGTCCGAGCGGCAGCAGCAGAACCCTGGGGCGGGCTCCGGTGGCCGCGAGGAACGCATCCGAGCGGTCGCGCAGCGTCTCGAACCCGGCTGCGTACCGGGCGATCGACGACACCGAAGATCCCTGCGGGAGCGGCTGTTCGTCGAGGTTGGGGAATTCGTTGACACCGGTGATCGCGGTGCGCCGGTGCGCGATGTCGTCACTGCGCTTGGCAGCGACCTCGGCGATCTGGGCCGCGATGTAGTCGCGGGCCGCGACGAAGCCGCCACGCGCCTCGATGTCCTGGAAGTGCGCCCAGGCCTGCTCGGCGAGCTGAGCGGTCAGATCCTCGACGAACCACGAGCCGCCGGCCGGGTCGAGCACCTGACCGATGTGCGATTCCTCCAGCAGCAGTAGCTGGGTGTTACGGGCGATGCGGCGCGCGAAGCTCGCCGACGTGCCGTCCAGGCCGTCGGGAATCGCCGCGTCGAACGGATGCACCTGCACGGTGTCGGCTCCCCCGACGCCCGCCGAGAAGGCGGCGAGCGTGGTGCGCAGCATGTTCACCCAGGGATCACGCTGGGTCATCATCGGCAGCGAGGTCACAGCGTGAATCCGGGCAGCTCCGGCGTCAGCAGCGCCGACCACCTCGGCGACCCGCGCCCAGAGCTGCCGCGCGACGCGCAGCTTGGCGATCGTCATGAACTGATCGTCGTCGGCGGCGTAACGGAAGCTGATCTGCCGCAACGCATCCGGTGTGGACACCCCGCCGTCGCCGAGGACGCGCAGGTAAGCGACCGCCGCGGCGACCGATCCTGCGAGCTCCCAGGCCGCGCTGGCGCCCAGGTTGTGGAACGCCGGACCGTCGACGGTGATGGCCCGGACCCCGCCGGCGTAACCGGTGAGCTTCGCGACGGCGGCCGGCAGGTCAGCCTCGTCCGCGGTGTATTTCCCCGACAGCGGTGCGGTCAGCGGGTCGGCTCCCAGGTCGATCGACAGCCGCGAGCGCTGGTCCTCGTCCAGGTCTTCGAGCAGTGGCAACACCGCATCGGCGGTGGCGGCCACATCCGCGCCGGCGTTCGCAACGGGTTCAAAGATCACCGGCACCAGATCCAGGAACACGCCGTCCAGCAGACGGTCCAGCTCACCCAGGGCGATACCGCCCTCGCCGCCGACCCGCAGGGCCAGGGCGCTGGCCCCTTCGGTCAATGCCACCAAGACGGCACCGTTGACCGTGCCGACCGCGGTATCCGCGACGGCGGGGAAGCTCTCGACGACCCTCCAGCCGGACTTCACGTCACGCAGCGCGTCGCCGCCGCGCACGAACGGCCACTGCCCCGGCAGGGTGGGCTCGGGCCGCGCGTCGAGGCTGGTGTACAGCGGCCGGATGACGAAACCCTCGTACGTCTGCGAATCCAGTAGGCGTTCCGGCTCGGCCGGCAGATCGGCCACGTCCCGCCGACTGCTCTTGGCCAGCACGCCGGCGACCGCCGTCCGCCACTGCGCGCGGTCCGACTCAACCGCACTCGTCCCCTGTAACGACACCCGCATCTCCTGTTATCGCAGCGTGTGACCTACCCACTCGCCCCTCAGGCTAAATGATCGCCATCACGGCCCTGACCGCTGGTAGGTCGACTCACGGCCGCGCCCATCGGAGTTCCCCGCCGATGGCCCGTACTGTTGTAAGACGTGAAACCCGTCGTCAGAACCCTGCGCGTGGTGCGCGCCGCGGTGCTGGCGACAGCTTCCCAATTGCCGACCCGGCGGATCGTGGGCCTGCTGGCCGGGATTGTGATTCTTGTCGCAGTTGCCGTGCTGGTTCCGTTGCCGACGGCGATGCAGATGCGGGACTGGGCCACGTCGGTGGGCCCGTGGTTCCCGCTGGTCTTCCTCGGTGCACACATCGTGGTGACCGTCTTCCCGTTCCCCCGCACCGCGTTCACCCTGGCTGCGGGCCTGTTGTTCGGGCCGGTACTGGGCGTGGCGATCGCGGTGGTGGCCAGTGCGGTGAGCGCCGTGCTCGCATTGTTCTTGATCCGGGCGGCCGGTTGGCAGCTCAATCGGCTGGTCCCCCATCCTCGGATCGACACGCTGGATACCCGGCTGCGCCGGCGCGGCTGGCCGGTGGTGTTGTCCATGCGGTTGATCCCGGCGGTGCCGTTCTCGGTGCTGAACTACGCGGCCGGCGCCTCTGGTGTGCGGGTCGTGCCCTACACACTCGCGACGCTGGTGGGGTTGTTCCCCGGCACGGCGGCCGTCGTCGTTCTCGGTGACGCGTTGACCGGGAACATCAGCCCGGCGCTGGTTCTGGTGTCGGTGAGCACCGCCGCGCTCGGCGTGGCCGGCCTGGTCTACGAATGGCGCCTCCATCACCGCGAGCGTGCGCATCTGGAGGCCGACCCCCCGCGGTCGGTGGGCATTTCACGCACGCTCACGGAATCCTGAGGAGACAACGGATGGCCGCGCTGCCCGATCTCGGTGCCAAACTCCTACGCAACCGGCGACTCGTGCGTGCCCCGATCTGGCTCTACCGGATGCGTGCCGGGGCGCTGTTCGGCACGAGGATGATGATGCTCGAGCACATCGGTCGCACATCCGGCGCACGCCGCTACGTCGTGCTCGAAGTGGTGGGCCGTCCGAACCCCGACACCATCGTCGTCGCTTCGGGTTTCGGCGCGAAGGCCCAGTGGTTCCGCAACGTTTCGGTCAATCCACAGGTCCGGGTGTGGCTCGGCAGTCACCGGCCGGCCGCCGCTGTCGCACGTGCGCTCGATCAGCAGGCCGTCGACCGGGTACTGGCGAATTACCGCTCGCAGCATCCGAAGACGTGGGAACAGTTCAGGCTCATCCTCGAGGAGACGCTCGGCCAACCGATCACCGATACCGATGCACCGCTGCCGATGGTGGAACTGCGGTTGCAGCCCCGCCGCTGATCCCCACCGTCCTAGCCCGGTGGAGGTTGGATGCGCACCTGACGCCGAGTGGGCCGATGCGCCACGATGATGCCGACGGTCACGCAGGCCTGCACGCCGCCGGTCGGTGACGAGTCGACGGCCCAATCACATTGTCCCGCACCCTCGAACAGGGCGACCGCATTCGCGCCCGCGCCGGTGCTGAACCGGGTCTGATAGCGAATTCCGGTGTGACGCCCGGTGGCGAAGAAGGCCGCGGCCCAGGCCTGCGGCAGCGCGTAGTCCGGGCACGTACCGATCTCGCGGGTCATCCCGACGAACGAGGCCGCCCGCGGCGAACACGTGTTGGCCAACCATCTGGCGCCCGGCGCCCGCACCCTCGACACCGCGGTGCGGGCCGCGGCCTCGAACGTGACCGCGCCCTGGCGCACCAGGTCGTGCCCGAAGCGCTCCCGCAACGCCGTCGTGACATCGGTTGCCAGATAACAGGTTCCGTTCGGCGGGAGCAGATCGAAGCGACCGGTCAGATCTGAGGAGAACCACCACGGTGACTTGTCCACGGCGTGTGCCCGGTACAGCTGATGGTCTGTGCGCAACCGGGACCGTGGGAACCCGGCGACATCCGGCGGTGAACCGAGTGCGGGCCGTTGACGGCTCATGCGCTCCAACTCGCGGCGGTCTCCCGCGCCATCTCGATCACCCGTTGCGGATCCCCACCGTGGCGCAGCCAGTCCGCGGGGCAGGACCCGTCGAGTCGGTCACTGGGCGCCCGCATCCACAGCGCGGCCATCCACGGATCGTCGGTGCCCGCGGTCAGCGCGACCAGCACGTCGCGCAGCGAGGGAATGGTGGCGCCGCTGTCGAGAAACTGCCAGGTCGGGTACACGACCCCGCCGTCGTCGAGCGGGCAGGCCAAAACCGTGTACCGCGCCACCTTCTGGTGCAGCGCCTGGCGGGTTACGCCGAGCCAGCGGGTCAGCCCTGCCGTGTCGTAGAACGGCCCCGTGATCTCGTCGAACACATGGCCCAGCGGCAAAGCGGCCACCATGGCGTCGGCGATCTCCTCCGGGTCGCCGAATGCCTCCGGGCCGAGGCTGGCCTCGTCGGCCCGACGCAACCGCTCATGGACCTTCCGGCTGACCGACCGCATGATCTGACGCTCGAACAATGCGAGATCGGTCATCGAAGCCTCCCAGATGCGTCAACCTCGTCAAGTCTACTGCGTCAAGGAAGTCAAGCAAGGCGCGCGAACCCGAAGACTACGCGCGGTGCGCGCCACCCTCCAGTTCATTGGGCGGGATCCCCGGCGGGGTCCCCAATGACTGCTGCGGCGCTGGGGCACCCAGCGGCGGCGGGGTGGCCCGTGCCGCTTCCTCGGCCTTCGCAACGGCCCGTGCGATCTCCGGATCGGTTTCGGTGTTGAACCACCCGGCAACCTCGTCAGAATCGTCTTCCGGCTTGGGCAGATCCTGCTCCACCGGCGGCGGGGTGTAGCGGAAGACCCCGTCCTCGCCGGGCGCGCCCAGCATCTTGGTGAACCCCTGCAGGGCCGAACCGAAATCACTGGGCACCAGCCACACCTTGTTGGCCTCACCCTTCGCCATCTGCGGCAGCGTCTGCAGATACTGGTAGGCCAGCATCTCCGGAGTGGGCCGGCCCGCCTTGATGGCGGCGAAGGTCTTCTCGATGGCCTTGGCCTGGCCCTGGGCCTGCAGATACTGGGCGGCTCGTTCACCCTGGGCGCGCAGCATCCGGGACTGCCGATCTGCCTCGGCCGCCAGGATCGCGGCCTGCTTGGCACCTTCGGCGGCCAGGATCTGCGACTGCTTCTGGCCTTCGGCCTGTTTGATCGACGACTCCCGCACGCCCTCGGCGGTCAGGATCATGGCCCGCTTGTCACGGTCGGCCTTCATCTGCTTTTCCATCGACTCCTGGATCGACGGCGGCGGGTCGATGCTGCGCAGCTCGACCCGCGCCACCCGCAGCCCCCAGCGACCTGTCGCCTCGTCAAGCACACCTCGCAACTGGGCGTTGATCGAGTCGCGTGAGGTCAGCGTCTGCTCCAGGGTCATGCCACCGACCACGTTGCGCAGCGTCGTGGTGGTCAGCTGCTCCACACCGACGATGTAGTTGCTGATCTGGTACACCGCCTTGGCCGGGTCGGTCACCTGGAAATAGACCACCGTGTCGATGTTGAGCGTCAGGTTGTCCTCGGTGATCACCGGCTGCGGCGGGAACGACACCACCCGCTCACGCAGGTCCACCCGCGCCCGGATCCGATCGATGAACGGCACCAGCAGCGTCAGCTGGCCGCTGACCGTGCGGCTGTACCGGCCGAGACGCTCGATCACCGCAGCCTCGGCCTGCGGAATGAGTGCAACCGACTTGGCCACGATGATGATCGCGAACACCACAAGCACAAGCAGCAAGATCAGCCCGGCTACGGCACCTTCCATGGTGAATCCCTTCTGAGGTACTACGTCGTTTTGCAGAGCTACTACATCGTTTTGAAGACCACCGCGGTGGCGCCGTCGATCCTGACAACGGTCACGTGATCACCCGGTTCGTACACATCGTTGTCGTCGAGGGGCCGCGCCGTCCAGATCTCTCCGTCGAGCTTGACCTGCCCCTCGTGCTGCGCCACCCGGTCCAATACCAGCGCGGACTTGCCCTCCAGCGCCTTGACCGGTTCCGGAAGTCCCCGCCCGGCCTCGAAACGGCGCCGCAGCGCGGGCCGGACCAGCACCAGCAAAAGGACGGAGACCACGAGAAACACCACTCCGTCGGCCCACAGTGGCAGGTCGAACAGCCAACTCGATCCGGTCGCGGCCAGTGCACCGCCGGCCAGCATGAGCAGGAACATGTCGCCGGTCAGCGCTTCTGCCCCGGCGAGTCCCAGCGCCAGGATGAGCCAGATCAGCGGAAGGGGCATAGGGACACCCTAGCGAATCCGACCTGATCGGCGACCGACAATTACACTGCCAGGATCATGTGGTGTCCAAGTGCAACTCTCTCGATGTGGGCCAATGCCTGGCTCGCGGGCGCAGCCGCGCCCGACGACATCCTCGACGCGTTATCCCAGTGGGCACCAATGCATTCTGTGACCGCCTACGACTCGCAGGCCGCGGTCCGTACCGGGCTGCCCTGGCCTGAGTTGGAAGACTCGGGTTCGGTGTCGTTGTTGCAGACTCTGCGCACCGCCGTCGGCAGATCCGGTACCCGGCCCTCGATCAGGGTCGCCCTGCCGGTGCCCGGCGATGTCCGCGGACTGCCCGCGGGTTCGCAGTTCCAGCGCGATGCGCTGACCGTAGGTGAAGCGGTGCTGGTGACCCATGACGAGCTCGACGGCGTCGGGCTGGTGCCGGAGTTCGAATATTTCGAATTCGACGACATGGAAACCGAATCCACGTTCGAGCCCGAGCCACGGGCACTGTCGTGGACCGTGTACTCACTGCCCGTTCTGCCGCCGCCTCAGCACTACGATCTCGGCGAGGCCGAGTACGAGTTGCGCTCAGCCGTGCGCTCTGCCGCCGACACGCTGGTCGCATTGCGAGACGGTATCGGTGTCGATGTCGACGATCCCCGGGGCATGGTCGAAGACATCCTCGAAGCCGGACGGATGCACCGCATCCCCGACCACGCCCCCACCCGGGCCGTGCGGGTGCTGGAGAACGCCGCGCACGTGGAAGCGATCACCACCGTGAGTTCGGGACTGATGCCGATCGGCCTGCAGAGTTCCTCGGAAGTTCAGATCGCCGGCGACGCCATGCGGCCGCTGGCTCAGGTGGTGCGCTCCGCACGGTTGGCCGCGCTCGAGGCCATCCTGCAATCTGCTTGGCGTGACTAGCTTTTCGCGCCACAGCAGTGCGGTGAGCACGGCGCGCCGTTGACGCTGGATCCGTAACCTGCGACGGGATCGGGACCGGCGACCCGCAACGGCTCCGCACCGGTGCGCAACTCCTCGATCAACCCGGCGGCCAGCCGGGCGAACCGCACGTCCGCGTTCGGTGTGCCGGCCCGCGCGAAGGCGATGCCGGCCCCTTCGGCCTGCAGCCGCAGCTCGTAATCGAGGTCCCACACCACCTCGATGTGGTCGGCGACGAATCCGATCGGGCACACGATGACCGCCCGGGTTCCCTTCTGACCCAACACAGTCAGATGATCGGCCACGTCGGGCTCCAGCCACGGGATCCGGGGCGGACCCGACCGCGACTGCCAGACCTGGTCGTAGTCGCCGTAACCCGCAGCGGTGGCCACCAGGCGCGTCGCGTAATCGACCTGACGGCTGTAGAGCCGCGGGCCGTGGCGCTCATCGGCAGCGATGGGCACCGAGTGGGCGGTGAATACCAGCCGGGCCTCGTCGCGCACCTCGGCCGGCAGGGTGGCGGCCGCTGCCGCGATCGAGTCGGCGAACATCTCGACCAGCAGCGGATGGTCGAAGTACTGGCGCAGTTTGACCAGCTCCGGTGCGCCGGCACCTACCGCGGCCCGAGCCCTGGCGATGTCCTCGACGTACTGGGTGCAGCTCGAGTACCCACCCCAGGCCGACGTGGTGAACACCGCCGCCCGCCGAATACCGTTGTCGCGCATCGCCGCAACTGTGTCCTCGACGTACGGTTCCCAGTTTCGGTTACCGAAATACACGGGCAGATCGGGCAATTGCAGTTTCAGCTGCTCGATCAGTGCCCGGTTGATCCCGTTGATCGGCGATACCCCACCAAAATGCAGGTAGTGCTCGGCGACGTCGGCCAACCGCTCGGCGGGGATTCCGCGCCCCCGGGTCACATTCTCCAGGAACGGCATCACCTGCTCCGGTGCCTCCGGTCCCCCGAAAGACAGCAGCAGGACAGCGTCGAAAGTACCCGGGCCGTCCATACGCTAGAGCAGCTGGGTGCTGGCGCCGCCGTCGGCGTAGATGATGGTGCCGGTGGTGGCGGGCAGCCAATCGGACAGCAACGCACACACGGTCTTGGCGACCGGCGTCGGATCCTTCATGTTCCAGCCGACAGGTGCGCGCTGATCCCAGCCCTCTTCCAGGAGCCGCATCTGATCGCCGGCCTCGGCGCCCAGGGCGCCGCCGACGATCGCGCTCATGGCCAGGGTCCGGATCGGTCCGGCCGCAACGAGATTCGAGCGAACACCGAACGGGCCGGCTTCGCGGGCGACGAACCGGTTGACCGACTCCAGCGCACTCTTGGCGACTGTCATCCAGTTGTAGGCCGGCATCGCGCGGGTCGGGTCGAAGTCCATGCCGACGATGCTGCCGCCCTCGTTCATGACCGGCAGCGTGGCCTTGGCCAGCGAGGCGTAGGAGTACGCCGAGATGTGGATGCCCTTGGCGACATCCGCGTACGGGGCGTCGAAGAAGGGGTTCACCCCCATACCGGTCTGCGGCATGAAGCCGATCGAGTGGACCACGCCGTCGAGCTTGTTGCCCTCGCCGATGACACCGGAGATCCGGTCGGCCAGGCTCGCCAGGTGCTCCTCGTTCTGCACATCGAGTTCCAGCAGCGGCGCCGGCTTGGGCAACCGGTCGGCGATGCGCTGGATCAGCTTCATCCGGTCGAACCCGGTGAGCACCAACTCAGCCCCGGCCTCCTGGGCCACCTTCGCGATGTGGAACGCGATCGACGAGTCCGTGATGATCCCGGTGACGAGAATGCGCTTGCCTTCGAGCAAACCTGCCATTAGTGCGACTCCTTCTTGGAGAAAGTTTCAGTAGACCAATATCTTTGGGCCAGATCCAGGTGGATCAGTGACCCATGCCCATGCCGCCGTCGACGGGGATCACCGCACCGGCGATGTAGCTTGCGTCCTCGGAAGCAAGGAAGCTCACCGCGCCGGCGACCTCCGCGGCGGTACCGACCCGCTTGGCCGGGATGAATTCCAGGGCACCCGCCTGAATCCGCTCGTCCAGGGCGCGGGTCATCTCGGTGTCGATATAACCCGGGGCCACCACGTTGGCGGTGACGCCGGCCTTGGACAGCTCCCGGGAGATCGAGCGGGCCATACCGATCAGACCGGCCTTGGCGGCCGCGTAGTTGGCCTGGTTACCGATGCCCCACATGCCGGAGACCGAACCGATGAAGATGATCCGGCCGAAACGCTTGCGCTGCATGCTGCGCGAGGCCCGCTGCGCCACCCGGAATGCTCCGGTGAGGTTTGCGTTGATGACGTTCTCGAACCGCTCCTCGGTCATCCGCATGAGGAACGCGTCCTGGGAGATGCCGGCGTTGGACACCAGTACCTCGACCGGACCCTGGTGCTCCTCGACCTCTTTGAACGCGCGGTCGACGGCCTCGTTGTCGGTCACGTCGCACACGACGCCGAACAGCCCGTCGGGTGCGCCGGACCCGCGGTGCGTGACGGCAACCTTGTGTCCGTCGTCGGCCAGTCGCTGCGCGATCGCCAGGCCGATCCCCCGGTTTCCACCGGTGACCAGGACGGAACGGGGAACGAACCCGGGCCGGCCGCCGGCTTCTGCAGAGGCGGTTCCGGAGTCGGCTTCGGTGGCAGCACTGTCACTCATGCCCGCCAACTTATCTCGTCACCAGCATGGTCTGAAAATCGCCTCACCGGTGCGGACTGCCGTCCGGGAACGCGTGATCGCGGCTTAACCGGGCAGTCTGCGGTTGATCAGCAGAGCCGCCACCCCGGCCACGGCCAGCACCAACGCGCCCAGCCGCAGCCAGCCGAGGCTGGCATCGCCCTTGATGGTCTCGTAGCCGATCTGCTGCTGCAGCGAGGTGAACACCTGCTTGAGCTGTTCGAGGCTGGACGCGGTGAAGGCGTCACCGCCGGACAGCTTGGCGATCTTGCCCAGCATCTCGTCGTCGACCGGAACCGGCTGGCGCTGGTCGTTGATCTCGACGTAGCCGTAGGGCGTACCAAAGGACACCGTGGAGATCGGCACCCCCTGGTCCTTGGCGGTGCGCGCTGCGGTGTAGGCACCCTTCGGGTTGTCCGGATTGGACGGCACGGTCTCCTTGCCGTCGGACATCAGCACGATGCGTGCGGGCGGCTTCTCGTCACCGCCGCCGATCACCGCACCTACGGTGGCGATCGCCTGCAGTGCGGTGAAGATGCCCTCACCCGTGGCGGTCCGGTCGGCCAACTGCAGCTTGTCGAGGCCGTTCTTGGTGGCATCACGGTTGGTGGTCGGCTGAACCAGGACGGTCGCCGTTCCGGCGTAGGCGATCAGGCCGAGGTTGATCCCCGGGGTGAGCTGATCGGCGAACTGCTTGGCGGCCTCCTGTGCGGCGGCCAGCCGGCTGGGCGCGACGTCGGTGGCACGCATCGACTGGGATACGTCGATCACCAGCATCACCACCGCGCGATTACGCGGAATCCGCACATCATGGGTGGGACCGGCCATCGCCACCGTCAACAGGACGAGCGAGGCCGCCAACAGGGCTGCCGGCAGATGCCGCCACCGGGTCGGCTGTTTGGGCGCCACACTTTCGAGCAGCTCCATGTTGGCGAACCGCAGGATCCGCTGCTTGCGCGCGCGCTGCACGAGGACGTAGTACGCCATCAGGCCCAGAACCACGAAGAGGAACAGGAACCACCACGCGTGCGCGAAGCCTGTCAGGCTCATCGGACCGAGAATCGGTAAAGTCATGTACTAGAAGCCATTTCAGTTAGTTGCTCATCCTCGCGCAAGCGCTCATCGGAGCTGTCCCCTCTTCGCGCAAGCGCTCATCGGCCCGCCATGGCGCCGCGCCGCCGACTCGCCACGAACCGCACCACATCGGCGATCCAGTCCCGGTCGGTGCGCAGGCTCAGCAGCGGTGCATCGCAACGCCGCAACGTGCGTGCCACTTCCTCCCGGTGTGCCGCGGCGGCCCGCTCGAAGTCACTGCGCAACTGCTCGTCGATGGTGAACTCGCGGGTGACACCGGTTTCCGTGTCCTGGAGCACCACATCGCCGACGGCAGGCAGTTCGACGTCGCGTGGGTCGAGCACCTCGATGCCGAGCACCTCGTGCCTGCCGGAGATCGCCCGCAGTGGGCGCATCCAGTTGATCGGGCCGAGGAAGTCGCTGATGATGACGGCCATCCCTCGACGACGCTCCGGGCGGCGCAACGCATCGATGGCGGCGGCCAGATCGCCGCGAACCCCGGTCGGGGCCTTGGGCATCGTTGCAATCGTGCGCAGCATCTCCTGCTCGTGAACCCGGCCGGACAGCGCAGGCACCCGACGCACCGATTCACCGTTGGCGATGATCGCGCCAATCCGGTTGCCGCCACCGCTGTTCAGGAAGGTGATTGCCGCCGCGGCCGCCACGGCCAGGTCGCGCTTCTCGCAACTGGTGGTGCCGAAGTCCAGGCTGGCCGACATGTCGACGACCAGCCAGGTCTCCAGCTCACGGTCGGCGATCATCTGCCGCACGTGCGGCGTCATCGTCCGCGCCGTCACCGACCAGTCCATCCGGCGCACATCGTCGCCGGGCTGGTAGATCCGCGAGTCCCCCGGCTCGGAACCCGGACCCGGGATCAGACCGAGGTGGTCGCCGTGGAGCACGCCGTCGAGCTTGCGCCGAACCGTCAGCTCAAGCTTGCGCAGCGCGGCCGTGAGGGCGGGGTCGCGGATCTCGCCGCGTTGCAGCGACGGCAGGTCGACGGTGCGGCCTGCGGAGTCGGTCACCGACCGCTGGCCGCGCCGGCCGCGGCAGGAACGGCGGGCGGAACCGAATGCCCTTGCTGCGGAAGTGCATTCACCTGAGGTAGCGCGACGGTCTGCATGATCCGATTGATCACGGTCTCCGCCGACACTTCGTCAGCCAACGCGTCGTAGGTCAGCACCAGGCGATGGCGCAGCACATCGGGGATCACCTCGACGACGTCCTGCGGGATGACGTAGTCACGGCCCCGCACCAACGCCAGCGCGCGGGCCGCCGAGATGATGCCGAGTGAGGCACGCGGCGAGGCACCGTAGGCGATCCACGCCTTGGCGTCGGGCATGCCGAACTTCTCGGGCTCGCGCGTCGCGGTGACGATCCGCACCACGTAGTCCACCAGCGCGTGGTGCACGAACGTGCTGGCCGCGAGTTCCTGCAGCCGCAGCAGGTCGCCGGTGTCCAGGATCTGCTTGGGCTCCGGGGGCTTCACGCCCATCCGGTAGATGATCTCGCGCTCTTCTTCGGGCGTCGGGTAATCGACGTTGAGCTTGAACAGGAAGCGGTCGCGCTGGGCTTCCGGCAGCGCGTAGACGCCTTCCTGCTCGATCGGGTTCTGGGTGGCCATCACCAGGAACGGGCTGGGCAGCGGGAAGGTCTTGCCGCCGATGGAGATCTTGCGCTCGGCCATCACCTCGAGCAGTGCCGACTGCACCTTGGCCGGCGCACGGTTGATCTCGTCGGCGAGCAGGAAGTTGACCACCACCGGGCCGAGCTCGATGTCGAAGTCTTCCTTGCCCTGACGGTAGATGCGGGTACCGATGATGTCGGTGGGCACCAGGTCAGGGGTGAACTGGATGCGGGCGAACGTGCCGCCGACCACCTTGGCGAACGTCTCGACGGCCAGCGTCTTGGCCACACCGGGCACACCCTCGAGCAGCACGTGGCCCTTGGCGAGCAGACCGACGAGCATCCGCTCGACGAGCTGGTCCTGGCCGACGATGATCCGCTTGACCTCGAAGATGGCGCGTTCCAGGGTGTGCACCTCGGCCTGCAGGCTGCCGTTGGTCGTGGCTGGGGCGGCCGGCGCGGTGTGGGAGCCGGCCGACCCGGGCGGAAAGCCCGGCGCCGCGCTCGAACCCGGATAACCTCCGGCGCCCTGCGGCGGTCCACTCGGTGACGTCATCAACTTCCTCCCACGGTGTTCGACTAAAAAACGCTGGTCTTGCCTTTTGCTCAGCGGGCAATCGGGTGCCCGCCGTCAACTATTCCAGGCACTTCGAGATCCGTCGACGCTGCCCGGAAGACTTCAGGTTCCCCTCAGGATTCGACGATGCGGGCCGCATAGGGCTGGATGCCCGACATACGAACCGGGCTCACCGTCACTTTTTCCGCACTTCCCGATGCCTCGAGCATCTTGCCGCCACCGAGGTACATCGCCACGTGCTGGCTGCCGCCGGGACCCCAGAACAACAGGTCACCGCGTTTTGCCTGGGCCACCGGGACCTTACGGCCGGTGTTGTACTGGTCGCCCGAATACTTCGGAATCTGCACACCCACGCCGGCGTAGGCGTAGCGGGTCAGGCCCGAACAGTCGAAGCCCATTTTTCCGGCGTCGTAGTCCACCCCCGGCCCGGGCCCGGTGAGCGTGCCGCCGCCCCAGGAATACGGCACTCCCATCTGGGTGCCGCCCCTGCGGATGGCGTATTCGATGGCCTGCGGTCCGCGTACCCGGCCACCGGGGAAGGTCGAGGCGGACTGTTTCGGGGCCAGACCGATGGTCTGCAGGAACTGCGAACCAAGGCTCTGTGTGGTCTGCAGCGCGATCTGGCTGACCTGGAACGAGGCGTTGGCGATGGCCACCGGATCCCCCGGCGCGCCGGAGCTGACGATCTTCGGCAAGGTCGGATCCCATTGGCCGTCGTCTGGCGCAGCGTTGGCCGGCGCCACCAGACTGATCGCCGCAAACGCGGTTGCGGCGATCAGCATCAGGCAACGTAAGGCGAAGGAGCGCAATGTATTCCCATCAGTATTCGATGTAGCGGACGACGTACGGGGTCATCCCGCTCGTGCGGACCGGGGAGACCTTGACCTCCGAACCCGTGTAGGGCGCTTCGAGCATCTGGCCGTTGCCGAGATAGAGCGTCACGTGCTGGCTGCCCCCGGGGCCGTAGAAGATGACGTCGCCGCGGCGCATCTGCGACGACGGGATCTTGCGGCCGGCGTTGTACTGCGAGCCCGAGTAGTGCGGCAACTTGATTCCGACGCCGGCGAAGGCGTAGAGGATCAGGCCCGAGCAGTCGAACCCGACCGTGTTGGCCCCCGAATCGATGCCGCGACTCGCACCGGCAGCGTTTCCACCGCCCCAGGAGTAGGGAACGCCCATCTGCGAGCCCGCCCGCTGGATCACATATTCGGATGCCTGCCGGCCGTACACCCGCGGGATGGCCCCGTTGGTGTAGCCGGTGGGCGTCGGCAGGATCCCGAGCTTCTGCAGGAACTGGCGGCCCATGTTCTGGGTGACCTGCGCCGACGTCGACGAGATGCCGAGAATGGTGTTGATGATGGCGACCGGGTCACCGCTGACGAATGCACTGGGGATCGCCGGCAGCGTGGGATCCCACGCGCTGTCCCAGTTCTGGCCGGCCTGCACCGGCGCGCCCGGGGCGCGATCCCAGTTGCCCGCCGCGGCCTGGGGGGCCGGCGCGGCGGGGGCGGCCGACGCCGATGCCTTGTGCACCTGATCGAGTTGGGTTTGGGCCGAGGCGCGTTCGGCGGTCAACCGCTGTAGCTCACCTTGCTGCGAGCTGAACGTCTGCTGCGCCGTCTGCAACGCCGCGACCGCAGTGTCCTGGCTCGTCTGGGCGTTGGTCGTGGCCTGATCGGCGTTGTGCTTGGCCAGGCGCGCGGCCGACTCCCGGTTGACCTGCTCGGTACGGGCGCGCTGCAGATCAGTGATCACCTTGTCGCTGCTGACGGCCAGGGTCTGACCAGTGGCGGCGGCGCTGACGATGTCGGCCGGGTCGGACGCGGTCACGTACGAACCGGAGGGGCCACTGACATAGGTGGCCGCGGCGAAGGTGTCGAAGCGCTTCTGCGCCTCATCGATGGCCGTGTTGGCGTCTTTGATGCCCTGTTGGCTGGCATCGACCTCCTGCTGCGCCGTGGTGGCCGCATCCCGGGCGTCCTGCACGTCGACGATGGCCTTGTTGACGGCCTCCTGCTGGGTCTGGATGGCAGCACCCAGTTCCTGCAGCTTCTGGTCGGCGTTGGCCACCGCGGCGACGAGCGATGCGACCTGATCAGGTGCCCCCGGATCAGC
The DNA here is from genome assembly GCF_040655355.1 of Mycobacterium sp. NPDC050441. NCBI lineage: Bacteria > Bacillati > Actinomycetota > Actinomycetes > Mycobacteriales > Mycobacteriaceae > Mycobacterium > Mycobacterium sp. NPDC050441. The sequence goes on along the minus strand of NZ_JBFAJS010000002.1, from coordinate 590,179 downwards.
GACGGCCGGGACACCTCCCGACATCGCCGTGACCAACAGCATCCCGGCGGTCACCGGCACGGCCAAGAAACGGCCGTACAGCCGGGACGCAGAGGCGCCAACGGTGCGTCTCATTCGACTCAAGTCTCCTATGGCTCAACGACGGCGTACCGGCGTTTGCTCGGGGCCATTGCACAGAAGTCACATGAAGCACAACTGCAACAATGGCTACCGATTGCACCGTACGTCACATCTAGAACTAAAGAAACTTTAGTCACGAATTACAAGATTGTAATTGCGAATAGTGTGACCTATTAGTGATATTGAGCGCTATTCCGAACTAATGTTCGATGGATTTCCGGCGCCTACTCCGAAGCGGCGCTGGACGCCTCTGACCCGGCAAATTGTTTGCTGCGACGCTGCAGAACGCGCGTGAGAGCGGCGGCCCCCGCGACACCTAGAACCAGTGCGATCGTGAGCGCCGTCCAGGGGAAATCCGGGGTGGAAATCTCGCTGACGAAATTTTTCGCGGATAACACCGGATTACCGGTCTTGGCGACGTCCTGACCGGCCTCCAAAGTCACCCGATCGATCGTCGGACTGTAAGTACCGGCGAACGACGGGCTCAGCGCGAGCACCGTCGCACCCGGATTGGCCTGCCCGACCTCGGTGGCGACATCCCGCAGTGGGGTGTCGATGCCCGGATTACTCGGCAGCACCACGATCTTGAGGTCGACACCCTCCTGCCGGGCATCGCTGACCACCTGACGGAGGGCTTCGACGTCGGCGGCGGGGGCACTGACCCCGTCGTCGCGGACGTCGGCCTGCACGGCCGCCATGCACTTGGCCACCCCGTCGGGTTGCGCCGAATCGAGCCCTACGGTGTCGCACACCTCGACCGGAATGTAGGCCGGCTGGAACGGGATGACATGGGGTCCGGTCACGTCAGGCACGGTACGCGGCCCCCATCCGCCCCCGGGAAGCGACACAGGAATCGTCACCGCATCGGTACGCGGACGGATCAGACGGATCCACCCGACTGGGTGGCAACGAGCACCCGACAGGGGAAGACTGGACCCCGGCCCGCTGGGCCATGCAGGACAAGCGTACTGTTAACATCGGAACGCCGTCGACACAGCCCGTCGCGGCGAGATCGAGCCGGGAGTTGATGTGAGCAGCGAGAATACGGAAAATTCGTCCCTTAACTCATTTGGTGCCCGCGACACATTGACTGTCGGGGACCAGAACTACGAGATCTACCGACTGGACGCGGTACCCGGTACCGAAAAGCTCCCGTACAGCCTCAAGGTGCTCGCGGAGAACCTGTTGCGCACCGAGGACGGCGCCAACATCACCAAGGACCACATCGAGGCCATCGCCAACTGGGATCCCTCGGCCGAGCCGAGCGTCGAGATCCAGTTCACTCCGGCGCGGGTGTTGATGCAGGACTTCACCGGCGTGCCGTGCATCGTCGACCTGGCCACCATGCGCGAAGCCGTCGCGGCCCTCGGCGGCGACCCGGACCAGGTCAATCCTCTCTCTCCCGCGGAGATGGTGATCGACCACTCGGTGATCCTCGACGTCTTCGGCAACGCCGGCGCGTTCGAGCGCAACGTCGAACTCGAATACGAGCGCAATGGTGAGCGCTATCAGTTCCTGCGCTGGGGCCAGGGCGCGTTCGACGACTTCAAGGTCGTCCCGCCCGGCACCGGCATCGTGCACCAGGTCAACATCGAGTATCTGGCGCGGGTGATCTTCGAACGCAACGGCGTGGCCTACCCCGACACCTGTGTGGGCACCGACTCCCACACCACCATGCAAAACGGTTTGGGCGTGCTGGGCTGGGGCGTCGGCGGTATCGAGGCCGAGGCAGCCATGTTGGGCCAGCCCGTCTCGATGCTCATCCCCCGCGTCGTCGGCTTCAAGCTGACCGGTGAGATCAAGCCCGGCGTCACCGCCACCGACGTGGTGCTCACCGTCACCGACATGCTGCGCAAGCACGGTGTGGTCGGCAAGTTCGTCGAGTTCTACGGCAAGGGCGTGGCCGAGGTGCCGCTGGCCAACCGCGCCACGCTGGGCAACATGAGCCCCGAATTCGGTTCCACCGCAGCGATCTTCCCGATCGACGACGAGACCATCAACTACCTGCGGCTGACCGGGCGCAGCGAGCAGCAGCTGGCACTGGTCGAGGCCTACGCCAAGACGCAGGGCATGTGGCACAACGCCGACCACGAGCCGGCCTTCTCCGAGTACCTCGAGTTGGACCTGTCCACCGTGGTGCCCTCGATCTCGGGCCCGAAGCGCCCGCAGGACCGCATCGAGCTGTCCGATGCCAAGAACGCGTTCCGCAAGGACATCCACAACTACGTCGAGGAACACCTCCCGACCCCGGAGACCAAGCTCGACGAGGCCGTCGACGAGTCCTTCCCGGCCAGCGATTCCGTCTCGCTGTCCTTCGCCGACGACGGCGCCGTCGACGCCCGTCCGTCCGCTGCCAACGGTGCCGAGGGCCGGCCGTCCAAGCCGGTCACCGTGCGCTCCGACGAGCGCGGTGAATTCGTACTCGACCACGGCGCCGTCGTGGTCGCGGGCATCACCTCCTGCACCAACACCTCCAATCCGTCGGTCATGATCGGCGCGGCCCTGCTGGCGAAGAAGGCTGTCGAAAAGGGTCTGTCCAGCAAGCCGTGGGTGAAGACCAACATGGCGCCGGGGTCGCAGGTGGTCACCGACTACTACAACAAGGCCGGCCTGTGGCCGTACCTGGAGAAGCTGGGCTACTACCTGGGCGGCTACGGCTGCACCACATGCATCGGCAACACCGGCCCGCTGCCCGACGAGATCTCCAAGGCCATCAACGACAACGACCTGTCGGTGACCGCGGTGCTCTCGGGTAACCGCAACTTCGAGGGGCGCATCTCCCCCGACGTCAAGATGAACTACCTGGCCTCCCCGCCACTGGTCATCGCCTACGGCATCGCGGGCACCATGGACTTCGATTTCGAGTCCGACCCGCTGGGCCAGGATCAAGCCGGCAACGACGTCTTCCTCAAGGACATCTGGCCGACGGCCGCCGAAATCGAGGAGACCATCGCCAGCTCGATCAACCGCGAGATGTTCACCGACTCCTACGCCGACGTGTTCAAGGGTGACGACCGCTGGCGCGCGCTGCCGACCCCGGAGGGCAACACCTTCGAGTGGGTCGACAGCTCCACCTACGTGCGGAAGGCCCCGTACTTCGACGGCATGCCCGCCGAGCCGCAGCCGGTCAGCGACATCAAGGGCGCCAGAGTTCTTGCTCTGCTCGGTGATTCGGTGACCACCGACCACATCAGCCCGGCCGGTGCGATCAAGCCGGGCACCCCGGCCGCGCAGTACCTCGATGCCAATGGCGTTGAGCGCAAGGACTACAACTCGCTGGGGTCGCGGCGCGGCAATCACGAGGTGATGATCCGTGGCACCTTCGCCAACATCCGGCTCAAGAACCAGCTGCTCGATGATGTTTCCGGTGGCTACACGCGTGACTTCACCCAGCCGGGTGGCCCGCAGGCGTTCATCTACGACGCCTCGGTCAACTACAAGGAGGCCGGCATCCCGCTGGTCGTCCTGGGCGGCAAGGAATACGGCTCGGGCTCCTCGCGGGACTGGGCGGCCAAGGGCACGGTGCTGCTCGGCGTGAAGGCCGTCATCACCGAGTCCTTCGAACGCATCCACCGGTCGAACCTGATCGGCATGGGCGTCATCCCGCTGCAGTTCCCCGCCGGCGAATCGGCGGCGAGCCTCAAGCTCGACGGCACGGAGACCTACGACTTCGCCGGCATCGAGGTGCTCAACGAGGGCAAGACCCCGAAGACGGTCAAGGTCACCGCGACCCGCGAAGACGGCAGCAAGGTCGAATTCGACGCGGTCGTCCGCATCGACACCCCCGGTGAGGCCGACTACTACCGCAACGGCGGCATCCTGCAGTACGTGCTGCGCAACATGCTGAAGTCGAAGTAATCCCTATCAGACCGACCGAAGCAGGTAAGGGACTGCCGTGCCCCGGGTGACAGACGACCATCTCGCAGCCCGGCGCCGTCAGATTCTCGACGGCGCCCGGCGCTGCTTCGGTCAGTACGGATATGAGAGTGCGACCGTGCGGCGGCTCGAAGAAACCATCGGGCTGTCGCGCGGCGCAATCTTTCACCACTTCAAGGACAAGGACACCTTGTTCTTCGAACTGGCCAGGGAGGACGCCGAGCGGATGGCCGAAGTGGCCGCCCGCGAAGGGTTGATTCAGGTGATGCGGAACATGCTCGCCGCTCCCGAGCAGTTCGACTGGCTGGCCACCCGGCTGGAGATCGCCCGAAAGTTGCGCAACGATCCGGCTTTTCACCGGGGCTGGGCCGAACGGTCAGCCGAGTTGGATGCCGCCATCACCGAGCGTCTGCGCCGGCAGAAGCAGGCCGGTCGATTGCGCGACGACGTGCCGAGTGCGGTCCTGCACATCTACCTGGACCTCGTGCTCGACGGCCTGGTTGCCCGGATCGCCTCCGGTGAGGACCCGAAGAACCTCACCGCGGTGCTCGACCTGGTCGAGGACAGCGTCCGGCAGCCGACGCCGACGGATGGCTGAATCCCGCTACCGCACAGCGGTTGCGCTTGTCACGCCCTGGCCCGGGTGCGGTGATTGGGCCCACCGCGGCTGCGCATAGTCGTTCCAGACTCACGCAGCAGGCTATGGATCGAGCCGTAGGAGCGTCCGGTCTTGGCTACGAGCGATCGGATACTGGCACCCCCCTCGTACGCCTTGCGAAGCTCTGACAGCAGTTCGCCGCGATTCATGTTCATTTCCCTCATCGACATCTCCCCGCTTGTGATGTCCCGACGGGTACCCACACTAGAAACCACACACACGCCGATGTGTCGATTTGTCCAACGTCTTATATTGACGTGTTCGAAAGTGTGGTGGTTCTTGAGAATTCGCGGTCAGGCGAGCTCGATGAGATCCCGGTACTCGTTGGACCAGAAGTCCTCGGTACCGTCCGGCAGCAGCACCACCCGTTGCGGATTCAGCGCCTCGGCAGCACCGGGGTCGTGGGTCACCAGCACCACGGCACCCTGGTAACTGCGCAGCGCTTCGAGCACCTGCTCACGGGATGCCGGGTCGAGGTTGTTGGTGGGCTCGTCGAGCAACAGCACATTGGCCTTGGAGGCGACCAGCCCGGCCAGCGCCAGGCGAGTCTTCTCGCCGCCGGACAGCGTGCCGGCCGGCTGATCGAGCTGCGGTCCGGTGAACATGAAGGCACCGAGCAGACCGCGCAGATCCTGTTCGCCGGTGTCCGGGGCGGCGTGGCGGATGTTCTCCCACACCGACGCATGGTCGTCGAGCGTGTCGTGTTCCTGGGCGAAGTACCCCATCTTCAGCCCGTGGCCGGGTTCCAGGGCGCCGGCGTCGGCGGTCTCGGTGCCGGCCAGCAGGCGGAGCAGGGTGGTCTTGCCCGCACCGTTGAGCCCGAGCACCACCACCCGTGAGCCGCGGTCGATGGCCAGGTCGACGCCGGTGAAAATCTCCAGCGAGCCATAGGTCTTGGTCAGGCCCTTGACGACCAAGGGGGTCTTGCCGCACGGATCCGGAGTCGGAAACCTGATCTTGGCCACCTTGTCGGACACGCGCTCGGCGTCCAGCTCGGCGATCATCCGCTCGGCGCGGCGCAACATGTTCTGGGCCGCAACAGCTTTGGTGGCCTTGGCGCCCATCTTGGCGGCCTGGGCCCGCAATGCGCCGGCCTTCTTCTCGGCATTGGCGCGTTCACGGCGGCGACGTTGCTCATCGGTGGCGCGTGCGTCGAGGTACTTCTTCCAGCCCATGTTGTAGACATCGGCCTCACCGCGTACCGCGTCCAGGAACCAGACCCGGTTGACGACCTCGTCGAGCAACTCGACATCGTGGCTGATGACGACGAGTCCACCGGTATGGCTGTGCAGGTAATCCCGCAGCCAGCCGATCGAGTCCGCGTCGAGGTGGTTGGTGGGTTCGTCGAGCAGCAACGTGGTGTCAGATCCCGAACCGGTGTCGCTTGCCGCGAACAGGATGCGGGCCAGCTCGACGCGCCGACGCTGACCACCGGAGAGCGTGCGCAGCGGCTGTGTCAGCACCCGATCGGGCAGGCCCAGGCTCGCGCAGATCCGGCCGGCCTCGCTCTCGGCGGCGTACCCGCCCAGGGCCGAGAAGCGCTCCTCGAGCTGACCGTACTTGCGGACCGCCTTGTCGCGAGCCGCGTCGTCGGCGACCTCGGCCATCAAGACCTGCTGCTTCTCGAGGTCCGCCAGCAGCGTGTCGAGACCGCGGGCGGACAGCACCCGGTCACGGGCCATGACGTCGAGATCCCCTTCTTTGGGATCCTGTGGCAGGTAACCGATTTCACCGGTCGTGGTCACAGTTCCGGCGTACGGCTCGCCCTCGCCGGCCAGAATTCGCATCGTGGTGGTCTTGCCTGCGCCGTTCCGCCCGACAAGTCCGATCCGGTCACCGGGCTGCACCCGCAGTGCCGAGCCCTCGAAGGACAGCAGCGTGCGCGCTCCGGCGCGGACCTCCAGGTCCGTTGCGGTGATCACGCTGCGGTCCTCCTAAGTTTGTGTCTTACTTCTCGTCGGTGAAAACGGCGGGACGCTTCTCTGCGCGCGCAGCAACCGCTTCCTCAAAGTTTGCGGTGAGCAGGCGCACAAAGAGTTGTCCCAGGCCCTCGGCCTGCATGTGCCCCTCCAGGCTAGCGGCGTCCAGTCCACTCCAAAGTGTCCGCTTGGTCAACTCGATACCCGGCCGGGAGAACGCCGCCATCCGGTCCGCCATGCCGAAACAGGTCTCCAGAAGTGCCTCCTCGGCCACCACGCTGGACACCAGGCCGATCCGCGCTGCCTCCTGCGCGTCGACGTCCCGGCCGGTCAGCATGATCTCGAAGGCGCGTGAGGAGCCGATCGCCCGCGGCAGCAGGTAGGACAAGCCCAGCTCACTGGCGGTAAGCCCGTTGTTGATGCCCGCGGCGCGGAAATAGGCGCCCTCGGCAGCCACGCGGACGTCACAGGCCAGGGCCAGGCAGAGGCCGCCCCCGATGGCCGCACCGTTGACCGCGGCGATCACCGGCTGATGCAGCCGCCGTAGGGCGAGAATCACATCGTCGAGGATCTCCATCGACCGCAGCGCATACGTCGGCCTGGTCAGACCGGCGACGTGCGGCACCGACCCGGCCGACTTGTGGTCGGCCCCGGACGAGAACCCCCGACCGGCCCCGGTCAGCACCACCACGCGCACGCTGTTGTCGTACCGCAGCTCTTCCAGGACGGCCTTGAGCGGGACCATGACGTCGAACGCCATCGAGTTCATCCGCTCGGGCCGGTTGAGGGTCACCAGGGCCACGTTCGGTCGGGGACGGTCGACCAGTACGAATTCGTTCTGCGCAGTCACGGACAGCACGCTATCGCGTGCCGGTGATCACACTTGTTCGGCGTCGTCCTGAGCGGCCTGCTCTTTCATGGCCGCGTCGATGTCGAACTCCTTGATCTTCTGAACCAGATCCTCGAGCGCCGCCGGCGGCAGCACCCCGGCCTGGTTGAAGACCAACTTGCCCTTCTTGAAGGCCATCAGGGTAGGAATCGACCGGATCTCGGCTGCGGCAGCGAGCCCCTGCTCGGCCTCGGTGTCCACCTTGGCGAAGACAACATCGGGGTGGTTCTCGGAGGCGGCCTTGAATGTCGGCGCGAACGCCCGGCACGGTCCGCACCACGACGCCCAGAAATCGACCAGCACGATTTCGTTGCCTTTGACGATGTCGTCGAACTGTTCTGTGGTGATGTCCTGCGTACTCACGCTTTTCCTAACGTCGGGGCGTAGCGGCCTGTTCCCAGCCTATTTCAGTAGAGCCTGGCCAGCGCAGTTTCGGCGTGGTAGCCGGCGAACCCGCCCAGCGCGTCGTCGCGCAACCGGTTCACCCATCCCGGATCGGCCAGCAAGGCCCGACCGATCGCCACGATGTCGAACTCTTCTGCCTCGAACTGCGCCAGCAGCCGGTCGACCGGGGCCGGCTCGATGGGGCCACCGTCTCGCTTTCCGGGTTGGAACTCGGTGGCCAACCCGACCGAGCCGACCCCGATCACCGGCACGCCGGTGATCTTCTTGGTCCAGCCGGCCAAGCTCAGATCTGAACCCGGGAACGCGGGTACATAGACGCGGCGAGTCGACGGATGCAGCACGTCGACGCCCGCGCCTACCAGCGGGGCGAGCGCCTGCTCCAACTCACCCGGGGTCCCGACGAGTTGTGCGTCGTAGGCATTGGCCTTCCACTGCGAGAAGCGGTAGATGATCGGGAACCCGGGTCCGACGGCATCGCGCACCGCCGCTACGACCTCGACCGGGAAGCGGGTCCGCGCCGCCAGGGAGCCACCGTAGGAATCTGTGCGCAGATTCGTTTTCTCCCAAAGGAATTCGTCGAGCAGATAACCGTGGGCGCCATGCAGTTCGACAGCGTCGAACCCGGCAGCCTTGGCATTACGGGCGGCCTCGGCGAACTGCGCTGCGACCCCGGCCAATTCATCGGTTCGCAACGCCCGGCCTTTCGCCACGCCCACACTGTTGACTCCCGACGGGCTGACCGGGACCAGCCCGTCACTATCAGCACGCTCGGCGCCCTGATGCCACAGTTGTGCGGCGATCACGCCGCCTTGGGCGTGCACCGCGTCGGTGACGGCCCGCCAGCCGTCAAGTACCTCATTGCCGGCCAGCGTCGGGATGCTGAACGGCCAGCCCGCAACGGGGTCGGCCAACCGCACACCCTCGGTGATGATCAGGCCGACGCCACCGGCTGCACGACGGGCGTAGTAGGCCGCCACGTCGGCGCCGGGCACACCGCCCGGTGACGCCGCTCTTGTCATCGGTGCCATCGCGAAGCGATTCGGGATCGTCAGAGATCCGACGGTGATTGGGCTGAACAGGTCACGGAGAGTTTGGCTCACGTGTGCGTCAACGCCCGGTAGGACGGGTCGATTCCGATTTACTCGGCGCGAGTTTGGGGGCCACGCGCTGAACCTGTCGAAGCTGTGCGAGGTCAGCAGCCGTAGCCATCGGAACCGTCACCGACGTCCTGATACAGCCAAAATTCGTCGAGGGTCGGCGTAGACTCGAACATGTGTTCGATTCCGATTCCGATGCGGCGGTCCTGATCGACAGGATCAGTGGTGCGGCGCGGGCGGAGTCGGCGGCGATCGCGGCACGGCTTTCGGCGATCGGTGAGCTGGACACGTTGCGGGAACGGGAGCTGGCCGAGTCGATCTTTTGGCGCACCGATCCGTTCGAGGAGGTGGCCGCCGAAATATCGGCCGCACTGCGGATCAGCCGGGGCCGGGCCGGCACGCAGATCCACCATGCCCGGGTCCTGCGCGACAAACTGCCCCTGGTCGCGGCGCGGTTCGCTGCCGGGGATATCGACTACCGGGTGGTGCGCATGATCATCGCCCGCACCGGCATCGTCGATCCCGCGGTGTGGGCGGGGTTGGATGAAGAACTGGCCACCCGCGCCCACAAATGGATGCGGTTCTCCGAACGACAGTTGCGCGACCGGGTGGATCAATGGATCGCCAAACTCGACCCGAACGGGGTGCGGGTACCGCCGAATGTGGACGATGAGCGGTTCGTTCAGATCGAACCGAGCAGCCCGGGTATGACCTCGGTGTGGGCCAACGTCCACGCCGCCGACGGTGTGGCGCTGAGCCAGCGTCTGGATGCGGTGGCCAACACCGTGTGTGAACACGATCCCCGGACCCGTGAGCAGCGCCGCGCTGATGCTGTCGGGCCGGTGGCCCGGCTGGAATCGCAACTGCCGTGCCTGTGCGGACGCGACGAGTGCCCGGCCACACAGAACCGTGCCGCGGCCGATGCGGCGATGGTTCACGTGTTGGCTGAGCGGGCCACCGTGGACGGCACCTGCGATGATCCGGGGTATCTGGCCGGCCATGGGATCCTGCCCGCCGAGTCGGTGCGGGACCTGGCCGCTATGGGCAAGATCAAGCCGGTGGTGGTGCCCAGCCAGCCGACCGAACCCAGCGAGCCTGCTGAGTCGGGCGATCCCGGCGACCTGGCCCCGCCGGCCGCCTCTGATTCGGCCAATTCTGAACCGGGGTACCGCCCGTCGGTGGCACTGTCGGAGTTCATCCGCTGGCGGGACCTGACGTGCCGGTTCCCGGGCTGTGATGCCCCCGCCGAACGCTGCGATATCGACCACACCGCACCCTGGCCCGCGGGGCCGACGCATCCGTCGAACACCAAATTGTTTTGCCGTGCACATCATTTGGTGAAAACTTTCTGCCCCGGCTGGACCGACCGCCAACTACCCGACGGCAGCGTTGAGGTCCAGACCCCCACCGGGCACACCTACACCACCGAACCCCACGGCGCCGGCATATTCCCGACCCTGGGCCAACCCACCGGGGACTTGAAGCTCCCCGAACCCGAAGCCCCGCATCCGAATCGCGGCGCGAAGATGCCCACCCGCCGCAAGACCCGCGAACAAGACAGCCAGGAGCGGATCGCCGAGGAACGGCGCTTCCGCGCCGAACTCAACGCCGACCTCGAATTCGAACGCGACTACCAAGCCTGGCTCGCCGAAGAGTACGGGCCGCCACCACCCTTCTGACCTGAACGCTGTTGTGCCGCTCGGTTCGGCGGGAAGGTCCGCGCACCCCCGAGCGGCAACAACGTCACGACGCGAGATCGCGTTGATGTGGTCGTCCGGATTCGAACCGCCATATGGCGTGATCGAGCGCGAACGCATCCCAGCCCGCGGATGCGGCCACCTCACACACCATCTCAGCTGCACGCTCGGCACTGACCGTGCCGATGTGGCGCGCCACATACTCCGTCACCACACGGCCGGCCCTCGCCCCGGGGATCTGTGTGAGCTTGAGGGCGTACTCCCAGGTGACGCCCGACCGCTGCCCGGGCACCGCGCACCACGCCTCCATGACCTGCTTCCGACGGCCGTCCCCCTCAGCCACGGCACGCAGGTCTGCGGACGTGCGAACACCCAGTGCGACAAGCGCTTCCGCAACCTATTCGACGGCAACCGACTTCAACGGCGCGTTCGCCGTCGTCGAAGTCGGCCGACGGTTCCCGATCCGCGTCGCCCATGAGTCAGACCCGCCCAACTCGGCGATGTTCTGCAGGAGTTCGACGGCGCCATCGGTGTCGGCGTCCGCGCCCTGCGCCGCCCGGTAGCCGCGGTACCGGGCGATGATTTTCTCCACGCCGGCATACTGCGCCCCGGTCGAGTAGATCGAATCAATCACGCACAGCGCCAATGATTTCGGGTACCCGCGCGGACTGAACCAGCGCTGCGGATCACCAAGATCTCGCAGGCATGCTTCGTGCAATTTTTCGACATCCGAGTGCATCGCAATTCCTTCCGGCTGTTCGGGAGCCCCATCGGTTCCCGATGCGCTGGAAGCTAGCGAGGCCGCCCGACAGAAACCGGCCAGAATCTATGCAGCGGCGAAGTTATCCACAGGCCTGCCGGACATTGGCCAGCAACTGGGCCTGGCGCTTGGGCCACCAGACCAACTCCATGACCAGCACCACCAAGTAGACGACCGACACCACCGCATTGCCGACCGATCCGAATGCCGCGTCCCACAACGCACTCGCCACCGCGACGATGAGCACCAATGGCAAGAGCCAGCGAAACGGGCGGGCCGCCTCGGCGGCCTCGTGCACTCCCCGGCCATAGTCGCGGGCGGCATCGACCAATCGCGGATCATCGATCCGTTCACCGATGCGGGCCGCGCCTACCACCGCCACCCGGTCGGCCCCATTCAGCTGTCTCGCCATGGGCCAGTACCGAGCCATGCGCCGCGCCATCCAGACGCCGTAGAACGTGCCCACGATGACGAGCACCAGCACGCCGGAGAGCCAGAACCCGGAGTCCAGCCAGGAGAGCACACCCAGCACCAAGCCCACGCTGCCGCCGATCATCAGTGCTCGGCCCCAGAAGCCGCTGCGCCAGACGAACGCCGGGACCGTCACCATGAACACATACGGTATCCCGCGTCAGCAGGTAACTACGTGATCGACAGCACCGACATCAGCGGGTGAACTCAGACGGTGAAACCGAGCGCCCGCAGTTGCTCGCGGCCGTCGTCGGTGATCTTGTCCGGGCCCCACGGCGGGTTCCAGACCCAGTTGATCTTGATCTCATTGACCAGACCCGCCCCCACAAGCGCGGTGCGCGACTGATCCTCGATCACGTCGGTCAGCGGGCAGGCCGCCGAGGTGAGCGTCATGTCGATCAGTGCTACCGCACCCTCGTCGCCCTGCTCGACGTTGAGTCCGTACACCAGACCAAGGTCGACCACGTTGATGCCGAGCTCGGGATCCACCACGTCACGCATGGCCTCCTCGAGGTCGGCGAGCAGTTCGTCGGAAGCGGTCTCGCTCATCGCTGTTCCTTCACGTCATCGCTGGCCTGCACCAGCGCATCTTTGAATGCCATCCAGCCCAGCAACGCGCACTTCACCCGCGCCGGGTATTTCGCGACGCCGGCGAACGCGATGCCGTCACCGAGTACATCTTCGTCCCCCTCCACGTTTCCGCGTGAGGAAATCATCTCGGTGAAGGCCTCGACCGTCTTGAGGGCATCGCCGACGCTCTGGCCGATGACCTGGTCGGTGAGCACCGAGGTGGCGGCCTGGCTGATCGAACAGCCCTGCCCGTCATAGGAGATGTCCGCCACCGTCTCGGCGTCGTCGGAGAGCGTGACCCGCAGCGTCACCTCGTCACCACAGGTCGGGTTGACGTGGTGCACCTCGGCGGCGAAGGGCTCGCGCAGTCCGCGGTGATGCGGATGCTTGTAATGATCCAGGATCACTTCCTGGTACATCTGTTCCATTTTCACGCGAAGAACTCCACGGCGCGTTTGATGCCGGCCACCAGTCGGTCCACCTCGTCGAGCGTGTTGTACACCGCGAACGACGCCCGAGCGGTGGCGGCGATCCCGAAGCGGCGATGCAGCGGCCAGGCGCAATGGTGTCCGACGCGGACCGCGACGCCCTCGTCGTCGAGCACCTGCCCGACGTCGTGGGCGTGGATCCCGTCGACGACGAAACTGACCGGCGATCCGCGATGTTCGATCGATTGCGGCCCGATGATCCGCACCTGCGGAATTCCGGACAACCCTTCCAGCGCAGCCGCGACCAACTCGGCCTCATGCGCCTCGACCGCGTCCATCCCGATCGCAGTCAAATACCGTGCGGCAGCAGCCAATCCGACAACCTGCGAGGTCATCGGCGTGCCGGCCTCAAACCGCTGCGGGGCCGGCGCGTAGGTGGTCTGCTCCATCGTGACGGTCTCGATCATGGACCCGCCGGTGATGAAGGGCGGCATCGCATTCAGCAGGTCCCGCCGGCCGTACAGCACGCCGATCCCGGTGGGCCCCAGCATCTTGTGACCGGAGAACGCCGCGAAATCGACATCGAGCGCGTGCAAATCAACCGGCTGATGCGGCACCGACTGGCAGGCATCCAGCACAGTGAGCGCACCAACAGCCTTGGCCCGCGACACCAGCTCGGCCACCGGCGCGACCGCACCCGTGACGTTCGAATGATGGCTGAAGGCCACCACTTTCACCCGCTCGTCGAGCTGCAGCGAGTCCAGGTCGATGCGGCCGTCCTCGGTCACGCCATACCACCGAAGCGTCGCACCGGTCCGCTGAGCCAACTCCTGCCACGGAATCAGGTTCGCGTGGTGTTCCAGCTCGGTGGTGACGATGACGTCACCCGGGCCGACCACACGGTCGAAGCGCTTGTCCCCCAGCACATACGACACCAGGTTCAGCGACTCGGTGGCGTTCTTGGTGAACACCAACTCGTCGGGCTCGGCACCGACGAACACGGCGATGTCCGCACGGCCCTGCTCGTAGGCGTCGGTGGCCTCTTCCATCAGCTGGTGTGCACCGCGGTGCACCGCACCGTTGGAAGTGGTGAGGAACTCCCGTTCGGCGTCGAGAACCTGAAGCGGCTTCTGCGACGTCGCCCCGGAATCCAGGTACGCCAACTGCTTTCCACCGCGCATGACCCGGCTCAGAATCGGGAAATCAGCCCTGATCCTGGCCAACCCGGCTTGGTCCAACGTCGTCGCCGAGGTCGTCATGTCAGGCCCCGACAGCTTGGGTGAAGCGCACGTATCCGTTCTCTTCGAGCTCGTCGGCGAGTTCCGGCCCGCCCGATTCCACGATGCGGCCGCCGACGAACACGTGCACGAACTGCGGACGGATGTAGCGCAGGATGCGGGTGTAGTGCGTGATCAGCAGGACGCCGCCGTGCTCGGCCTCGGCGTAGCGGTTGACGCCCTCGCTCACGATGCGCAGCGCATCGACGTCCAGGCCCGAGTCGGTCTCGTCGAGGATCGCGATCTTCGGCTTGAGCAGCCCGAGCTGCAGGATCTCATGGCGCTTCTTCTCGCCACCGGAGAATCCCTCGTTGACGCTTCGCTCACCGAACGCCGGGTCGATGTCCAGATCGTCCATCGCGGCCTTGACTTCCTTGACCCAGTGGCGCAGCTTCGGAGCCTCGCCGCGGACCGCGGTGGCCGCGGTGCGCAGGAAGTTCGACATCGACACGCCGGGCACCTCGACCGGGTACTGCATGGCCAGGAAGAGACCCGCGCGCGCCCGCTCGTCGATGCTCATCTCGAGGACGTCCTGCCCGTCGAGGGTGATCGAACCGGAGGTGACGGTGTACTTGGGGTGGCCGGCGATCGCATAGGACAGCGTCGACTTCCCGGAGCCGTTGGGGCCCATCACCGCGTGCGTCTCCCCCGACTTCACGGTGAGATCGACACCCTTGAGGATCGGGATCTCGGTGTTCTCAGCGCCTTCGGCGGCGTTCACCGAGACGTGCAGGTCCTTGATTTCCAGAGTGGTCATGACTACGAAGTTCTCGATTCGTTCGGATCGTTCTTTTGCAGTTCTTGCTCGATTGCTGCGGTCAGGCGCTCACGCACCTCGGGGACAGCGATCTTGGCGATGATCTCGTTGAAGAATCCGCGCACGACGAGGCGTCGGGCCTGATCCTCGGGGATGCCGCGGGCGCGCAGGTAGAACAACTGCTCGTCATCGAAACGACCGGTGGCACTGGCGTGCCCGGCGCCGACGATCTCGCCGGTCTCGATCTCGAGGTTGGGTACCGAATCGGCGCGGGCACCATCGGTGAGCACCAGGTTGCGGTTCACCTCGAAGGTGTCGGTACCGGTGGCCTCGGCCCGGATCAACACGTCGCCGATCCACACCGTGTGCGCGTCGGGCTTGTTGGAATCCGGATCACCCTGCAACGCGCCCTTGTACAGGACGTCCGACTTGCAGTGCGGCTGAGCGTGGTCGACGAGCAACCGCGACTCGAAGAACTGACCGTCGTCGGCGAAGTAGGTGCCGAGCATCTTGGCGTCACCGCCGGGTCCGGTGAACCGGACGGTGGCCGAGGTGCGCACGACATCGCCACCGAGGGTGACGTTGACGTGTCCGAACACCGCGTCCTTGCCGAGCTTGGCGTGATGGGCGCTGACATGCACCATGTCGTCGGCCCAGTCGGCGATCCAGATGACGCCGAGGCCGGCCGCATCGCCGACGATGATCTCGACGTTGTCGGCGTAGGTTCCGCTGCCGCGCAGATCGACCACGACGATGGCCCGGGACAGTTCCTCGACCCGAATCTGCAAGTGGCCGTAGCCCACGGTGTCGACACCGGGTCCGTCGACCACGATCTCGATCGGCTCGGCGACCTCGGTGTCACGCTTGACGGTGACCACGGTCGCCGTCTCGAAGGACGAGAAAGCCTGGGCCGCAACGCGATCGGTGGGCACACCGCCCTCGCCGAGCCGCTTGTCGTCCCGGCCGACGGTCTCCACCGTCACGCCCGGCCGCTCGGTCACGGTGATGCCGGCCTTGCCATTGGCTACCGCGGAGCCGTCGTGCAGGCCGCGAAGCCGCTTGAGCGGGGTGAACCGCCACAGCTCGTCGCGACCGCCGGGGACCTCGAAGGCGTTGACATCGAACGACGCGAAAAGCTCGCCCTTGTTCGTCACAATGCCCTCGACCGCTTGGGTGAGATTCTGTGTCACTTAACCGACCGCGCCTTCCATCTGCAGCTCGATGAGCCGGTTCAGCTCAAGCGCGTATTCCATGGGCAGTTCCTTGGCGATGGGCTCGACGAAGCCGCGCACCACCATCGCCATTGCCTCGTCCTCGCTCATGCCGCGGCTCATCAGGTAGAACAGCTGATCTTCGCTGACCTTGGACACGGTGGCCTCATGGCCCATCGTGACGTCGTCCTCACGGATGTCGACGTACGGGTACGTATCCGAGCGGCTGATCGTATCGACCAGCAGCGCATCGCATTTCACGCTGGACTTGCTGCCGTGCGCACCCTTGTTGACCTGGACCAGGCCACGGTAGGACGCGCGGCCTCCGCCGCGGGCCACCGACTTGGACACGATGTTGCTCGACGTGTGCGGTGCCAGGTGCAGCATCTTGGCGCCGGTGTCCTGGTGCTGGCCCTCGCCGGCGAACGCCACCGAGAGCACCTCGCCCTTGGCGTGCTCACCGGTCATCCAGACCGCCGGGTACTTCATGGTGACCTTGGAGCCGATATTGCCGTCGATCCACTCCATCGTGGCGCCGGCCTCGGCACGCGCACGCTTGGTGACCAGGTTGTAGACGTTGTTCGACCAGTTCTGGATCGTGGTGTAGCGCACCCGGGCACCGGGCTTGACGACGATCTCGACCACGGCCGAGTGCAGCGAATCCGACTTGTAGATCGGCGCGGTACAACCCTCGACGTAGTGCACGTAGGAGCCCTCGTCGGCGATGATCAGCGTCCGCTCGAACTGGCCCATGTTCTCGGTGTTGATCCGGAAGTAGGCCTGCAGCGGAATGTCGACGTGCACGCCCGGGGGCACGTAGATGAACGAGCCACCCGACCACACCGCGGTGTTGAGGGCGGAGAACTTGTTGTCACCGGCCGGGATCACGGTGCCGAAGTACTGCTTGAACAGCTCGGGTTGCTCACGCAGGCCGGAGTCGGTGTCCAAGAAGATGACGCCCTGGGCCTCAAGGTCCTCACGGATCGAGTGGTAGACCACCTCGGACTCGTACTGCGCGGCAACGCCTGCCACCAGCCGCTGCTTCTCGGCCTCCGGGATGCCGAGGCGGTCGTAGGTGTTCTTGATGTCCTCGGGCAGTTCCTCCCAGGACGCCGCCTGCTTCTCGCTGGAGCGCACGAAGTACTTGATGTTCTCGAAGTCGATGCCTTCGAGGTTGGAACCCCAGTTCGGCATGGGCTTCTTGTCGAAGGTCCGCAGCGCCCGCAGCCGGGACTCCAGCATCCACTCCGGCTCGTTCTTCTTGGCCGAGATGTCACGCACGACGGCTTCGGACAGGCCGCGCTGCGCGCTTGCGCCGGCGACGTCGGAGTCCGACCAGCCGTAGCCGTAGTTGCCCAGCGACGCGATGGTCTCTTCCTGGGTCAATGGCGTTTCGGGCGTGATGGTCATGTCGCCGCTCCTTGTTTGCTCGCTGTCGATTGGCTTGTCGCTGCGGTCGTCCGGGCTGGGCCGTCCGCATCGAGTGGTACGTGGGTGGTGCAGGCGCAGTCACCGTTGACGATGGTGGCCAGGCGCTGCACGTGGGTGCCCAGGATCTCGGCGAACGCCTCGCTCTCCGTCTCGCACAACTCCGGGAACTCCTCGGCGACGTGCGATACCGGACAGTGATGCTGGCAGATCTGCACCCCGTGAATCGGGCCGTCCACCGGATTCGTCGTGGTGGCATACCCGGCCCGGGTCAACGCGTCCGCAACTCGTTCGGCGGTGTCGGCGACTCCGCCGGGCCCCTCGGTGACGCCGGCCAGAATGGTGTCCATCCGGCGTCGCGCGAACGTGCGCACGGCATCCTTGCCGCCGATCTCACGCAGTTGCCGAATCGCGGCGACGGCGAGGTCGTCATAGGTGTGGCCGAGCTTGGCCCGGCCCGCGGCCGTCAACCGGTAACGCTTGGCCGGGCGGCCCCGGCCGTTGTGCTGCCACGCCGCGGCGGCACTGGCCTGCGCGTCCCCGGCTTCGATCAGGGCATCGAGGTGTCGCCGTACGCCGGCCGCCGAGATACCCAGCCTGTCACCGATCTGCCCCGCAGTGATGGGACCCTCGAGCAACAGGTGAATGATCGAGCTCCGGGTGTGCCCGTCGGATGCCGGCACGACATCGTTGACCGGCTTCGGCACACCAGCCGAAGCAGAGCCCACAGTCGTCCGACCTATTTTCACAACACCATTGTGACGGAATTCCACTCCCGGTTCTAGCAAGGGCACCCTTACGTGACCTGGGCCACCGTTGCCGGGCGAAGACCGCCTCGGCCGACGGTTACGCTGCCCTGATGGCAAGCCGCCTGTCGACCTTCAGCACATCGATCGCCCGGTGGCACGGCGACGAACGGGCTGTCTGGTCCCCACTCAACGCCGCCGAGGTTGTCGCACAACGTCGTACCCGGCTTTTCGGGGCCACCGGAACCGTACTGATGGCGATAGGCGCCCTCGGTGCGGGAGCCCGCCCCGTCGTGCAGGACCCGACCTTCGGGGTGCGGCTGCTCAACCTGCCGTCGCGCATCCAGACCGTGTCACTGACCATGACCACGACCGGGGCAGTGATGATGGCGCTGGCCTGGCTCATGCTCGGGCGATTCGTCCTCGGACCCCGCCGGATGTCGCGCAGCCAGCTGGACCGGACGCTGCTGCTGTGGGCCATCCCGCTGCTGGTCGCACCGCCGATGTACAGCAAGGACGTCTACTCGTACCTGGCCCAGAGTGAGATCGGCTACATCGGCCTCAACCCTTATCAGGTCGGCCCGGCGACCGGCCTCGGCCTCGATCATGTGTTCACGCTGTCGGTGCCCAGTCTGTGGCGCGAGACACCGGCGCCATACGGCCCGCTGTTCCTGTGGATCGGCGAGAGCATCTCCGCACTGACCGGCGAGAACATCGTCGCCGCAGTGCTGTGTCACCGCGCCGTGGTGCTGCTCGGCGTCGGGCTCATCGTGTGGGCCACGCCCCGGCTGGCCCGCCGTTGCGGCGTCGCAGAGGTCAGCGCACTGTGGCTCGGCGCATGTAATCCGCTGCTTTTCATGCACCTGGTGGCCGGGATCCACAACGAGGCACTGATGCTCGGCCTGATGCTGGCGGGTACCGAGTTCGCGCTGCGCGGCATCGACGCCGCAGCGCCGCTCATCCCCCGGCCACTGACCTGGCCACACTCACGCGAGGACTGGGACCACTGGTACCCCGCGGGGATGCTGCTGATCGGCACGGTGCTCATCACGCTGTCCTCCCAGGTCAAGCTGCCGTCCCTGCTCGCACTCGGATTCGTCGGGATGGCACTGGCCTGGCGCCTGGGCGGCACGATCAAGGCGTTCTTCGTGGCGAGCGTCCCACTCGGCGTGATCTCGCTGGCGGTGATGGGCGTGATCGGCTGGGCCAGCGGCCTGGGCTTCGGTTGGTTGTCCACCCTCGGCACCGCCAACGTGGTGCGCAGCTGGATGTCACCGCCGACCCTGCTGGCGCTGGGCACCGGCCAGGTCGGCATCCTGCTGGGGCTCGGTGACCACACCACCGCGGTGCTCGCGCTCACCCGCGCCATCGGCGTCTTCCTGATCGCGATCCTGGTCAGCTGGCTGCTGTTGGCCGTGATGCGCGGCCGGTTGCACCCCGTCGGCGGACTGGGCGTCGCCCTGGGCGGCACCATCCTGCTGTTTCCGGTGGTGCAACCGTGGTACCTGCTGTGGGCGGTGATCCCGCTGGCCGCGTGGGCCACCCGACCCGGGTTCCGCGGGTCCACGATCGCCATCACGCTGGTTGTCGGGATCTTCGGCCCAACGGCCAACGGCGACCGGTTCACCTTGTTCCAGATCGTGATGGCCACCCTGGCGAGCGCGTTGATCGTGCTGATCCTGATCGGGCTGACGTGGCGCCGACTGCCGTGGCGTGCGTCACGCGAACCGGATACAGGCCCACCGCCGACACCCACGCAATCACCCGACGCCTACGCTGAATCCCCGTGACCTCGCGTTCTGATCAACCTGTGCTGCTCCGCGGCGTCAGTAAGCGCTACGGATCGACGACAGCGGTCGCCAACCTGGACCTCGATGTGCAGCGGGCCGAGGTACTGGCCCTGCTCGGCCCGAACGGCGCAGGCAAGACCACCACCGTCGAAATGTGCGAGGGATTCATCCGCCCCGACGACGGCCGTGTCGAAATCCTCGGGTTGAATCCCGTTGCCGACAACGCGCAGGTGCGCGAGCGGATCGGCGTGATGCTGCAGGGCGGCGGCGGCTACCCCGCGGCCCGGGCCGACGAGATGCTCAATCTGGTCGCCTCCTATGCTGCCGACCCGCTCGATCCGGCCTGGCTGATGGACACCCTCGGCCTGACCGAATCCGCCCGCACGACTTACCGGCGACTGTCGGGCGGCCAGCAACAACGCCTGGCGCTGGCCTGCGCCGTGGTGGGTCGCCCCGAGTTGGTATTCCTCGACGAGCCGACCGCCGGGATGGATGCCCACGCCCGAATTGTGGTGTGGGAGTTGATCGATGCACTGCGCCGCGACGGTGTGACGGTCGTGCTGACCACACATCACCTGGCCGAGGCCGAAGAACTGGCCGACCGGATCGTGATCATCGATCACGGCGTCGCGGTAGCCACCGGCACACCCGCCGAGCTGACCCACAGCGGAGCCGAGAACCAGTTGCGTTTCAGTGCGCCACGCAAGCTCGACCTGTCCCTACTGGCCGCGGCGCTGCCGGAGAACTACAAAGCCACCGAGACGGCACCCGGCGAGTACCTGGTCGAGGGGCACATCGACCCGCAGGTGCTGGCCACCGTGACGGCGTGGTGCGCCCGGCTCAACGTGCTGGCCACCGGTATGCGGGTGGAGCAGCGCAGCCTCGAAGATGTATTCCTCGACCTCACAGGACGGGAGCTGCGGTCATGACGAGCGCTCCGAACCGATTCGCCCCGGGCACCTTCTCCCCCGATCCCCGCCCGGCCAAGGTGCCGGCCATGCTGTCCGCACAGTACGGGCTGGAGCTGAAGTTGCTGCTGCGCAACGGCGAGCAGCTTCTGCTGACCATGTTCATCCCGATCACGTTGCTGGTCGGGATGACGCTGCTGCCGTTGGGCTCGTTCGGCGACGATCGGGCGGGAACCTTCACTCCGGCGATCATGGCCTTGGCCCTGATCTCCACGGCATTCACCGGGCAGGCCATCGCCGTGGCCTTCGACCGCCGCTACGGCGCGCTGAAACGCCTTGGCGCCACCGCGCTTCCAGTGTGGGGAATCATCGCCGGCAAGTCCCTGGCGGTGGTGACCGTCGTGTTCTTACAGGCAATCTTGCTGGGCGCCATAGGTTTTGCGCTGGGTTGGCGGCCGTCGCCGCTGGGTCTGGCGCTGGGTGCGGTGATCATCGCGCTGGGTACCGCCACGTTCGCCGCATTGGGGCTGCTGCTCGGCGGCACCCTCAAGGCCGAGATCGTGCTGGCATTGGCGAACCTGCTGTGGTTCGTGTTCGCGGGCCTGGGCGCGCTGACCCTGGAAGGCGGCCCGGTGCCGTCGGCCCTGCGCTGGGCCGCCCGGTTGACCCCTTCCGGGGCCCTCACCGAATCCCTGACCCAGGCGATGACGCTGTCGATGGACTGGTTCGGCGTGGCCGTACTGGTGGTGTGGGGTGCCGTCGCCGCGATCTGCGCCCTGCGCTGGTTCCGGTTCACCTGATCCAGACCGGCCCTACTACGGGCTGTAGTTCCTGATCAACTACGATCAGGCCGTGCCCGGCGGAACAGCTTTCCAACGACTGGTCGATGTGCTGCCCAAGCCGAGCCTGCGGGTCCAGCGCCTGATCGCGTTTCTGGTGATCCTCACCCAGGGCGGAATCTCCGTCACCGGAGCGATCGTCCGGGTCACCGCGTCCGGCCTCGGCTGCCCCACCTGGCCGCAGTGCTTCCCCGGCAGCTTCACTCCCGTCCCGCACGCCGAGGTCGCCGTCGTGCATCAGGTGGTCGAGTTCGGCAACCGGATGATCACCTTCCTGGTGGTACTCACCGCCATCGCGGCGGTCCTGGCCGTGACCCGGGCCCGCCGACGCCGCGAAGTGCTGATCTACGCGTGGCTGATGCCCGCCTCCACCGTGGTCCAGGCCATCATCGGCGGCATCACGGTGCGGACCGGCCTGCTGTGGTGGACCGTGGCGATCCACCTGCTCGCGTCCATGGTGATGGTGTGGCTCGCGGTGCTGCTGTTCGTCAAGATCGGCCAACCCGACACCGGCACCCCCACGACCACTGTGCCGAAACCGTTGCGGCAGTTGACCGTCCTGAGCGCCGTCATCCTGGCCGCGGTCCTGGCGACGGGCACGCTCGTGACCGGCGCCGGTCCGCACGCCGGGGACAAGAGCCTCGACCGCGTGGTGCCGCGCCTGCAGGTCGAGATCACCATGCTCGTACACATGCATTCGTCGCTGCTGGTCGCCTACCTGGCCCTGATCGTCGCACTGGGATTCGGCCTCGCCGCGGTACGCGCCCCGCGCCCCGTCATGGTCCGGCTGACCGTCCTCGTCGCGTTGGTGTGCGCGCAGGGGCTCGTCGGGATCGTGCAGTTCTACACCGGGGTTCCCGCCGTCCTGGTCGCAGTTCACGTCGCCGGTGCGGCCACCTGTACTGCGGCCACCGCGGCACTGTGGGCATCGATGCGCGACCGGGTGACGCCGTTGGCCGACGGAGCTGACGGCGCTGCCGACGCCGATCGCTGAGCTGTTGGAGTATCACAGCCGACGCGGGCAGCCACACCGAGGTCTGTGATTGCTGTTATTAATTCACAGCCTTCCCCTACGCTGTACCCATGGCACCAGGCTTGAACGCCCACGCCCGGCGGGCAGCGATCGCCGCGCGGATCCACACCGATCGCGAGGTCGACTTCACCACCCTGGCCGACGAGTTCGACGTCTCGGCGATGACCATCCGCCGCGACATCGAGCGGCTGGAGGATCAGGGCATCGCCCGCCGGGTTCTGGGCGGCGCGATCGCGTTCGGCGGGAAGTCGACCGAACCGTCCTTCGCCGCCCGGGCCGCCGACGCCGCCGACGAGAAGCTGCACATCGCCCGCGCGGTCGCCGACCTGCTGACCCCACGCGAAACCGTGATCCTGGACAGCGGCAGCACCGTGCTGGCCGTGGCCCGGGCCATCAAGGGCCGGGATCTGGGCCTGACGGTGATCACACCCAGCGTGCTGGTCGCCGTCGAACTCGCCGACGAACCGGACACCACGATCCTGCTGACCGGCGGCAAGGTGCGCCCCGGTGAGCTGAGCCTGATCGGCGCCGAGGCCGAGGACTTCTACCTGCGCTACAACTGCGACACCTATGTCATGGGGATCGCCGGGGTGGACGGCAAGCGCGGCGCCTCGGAGTACCACCGCGAGGAAGGCAATGTGAAGCAGGCCGCCATGCGGGCGGCGGACCGGGTGATCGTGGCCGCCGACGCCACCAAGCTGGGCCGGGTACAGCTGATCAATGTCGCACCGGTATCGGCCATTTCGATTCTGGTCACCGATGGACTGCCGACCCATCCCGCGGTCGAGGCACTGCGCTCGGCCGGCGTCTCGGTGGTCTGCGTCAGCAGTGAGCGGTCAACGCCAGCGCGCTGACACCACGGTGTCGCGGCCTTCGGCCCGGGACACCCGGGCTCCGGCCTCCTCGGCGATCAGTGCGCCGGCCGCCCAATCGTGCACCGCGAGATCGTCCTCGACGAAGGCGTCGAGGCTGCCCTGGGCCACCAGGCACAAGTCGACCGCTGCCGCGCCGAATCTGCGCATATCGGTGTAGCCGGTCATCAGGGCACCGAGTTCGCGCAGTTGCCTGCGGCGGTGACCGGGATCGTAGGACAGCCCGGTGCCCACCAGCCGGGCCGAGGATTCCATCATCGCCAGCGGCAGTCGCATCTCATCCGATCCTGAGACTAACTGTGCTCCAAGATGTTTGGCCGCACTCCAGGTCATGCCCAGGGCGGGTGCGGATATCGCACCGGCCAGCCAGCTGCCGTCGGCCAACGAACGGGCCGCCACCGAGGTGGCGAAGTACGGGATACGCCGGGTGTAGTTGGTGGTGCCGTCGAGCGGGTCGACTACCCATTGCACGGCACCGACGCCGGTGTGCTCAGCCAGCTCCTCGCCGAGCACACCGTCGTCGGGTCTGGCCCGCAACAGCACCGCGCGAACCGCCTCCTCGGCAGCCCGGTCCACGGTGGTCACCACGTCGCCGGCCGCGCTCTTGGTCGCCACCTCCAGCGGTTCGCCCCATCGCCGCAGGCATACCTCGGCCCCGGTCCGAGCGGCCGCCACGGCCAGCACGCGCAGCTGTTCGTTCATAGGGTCTTACGAAATTCCTTGACCACGTTCATCAATTCGCTGACCCGGGAGGCCACGGCGCGATTCTCGAACACCCCGCCCTCCTTGAAGTAGGTGCCGACGATCGCGCCGTCGGCGACCGAAAGCTGCTCGGCCGCATTGTGGGCGCGCACGCCGGTGTTGACGAACACCGGCACGGCGCCGGCATTGTTCTTGACCACCTGCAGCGCCTGCGAATCCGTGGGGGCGCCCGCGGTCAGCCCGGACACACAGATGCCGTCGGGATTGGTGGCGAACACCGTGGTGGCAGCGACCGAGGCGAGATCGCGGTCGGCCAGGTAGACCGCCGATTCCGGGACGATGTTGAACAGCAGCTTGACCCCGCTGCCGCCGATCCGGTGGCGGTGCCGGGCAACCTCGCCGACATTGGTGTTCCACAGGCCGAAATCGCTGGCGTAGACGCCGGTGAAGATCTCGCGGACCCACTGGGCGCCGGTGGCTACGGCCAGATCGATCGAGGCCCGTCCGTCCCACAGCACGTTCACGCCATACGGCACGGTGAAGTCGGGCAGCAGCTCGCCGATGATCCGGGCCATGGTGATCGCGGTGATCGGCTCGGTCTTGGTGAGGTACGGGAGGCTGAACTCGTTGGAGATCATCACTCCGTCGACGCCGCCCTCCTGTAGCTCGGCCAGCTCGCCGCGGGCCCGGTCGACCACTGCACCAATGCCTGCAGCCGAATCGAATCCAGGATCGCCCGGCAGCGCCGACAGGTGCAGCATCGCGATCACGGGCTTCCGTACCGCAAATACCTCGTCAAGCCAGTTGGTCATGGGGCGCATCTCCACTTCGTCTTCGCCATACTTCGGTAGAACACCTGTTACTAAATCACAGTCATCGTACAGATTCGCGTGAGCTGCCGTGACTATCCCACATATCTTGTGAGAATCTAACAGTGTCAGTAGGGTAGTTCCACCGCGGCCACGCAGTGCACATCTCGCGGTTATCTATGGGAAAGGACGGCATGCCGGAGTTCACGATCGGCATCGACATCGGCACCACGGGCACCAAGACCGTGCTCGTCGATATCGGCCACGCACGCATTGTCGCCCAGGCCACCGGCGAGGCCCAGCTGTATTCCGGCGGACCGGGGCAGGCCGAGGCAGATCCGGCGCAGTGGCTGGATAACGTGCATGCCGGCATCCGCGCCGTGCTGGCCGAATCCGGAGTTGCCCCCGGGCAGATCGGTGCGCTGTCGACCACCGGCATGGTCCCGGCCGTGGTCCCGGTGGACAGCCAGGGCGCACCGCTGCGCCGCGCGATGCTGCAGAACGATGCCCGGGCCACCGCGGAGATCGCCGAACTCAAGGACGCTCTCGACGAGGACGCCGTGCTGCGCGCGACCGGTTCGGCGGTGACCCAGCAGTCCGTGGGACCGACCGCGCTCTGGCTTCAGCGGCATGAGCCCGAAACCTGGCGCGCCACCACCCACCTGGTCGGCTCCTACGACTGGGTGCTGATGGCGCTGGGCGCACCCGCGCACGTCGAGCTGAACTGGGCCATCGAATCCGGGCTGGGCACCGTCGACGGACAGCGCTTCGAGCCGATGTACGCCGCGGCCGGCCTGGCGCCCGAACTGGTGCCGACCGTGCTCTCCCCCGGTACCCAGGCCGGCGAACTCAGCGCAGCCGCCACGGCCGCCACCGGCTTGCCCGCGGGGTTGCCGTTGATCGTCGGTGGCGCCGACCACGTGCTCTCGGCGTACGCCGCCGGGATCAATGCCGAAGGTGACTGGCTGGTGAAACTCGGTGGCGCCGGGGACATCCTGGCCGCTGCCGATCAACCGGTGATCGACGCCCGCCTCTACCTCGACGCCCACCCGGTCCCGGGCCGCTGGCTGCCCAACGGTTGCATGGCCACCAGCGGCAGCCTGATCCGCTGGTTCCAGACCCTGTCCGGCGGCCTCGACCTGGTCGCCCTCGACGACGAGGCCGATGCCCGCAAGCCCGCCGAAGTCCTCTGTCTGCCGTACTTTCTCGGCGAGAAGAGCCCACTGCACGATCCCGATCTGCGCGGCGCGTTCGTCGGGCTCGACCTGGCCCACAATCGCGCGGACATGTACCGCTCGGTCCTGGAGGCCATCGCCTACGGCTTCAAACACCACACCGAGATCTTCGCCTCGATGGGGGTGCCGCTGCGACGCGCCCTGGTCACCAATGGCGGCAGCCGATCGGTGCTGTGGAAGCAGATTCTCGCCGACGTGCTCGGCACCCCGCTGTCACCGATCGTCGGCCATCCCGGCGCCTCCCTGGGCGCCGCGGTGATCGCCGCCGTCGGCACCGGCCTGCTCGAAGACTGGGACAGCACCGCAGCGTTCCAGACCGTCGGAGAACCCGTCGTGCCCAACCCGAAACACGTCGACCGCTACGCCGAGGCTTATGCCCAATGGCGCGAGCTCGGCGACGTGCTCACCCCCGTGTCCCACCGCATCGCCCGAAAGGCCCGGTCATGACCGCCGAAAACAACACCCCCACCCAGACCGTCGTGGTCACCGGCGCCGGTTCCGGCATCGGCCGGGCGATCGCCACCACCCTGGCCCAGCGCGGCTGGCGCGTGACCGTCACCGATATCGACGCGGCCGCCGCCGAGCAGACCCGCGACGGGCTGGCCGGCACCGGGCATGAGGCGGCCCGACTCGACGTCACCGACGCCGCCGCGGCCGCCCGCCTGGCCGACGATGTGGCCGACCGCACGGGGCTGCACGCGTGGGTCAGCAACGCCGGCATCTCGGCGATGGCCAGTTTTGTCGATGTTTCCACCGAGCAGCTCGACCGCAGCCTCGACATCAACCTCAAGGGCGTGTTCCTGTGCGGCCAGGCCGCGGCCCGCGCGATGATCCGCACCAACGTGCGCGGAACCATCGTCAACACCGCATCGATGGCGGCCAAACAGGGCGGGGTGCCGTTCCTGTCGGACTACGTGGCTTCCAAGTTCGGTGTGCTCGGACTCACCCAGGCCATGGCCTATGAGCTTGCGGCCCATGGCATCACGGTCAACAGCGTGTGCCCGGGTTTCGTCGCCACCCCCATGCAGACCCGGGAACTGGAATGGGAGGCCGGCCTCAGCGGGTCCACCCCCGAGGGAGTTCGCCAGGCCTGGATCGACGCCACCCCTCTGGGTCGGCTGCAGACCCCCGACGACGTCGCCCGCGCGGTGGCGTTCCTGGTCTCCGAGGATGCCCGGTTCATCACCGGAGAAGCACTGTCCGTCAACGGCGGTGCCTACATGGATTGAGCCGAACCCGTCCCCGACAGCGACTCGATCCACCCCACCCGGACAAGGGAAAGTGAGAACCTATGAAAATTCCGACGTTGAGCCGGTGGTTGCCCGCGGTGATCGCGGCCGCCGGTCTGACCCTGGCCGGCTGCGCCGGCAGCGGCGGCTCCGGCGAGCAGAGCTCATCCGGAATCGGTGATGTGCCGACCGACACCAGCGCCACCGTGCGGGTGCTGATGGAAAACGTGCCGGACACCGACGTCGTGAAAAACCTTGTCGGACAGTTCAACCAGAAGTACCCCGACATCAAGGTCCAGATCGAGACCATGACCTTCGACCAGATGCGCGACCGTCTGGTGTCCTCGTTCCAGGCTTCCGAGCCCGCCTACGACCTGATCGTCGTGGACAACCCGTGGATGGACGACTTCGCCGCGGCCGGGTTCCTGGAGCCGCTCAACGACCGGATCGCCTCCACCACCGGATATCAGCCCGATGACTTCTTCCCGTCGCTGAAGGCCATCACCGACGTCGAGGGCACCACCTACGGGGTGCCGTTCTACAACTACGCACTCGGCTACATCTACAACACCGGTGATCTCAAAACGGCCGGCGTGACCGTCCCCACCGATCTGGATGCCCTTGTCTCGACGTCGCAAAAGCTCAAGACCACGGATCGGGCAGGCATCGCGATGCAGCCCCAGCGCGGCTACAAGATCTTCGAGGAGTGGGCCAACTGGCTGTTCGCCGCAGGCGGATCGATCTACGGCGAGGACGGCAAGCCCACACTGAACACCGAGCAGGCCGCCCGGGCACTGGACGCCTACATCGAGACCTACCGCACCGCGGCCCCGGCCAACAGCCTGTCCTGGGGATTCGACGAGGCCTTCCGCTCGGTGTCCAGTGGCAAGGCCGCCTCGATGATCGGCTACAACTGGAACCTGCCCGCACTCAACGACCCCGCCGGGGCTTCGGCGCAACGTGCCGGCCAGTTCGCCCTTGCCCCCATCCCTGGCGGCAAATCGGCACTGGGCCTGTGGAGCTGGGCCATCCCGGCCAACTCCAGCGCGGCCGACGCCGCATGGGCATTCGCCTCCTGGGTGACCTCACCCGAGGTCGATGCGCAGCGGGTCGCCGACGGCGGGGCCGTGATCCGGCAGAGCTCGCTGACCAACCCGAAGGTTCTGGCCGACGGGTACGGCGCCGACTACTACAAGACCGTCGGTGAGATCCTGGCCAACGCCGCACCCTTGACCAAGGGCAAGGGCGGCGAGGAAATGATCCAGGCGGTCGGCACCGAGCTCAACGACGCCGCCGCGGGCAACAAGAGCGTCGCCGACGCACTGCGCGATGCCCAGGCAGCTGCGGAGCGGATCCAGAAGTGACCGTAGGGAATCCGGCGGCCACATCCGTAACCGCGGGGCGACGAGGGCGACACCGATGAAGTTCAAGTACGGCATGCTCATGCCGCTGCTCGCCCTGTTCGCTGTGGCCGTCGGATTCCCGCTCTGCTACGCGGCCTACCTGTCGCTGACCAACTACAAGCTGACCGACCGCAAACAACCCGGTTTCGTCGGCGCGCAGAATTTCACCGACGCCCTGACGAACTCGTCGTTCTGGGAGGCCTTCGCCACCACCGCGATCTACGTGGTGATCGCGGTGACCGCCGAACTGGTGATCGGTTTCGCCCTGGCACTGGCGCTGCATCAGCAGCGCTGGGCCAAGGACCTGTCCCGGGCCATCGTGCTGGCCCCGATGTTCATCACCCCGATCGCGGTCGGGCTGATCTTCCGGTTCCTGCTCAACGACCAGATCGGCGCGGTACCGGCGCTGCTGCACGCGGTAGGGGCCGACTACGACTTCTTCGGCGCCGGCCGGGCCCTGCTGACCCTGGCGTTCATCGACGTCTGGCAGTGGACACCGTTCATGGTGCTGCTGATCCTGGCCGGCTTGGAGTCGATGCCCAAGCAACCCATGGAGGCCGCCCGGGTCGACGGCGCCGGGCCGGTCTACCGGCTGCGCCGGGTACTGATCCCGATGCTCGCCCCGGTACTCACCGTGGCGGTGCTGCTGCGGGGCCTGGACGCCCTGCGGGTCTTCGAATACGTCTACGCCACCACCCGCGGCGGCCCGGGCACCGAGACCCAAACCCTGCAGTACTACATGTATCTCGAAGGCATCCAGTTCTTCCGGCTCGCGCAGGCC
Organism: Mycobacterium sp. NPDC050441; assembly: GCF_040655355.1. Taxonomy (NCBI): domain Bacteria; kingdom Bacillati; phylum Actinomycetota; class Actinomycetes; order Mycobacteriales; family Mycobacteriaceae; genus Mycobacterium; species Mycobacterium sp. NPDC050441. The sequence goes on along the minus strand of NZ_JBFAJS010000002.1, from coordinate 560,269 downwards.
AGCGCCATGGCCTTCATCGTGCTGGCGGTGGTGCTGGTGGTGATCGTGCTGGCGTTCCGCACCATGGAACGCAGCCGGGCCTCGGAAAGGACCGTCCGATGACCCGACCCCGCGGGCTGGAGATCCTGCGTCTCGCCGTGCTCACCGCGGCGTTCGTGTTCGTCCTGTTCCCCATCCTCTGGGTGGCGCTGGCGAGTTTCAAGACGCCCGAACAGATGTCGGAGCCGTTCCTGCTCGCCTTCGCTCCCAGCCTGGCCAACTGGCAGAACGTGCTGGATTCCGGTGTCTTCGCCGCCGCCGGCCGCAGCGCGCTGGTCGGCATCATCACGGTGTCGATCAGCCTGGTGGTCGGCAGCATGGGCGCCTACGTCATCGCCAAGTACCGGGCCGGCGGATCATTGACCCGGTTCGGCATGCTCGCCGCCCAGGTGGTTCCGCCTGCGGTGATGGTGTTCCCGTTCCTGACCATGGCGCATGCGCTGCGGTTGACCGACACCCTGGCGCCGGTGATCTTCGCGCATCTGTCCTTCGTGCTGCCGCTGGTCACCTGGTTTCTGATCGGCTTCTTCGAGGCCGTTCCCGCCTCATTGGAGGAACAGGCCCGGGTCGACGGGTTCACCCGCTGGCAGGCTTTCCGGATGGTGGTGCTGCCGCAGGTGTATCCGGGTATCGGCGCCGCGGGCATCTTCGGGTTCACTCTGTCGTGGAACGACCTGTTCTACGGGCTGATCCTGGCACCCGGCAACGCGGCGATCCTGCCGGTGGCCATCGCGAACTTCAACACCTTCCGCGGTGTGCAGATCGGCACCATGAGCGCCGCGATCATGATCGCGATCGTCCCGGTGGTGATCGCCAGCTTCTTCATCCAGCGACGCTTGGTCCAGGGGATCAGCGGCGGCGCGGTCAAGTACTAGACAAGCAAGGATTCGGATATGGCAGCGGTGAAGTTTTCCAAGGTCGGAAAGTCCTACGGGACAACGACTGTGGTCTCCGATCTCGACCTGGAGCTGGCCGACGGCAGCATGACGGTACTGGTCGGCCCGTCCGGCTGCGGTAAGACCACGTCGTTGCGGATGCTGGCCGGGTTGGAAGAGATCACTTCCGGCAGCATTCATATCGGCGACCGGGATGTGACGGCCTTGGAACCCAAGGAACGCGATATCGCCATGGTGTTCCAGAACTACGCCCTCTACCCGCACCTGACGGTTCGGGAGAACATCGCCTTCCCGTTGCGGGCCAAGCGGATTGCGCGCGCCGAGGCGTTGCGGCGGGCCGATGAGATCGCCGAGTCACTCGGCCTGGGCAAGCTGGTCGAGCGCAAGCCCAAGGATCTGTCCGGCGGGCAGCAGCAGCGCGTCGCGATCGGCCGGGCCATCATCCGTGAACCCGCGGTGTTCCTGTTCGACGAGCCGCTGAGCAACCTCGACGCCAAGCTGCGGGTGGAGACCCGCACCGAACTGCTGCGGCTGCAGCGCAAGCTGGGCATCACCGCGCTGTACGTGACCCACGACCAGGAAGAGGCGATGACGCTGTCGGACCGCATCGTGGTGATGCGCGACGGGCGCATCGCCCAGGCCGGCCCGCCCGAGGAGGTCTACCGGCACCCGGCCGACACCTTCGTCGCCACCTTCGTCGGCAGCCCGAAGATGAACCTGATCGACGGCGCGGTCAGCGGCGGCGAGCTGCGCACCTCCTCCGGGGTGCGCATCACGGTCGGCGGGCCGGACGCCGGGGCGGTGACGATCGGGATGCGCCCCGACGACGTCATCCTCACTCCGCACACCGGCAAGGGCACCAATGACGGCCTCGCCTCGGTGGAACTCGTGGAACTACTCGGGCCGCGTGCCATTGTCACGGTGCGCGCCGCCGATCAGCAGGTCACAAGCGTGGTTGAGGCCGCGTCCTTGAGCGACATCACGCCGGGCGCCACCGTACGGCTCTCGGCCCGCGCTGTGCACCGCTTCGACGTGGCCACCGGACTGCGGATCGAGGACTGACACCCGCGCCTGCCGGGGCTCAGAACCCGCGGTGCGACAGCGGGCCCAGCCCGAAGCGCTCCAGCGCGCCCTCCACGCCGACCGAGAACCGCCGCTCGGCATCCTCCCGATCGATCCGATCGAGCTGGCGGAAACCCAGTCCCGGCTCCACCAGTTCGAGTTCCAGCAGCCGGGGATCCTCCGGGCCGCCGATCACGTCGACCCGCGCGTACAGAAGATCCTGCGGCTCAAGGTCGAACATGCGAATCACCGCGTCGATCGCCAGGCGACCAACCCGCCACACCTCGTCGTCAGGATCGGCCGGCGACAGCGACTCCTGCGCGTAGGTACCGGTCTCCTCGAACTCGGGTGATTGTCCGGCCGGCGGCAGGATCGGCCCCTTGGTGAACGCGTGGGACTCCTCGCCGCCCAGGAACACCAGCGCAGTCTCGCCGTCGGCTATCCGCGGGTCATACGGCTGCACCAGTACCGCACGGCCCTTGGCCTGCAGTGCCGCCGCGTGGGCCAGGGCCTCGGAGGCGTCGACGAAGCGCTGCGCTCCAGTCGAGCCGGCACCCACCGCGGGCTTCACCACCACTTCACCGTCGGGCACGATGACCTGTTCACCGACCGCGAAGTATCCGGTCGGAACCACCGGAACCCCCATGCTGTGCAGATCATCGAGGTAGCGCTTGTCCGCGTTCCACTCCACGATCTCTGCCGAGTTGAGCACGTGCGGCACGGATCGGGTCCAGGCCAGGAACTCGTCGAGACGCTCGGTGTAGTCCCAGGTGGCCCGCAGGATCACCAGATCGGCGTCGAGCGTGGCCGGGTCGTCCCACGGCAGCCAGCGGGCATGCAGACCGCGGTTGCGCAGCGCCCTCACCAGGCCGGCGTCGTCGCCGTCCCCGTCAGGCAGTGCCGCGCAGCCGGCCAACACGATGCGGGGATGGAACACATCCGGACGGGCGAGCTTCACCCCCGCGATGATAGGTGTGGATGATGGATGGCGTGTATGCCATCGAAGTTGCCGAGACCGGCGGACCCGAAGTCCTGAGCTACGTCGAGCGGCCCGAGCCCTCCCCTGGCCCCGGCGAGGTCCTGATCAAGGCCGAGGCCATCGGCGTCAACTTCATCGACACCTACTTCCGGTCCGGGTTGTATCCCCGTGACCTGCCGTTCGTCGTCGGGTCTGAAGTCTGCGGCACTGTCGCCGCCGTCGGTGACGATGTCGCCGCACTGGCCGTCGGTGACCGCGTGGTCACCGCCAACGCGACCGGCGCCTACGCCGACTTCTGCGTCGCCCCAGCAGATTTCGTCGCCTACGTGCCTGACGGTGTGGCTCCCGACGCGATCGCGTCGGCACTGCTGAAGGGCATGACCGCGCACTACCTGATCAAGTCCACCTATCCTGTCCAGCCGAGCGACACGGTGCTGGTGCATGCCGGGGCCGGCGGCGTCGGCCTGATCCTCACCCAGTGGGCCACCAGCATCGGCACCCGCGTGATCACGACGGCCTCGACGCCGGAGAAGGCCGAGTTGTCGCGGCAGGCCGGCGCGATCGAGGTGCTCGAGTACCCCGAGGATGCGACCGAATTCGGGGACAAGATCCGCGACCTCACCGGCGGGGCGGGCGTCGCCGCTGTCTACGACGGGGTAGGCGCAACGACGTTCGACGCCAGCCTGGACAGCCTCGCGGTGCGTGGCACGCTGGCCCTGTTCGGGGCGGCCAGCGGTCCGGTGCCCCCGGTGGACCCGCAACGGCTCAACGCGGCAGGCTCGGTGTTCCTGACCCGGCCGACGCTGACCCACCACACCCGCACTCCCGACGAATTCTCCTGGCGTGCAGGCGAATTGATCAACGCCATCGCGGACGGGTCGATCACCATCACCGTCGGCGGTCGCTACCCGCTGGCCGAGGCGGCCCAGGCCCACACCGACCTGCAGGGCCGCAAGACCGTCGGCTCGGTCGTGCTGGTGCCCTAGACCGGCTGCGCGTCGGGGAACGTCCACGACCCGTCGAGGATCTCCGGTCTCGGCCGGTACAGCCGGACGAGGTAGTTCCAGCCTTCGGTGACCGGCAACAGGTTGGCCGCACCGGTACCACCGAACTGCACCGTGGTCGCGCCGTCGGGATCCTTGACCGCGGTGACGTTGTTCACCGAGTAGGCGTTCTGCGGGTTCGGCGTGAAATAGCCGTCCTTGTTGTAGACCGTCACCGACCAGAATCCGTCCACCGGGACGTCTTTCACGGTCAGCCGGTGCACCGTGGCGCCGTCGTTACGCGGTGGCACCACTGTGAGATACAGCGCGTCACGTTCCGGATTGCCGCCCCAGGCGAACGCCGAGCCGATCAGGTGGCGTACGGGCTCCACCGCATACCTGGGCCCGAACATTGATTTGGTGTCGGCAAGGGTGGTCGACAGGGTGATGAGTGCGTCCCGAACCGTCTTCTGGCTGACCGGATCCCGCTGCGGGATCTCGAAGAAGCCCCGCTCGACCTGTGATACGCCGATCGCGTCCTGCAGTGCGTGCACGGCGGCCAGATCTGCGGTGTCGGCGGGATCGGCCAGGATGCGTACCGCCGCGGCCGCATATCGGGTGTCCACGGAGTCGCGACTGAACGTCAGCTCGGCCGGCGCGTAGACGACGTTGGTGGTGTAGTGGTCCTCGCTGATGATCTGCAGTGACATGAACCTGCCCCCGCCGTCGGGCAGCGTGACGGTGACGGGTCCGGCGTCGAGATCGAACACCGCCGCGGAGTAGAGGGTGTCGCGGTTCTGCCGGATGACGATCTGATGGTCGATCGAGCTCATCTCACGGTTGTGGAAGAACTGCCCGAAGCCGCCGTCGTTGACGATGTTGGCGAAGTACAGGTCGGATTCGGCTCGCGCGAAGTTGTCGGAGCTCACCAATTCGGTCATGGCCCCAACGCTGCCACACCGAGGAAGTGCCAGCAGCGGTTCGCGGGCCTAGTGACCGAAGATCGTCGGCAGCGCGAGCGCCGAGTCGATCGCCAGCGCGCAGAACACCACGGCCAGGTAGTTGTTCGACTGCAGGAACAACCGCAGCGGCTTGACGGGTTCGCCGCGCTTCACCCCGGAGTACAGCTGGTGCGCCATCACCAGGAACCACGCGCCCGCAAGCAGCGCCACAGCGCCGTACAGCCATCCGGTAGCCAGCGCCAGCGCCAGCGTGGTGAGGACTGTCAACCAGGTGTAGATCAGGATCTGACGGGTGACCTGACGCTCCGTGGCCACGGCGGGCAACATCGGCACCCCGGCTGCCTTGTAGTCATCCTTGTAACGCATCGCCAGCGCCCAGGTGTGTGGCGGCGTCCAGAAGAAGATGATCAGGAACATCACCAATGCCGGCCATTGGATAGTGCCGGTCACCGCGGACCAGCCGATCATCACCGGCATGCAGCCGGCCGCCCCGCCCCACACCACGTTCTGCGAGGTGCGGCGCTTGAGCAGCAAGGTGTAGACGAAGACGTAGAACGCGATCGTGGCCACCGCCAGCACCCCGGACAGCAGATTCGACGTCCAGGTCAGCCAGCAGAACGAGGTCACTGACAGCACCAGCCCGAAGATGAGTGCGTGCCGCGTCGGGACCGCGGCCTGCGCCAACGGTCGGCGAGCGGTGCGCTTCATCACCTTGTCGATGTCGGCGTCGGCCACACAGTTGAGCGTGTTGGCGCCGGCCGCGGCAAGCATGCCGCCCACCAACGTGTTCAGGATCAGGAGTGGGTCAACGGTCCCACGGGCCGCCAGCAACATGGCCGGAATGGTGGTGACCAGCAACAACTCGATCACACGTGGCTTGGTCAACGCCAAATACGACAAGAGGGTGGATCGTATTCGGCTCGGCGCCCCATGGATGAGCCGGCGCTCGCGAATGCTCACGCAAATAACTCCTCGGGTGGCGTCACGCGGCTTCTACTACACACGATGGTAGACCGCCGCCCGCACACCTCAGCACCGCAGGGTCTGTTCGGGGCAACAACCGGGTAAACGAGCGGCTATCGGTGCGAGAACCAGTCTGCATCGGATGACTCCGCCCCACTAGGGTGTTTGTCGTAGCAGCATGGCAACTGCGCGCATGTGCCAGCAGATAGATGACGAGGAAGTGAGCTTAGTGACCACCGCCGAAGAGATCACCGCACTCACCCAGCCCAACCACCCAGATGACTGGACCGAAGTCGACAGCGTTGCCGTCGACACCGTCCGGGTGCTTGCGGCTGACGCGGTGCAGAAGGTCGGCAACGGCCACCCGGGAACCGCGATGAGCCTGGCACCGCTGGCCTACACGCTGTTCCAGCGGCAGCTCCGACACGATCCCAGCGATACCCACTGGATAGGCCGGGACCGTTTTGTGCTGTCCTGTGGGCATTCCAGCCTCACCCTGTACATCCAGCTGTACCTCGGCGGTTTCGGCCTGGAGCTGGCCGACATCGAGGCGCTGCGCACCTGGGGCTCGCTGACTCCGGGCCATCCCGAGTACCACCACACCAAGGGTGTGGAGATCACCACCGGCCCGCTGGGCCAGGGTCTGGCGTCGGCCGTCGGGATGGCGATGGCCGCCCGCTACGAGCGCGGCCTGTTCGATCCCGACACCGCCGCGGGTGAGAGCCCCTTCGACCACTACATCTATGTGGTGGCCTCCGACGGCGACATGGAAGAGGGCGTCACCAGCGAAGCCTCGTCGCTCGCGGGCACCCAGCAGCTCGGCAACCTCATCGTGTTCTGGGACGACAACAAGATCTCCATCGAGCACAACACCGACATCGCGCTGAGCGAGGATGTGCCCGCGCGCTACCGCGCCTACGGTTGGCACGTCCAGGAGGTCGAGGGCGGCGAGAACGTCGTGGGCATCGAGCAGGCGATCGCCGAGGCCAAGAAGGTGACCGACAAGCCGTCGTTCATCGCGCTGCGCACCATCATCGGCTACCCCGCCCCCACCAAGATGAACACCGGTGGCGTGCACGGCTCGGCGCTGGGCGCCGACGAGGTGGCCGCGACCAAGAAGATCCTCGGCTTCGACCCCGACAAGACCTTCGAGGTGCGCGACGATGTCATCGCCCACACCCGTGAGCTGGTGACCCGCGGCAAGAAGGCGCACGCCGATTGGCAGGTCACCTTCGATGCCTGGGCCGAGCGCGAGCCCGAGCGCAAGGAGCTGCTGGACCGGCTGCAGGCACAAAAGCTCCCCGAGGGCTGGGACGCCGAGCTGCCGCACTGGGACCTCGATTCCAAGCCGGTGGCCACCCGCGCCGCCTCCGGGGCCGTCCTGGCCGCCGTCGGCCAGACGCTGCCCGAGCTGTGGGGCGGTTCCGCCGACCTCGCCGGCAGCAACAACACCACGATCAAGGGCGCGAATTCGTTCGGGCCGCCGTCGATCTCGACCGAGGACTGGAATGCGACCTGGTACGGCCGCACCCTGCACTTCGGTATCCGTGAGCACGCGATGGGCGCGATCCTGTCCGGCATCGTGCTGCACGGTCCGACCCGGCCCTACGGCGGGACGTTCCTCCAGTTCTCGGATTACATGCGGCCGGCCGTGCGTTTGGCCTCATTGATGAACATCGATCCGATCTACGTCTGGACGCACGATTCGATCGGCCTCGGCGAGGACGGCCCGACGCATCAGCCGATCGAGCACCTGGCAGCGTTGCGCGCGATCCCGAACCTGTCCGTCGTACGACCGGGTGACCCGAACGAGACCGCCTACGCGTGGAAGACCGTGCTGGAGCGCACCGCCAGCACCGGCCCGGTGGGGTTGATCCTGACCCGCCAGGGCGTCCCGGTGATCGAGGGCACCAGCGCCGAAGGCGTGGCCCGCGGTGGCTATGTGCTCGGCGGCACCCCCGGCGAGAACCCCGACGTGGTGATCATCGCCACGGGCTCCGAGCTCCAACTCGCCGTCGCAGCGCAGAAGCTGTTGGCGGACAAGGAGATCAACGCGAGCGTGGTGTCGATGCCGTGTGTCGAGTGGTTCGAATCGCAGCCCGAGGAGTACCGCGATTCGGTGCTACCGCCTGCGGTTTCGGCCCGGGTGGCGGTCGAGGCCGGAGTGGCGCAGAGTTGGTACAAGCTGGTCGGAGACACCGGCGAGATCGTCTCGATCGAGCACTACGGCGCCTCCGCCGACGACAAGACGCTGTTCCGCGAGTTCGGTTTCACCCCCGAGGCCGTGGCGGCCGCGGCGGAACGCTCCCTGGACAACTGACAGACGACTAGCAGGAGAAGGCGAACATGACTCAGAACCCGAACCTCGCGGCGCTGAGCGCCGCGGGTGTATCCGTCTGGCTCGACGATCTGTCGCGCGAGCGGCTGCAGACCGGAAATCTGCAGAATCTGATCGATACCCGCAGCGTCGTGGGCGTCACCACCAACCCGTCGATCTTCCAGGCAGCGCTGTCCAAGGGCACTGCCTACGACGCCCAGGTCAAGGAACTGGCCGAGCGGGGAGCCGACGTCGACGCCACCATCCGCACCGTCACCACCGATGACGTCCGCAATGCCTGCGATGTCCTGGCCAAGCAGTACGAGGCCTCCAACGGCATCGACGGCCGGGTGTCCATCGAGGTGGATCCACGGCTGGCGCACGACACCGACAAGACGATCCTGCAGGCGATCGAGCTGTGGAAGATCGTCGACCGGCCCAACCTGCTGATCAAGATTCCTGCGACCCTTGCCGGGCTGCCGGCAATCACCGCGGTGATCGCCGAAGGCATCTCCGTCAACGTCACGCTGATCTTCTCGGTCGAACGCCACCGGGCCGTCATGGACGCCTACCTGGCGGGCTTGGAAAAGGCCAAAGAGGCCGGCCACGATCTGTCCAAGATCCACTCGGTCGCGTCGTTCTTCGTGTCCCGCGTGGACACCGAGATCGACAACCGGCTCGAAAAGATCGGCTCCGACGAGGCTTTGGGCCTGCGCGGCAAGGCCGGCGTGGCCAACTCGCGCCTGGCCTACGCAGCCTACGAAGAGGTTTTCGGGGGCGACCGTTTCGCAGCGCTCAAGGGCGACGGTGCCCGCGTTCAGCGCGTGCTGTGGGCCTCGACCGGCGTCAAGAATCCGGACTACTCCGACACGCTCTATGTCACCGAGCTGGTCGCCGCCCACACGGTGAACACCTTGCCGGAGAAAACGCTCGAAGCCGTCGCCGACCACGGCAAGATCGCCGGCGACACCATCACCGGGACTGCGGCGGCATCGCAGGAGACCTTCGACAATCTCAGCGCCGTCGGCATCGACCTGGTCGACGTGTTCAAGGTGCTCGAAGACGAAGGTGTGGAGAAGTTCGAGAAGTCGTGGCAGGAACTGCTCGACGCGACACAGGGCCAACTCGACGCCGCCAAGAAATGACCGCTTGCAGCGGTAGGCCGGCCGACTGGGTGAACCCGCTGCGGGACAAGCGCGACAAGCGCATGCCCCGTATTGCGGGGCCCTGTGCGGTCGTCATCTTCGGCGTGACCGGGGACCTGGCGCGCAAGAAGTTGATGCCGGCGATCTACGACCTGGCCAACCGCGGATTGTTGCCGCCGGGTTTTGCGCTCGTCGGCTTCGCCCGTCGCGACTGGGCGGACGAGGACTTCGGCAAGGTCGTCTACGACGCGGTCAAACAGCACGCCCGCACCCCGTTTCGTCAGGAGGTCTGGGACCGCCTGGCCGAGGGATTCCGGTTCGTGCAGGGCACTTTCGACGACGACGCATCCTTCGAGCGGCTAAAGGACACGCTGCACAAGCTCGACACCGAGCGCGGCACCGGCGGCAATCACGCGTTCTACCTGTCGATTCCGCCGAAGGCGTTCCCCCAGGTCTGTGAACAGCTGTCGAAGTCCGGTTTGGCGGACAAGCCTGACGGCTGCTGGAGCCGGGTCGTGATCGAGAAGCCGTTCGGGCATGACCTCAAGAGCGCCGAGGAACTCAACGGCGTGGTCAACAGCGTGTTCCCGGAGTCGTCGGTGTTCCGCATCGACCACTACCTGGGCAAGGAAACGGTCCAGAACATCCTGGCACTGCGCTTCGCCAATGAGTTGTTCGAGCCGGTGTGGAATTCGCACTACGTCGACAGCGTGCAGATCACCATGGCCGAGGACATCGGGCTCGGCGGGCGTGGAGGCTACTACGACGGTGTCGGTGCGGCCCGCGACGTCATCCAGAACCACCTGCTGCAGCTGCTGGCGCTGACCGCGATGGAAGAGCCGGTGAGTTTCTCCCCTGCCGAGCTGCAGACCGAGAAGATAAAGGTGCTCTCGGCCAGCCGGTTGGCCGAGCCGCTCGACGAGACCACCTCGCGCGGCCAGTATGCGGCGGGCTGGCAGGGCGGCGAGAAGGTCGTCGGCCTGCTCGACGAGGAGGGATTCTCCAAGACGTCCACCACGGAGACGTTCGCGGCCATCACGGTCGACGTCGACACCCGCCGGTGGGCCGGAGTGCCGTTCTATCTGCGTACCGGAAAGCGCCTGGGCCGCAGGGTGACCGAGATCGCCCTGGTGTTCAAGCGGGCGCCACACCTGCCGTTCGACGCCACCATGACCGAGGAACTCGGCCAGAATGCACTGGTGATCCGGGTGCAGCCGGACGAGGGCATCACGTTGCGCTTCGGGTCGAAGGTGCCCGGCAACGCGATGGAGGTCCGCAATGTCAGCATGGACTTCTCCTACGGGTCGGCCTTCGCCGAGGACTCGCCCGAGGCCTACGAGCGGTTGATCCTCGACGTCCTGCTCGGGGAGCCGTCATTGTTCCCGGTCAATGCCGAGGTCGAATTGGCATGGAAGATCCTGGATCCCGCGCTGGACTACTGGGCATCGCACGGAAAACCGGACTCGTACGAATCGGGCACCTGGGGTCCGGAGTCCGCATTCGAGATGCTGCGGCGCTCAGGCCGTGAATGGAGGCGGCCGTAATGATTCTCGATATGCCCGACACCAATACCGGCGCGATCAACAAGAAGATCGTGGCGCTGCGGGAAGAGGGCGGCGCCATCACCTTGGGTCGCGTCCTGACCCTGGTCGTCGCACCGGATACCGAAGCGTTACTGGAAGATTCGATCGAGGCGGCAAATGCTGCCAGCCGCGAGCACCCGTGCCGGGTGATCGTGGTGATCCCCGGTGACCGGTTCGCCACCGAAGCACGCCTCGACGCGCAGCTGCGGGTGGGCCGCGATGCCGGCTCGAACGAGGTCGTCGTGCTGCGACTGTCCGGTCCACTGGCCGGCCACGCCAGCAGCGTCGTTATGCCGTTCCTGCTGCCGGACACCCCGGTGGTCACGTGGTGGCCCGATGTCGCACCAGCCATACCGGCGCAGGATCCCCTGGGCCAGTTGGCAGTTCGACGGATCACCGATGCCACCAACGTCGAGGACCCGCTGGGCACGATCAAGGGCCGGCTCAAGGGCTACACCCCAGGCGACACCGACCTGGCCTGGAGCCGCGTCACGTACTGGCGTGCGTTGCTCACCTCGGCCGTCGACCAGGCGCCGTACGAGCCGATCACCGCGGCCCTGGTGTCCGGGCTGAAAGACGAGCCTGCGCTGGACATCATGGCGGGATGGCTGGCCAGCCGGATCGACGGTCCGGTGACCCGCGCGGTAGGCGAGCTCAAGGTCGAACTGACCCGGCCCAGCGAAACCATCACGTTGAGCCGACCGCAGGAAGGCGTCACCGCGAAACTGACCCGCACCGGACAGCCGGAAGCGTCAATTCCGTTGGCCCGCAGGGAGGCTCGCGACTGCCTGGCCGAGGACATGCGCCGCCTCGACGCGGACGAGATCTACTACGACGCACTACGAGGAATCGACAAGGTCCAGTACGTATGAGCACTGTTATCGAGCGTTACGCCGACGCCGACGCGTTGGTGGCCGCCGCCGGAGATCGGTTGGTGACTGCCATCAAATCGTCCATCTCTGCGCGAGGTCATGCAAACATCGTGCTCACCGGCGGAGGCACGGGAATCGGTCTGCTCAAACGCGTGGGTGAGCACGGCGACGAGATCGACTGGTCGAAGGTGCACGTCTATTGGGGCGACGAACGGTTCGTACCGCAGGACGACGACGACCGCAATGACAAGCAGGCCCGCGAGGCACTGTTGGACCATGTCGGGATCTCGGACGTCAACGTGCACGCGATGGCTGCCAGCGATGGCGAATTCGGTGACGACCTCACCGCAGCCGCCGCCGGTTACGCACAGCTGCTGGCCGCCAACTTCGACGCTCCAGGACCCGAGTTCGACGTGCATCTGCTCGGCATGGGCGGCGAAGGACATATCAACTCGCTGTTTCCCGACACTGCCGCGGTGCGTGAAACCGACCGCATGGTGGTGGGTGTGCCGGACTCCCCCAAGCCACCGCCACGCCGGATCACGTTGACGCTGCCCGCGATTCGTAACTCACGCGAGGTGTGGCTGGTGGTGTCCGGTGAGGCCAAGGCCGACGCGGTCGCCGCCGCGATCGGTGGTGCGAATCCGGTGGACATCCCCGCCGCGGGCGCGATCGGCCGCGATCGGACAGTGTGGTTGCTCGACGAGGCTGCCGCAAGCAAGCTCTGAGCAGACCGGCTAGTCGTCAGTGCGGCCACCGCGCCGCTCAGTCGTGGCGTCGGCCAAAGCCTCGGCGTAGCCGGCCAGGTAATCGGCCACTTCATGATTCGTCGCACCCCCGTCGGCCGTCACGACCGGCCGCGCTCGGTGTTCACAGAATTGCCGCACAGCCATTCAGACGCGGTTCGGCCACGTTTGGTTCCGTACCGGCCATACTGATCGGTATGGCAGACAAAGGGGATGGTCGCGCCCGCCCGAATTCCGGGCGTCAGAGAATTCGGACATTGACGCAGGCCGCGCTCAACGCCGACATGACCGTGGAGCAGGTCGACACCCTGCTCACCGATCTGAGCACCACCCTGGTCGACCTCAACAAGTCGACCGGCGGCCTCGATGCCACCCTGGACCGGTTCAACGACACCATCACGCGCATCGATGAGCTCGCGCCCCGCCTCATCGGCGTCGTCGAGCGCCTGGAATCGATCGTGGATCGCGTCGAGGTCATCGTCGGGATCGGCGAAGCCGTGATGTCGCCGCTGGCAGCAACGGAGAACGCGGTGCGCGGAATGATCAGCCGGGTCCGCAAGAGCACAGGTCTCTAGGGCGGGCTCAACCGGCACCTCGGTTACAGTGGTCGCCATGGGTGCCGGATTCGATCGAGCAGACGCACATCCCGTGCGTGTTGCGGCGTCGTTCGCACCCAGTTTGCTGGCGTCGATCTGGAACCGGGCGCGCCTGGCGCCGCTGAAGAGGATCTCGGGTTAGCTCTCGCTGCCCATTTGATCCTGCTATCAGCTTCGAGGCGTCATGAAGCCGTCCCTATATGCCGTTGCGGCATCGCTCTACCTCACCGAATACACCCTCTACTCCAACTCGTCGTCGGCTGTGCTGTTGAACTCGGCGATTGCCGACTACTTCGGCATCCCGTTCTCACAGGCCGCCTACATCGGCGTAGCGTTCCTGGCCGGATTCTGTCTGGCGTTGCTACCCGCCGGCCTGCTGTCGCACCGCTACCGGCCGTCGACCGCATTCTTCGCCAGTTCGGCGGTGCTGGCCGTTCTCGGTATCGCCGCCGGCCTCAGCCCGCAGTTCTGGGTCCTCATCGCGTTGCGGTTCTTGCAGGGCATCGCCTCGGCAGTGCTCGCACCCCAGATATTCCGGATCATCCGGGCGCAGTTCTATCCCCACCACCACTCGGCGGTCCTGGGCACCTGGGGTCTGGTGGTGTCGGCATCCGCACTGTGTTCACCGCTGATCACCGCGTGGCTCAACGATCTGTGGGGCTGGCGTTCGTTCCCCTACGAGACGGTGGTGGCCACCGTCGTGGCGATGGCGCTGTTGGCCATCTCGCCGGGGACGGAAGACGCCGCCGACGACGGCGCCACGACCCGACGGGTGGGCACCCCGGTGGTGGCTCTCGCGGTGGTTCAACTGGCGATCTTCCTGGCGATCGGAGTGTCCACCGCGCTCCATACCAAGGTGACGTTGCTTGTGGTGTCCATCCTGCTCGGGATCGCCGTGATCATTCTGCGCAGCCGGTCCCAGACGCGGGTCCTGTCGGGAAGCCTGGTCGTGGTCTTCGTGGCGGGTATCGCGACCAATGTGTTCACCCTCTCGGTGGTGTATGTCCTACAACAGGTGCGCGGGCTGGATTCGTATGGCTCGGCACTGTTCCTGTTGCCGATGGCGTTCTTCGCCGGGCTGATCCCGATGCTGAAATTCGGCAGGCCCGGAGGCAATCGGAAGAACACCCGGCTGGTGTGCGTCGGCTCGGCATTCCTGATCGTGGCCGGTCTGAGTCTGTTCGGACACGTGCCGCTGGGTAGTGCCGCGTTGATGGGCTGCGCGATGGGGTTCCTGTGGAGCTCATTGGCCAGCAATGTGCTGACCAATTCGACAGAGATACCGTTCGATTCCAGCCTGTACCACTACCTTCGGGCGCTGGGCGCCGCGATCGGAGTGGCGACCGGGGCGACGATGATCGACGGTCTCGGCACCGAACTGTTCACCGGCGCGGCCGCGGTGGTGACGGTGGTCGGGCTGGTCGCGACGCTGGCGGCTCGTTCAGCGTGGCAGACAACGAGATTGGCGCCGGTGTGATGATGCGCAACCTCACGTTCGGCTGGCCCACCCACCAGCTCACCGACGATCCGCGGCTGGCCTACAACAGCATCTCGAAGACATATTGCCGGCTGATCTATGAGAGCCTGCTCGACATCGATCCGGACACCGGGAAGCTCCTACCCTGGCTGGCCTCCTCGTGGCACTACCACGACCCCCTGACCCTCGACCTGTCGATTCGCCCCGACCGGTGTTTCTCCGACGGCACACCGCTGACCCCGGACGCCGTCGCACAGACCTTCGCCGACATCACTGCGCTCAAAGACGTTTCACCGCGTCCTGCCGCGGTGACGATGCTCACCGGGCTCGGCTCGGTCGAGGCGGGGACCGACACCGTGACGTTTCACTTCGTACATCACAATGCGGCGTTCCTGCGGTCGTTGGCCAGTGTCAACCTGGCGATCCGCAACACGCAGGGGCTGGGTACCGGCCGATGGCATCCGGTCCCCGGCGGGGTGAGCGACGGATCACGCAGATTGACGTTCGAGCAGGCCGACATCGGTGACCTGTACGCCGGGCCGATCGATGGCTACCGCCGCGCCGAAATACACAACCCCGGTATCAGTTACGGATTGTGTCCCAACGCTTCCCGCGGTCCGCTGACCGACCCCCGCGTTCGGCGTGCGCTGTCTCTGCTGACAGACCGCCCCGCGCTACAGCCGATCCTCGATGCCGAGGGATATTCCGTCGCCTCGTCGGTGTTCACCCCGACGACCGATGGGTACCGTGACTGCTCTGCCGAGCTGGCCTACGATCCGGTGACGGGCCTCCGGCTCCTGGCCGCCGCAGGCGCGCAGCGGCTTTCGTTCGAGGTGGTGTTCAACAGTACGTTCTCCCCCATCGACGCCGCTGTCCTCACCCAGGTCGCCGCACAGTGGAGAGAACACGGCATCGAGCTGGTCCTCGCCGACGTCGACTTCCCGGAGCTGCGTAACCGCCAGGAGACCGGAGACTACGACTTCCGGTTCTTCTACTTCACCGGCAGCGACCCCGATCTGCTGCGCTACCAGTTCGCCGTGAGCCAGCGAAACATGAACCGCCGCACCGGATCAAATGAGCTGGACATCCTGCTCGACTCCCAGCTCAGGTGTGCGGACTCCGAAGCCCGAGGCGAGCTGGTGGACGACATCCAGCGCCAGATCCTCACCGGCGGCCTGTGGCTGCCGCTCTGCAATGTCCGGACCGTCACCAGCTACCGGCCCGGCGTGCTGTCCGGTGTCTACCTCGACGCCGAAGCCCTGGCCCGGATCCCGTGAACCCGAAAGGAATCTCCATGGACATCGCCATCATCGGCGCCGGCCTCGGTGGCCTGGCAGCCGCCGTCGCCCTGCAGCACCACGGCCATCGTCCGGTCATCTTCGACAAGACCCGTGAACTCGGCGAGGTCGGCGGCCCCCTGGGTATCTCGCCGCAGACACTGCGACTGTTCAGGCAGTGGAACGTTGTCGATGCGTTCGACGTGATCTCCTCGGCCACCCAGTACTTCGAGAACCGCGATCAGCTGGGCCAGTTGGAGAAGATCACCGACTACGCGGCAACGCCCGAGGACGGCGCCGAACACGGCCGGTTCGGCTACGCCGACGCCGACCTTGCTCCCCGCACCGTGCACCGCGCGGATCTGCACAGCCTGCTGGTCTCGGCTGTGGGACCCGAGCGGGTGCGGCTTCGCCACGAACTGTGCGGCATCGCCGAGCGCGACGACCATGTCGAGCTCACCTTCACCAACGGTGAGGTCGTCCGGGCCGGTCTGGTGATCGCAGCCGACGGACTGCGCTCGAAGGCACGGAAGATGTTCAGCGACGACGACATTCACTACTGCGGTTCGGTGATCTTCCGGGCCGTCAGCCCCGCCGACTGTCTTGGGGTAACCAACGACCGATTGCGGTCCTGGCATTCGGCGGACTATGCCAAGCACGTCATCTCCATGCCGGTGCGGGCCGGCAGGCAGGTGGCTGTCGACGCCACCCTCGGGGTGGACGAGCCGCCGCCGCACCTGTGGTCGGCCCAGGCCGATCTGGCGGCACTGGCCGACCAGTTCGACGAGTTCGACCCTGCGGTCGGTCGGATGCTGCGCGCCGCGACGAGCCCGGTCTACATGCATCCGGTGTACGACCGGGATCCGATCGACCGGTGGACCACCGCGCGCGTTGCGCTACTCGGGGATGCGGCACACCCGATGACGCCGTTCGGTGGCCAAGGCGCCAATCAGGCCATCCAGGACGCCGCTGAGCTGGCCACCCAGATCGCCACGGTCCACGACGGCGACCACACCGAAGCACTGCAATGCTATCAACGCGTCAGAACGGAACAGACCGCGGAAATCCAGCGTGCCGCACGCGGTTACGCCGACCGCCGGGCGAGAGTGTCGCTGCGCCTGGACGACATCCTGGTGCGCTAGCCACTATTGCGAAGCGCTGTCGCCAAGCCACTCATGGTGAGCAGGATTCCGCGCTGCACCAGTTCGTCGGTGTCCCCGCCGCGATACCTGCGCAGCAGCTCGACCTGCAGGTGATTGAGCGGCTCCAGGTAGGGGAACCGGTTGAACACCGAACGGGCCAGGGCCGGGTTGTCGGCCAGCAGGTCGTCCTGGCCGGTGATCAGCTTGTACATGTCGATGGTGCGGGCGTGCTCGGCAACGATCTTGTCGAATACCCTGGCCCGCAGTTCCTCGTCGTCGACCAGCTCGGAATACCGTGCCGCCAAACCCATGTCCGACTTGGACAGCACCTGGGCCATGTTCGACAGCACCGTGCGGAAGAACGGCCATCGCTGGTACAGGTCCTGCAACACCGAGACCCGGGCCTCGTCGTCGGCGATCCACTGCGCGAAGGCGGTGCCCGTGCCGTACCAACCGGGCAGCATCACGCGGGACTGGCTCCAGGCGAGCACCCACGGGATGGCCCGCAGATCGGCGATCGAAGTGGTCGGTTTGCGTGAGCTGGGCCGGCTGCCGATATTGAGTGCACCGATCTCGCTGACCGGCGTCGAGGCCTGGAAGTATTCGACGAATCCCGGTGTCTCATGGACCAATTCGGCGTAGGCCCGCTGCGCCAGAGCAGCCAGCTCATCGAGCACCTGGTAGGCGGGTCCGGCTTCATCGCCGAGCCCCTCGACGTCGAGCAGGGTGGATTCCAGCGTCGCGGCCAACAGCGTCTCCAGATTGCGGTGCGCAATCCGAGGCTCCGCGTACTTCGCCGCGATCACCTCGCCCTGCTCGGTGATCCGCAACGAGCCCTTCACCGCGCCGGGCGGTTGTGCCAGGATCGCGTCGTAACTGGGTCCGCCACCACGGCCCACGGTGCCACCCCGTCCGTGGAACAGGCGCAACCGAATCCCGGTGGTGCGCGCCGCTTCGACGAGGTCCAGTTCGGCCCGGTACAGCGCCCAATTGGCCGCCAGGTAGCCGCCATCCTTGTTCGAGTCCGAGTAGCCCAGCATCACTTCCTGATGCTGTCCGCGCGCGGTGACGATGCTGCGGTAGACCGGCAGGGCAAGAGCCGCCTCCAGGACTGCCGAACCCTGCTGCAGATCCTCGATGGTTTCGAACAGCGGCACGATCCCGACCGGTGCGTATACCTCGCCGTGAGCTGCACCCGAAACATCGAGCAGGCCGGCCTCTTTGAGCAGGACCGCCGCTTCGAGTAGATCAGATACCGACTGGCACATGGAGATGATGTAGTTGGGCACGGCCTGCGCGCCGAAGACGCCGACCGCCCGGGTCGCCGCCCCGATGATGTCGAGTTCCTTGCGGGCCAGCTCCGACAGCTCGGCGCCCTCGCCGATCAGCGGGCGACGGGTGGAGATCTCGGCCGCGAGCAGTTCCACCCGCTGCGCTTCGGGCAGGGATGCGTAGTCGGGATGCACCCCGGCCCAGGCGAGCAACTCGGCGACCACCTGCTCGTGCACCTCGGAGTTCTGGCGCATGTCCAGGCCACACAGGTGAAACCCGAAGACCCGCACAGCTTCTCGAAGCCGGGCCAGCCGATCGTCGGCCAGCACCGCGCTACCGTTGGCGCGCAGCGAGACGTCCACCGTGTCGAGGTCGGCCAGGAACTGCTCCGGGGCACGGTAGGCCGTAAGGCCCAGGTCGAGCTCGTGTTCGGGCTCCTCATCGAGGATTTCGTGACCGGTGGCGGTCAGCCGGGCGTGGATCACCCGCAGTGCCCGTCGGTAGGGCTCGTCGCCACGTGCCGGCTCATCGCAGGCATCGGCCAGCAAGGTGAGCTCGTCACTGACCCTTACCAGGCGCGCCGACATCGACAGCTCTTCCTCCAGCGCGGTGAGCTCGGTGAAGTAGTGCGCGAAGGCCATGTGGGCGGCGCGCCCGGTGGCCAGCCGCACCACGCCCGCATCGACATTGGGATTGCCGTCGCGGTCACCGCCGATCCAGCTTCCCGGCCGCAGGATCGGTTGCTCCAGCAGTTCCGCCCCGGGCCAGCGGGCCCGCAACGCGGTGCGCACCTCGGCGTTGACCTGTGGGATGACCTCGAAAAACGCTGCCGGGTAATACCGGAGCCCGGTTTCGATCTCGTCGGAGATCTTGAGTCTCGACAACCGTACGAGCGCGGTCTGCCACAGCGTGAGGATGTGGCGGCGCAACTCGACCTCGATGTCGCGGCCGTCGGCGGTGCGGGTCAGGCCGTGCATGCGCAGCCGCATCAACTCGGTGATCCGGTGCTGGGTGTCGAAGACGGTCCGGCGCCGGGTTTCGGTGGGGTGCGCGGTGATCACCGGCGCGACCAGAGCACCGCTCAAGGCGTCGGCGACGGTCGCCGAACTCAGTTCCGCGGTTGAGATCGCCCGGTCCAGCTTGAGATACGTCGCGTCCAGGCTGCTGTCCTGTGGTGGCTCGCCGGCCGCCACATGAACTGCGCGTCGCCGCTCGCGGTGGATGTCCTCGGCGACGTTGGCCAACAGCGCGAAGTGGGTGAAGGCACGGATCACCGGGATCGCCCGGTGGACATCGATGCCGGAGAACAGGTCGGCCAGCTCGGCCCGGTCGATCTCCGAGCGGCGGACCCGGAAGGATTCCACCCGGGCCCGCTCGACCAGGTCGAAGACCAGGGCTCCGTTCTGTTCGCGCACGGTGTCACCGAGGATCGCACCGAGCAGCCGGATGTCGTCGCGCATCGGCTCGGTGGCCTCACGGCCAACCGGAGTGCGCTGAACCGCACCGATGGGGTCTAGCGCGGTGTCGGGACCGTCAGCCATGTCACCAGTATCGACGTACCGCGGGCACGCTGCAGAGTGGAGCAAGCACCGCACTCACGTCGATCTCGGCGAATGCCGCGACGCGAAGGGTCCGGAGTTGATCAGCTGGCGGTTAGCCGTACTTGATCAGCAGCGCAACGCCGACGATCGAAACCACCCAGATGCCGGTCACGAACAGCGTCAGCCGGTCGAGGTTCTTCTCGACCACCGTGGAGCCGGACAGGCTGGACTGGACACCGCCGCCGAACAGGGTGGACAGACCGCCACCTTTGGCACGATGCAGCAGCACCAAGAGCACGACCAGCACGCTGGTCACGACCAGAGTGATCTGCAGAGCCAATTCCATGGCGGTAAGACTACCGGGTACGGTGTCCGGCCCAGGCCCCCGGGTTACGGCAGCGGTCCGCCCGCGGCAATCGCCGACAGCGTCGCGAACTGCTCGCCGTCCAGCGAAGCACCACCGACGAGCGCCCCGTCCACATCACCCTTAGCGACGATCTCGCCGACGTTCTTGGCGTTGACCGAACCGCCGTAGAGCACCCGCACACCGGCCGCGAGCTGCGGCGACGACAGGTTCCCCAGCTCGCCGCGGATGGCCTTGCAGACCTCCTGGGCATCGGCGGCGCTGGCCACCCGGCCGGTGCCGATGGCCCACACCGGCTCGTAGGCGATGACGGCCTGGCCGATCTGCTCCTTGGTCAGCCCGGCCAGGGACCCGCGCAACGAGTTCACGTTGTACTCGACGTGATTGCCGGCCTCGCGCACCTCGAGCTGCTCGCCGATGCAGATGATCGGCGTGATGCCGTGCTTGAACGCCGCAGCGGCCTTGGCCGCGACCAGCTCATCGGTTTCGCCGTGGTAGGTACGCCGCTCGGAGTGCCCGACCACCACGAAACTGCATCCGAGCTTGGCCAGGAACGCTCCGCTGATCTCCCCGGTGTAGGCGCCCGAATCGTGCTTGGAGACGTCCTGGGCGCCATAGGTGAGTCGCAGTCTGTCCCCGTCGACCAGGGTCTGCACGCTGCGCAGATCGGTGAACGGCGGGATGACCGTCACATCCACCTTGTCGAAATACTTGTCCGGCAATGCGAATGCGATCTTCTGCACCAGCGCGATGGCCTCGAAATGGTTGAGGTTCATCTTCCAGTTGCCGGCGATGAGCGGCTTACGGGCCATGTTCTACGACTCCAGTACTTCGATGCCGGGCAGGGTCTTGCCCTCAAGATATTCCAGCGACGCGCCGCCACCGGTCGAGATGTGCGAGAAACCGTCCTCGGCCAGGCCGAGCTGGCGCACCGCGGCCGCCGAGTCGCCGCCGCCGACCACGCTGAACGCGCCCTTGGCTGTGGCACCGATGATCGCCTCGGCCACACCCTTGGTACCCGCCGCGAAGGCCGGGAACTCGAACACGCCCATCGGGCCGTTCCAGAACACGGTCTTGGCGTTGGACAGCAGCGCGGTGAAGCGCTTGACCGACTCCGGACCGATGTCCAGGCCCATCTTGCCCTCGGGGATGCGATCGGAGGCCACGGTCTCCGGCTCGGCATCGGCGGCGAACTTGTCGGCCACGACGATGTCCACCGGGAGGTGGATCACGTCGGCGTAGGTGTCCAGCAGCCGCTTGCAGGTGTCGATCATCTCTTCTTGCAACAGCGAGGTTCCGACCGAAACCCCTTGGGCGGCAAGGAAGGTGAAGCACATGCCGCCGCCGATGACGATACTGTCGGCCTTGGTGGCCAGGTTCTCGATCACCGCGAGTTTGTCGGAGACCTTGGACCCGCCGAGCACCACGGCGTAGGGGCGCTCTGTCGAGTTGGTCAGCTGCTCGAGCACCTTGACCTCGGTGGCCACCAGCGTGCCCGCGTAATGCGGCAGCAGGGTGGCGACGTCGTACACCGAGGCTTGCTTGCGGTGCACCACGCCGAAGCCGTCGGAGACGAAGGCACCCGGCGAGCCGTCGGCACCCTCGACCAGGGCGGCCAGCGCCTTGGCCAGCGCCAGCCGCTCGGCGTCGTCCTTGCTGGTCTCCCGCGGGTCGAAACGGATGTTCTCCAGCAGCAGGACGTCACCGTCGGTGAGGCCCTCGGCCCGGGCCAGCGCATCGGTGCCGACGACATCGCCGGCCAGCTGGACGTGGCGTCCCAGCTTCTCCCCCAGCGCCGCGGCGACCGGCGCGAGCGACAGCTTCGGGTCCGGGGTGCCCTTGGGGCGGCCCAGATGCGCGGTGACGACAACCTTGGCGCCGGCCTCGGCCAGCGCCTTCAGCGTCGGGACCGAGGCGATGATGCGTCCCGGGTCGGTGATGTGGCCCTGGTCGTTCAGGGGGACGTTCAGGTCCGAGCGCACGAGCACGCCCCGGCCCTCCACGCCGTCGGCCAACAGGTCAGCGAGTGTCTTGACAGCCATCGGTACTAGAGCGACTTCCCGACGAGCGCGACCAGATCGGCGAGGCGGTTGGAGTAGCCCCACTCGTTGTCGTACCAGGAGACGACCTTGGCCTGGTTGTCGATGACCTTGGTCAGGCCCGAGTCGAAGATCGAGCTGTGCGGGTCGGTGACGATGTCGCTCGACACGATCGGCGCGTCGTAGTACTTGAGGATGCCCTTCATCGGTCCCTCGGCGGCGGCCTGCATGGCGGCGTTGATCTCGGCGGCACTTGCCGACTTGGCCAGCTCGGCGGTCAGGTCGGTGACCGAACCCGTGGGGATCGGCACCCGCAGCGCATAGCCGTCCAGCTTGCCCTTGAGCTCCGGGAGGACCAGGCCGATGGCCTTTGCGGCACCGGTCGAGGTCGGCACGATGTTCAGCGCGGCGGCGCGGGCGCGGCGCAGATCCTTGTGCGGGCCGTCCTGCAGGTTCTGGTCCTGGGTGTAGGCGTGGATGGTGGTCATCAGACCCTTGACGATGCCGAACTCGTCGTTGAGGACCTTGGCCAGCGGGCCGAGGCAGTTCGTGGTGCACGAGGCGTTGGAGATGATGTTCTGGCTGCCGTCGTACTTGTCGTCGTTGACGCCCAGCACGATGGTGATGTCCTCATCGCTCGCCGGCGCGGAGATGATGACCTTCTTGGCGCCGGCATCGAGGTGGCCCTGCGCCTTGGCGCGGGCGGTGAAGATACCGGTGGACTCGACGACCACGTCGACGCCGAGGTCGCCCCAGGGCAGGGCCGCCGGGCCTTCCTTGACTTCGAGGGCCTTGATCTTCTTGTCGCCGATGACGATGGTGTCTTCACCCTCGAGGCTGACGTCCTGCGGCAGACGGCCGAGAATCGAATCGAACTTCAGCAGGTGAGCCAGGGTGGCGTTGTCGGTGAGGTCGTTGACGGCCACGATCTCGATGTCGGTGTTCTTGCCCTCGGCCTGCTGCGTTGCCAGGGCCCGGTAGAAGTTGCGCCCGATGCGGCCGAAGCCGTTAACGCCTACCCGGATGGTCACGTGATTCTCCCTCAGTTGCCGGTAACTGCCCGCCGCCAGCCTAGTGGTGATGCTCACTGTCCGTGCGGCCTGGTCAGTGCATCAGATGTCGGGGTCGCGTAGGGCGAGTTGGTCGAGTTCGTGCGGGTCCTGGCCGACCAGATCGGCGATCAGTCCGTCGTCCGACAGGTCCATCGGCTCGGAGTGTTTCCAGTCGTGATGGGCCACCTCGTTCAAACGTTTGATGATGTGGTGGTCGGTCACCTCGATGGCCAGTTCACGACGATGGTCGAAGCTGCCCGGGGAGAAATTGATCGAGCCGACGATGGCTCGCTCGTGATCGGCCAGGATCATCTTCGCGTGCAGTTTCATGTGCTTGAGGCGGTGGATCTTGATGCCCACGTCGTCCAGGATGCGCATGCCACTGACGCCTTCGAGAAGCTTGCCCGCCTTGAGATGGTGGGCGGCGCGGGCCATGACGTGAACCTTCACCCCGCGGTGCGCCGCGCGGACCAGACGCTCGATGATCACCGGGTCCTGATAGCGCTCGTTCTGGACGAACAACGTGTGTTTGGCGGTGTCGATGAACTCGGCGATGCGATGCCTGCCGTTGGTCGGGCACCAGATCAGGTGCGCACTGCCACCGGGATCGAACTCCTCGCGGGCCCAGTCGGCTTCGAAGCAGTCGATGATCTCGGCGACCTCGTAGACGCTGGGCGTGACGACGGCGTAGTCCCTCGTCACGGTGAAGTTCTCCTCGGTCCAGTTCAGTGACTCGACAAACGCGCGCTCGTCGTCGACGACCATGGACTTCTCGTGCGTCAGGTCGAAGGCGGGGTTGCTCTCCCGGACCGCGATACCGAACCGCTGCAACATCTCTCGGGCGACATCGTTGTCGGTCTCCCCGTCGCGCCGCTCGGGGTTGAGCATGACCTTGACGTCCACACCGCGCCGGTGGGCGGCCACCACGGCCTCCAACAGCGGCAGGTGGTTGAAGGCGAACATCTTGATGCGCACCGACCGGGTGGACTCACCGATCGCGTCGAGCACCGGCTTCGCCGAGTCGTCGGGCAGGATGATCAGCGAACGTGTCACGATGGCTCGTCCTCGTATTGGATGCGGTGCAGGGCGGCATATCTGCCGCCCGCGGTCAGTAGCTCGCTGTGCGTGCCCTGTTCGACGACCCGGCCCTCCTCGAGCACGACTATCTTGTTCGCGTCACGAATTGTGCTGAGCCGGTGGGCAATCGTGATCACCGTGCGGTCCTTCATCAACCGCTGCAGCGCGGACATCACCAGGCGCTCGGACTCCGCGTCGAGAGCCGCGGTCGGTTCGTCGAGGATGAGGATCGGGCTGTCCCGGATGAGGGCACGCGCGATGCCGATGCGCTGGCGCTGACCGCCGGAGAGGGTGAGCCCGCGCTCGCCGACCGGGCTGTCGTAGCCCTGGGGCATCTCGGAGATGAACTCGTGGGCATTGGCCAGTTTGGCCATCTCGACGATCTCGTCATGGTCGGCCTCGGGCCGGCCGAAGGCGATGTTGTCACGGATGGTGCCCCGGAACAGGACCGTGTCCTGCAGTACGTAGGCGATCTGGCGGCGGAGTTCGTGGAGTTTGTAATCGCGCAGATCGACTCCGTCGACGCGGACGGTGCCCATGCTCGGGTCGTAGAACCGCGGAATCAGGCTGACCAGACTGGATTTTCCGCTTCCGGTGTGTCCGACGACGCCGACGAGTTGGCCCGGTTCCACCTCGAAGGTGACATCGCGCAGCACGGGCGTCGCGCTGTCGTAACTGAACGCCACCCGCTCGAAGCTGATCGCGCCCTTGATGCGCTCGGCATCGATCGCGTCGGCTTTCTCTTCGACCGACGTCTCCGCGGTGAGCAGGGCGTTGACGCGGTCCACCCCGACCGAGGCCATGGCGATGGTGTTGGTGAGCTTGGCCAGATCCTGCACCGGCTTGAAGAACGACGCCAGGTAGGAGATGAACACCGTCAACGTGCCTGCCGTCATCGCACCCGCGAGGATGAGCGCCGACCCGCGCCACAACACCACCGCGGTACAGGCGGCCACCACGACGCCGACGATCGGCGACACCACCGATTTCACGCGGCGCGCGTTGAGCGCGGCATCGACGGCCTGCTGGCCGGCGATCGCCAGCTCACGTTCCTGCATGTCCTCGCGATCGAACGCCTTGACCACGCGGATGGACTGCAGGCCCTCCTCCGCGACCGCGACGATGTCGGATTCCCGTCTGCGCACCTCGTGCGTGGCCGCCTTCACGGCCTTACGGATCCGGGACACGAACAACAGCAGCAGGGGCGCCACGGCGAGCGCGATGAGCGTGAAGTCCCACTGCAGCCACAACATCATGGCCAACATGCCCACGATCGTCAGCAGGTCGGTTGCGATGCCGAGGGTCGAGGACGACGCGAAGCTCTGGATGGTGTCGACGTCGTCGGTGAGCGTGCTCAAGATGGGGCCGACGCGGTGGGTGTCGAAGTAGTTGAGCGACAACTGCTGCAGGTGGTGGTAGGCGCGGGTGCGCAGGTCGTTGCCGATGCGCTGGCCGACGGTTTCGGTCAGGTAGTTCGCCACGTACGTGGCGATTGCCGCCACCACGGCGATGACGAACACCATGATCGCCGCCAGGCCGGCGATGTGCATCTTGCCTTCGCCACCCAGTAACGGCTGCAGCAGACCGTGCAGCCATCCCGGTAGTGGATGGTGGCCGACCACGCTGTCCAGCACGACCTTCAGCGGCCAGGGCGCGGCCAGGCCGGTGGCGATCTGCAGCAGCAGTACCGCAAAGATTCCGGCGATCAGCAACCGGTAGGGGCGGATCAGCTCAAGAATCAGTCTCATCGCGAGCGCCGCCTCGATTGTTGGTGTTGACGTCGAAGTTTGTCGCCACACATTACAACGCCATGATGACGTCGGAGCGACATCTCGGTCGGCGTCGGCAACGACGGACGTCGCCGCACTCAGCTCATCGCGCTCTGGACCGACACCTTCTGCATCTTGGGCTCGACAGTCGTTGCGGCATCGGCGTTTTCGCTCCATCCGGGCGGACCGAACAGGTAGCCGAGCCGGCCGCGCCAGGTCTTCGCACGCCAGACGTCGCCGACCATGGCGACGAACTCGTGGTAGTTCACCTTGATCGGGTTGTGGGTATCGATGTTCTTGGTGAGTCCGTAGCAGACCGGTTCCCCCTCGGCGACGAAGCTGCCGAACATCCGGTCCCACAGGATGAAGATGCCCGCGTAGTTCTTGTCGAGGTACGGGTTGTTGGCACCGTGATGCACGCGATGGTGCGACGGGGTGTTGAACACATACTCGATCGGGCGAGGCAGCCGGTCGATGCGCTCGGTGTGGATCGGGAACTGGTAGAGCAGCACGATCGCCTGCGACAGGAAGACCAGCCAGGCCGGAATACCGATCAACGCCAACCCCACATACCCGATCGTGGAGAGGAACGATCCGGGAATCAGCCACGACAGCCGTGTGGCCGTGGACAGGTTGAAGTACTGGCTCGAGTGGTGCACGTTGTGCGCGGCCCAAAACATCCGGATGCGGTGCGACATCCGGTGTTGCAGGTAGTAGGCCAGGTCGGCGAGCACGATGGCCAGCACCCAAACCCACCAGTGCGACGCCGAGAGATGCAGTGGCGTCACGGCCGCGGCGATCGCCACCATCGGAACCGCGATGAATTTGTCCAACGGCCGCAGGACGAAGCCGAGCACATAGATCGAGAGGTTTGTGCCCGTGTCCCGCCAGGAGATCCCGGCCCGGGGCCGGGAGGAATCGTCGTCTTTGTCTTTGTCGAAGTGGTAACTGAGGAATTCGACCGCCATCAAGACGAAGAAGGCGGGCATCGCGTAGAGCCCGATGCGCAAGGGATCCATCGGGGTTACCTCTTGCCTTTCTTGTCGTCTTTCTTGGGCATGCCGGCCAACTGCCAGGCCAGCGCCTGGCCGAAAAGTTCTGGGGGTACCCGGTCCGGGTCGATGCGCCGCTGCCGGATCAGCCCCTGGAAGAGCGCGAGTACCACGACCGCGAATCCCTCCACCGAGACGCTGTCGTCGATGTTGTTGCGCTCCAGCGCGTCGGCGAGGATCTCGCGCAGCGAGGCCAGCGTGCGCGCCGACCGGTCCCGCAGAATCTGCATGGCATCGGGATTGCGCACGGCGTGCAGCCAGAACTCGCCCTGGATCGCCTCGAACTCGATGTCGTTGTCGGCGATCTCGACGAGCACCTGGCCCAACGCGGTCAGCGGTCCCCCGTCGGCGTCCTCGGAGATGGTCTGCACCACCTGGTCGAGCCGGCCGGTGGCACGCTCGTTCATCAGCTCGGAGAACAGCTGCTCCTTGCTGGAGAAGTTCGAATACACCGCGCCGACCGAATACCCCGCCGCTGCGGCGATCTCGTCCACCGACGCCGCGGCGTAGCCCTTGCGCGCGCAGGTCTGGGCGGCCGCGTCCAAGAGCGCCGCCCTGGTCCGCGCCTGATTCTCGGCGCGCGTGAGCCGTACCGGCGCCGCGTCGTCGCTACTTCGATCGTCGACCATATTTCAGATAGTAGTCGTTATCTGAAATTTCGGATAGTGAATGTTATCCGAAATGGCCCGATGGCCTCGACGGCGGTGCTGGATACTTCGACAGATGCCCGTGCCCACCTTGTTCGACACACCGGTATTGCACCGACTTCGCGACTGCGAGCGGATCCTGATCGCTGGTGCCGGTGGCGGACACGACCTGATCAGCGGCCTCCCGATCGCCTTCGCGCTCCACGAGCGCGGCAAGACTGTGTTCCTGGCGAACCTCACCTTCACCCCGGTCACACGCACGAAGGCACAGCAGGTAGCGCCCGGGCTGTTCGAGACGCGCGCCGACACCATCGGGCCGCTCGCCTACTTCCCCGAAAAACACCTCGCGGTCTGGCTACGCGATCACGGTTACCGCGACCGCGTGTTCCTGATCCGCAAGGGCGGGCCCGCCGACGTCCAAGCGGCCTATGCGTGGCTGGCCCGGGAACTGCACCTGGACGCGGTGGTGCTCATCGACGGCGGCACCGATCTGCTCATGACGGGCGACGAAGCCGGCCTCGGAACACCAGTCGAGGACATCACCAGCCTGCTGGCGGCGCACGCACTCGACGTGCCGGTCAAACTCGCCGCATGCGTCGGGTTCGGCGTCGACACCTATCACGGCGTATGTCACGCCGACTTCCTCGAAAACGTCGCCGCCCTCACCAAGCTCGGGGCCTATCACGGCGTGTTCGCCCTCATTCCCGGCACGGCGTCCGTCGATGCCTGGCTGCATGCAGCCGCCTGGGTGCAACAACACACCCCCGATAGGGAAAGCATTGTGTGCGCGTCTATCACCGACGCCGCCCGGGGCGAGTTCGGAGACCACCACTCCTTGACACGCACACGTGACAAGGACATCGAGTTGTTCATCAATCCCCTGATGTCGATGGTGTGGGGATTCGACCTCGACGCGGTCGCCGACCGAGTCCTCTACCGTCGCGAGATCGCGCACGCGACAACGCCGTTCGAAGTCGCGGCCGCGATCGAAGCGTTCCGTGATCACACATCGCTACGCACTCGACGGATCATTCCGGCCTGACGGCGTTGCGTGGCACAATGCGAAGCGATCAGCTTCTTCGACCACGCCGGTCTTGTGCGGTGGATCCTGATGTCACACCGACGAGTGGGCTGTTGGAAATCCTGTGCCAATGGGCCCCGGCTGCAGGGTGGCGGGTGTGGGACGCCGGCAGTGGGACGAAATACACCGCAGAGGAATTCGCCTAACCCCTCACTGGGCGCATGTACGGAGGTACGCCAAGAACTCGACGTCAGTCAAACTCAAGCCCCGCCCGGACTGCCAGCTGCCGTCGGAAGTAGAAAGTTCACCGCCCCAACCCATTCGGATTGCGGCAGCGCCGCACACGTGCGCTGCAGAGCGTCCAGCCGGTATTGGTGGCCATCGTCGCCGATCAGCCAGTCATCACCAGGCGCATCCTGCGGCGCCGGTTGCACGCTGACCCCGCGACGCCTCAGCTCCTCGACCGTCAGCGCCCGCACGAACCGTTGTCGGTCGGCATCCGTATCGACCGCGGGCTCGTCGACGGTCACCTCCCGAGTTCGCGAAAACCGGCTCAGCAGCGTGCGCCGCACGGCCCGCTGTACCTCGCTATCCGACGCCAGAGCTGAAAATCGGTCGAACACAACACCATCGGCCTTCCAGCGCCGGTAGTCGTCGCGGTGCCGATTGAACGCCGACAGCCATTGATCTCCGCTACGGCGGCTTGCAGCCACCTCAACGGCGGCCGTCACGTCCAGGAACCAGTCGTAGCGCCAAGGCAGCTCCACACCCCACCCCGGCACGGGCCAGCGGCCTGCCACCGATGGGATGCCCACCCACCTCCCCTCCAGCTTGTCCACATACGCCTGCCCCAGGAATTTCATGTAGAGCAACATGCCGTGCGAGTCTTCCTGCAATGGCTCAACGTCTTCGTATGTGTCCACGAGTGTTCTCTCAACGAAGCTGATCGCTTCGTCACTGAAATAATCTTCCTCGGGGAAGCCGGGAAACCAATCCTCTGGCGTGTCAACATGCAGGTCGATACCCATATCGAGCGCTTCAGCCCACGCCTGGAAATCGTCGCGCCGCTGAGTCTCAGCGAACGCAGGGACATTGCGCCACCAACGCGCATCGGACACCGTCAACCCCCGTCTCTCAGCCGAGGCCACCGAGAATCGGCTCGCCTTCGGTCACGCTATCCAGCAACAGAATCCACACCATTTCATGTAGCAGCGCCGTCAGGCGCGACATCGCTCGAACATTTGGCCCCAATTACGGGGTTTCTGGTTCCGCCGGCGCAGGTTCGTGGTGTGGAAAGGTGATTGCTCACGTGGGTGTTCA
Source organism: Mycobacterium sp. NPDC050441 (assembly GCF_040655355.1). Lineage (NCBI taxonomy): Bacteria > Bacillati > Actinomycetota > Actinomycetes > Mycobacteriales > Mycobacteriaceae > Mycobacterium > Mycobacterium sp. NPDC050441. The sequence goes on along the minus strand of NZ_JBFAJS010000002.1, from coordinate 530,076 downwards.
GAGCCCCGGCCGGCGCACGGAGGAGTGGACCTCCTCAACCAAGGCAGCGCAACTAGATTGCCCAGCGTCGCCTTCCATATGGACCTCAGATCCCTCGGCAGCACACGGCGGTAACGATCTTTGCGGCGTCGCCACGGTAAGGCACCGGAATCCACACAGGTCACCGATACGGTTCCCACATGGCCGCCGAGGAATTCGCCCGAGGACATGCCGTCAGGATCGACACCCGCACAGCCATTTTCGGGGCCGGCCACAACATGTCGAAGCAGTTGGGGTTCAACTAATGCCACGCTGCGTGAGCGTCCTCGTTGGACTCGTCCTGTGCCCGATCCTGGGCCTGGCCGCCTACAACATCTCGGTAGAGATCGTGTTCAGCATGCAGAACACCTGCCTACCAGACCCCGGCCCCGGCGACAGATTCATCGCCGTACTCCTACTGGCACCAGCGGTGCTCACCATCGGCGCCACCGCCTTCACCTACACGGTGGTTCACCGACTCGTAGAGCGCGCCTGGTCGATACACGTCGCGGTAGCCGCCGCGGTCCTCATCACGCCGATCATGATCGTCTACGCCGTCAACTCCCAATACGACCCCGCCCCAACCGCACTTTGTCCTACCGGCACCCCGCCATGGTGGCCGTGGCAGCCGAACTAGCTGTATCGACCACGAAGGCCAGATTCGGGGTGGCGCAATGACAGGGCAGCGATAATCGGCGAGTGTCCTTCTTCGGCATCCAGGGGTATCAACCGGACTGGCTCACCGGCCGCGAGATAGTTGCTCGCGCCCACGGACATCGATTACACGCCCTGATCGGTCGCCGCCTCACCGATAGCTGGCTGGTGTGGGACCGCACCTCCGATGAATGGTTCGCCGACTGCCCCGTCCTGCTGGACTTCGAGGACGAACAGCTAGAGATCACCCACCAGACATTCGACGAACTGTCCATCACCTGGAACACCATCAACCCCCGTGAGCCCATCACATACGGCGAGGATCAGGAAGACGCCTCTCTGACGTGGCGCGATGACGCGTGCCTGCGGCTTTCAGCAAGTCACGGTCAACAGCTCCGCACCGTCGAACTTCTCGTGTGGCGCGGCGCTGAAACCGACCTGGCCAACGACACGGTTGCAGTCAGCTTCGGCTCCGCCCGTGACCGGATCACAATCGCCAACGCCCTCGATGAAAACGCCATCGAATTCGGCCCACCGGACCCCGGATACCGCAGTTATCCACCGCACAACTGACACCGCGGAACAGCCGGACTTGCGGACAAGAAGGCGAGACATGCTGGGTCTACGCCTGATCGACTGTCCCCAGGGAGTTTTCGAGGCTTCCGGCACCATGAGTGAGGGAATGAATGGAATCGATTGAGACTGTCCGCGAACGCGTGATGGCCGCAGGACGCGAACATCTGGGCGACGAACTCGGGGCGCAATGGGCGTCGATGTTGACCGAGGGCACCCGTTTACGGGCATCCCATCCTCCCGCGAAACGTCGATTCATTCTTCGGAGGGGCGTCAGCCCAGCGCCGGTCGGTCGGTTGGGCGGACTGGCGCCTCTTCCGCGAGGCGCAGCGTGGCCAGTTTGGGAAGGCTACGGTCCGCTGACACACATCGCCACCCTCGATTGCCGGGAGCTCGTCCGGTACCTGCCGGAGTCGCTGAAGGCTGCCGGCTTCCCGCTGGACGGGCACCTATCGTTTTTCTACTTCGACGGCCAGGTCGATGACGGCGTCGAGGTCGTCGGAGCATTGTTCGGAACCGGCGATGGCGCGCGAGTGATCCATACCCCGGCGGATGAGCCGGTCGTACTGACCGAGCCGCCGTCGCCTATCACTGCCTACCCGGAGGTTGAGCTTCGGGCGGAACCGGTCCTCACCTGGCCAGCCTCGGAGCACCCCGACCTAAACGATGAAAACTGGCCAACCGAGGGATGGAGTGGGCTGTTTGAAAAGTTGGATGCCGTGCGGCAAGCAATTCCCGGACCGCTTCATCAGATCGGAGGTCACCCGGACCCGGTCCAAGGCCCCGTCGAGGTCGAAATCGCCTACGGGCTGCTGTCGGATGGCGGCCGAAACCAACTCGACTGGAGTGACCCGGCCATTACGACGGAGTCACGCGAATGGCAGCTGCTCGCTCAGTTCGACACGGACGACAATGCCGGATTCATGTGGGGTGACTGCGGCGTTCTCTACTTCATGATCCGACCACAAGACCTTGCGGTGGGGGCGTTCGACCGGGCGAGCTTCACGTGGCAGTGCTGCTGACGACGCGAGGGCTAGAGGGAATTGAATTGAGCTGGAGCGGGCGGCGCATTGGCTAGGGTCTGGGCGTGTACTGGAATCCGCTCCCAACGGTTGCGACGTCAGTAGGACTGGAAGTCATTGACCACCCTTTCGGGCCTGCGTTCCTAGGGCCTCCCGAGGGATATCTACGTGGAGAGTGGAGCGAGCGAGATTGGCGTAATGTGCCGGGACCGTTCTATTGCGCCGAGACCGACAACTGCCTAACCGGGTTCGTCGCACCGGCCAATGTCGCTTTCACGGATGAATTCGGCGCCGAGTTCGTCTACCGACAACCGCGTGATGAGCATGAGGTTCAGCTGCTACTAAGTGCGGCGTGTCAGGAGGTATTCGAGGCCTATGCATGCGACGGAGACGAACACTGGACGCTGGCACTGGTGCGAGAGTGGTGGGCAGAGCGGGACCGACTGCTCGACTGGATCGCTACCGCTAACGCAATGTGGTCCGAACACAGGGGTTGGGACATGACGTTCCTGATGGGCGAGTACTGGGCGTTCATCACGGGCGGTCTCGAAACCTATCTCCGAGAGTATGGATTCTGGCTCGAGCACCGCCGCCCCGCCACGCCGAACGAGGCCCTGCCGAGACTTTCATAGCGGGCAGTCCGCAGAACTCCACCACGTACTCCGTGGGATGACCAGAAAACTCGCCGATAAACACAATCGTCCAGTGGCCCCCGCGGCGCACTGGATTTCCTGTGTTCGTCGTTGTCGTTGGTGCGCAATGGGGGCCGCGCAGCAGCCCGGAATCGACGACTGGGACGGCCCTGCTTCTGTTAACGTTTGCCGTCGTGACCGTGATCACTTCCAAGGCTGCGAATGCTCTTATCGAGGACGCCGAAGCCAACGCGCTAGGACGCCTCGCTGCGCAAGCTAGCTCAGGCACGACGCATTGGATCGACCGGTCACGGCAGCGCTACGGCGGGTTGTGGGTTGGCGGTCGGCTGACCCTCACAACCACAACAGTGGAGTTTCATCCCAACGCCGCCAACCGCTCAATCCAAAGCGGCAGCCTGGATGTTGTTGTGCCCCTGCGGTATGTCGAGTCGGTAGAGCTGATGCCGGGTCTCGTGACCAAAATCGTGGTCGTCCGTACCCCAGAGCGGGTGTTGAGTGCCCGGTGTTTCGGTGCGACGAAACTGGCGGACCAGATCCGAGCTGCCGCACACGCCGCTCACGACACAGGTGAGTGATTTCGGTCAAACAGTCATCTCATGGCTGAGGCGTTCAAGCCCAGCGATATCCCCCACTACTACATGTTCTACGAAGCAACCGAATCCGACAGCCGATACATGCTGGAACAGGTGGACAGGCGGGTGGCCGAAGGCAGTGCGGAAACGGTGTGTTTCGGTGGAAATCTGATCGAAGTCACGGTTGATTTCCAGATTGGTAAAGTCGTGCTCGACTTCGTCGGTGCCGAGCTGAGTTGGGGCGATGCGGTATTCACCCTGAACATCGAAGAGTTCCGCACTCTCCTTGAAAGCTGTATCGATTTCTACACGTCCAACGAACAGTAAGTTCCGCGATCCCGACGGGTCCTCTGCGCAGCACGACAGCGATGTGCGTTCTCCCCCATGCATTTCACCCGCAATGGTCCAGCAGAGGAATCAGCGATCCGCCGCGACGGAACCCCCGCGGCGCACAGGTGAAATAGACGCGCGCCGACGATCAGGCGTCGTCGAGCAGGTCCGGAGTCACCGCCGACTCGGTGTCGGGAAGCCCCTCCTGCTTGGCCTTGCGATCCGCCATCGAGAGCAGGCGCCGGATACGGCCGGCCACAGCATCTTTCGTCATCGGCGGATCGGCGAGCCGGCCCAGCTCCTCCAGCGACGCCTGCCGGTGCTCGACCCGCAGCTTGCCCGCCGCAGCGAGGTGATCGGGTACCCCGTCACCGAGGATGTACAACGCACGTTCCACCCGGGCAGCCGCGGCCACCGCGGCCCGCGCCGACCGGCGCAGGTTCGCATCGTCGAAATTGGCCAGGCGGTTGGCAGTGGCGCGGACCTCGCGGCGCATGCGCCGTTCCTCCCACGTCAGCCGGGTGTCCTGGGCGCCCATCCGGGTCAGCAGCGCACCGATCGCCTCGCCGTCACGCACCACCACGCGGTCAGCGCCACGCACCTCGCGGGCCTTGGCACTGACTCCGAGCCGTCGGGCCGCACCGACCAGGGCCAGGGCCGCCTCCGGACCGGGGCAACTGACCTCGAGCGCCGACGACCGACCCGGCTCGGTCAACGATCCGTGAGCGAGGAACGCGCCACGCCACGCGGCCTCGGCGTCACCCACGCTGCCACCGACCACCTGCGCGGGCAGGCCGCGCACCGGGCGTCCACGAAGGTCGAGCAATCCGGTCTGCCGAGCCAGCGCTTCGCCGTCGGCGGCCACCCGCACCACATACCGGGTGTTCTTACGGATGCCGCTGGCCGACAGCACGTGCACCACCGCGTTGTACCCGTACAGGTCGTAGATGTCCTTACGCAGGCGTCGCGCGATGATCCCGAGATCCACCTCGGCTTCCACCACCACCCGGCCGGCCACGATGTGCAGGCCGCCGGCAAAACGCAACAACGACGCCACCTCCGCGCGGCGAGCGCTCACCGAGTTGACTACCAGGCGGCTCAGCTCGTCCTTGACTTCGGCCGTCATCGCCACGGATCGTCCCCTCTCGGTGTATTCGGCGCCGGCTCCTGATGCGCCACGTCGACCGACCTCGCAGCGGGCGTGGGAACGGTGGACTCTTGCACTGCCCGACCGGGCCCTGTCGCGCGCAACCGGACCCCCTCCAACACCGCGGCCAACTTCGCCGGGTCATGTAAAGGTGTACCAGGTCGACACACGTCAGCAAACTCAACGCGGGCATTGAGGATATTGGCCGTGCGGCTGAGTTGCTCCCGTTCCCGGTCGCTCGGCACTCGGCTGGCATCGACGATGATGTCATGCACGCTGAAGTCCGGAGCATGCTGGGCCAGAACGTGGATGTGACGCTCGGCCGAGAACCCCGCCGTTTCGCCCGGCTCCGCAGCCAGATTCAGCACGAGTGCACGGCGCGCCGTCGTCGCCCGCAATGCCGCCACCAACTGCGGCACCAACACGTGCGGGATCACACTGGTGAACCACGACCCCGGGCCGAGCACCACCAGATCGGCGCTCATGATGGCCTCCACCGCCTGCCGGGTGGCCGGCGGATCCCCGGGCAGCAACCGCACCCGCCGCACCTTGCCCACCGTGGTGGCGATCGCCACCTGACCGCGGATCACCCGGCTCATCCGGGGATCGGACTCCAGACCGGCAACATCGGCCTCGATCTGCAGGGCGATCGGGCACATCGGCAGCACCCGGCCCTTCACCCCGAGAATCCGTCCGAGCTCGTCGAGCGCCGCGACGGGGTCAGCCAGCACCTCACTGAGGCCCGCCAGTATCAGATTGCCGATCGGGTGACCGGCCAGCGCGCCGCTGCCACCGAACCGGTGCTGAATTATCGTCGCCCACAACCGGCCATGCGGACTGTCAGAAGCCAAGGCCGCCAACGCCATTCGCAAGTCACCGGGTGGCACCACATCGAGTTCGCTGCGTAGCCGACCCGATGAACCGCCGTCGTCGGCAACCGTCACCACGGCCGTCACGTGCGGGCTGAGCCGCCGAGCCGCCGACAAGGTGGCGTACAACCCGTGCCCTCCACCGAGGGCGACGATGCGCGGGGTCATTCGCGACCCAGATCCCGGTGCAGCACGTGGACGGTGAGCCCGTCACCGCCCTGCAACCGCTCCGCCAGCGCCTCGGCGATCGCCACGCTGCGATGTTTGCCGCCGGTACACCCGATGGCGACGGTCATATAACGCTTCCCCTCCCGGCGGTAACCGGCAATCACCACGTCCAACAGACGATGGTAGGTGTCGAGAAATTCCCTGGCCCCTGGTTGTCCCAGTACGTACTCACGCACATCCGGATGTTGACCGCTGTGCGGCCGCAACTCGTCCACCCAGTGCGGATTCGGCAAGAACCGCACATCCATCACGGTGTCCGCGTCCATCGGCAGGCCGTACTTGTAACCGAACGACTCCACGGTGACATTCGTGTAGGCGACGGTCTCACCGCCGAATGCCCGCTCGATGCTCTCACGTAATGCCGGCACCGGGAGCGCAGACGTGTCGATCACCAGGTCGGCCGCCGCGCGCACCGGCGCCAGCAACGCCCGCTCGGCGGCGATCCCCTCGGCCAGGGTCTGTGTGCCCTGCAGCGGGTGACTGCGCCGGTTCTGCTCATAGCGGCGCACCAGAATATCGTCGGACGCCTCCAGGAACAGCACCCTCGGCGTGATGCTCCGCGCCGCCAATTCGTTGCGCACCCAATCCAGATCACCGGTGAAGCCCCGCGACCGCACATCCATCACCACAGCCAGCTGGGTGATCCGCGATCCAGCGGCCAACCCCAACTCGACCATGCGGGCGATCAGCTCCGGCGGCAGGTTGTCGGCGACATACCAGCCGAGGTCCTCCAGCACCTTGGCCGCCGTACCGCGCCCGGCCCCCGACAGGCCGGTGACCAGCACCACGTCGATCCCCGAATCCGCGTCCGCACCACCGATGATGCCGCCCTCGCGCAGATGTTCGTTCATGCGCGATCCGCCTGGCTTGTCATGTCCCCGTTACCCGTCATCCCGACACCCTGCGTCGATCATCCTCGATAACCGTTGCGGGCGCCCCTGAATCGCCCAGTCCGGCGCTGTTCTCACTTCGCGGATCACCGCTTTCTACCGGTGGCGGCTCGCCGTTTTCGGGTGATGGCGGCTCGCCGCCGTGCCCAATTGGCGGCTCGCCGCCGTGCCCAATTGGCGGCTCGCCGCCGAGCGCAGCCAGGACCGCCTTCGCCGTCGTCACACCGATCCCCGGCACCGCGGTGATCTCCTCGACCGTGGCCTCCTTCAGCCGCGCCACCGAACCGAAATGCGTCACCAACGCCTTGCGGCGGTGTTCGCCCAACCCACGCACCGAGTCGAGTGCGGACGCGGTCATCCGCTTGGACCGCTTGCTGCGGTGATAGCTGATCGCGAACCGGTGTGCCTCGTCGCGCACGCGCTGCAACAGATACAGCCCCTCGCTGTTGCGCGGGAAGATCAGTGGATCGGGCTCCGCCGGCACCCACACTTCTTCCAACCGCTTGGCCAGCCCGATCACCGCGACATCGGTGACACCCAGTTCGTCGAGTACCGCGGCGGCCGCGTTGACCTGAGGAGCACCGCCGTCGACCACGAACAGATTGGGCGGATAGGCGAACCGGCGCGGACGCTGATCGGCACCGGGCTCCGGCTGCGCATCGCTCACGTGCCGCAGGAAACGACGCCGCGTCACCTCGGCGATCGAGGCGACGTCGTCCGAGCGGCCGTCACCGGCAGCCTCACGGATCGCGTAGTGCCGGTAGTCCGACTTGCGCGGCAGCCCATCCTCGAACACCACGAGTGAGGCCACCACATCGGTGCCCTGCACGTGGCTGATATCCACGCATTCGATCCGCAGCGGCGCATCGGCCAGGCCCAGGGAATCCTGGATACTCTGCAGCGCTTCCGATCTCGCGTTGAAGTCGCCGGCCCGCTTGAGCTTGTGCTGGGCCAGCGCCTCGTGGGCATTGCGTTGGACGGTCTCGGACAGCGTGCGTTTGTCGCCGCGCACCGGCACCCGCAGGCTCACCCGCGAACCACGAAGTCCCGACAGCCATGCCGCCAGTTCGTCCGCGTTCGGCGGCAGCACCGGCACCAGCACCTCACGGGGCACCGGGTTGGTGGCCTCGTCGGCCGCGCCGCCCAGTTCGGCCTGCTCGCCGTAGAACTGGGTGAGGAACTGCTCGACCAGATGCTCCTGCCCGGATTGTTCTGGGTCACCGGACTTCTCGACGATCCAGCCGCGCTGGCCGCGCACCCGGCCGCCACGCACGTGGAACACCTGCACGGCCGCCTCAAGATCGTCGTCTGCGAACGCCACCACGTCGGCATCGGTGCCGTCACCGAGCACCACGGCCTGCTTCTCCAGCGCACGCTTGAGCGCCGCGATGTCATCGCGCAGCCTTGCGGCGCGCTCGAAGTCGAGGTCCTCGGCGGCGGCCATCATCTGCTGTTCCATGTCCCGGGCCAGCCGGTCGGTCTTGCCGGCCAGGAAGTCACAGAAGTCGAGGACGATCCGCCGGTGTTCCTCGGCGCTGACGCGACCGACGCATGGCGCCGAACACTTGTCGATGTAGCCGAGCAGGCACGGACGGTCGATCTGCCTGTGCCGCTTGAACACTCCCGCCGAACAGGTTCTGGCCGGAAAGACCCGGGTCAGCAGGTCGAGTGTCTCGCGGATGGCCCAGGCATGCGAATACGGGCCGAAGTACCGCACACCCTTGCGCCGTGGCCCGCGGTACACCATCAGCCGCGGGTACTCCTCGTTGAGCGTCACCGCCAGCACCGGGTACGTCTTGTCATCGCGGTAGCGGATGTTGAAGCGTGGATCGAACTCCTTGATCCAGTTGTACTCCAACTGCAGTGCCTCGACCTCGGTGGTGACCACCGTCCACTCGACACTGCCCGCCGTCATCACCATCTGCCGAGTGCGCGGCGCCAGGCTCGCGATGTCGGCGAAGTACGACGTCAGCCGGCTGCGCAGGCTCTTTGCCTTACCGACATAGATGACCCGGCCGTGCGGGTCCCGGAACCGGTACACGCCCGGCTCCACTGGTATCGATCCGGGCGCCGGCCGGTACGTCGCTGGATCGGGCACGGTTTCCAGGTTACTGCCGCGATCCGACCGAACTCCGCTACCGTCGAACTGTGCGGTTGCTGGCGTCCACCCGTTCGGTCATCACGCTGCTCAGTGCCGTCGCTGTGATCCTTGCCGGATGCTCCGATGGGAGTCAGCGTCCGGCGAGGACCGATGCCGGGCCCTGTCAGATCCTGTCCAACGGCACCCCGAACGCCAAACCCCCTCCGGCGCCCCAGCCGGTCCCCGGTGCACCGGCGCGCGACCTGGCCACCAACCCCGAGATCGGCACCGGATACCGCAGCGACATGACGGCCGTCCGCACCTCTACCTACGCGGTGGCCACCGCCAATCCACTGGCCACCGAAGCCGCCTGCAAGGTGCTGCGCGACGGTGGCACCGCAGCCGACGCGCTGGTGACCGCACAGGCCGTTCTCGGCCTCGTCGAACCGCAGTCCTCCGGGGTCGGAGGCGGCGGCTTCCTGCTGTACTACGACGCCGCAGGCAATGCGGTGCGCGCCTACGACGGGCGTGAGACGGCACCGGCCGCGGCGACCGAGAACTACCTGCGCTGGGTATCGGAGACCGACCGAACGGTCCCCAAACCCGATGCGCGGTCATCGGGCCGCTCGATCGGGGTGCCCGGCATCGTGCGGCTGCTCGACGATGTCCACCGCCAGTTCGGCAAGAAGGCCTGGCGCGACCTTTTCGACCCGGCGGTGTCGATGGCCGATCAGGGATTCGACGTCAGTCCGCGCCTGGCTGCCGCGATCGACGATGCCGACGCCCAACTTCGGCTGGACCCCGCCGCGGGCGCCTACTTCCTCAACCCCGACGGCAGCCCCAAACCGGTGGGCACCCGCATGACCAACCCGGCCTACGCGAAAACCCTGGGCGCCATCGCATCCGGGGGCGCGCAGGCCTTCTACACCGGCGATATCGCCCGCGCCGTCGTTGCCGCCGCCACCGATACCAGCGGCGGGCGCACGCCGAGTGCCATGACCGAGCAGGATCTCGCCGGCTACACCGTCAAACAGCGTGACCCGGTGTGCACCACCTACCGTGGCCGCGAGGTCTGCGGGATGCCACCGCCGTCGTCGGGCGGCATCGCGGTGGCGGCCGCCCTCGGCATGCTCGAGCACTTCCCCATGAGCGACTACAAGCCGGCCCGCGTCGATCTCAACGGCGGTCATCCGGCGGTGACCGGGGTACACCTCATCTCAGAGGCCGAACGCCTCGCCTACGCCGATCGCGATCGCTACATCGCCGACACCGATTTCGTCCCGCTGCCCGGTGGATCACCCGAAACCCTGCTCGACGGCGCCTACCTCACCGGCCGGGCCGCGCTGATCTCCAGGAACCACACGATGGGCGTGGCCGCTCCCGGTGACTTCGCGCCACCGATAACCATGCCGCCGACGCCGGAGCACGGAACCAGTCAGATCAGCGTGATCGACCGCTTCGGCAACGCGGCGTCGCTGACGACCACGATCGAGTCGGCGTTCGGTTCGTTCCACATGGTCGACGGCTTCCTGCTCAACAACCAGCTCACCGACTTCTCGGCCGAGCCGACCAGCACCGAAGGCAAGCCGGTTCCCAACCGGGTTCAGCCCGGAAAGCGCCCGCGCAGCACCATGGCGCCCACCCTGGTCTTCGACAAGGCCGGGCCGCAACGGGGTCCCCTGTATGCGGTCCTGGGTTCCCCGGGCGGTTCGGTCATCATCCAGTTCGTCGTGAAAACCCTTGTCGGCATCATGGATTGGAACCTGGATCCGCAGCAGGCGGTATCCATGATCGACTTCGGCGCGGCCAACACGCCCGTCACCAATGTGGGCGGCGAGCATCCGTTGGTCGACACCGTCGCCAACGGCGACCGCGATCAACTGGTCGAGGGCCTGCGCGCACTCGGGCATCAGGTTTCGCTGGCCGATCAGTCCAGCGGGCTCTCAGCCCTGGTGCGCACGTCGCCGGGCTGGACCGGCGGGGCCGACCCCCGCCGCGAAGGTCTGGTGCTCGGCGATGCCGGCTGATCGCCCGGCGTCAGCCCTGATCTGAGCGATACCGGTCGATCAGGTCGCGGACCTCGTCCATGGCCTCGACGGCACGCCCCTTGTCGATCGCCTGGATCGCCATCACCGGTATGTACTCGTCGTCGGGTAGATCCAGCCGGGCCCAGCGGGCTCCGGCCGGGAAGGCCACTCCGCGGACCTCGGACCAGGGAATCACCTTGAAACTGACCAGATTCCGTACCGCCATGCCCGATGGGCCGACCCGTAGCCGCGGCCGCGCGAACATCAGCACCGCTCCGGCGATGATGGCTCCGAGCAAGGCGATCGCCACCTGATCGGAGGTCTGGAAGACCACGCCGGTGGATCCCACCTTCAGCAACACTCCGACCGCCACGTGCGCCAGAAAGATGATCAGCGCCGCACCGTAGGCGAAATACGGTGTGCGGTAAGGCCGGATGTCGATATCCCAGGTATCCGTAGTCATATCTTTGGCCATCGGCATGTCACGCGTCGGCGCGCAGTTCGCGCAGTGTCAGCGCCGTGGACAACGCTGCTGCCGCCGCCTGGGCGCCCTTGTCCTCGGTGGAATCCGGGAGGCCGGCACGGTCCAGGGCCTGCGCCTCGTTGTCGGTGGTCAGCACACCGTTGGCGACGGGGGTCGACGAATCGAGCGACACCCGGGTCAAGCCCTGCGTCACCGCATCGCACACATAGTCGAAATGCGGGGTCTGGCCGCGGATGACGACACCCAACGCCACCACGGCGTCGTGGGTGGCCGCCAATGCCTGTGCCACCACGGGGATTTCGATGGCTCCGAGCACGCGCACCACCGTCGGCGCGGCGATCCCGGCGTCGGTGGCCACCTTGCGCGCACCGTCCAGCAGGGCGTCGCAGATCTGGGTGTGCCAGGTGCTGGCCACGATCGCCAGCTTCACATCCGAGGCATCGACCTGGGGCAGATCAGGGACTCCGTGGCCGCTCACAGGCTCGAACCCGAATCGGTCGGGCTGGGCGGCCGGCGGTCACCGAGCAGGTACACCGCCTCGTCGTAGTCGTCCATGCTCACCGCTTCGTCGTAATCTTCGAGGCCGACGAGGTCATGACCCATCCGGTCCCGCTTGGTCATCAGGTAGCGGATGTTCTCCGAGTTCGCCCGCACCGGCAGCGGAACCCGCTCGATGATGTGCAGCCCGTAACCGTCCAGGCCGACCCGCTTGGCGGGGTTGTTCGTCAGCAGTCGCATGGACCGGATACCGAGGTCGACCAGGATCTGTGCGCCGATGCCGTAGTCACGGGCGTCGGCGGGCAGGCCGAGCTTCAGATTCGCGTCGACGGTGTCCTCGCCGGCGTCCTGCAACTGATAGGCCTGCAGCTTGTGCATCAGACCGATGCCCCGGCCCTCGTGCCCGCGCATGTAGAGCACCACGCCGCGGCCTTCTCGGGCCACCATCGCCATCGCGGCGTCCAGCTGCGGCCCGCAGTCGCAGCGCCGGGAGCCGAACACGTCACCGGTCAGGCATTCCGAGTGCACCCGGACCAGGACGTCGTGGCCGTCGCTGGCGGGTCCGGAGATGTCGCCGCGAACCAGCGCGACATGCTCGACGTCCTCGTAGATGCTCTTGTAGCCCACTGCCACGAACTCGCCGTGCCGGGTCGGGATCCGCGCCTCGGCGATGCGCTCGATGTGCTTCTCGTGCTTGCGACGCCACTCGATCAGGTCGGCGATCGAGATCAGGGCCAGGTCGTGGTCGTCGGCGAAGACCCGCAGCTCGTCGGTGCGAGCCATGTCGCCTTCGTCCTTCTGGCTGACGATCTCGCAGATCGCGCCGGCGGGCTGCAGCCCGGCCAGGCGGGCCAGGTCCACGGCCGCCTCGGTGTGGCCGGGGCGGCGCAGCACGCCACCGTCCTTGGCCCGCAGCGGAACCACGTGGCCGGGCTTGGTGAAGTCGTCGATCGCGGAGCCGGGATCTGCGAGGGCACGCATCGTGGTGGCCCGGTCGGATGCCGAAATGCCGGTTCCCACATCCTTTTTCGCGTCAACCGTGACGGTGTAGGCGGTGCCGTGCTTGTCCTGGTTGACCGCGTACATCGGCAGCAGGCCCAGCCGGTCGCAGATCTCACCGTCCAGCGGCACACACAGGTAACCGGAGGTGTAGCGGACCATGAACGCGACGAGTTCGGGGGTGGCCTTCTCGGCAGCGAAGATGAGGTCGCCTTCGTTCTCGCGGTCCTCGTCGTCGATCACCACCACGGCTTTGCCCGCCGCGATATCGGCTATCGCCCTCTCGACGGAATCGAGCCTGGTCATCTGCGCCACCTTGCCTGTTCGAATGCCAGGTCCCCGATGCGGGACCATATGCCGACTCCAGTATGAACCACCGAAATCCAGCGGTTATTGCCAGCTCTTACTCACCGGGACCGGCCATCAGCCGTTCCACGTACTTGGCGATGATGTCGACCTCAAGATTGACCGTCGTCCCCACGGTGGCCTGCCCCAGCGTGGTGAGCTCGCGCGTGGTGGGAATCAGCGACACCTCGAACCAGTCGTCGGCCACGGCCGACACCGTCAGCGACACCCCGTCGACGGTGATCGAGCCCTTCTCCACCACATAACGCGACAGCGCGGCAGGCAGGCCGATCCGCACCACTTCCCAGTGGTCGAAGGGCGTGCGGGAAATCACAGTGCCGGTGCCGTCCACGTGCCCCTGCACGATGTGACCACCGAGGCGACTGTTGACCGCGGCGGCCCGCTCCAGGTTCACCTGGCTGCCGACCCCGACCCCGCCCAGACTCGAGCGGTTGAGCGTCTCCCCCATGACGTCTGCCGTGAACGCGCCGTCGGGCAGCACGTCCACCACGGTGAGGCAGACCCCGTTCACCGCGATCGAATCGCCGTGACCGGCGTCGGCGGTGACCACAGGGCCGCGAATGGTGAACCTGGCGGCATCCGTCAGGTCCGCTTTGTCGACCAGGACGCCCAGCTCTTCAACGATTCCGGTGAACACGTCGACCAGAGTATTCAGTCCAGTACGAGTTAGAGAAAACGCCCGACCGCCGCAAGCCTCTACGATGCAAGTCATGCAGACGCGCCCACGCTTCGCAGTCCAGTCCGTACTCGCAATTCTCTTCGCAGCGACCGCGCTCGTCGCGGGCTGCTCGTCATCGTCCTCGGAGAAGTCGAACGCCCCGCTGCCCGATGCGGCCCAACTCCTGCAGGAGTCCGCGGCCAGCACCAAGGCCCAGCAGAGCGTTCACCTGCTGCTGACCGTGCAGGGCAAGATCGACGGCCTTCCCATCGAGAAGCTCGACGGCGACCTGACGAATGCTCCCGAGGTGGCCGCCGAGGGCACCACCGACCTCATCGCCTTCGGCCAGAAGATCGCGGACGCGAAGTTCGTCGTCGCCGACGGAAACCTCTACGCCGCGCTGACCCCTGGCGACCCGCTGTCCAACTACGGACCTGCCGAAAAGATCTACGACATCTCGGCGATCCTGAACCCCGACACCGGATTGGCCAACGTGCTGGCGAACTTCAGCGACGCCAAGGCCGACGGCCGTGAATCGATCAACGGCACCGAGGGTGTCCGGGTGACCGGCAGTGTCAGCGCCGACGCGGTCAACAAGATCGCCCCGCAGCTCAAGGCCACCGGCCCGGTCCCGGGAACCGCCTGGATCACCGAGGACGGCAACCACACCCTGCTGCAGGCCAAGCTCGAACCCACCCCCGGAAACAGCGTCACCATGACTCTGACTGACTGGGGCAAGCAGGTCACCGTCACCAAGCCCGCATCCTGATGCGGGCCGCGCAGTCGGTAAGCGCCGGCCGCAGCCGCCACATCGCGATCAGCGCGGGCAGCCTCGCCGTGCTGCTCGGTGCCCTCGACACCTACGTCGTGGTCACGATCATGACCGACATCATGTCCGACGTCGGTATCGCGATAAACAAGATCCAGCAGGTCACGCCGATCATCACCGGCTATCTACTGGGCTACATCGCGGCCATGCCGCTGCTGGGCCGGGCCTCGGACCGATTCGGGCGCAAGATGCTGATCCAGGTCGGACTGGCCGGTTTCGCTGTCGGTTCGGTGATCACCGCACTGTCCGGCGACCTGACCATGCTGGTCATCGGCCGCGTGGTGCAGGGCACCGCGAGCGGTGCGCTGTTGCCGGTGACGCTGGCGCTGGCCGCCGATCTGTGGGCCGCGCGTAGCCGCGCCGCCGTGCTGGGCGGCGTCGGTGCCGCACAGGAGTTCGGCAGCGTCCTGGGCCCGCTCTACGGCATCGGCGCGGTGGCGCTGTTCCACCACTGGCAGGCCGTGTTCTGGATCAACGTGCCGCTGGCCCTGATCGCCATGGCGATGATCCACTTCAGCCTGCCGGGCAAGGAGCCCAGTGACCACCGGGAGAAGGTCGATGTCGTCGGCGGCATCCTGTTGGCGATCGCGTTGGGCCTGGCCGTCGTCGGTCTGTACAACCCGGAGCCGGACGGCAAGCAGATACTGCCCAGCTGGGGCCCACCGCTGCTGATCGGCGCGTTGGTGGCGGCTGTCGCGTTCTTCGTGTGGGAGAAGGTGGCCCGCACCAGGCTGATCGAACCCGCGGGGGTGAAGTTCCGGCCGTTCCTGGCTGCGCTCGCCGCATCGTTGTGTACCGGCGCCGCCCTGATGGTCACACTGGTCAATGTCGAGCTGTTTGCGCAAGGTGTGCTCGGCAAGGACAAGTACGACGCGGCGTTCCTGCTGCTGTGGTTCCTGGGTGCCCTGCCGATCGGCGCGCTGATCGGCGGCTGGATCGCCACCCGCATCGGGGATCGCATCGTCACCTTCGTCGGCCTGATGGTCGCGGCGGGCGGCTTCTGGCTGATCACCCACTGGTCGATCGACGTGCTCGACAAGACCTACGACCTGGCCCTGTTCCGGCTGCCGGTGCTCGACACCGATCTGGCGATCGTGGGTCTGGGGCTCGGGCTCGTGATCGCTCCGCTGACCTCCGCCGCACTGCGGGTGGTGCCGGCCGCACAGCACGGCATCGCCTCGGCATTCGTGGTGGTGGCCCGGATGATCGGCATGCTGATCGGCATGGCGGCCCTGTCAGCCTGGGGCCTGTTCCGCTTCAATCAGCACCTGGCCAGCCTGGCGGCCGCGGCGAGCACCAGCGAAATGTCGCTGCAGGAGCGGTTGGCGTCACAGGCAGTCCGCTATCGCGAGGCGTACGTGTCGATGTACGGCGATATTTTCGGGATCACGGCGATCGTCTGCGTGGTGGGTGCGGTGCTCGGCCTGCTGATCGCCGCCCGCCACTTCCATGTCGACGAGTTGGACGGACCTCCCGAGAACCTCGGCGCCGGTGAGAGCGATGACACGTCGACCGGGCAGCTGTACCTGCCGACGCAGGTCCTGCCGGTCCAGTCCGCCGACCAGGAGGTCCAGCGCACCGACCAGCCGCCGCCGGGACGCCACCGATCCGGCTGATCGGTTCAGCAGCGTTCTACCCCAGGACGCAGCAAACGTGGTGCCCGGTCGGCCTCTTCCGGCCGGCTGGGCAGCACGAGGCGTAGCGGCGCACTCACCAGCGCCCGAAGTGTGCGGGGAGTCCATGGTGTGCTGGGGAGCCAATCCTGCAGTGCAGTCATGGTCGCGTCCTTTGCTCGTGTTCACCCGGCGCACATTCGGCAGCGAACGCGCTTTGGTACGAGTGTACCGATCATCACCGACACTGCCCGACATTTCGGGACCGTAACTTAGGTCACCCTAACTCAAACTGGCTAACTACTGCGAGTCCGCTATCAGTTGGGCACCAGACTCAGGCGAACATCCGGCCCCATGGCGGTGATGCCGTCGAACCGCCAGCGCTGCGCGTGCACCATGCTCGGCACCCCGATATCGTCGACCGCGGTGATCGGTCCGCCCAGCAAGATCGGCGCCACATAAGCCACGATCCGGTTGACCACACCGGCTCGCAGGAAGGCCCCGGCCAGAGTCGGCCCGCCCTCCAGAAACACGTCGGTCCGGTCGCCCAGCGACCGCATCACCTCATGCGGATCGTGCGTCCGGATCAGCATCGTGTGCGAATCATCGTTGAGCACCTTGGCGTCCAGCGACACCTCGCGCATACCCACCACCACCCGCAGCGGTTGATGATCGGTGAGGGTGCCGTCGGCTCGGCGTGCGGTCAGCGTCGGATCATCGACGAACACCGTCCCGGTACCCACTACGATCGCATCGGCCGCCGCCCGCTTGCGATGAACGTCCGCGCGGGCCGCCTCACTGGTGATCCACTGACTGGAACCGTCCGCGGCGGCGCTACGGCCGTCCACGCTGGTGGCGAATTTCCATGTGACATGCGGTAATCCGGTTCGTTGCTTGTGCAGCCACTCACGCAGCGGTCCCTTTTCGACCTCGTCGGCCAACAGTCCGGTGCTGACGGTGACACCGGTATCGGCGAGGCGTTGCGCCCCGCCTGCCGCGTCCGGATTGGGGTCGGAAACCGCATAGGTGACTTTCGAAACCCCTGCTGCCAGAAGCGCATCCACGCATGGCGGGGTACGTCCGTGGTGATTGCACGGCTCCAGCGTGACGACGGCGGTGCCGCCCTCGGCACGGTCGCCGGCCGCCTGCAACGCCACCACCTCGGCGTGCGGGCCGCCGACGGCCTGCGTCCCGCCGACCCCGGCGATCTGCCCGTCCCGGTCCAGGATCACCGCGCCGACAGGCGGGTTGGGGTACGTCGAGCCCTTGACCTGTTCGGCTTCCTCGATGGCCAGCCGCATCGCGGCCTCGGGCGTCATAGCGTCAGATGTCGCGAGGCGCTCGCCGCCTGCCGGCGCAGCGATTTCACCGCAGCGGCCGGATCGGCCGCGCTGTACACCGCGGAGCCGGCCACGAAGCAGTCCACGCCGGCCTCGGCCGCCTGCTCGATGGTGTCGGCGTTGATGCCCCCGTCGATCTCGACGACGATGGTCAATTCTCCGGCGTCAACAAGACGACGCACCGTGCTCACCTTCGACAGCACCTCCGGGATGAACTTCTGCCCACC
Source organism: Mycobacterium sp. NPDC050441 (assembly GCF_040655355.1). Taxonomy (NCBI): domain Bacteria; kingdom Bacillati; phylum Actinomycetota; class Actinomycetes; order Mycobacteriales; family Mycobacteriaceae; genus Mycobacterium; species Mycobacterium sp. NPDC050441. Next base: position 511,999 of record NZ_JBFAJS010000002.1, on the reverse strand, counting down.
GAACCCCGGCTCCACCGACATCACCAGCAGGGTGTCGAACTCCTTGAGGATCTCCAGGTATGGCTCCAACGGGGTGCCCGGTTTCACCGACAGACCGGCCTTGGCGCCGGCGGCGCGGATATCGCGGGCCACGCCGATCGGGTTGTCGGTGGCCTCGGCATGGAACGTGACGTTGTAGGCACCGGCCTCGGCGTACGGCGGCGCCCAGCGTTCGGGTTGATCGATCATCAGGTGGCAGTCCATCGGGATGTCGGTCACCTTGAGCAAGGACTCCACGACGGGCATACCCAGCGTGAGGTTGGGCACGAAGTGGTTGTCCATGACATCGACGTGGAGCCAGTCGGCCCCGGCCACCGCGGCGACCTCATCGGCCAGCCGCGCGAAATCCGCGGACAGGATGGACGGGGCGATCAGGGGTTCTGCCATGGCGATCACCCTAAGACATGCTCTTCGCGCAAGCGCTCATCGGACATGCTCTTCGCGCAAGCGCTCATCGGCGGACCTTCAGGACCGCGCTGAACATCGCATCGGTGCCCTGCCGATGCGGCCACAGCTGGACATGCGGTCCGTCGCCGAGGTCGTCGGCCGGGGCAAACAACTCCCGCACGTCCAGCTGAGTGACCGGATACCGGCGCACCGCGTCGGCCACCACCCCGACCGTTTCGGCCAGATGAGGTGAACAGGTCGCATAGAGGACCACGCCGCCGGGGCGGGTCAGCTTGATGGCCGCGGCTAGCAGCTCACGCTGTAGTTTCGCCAGCCCGGGGACATCCCCTGGCTGACGACGCCACCGCGCCTCCGGGCGTCGGCGCAGCGCGCCCAAGCCCGTGCAGGGAGCGTCGACCAGTACCCGGTCGAATCCGGGTTCCAGGCCGGATTCCCGCCCGTCCACGCGACGCACATCGACGTCCAGCCCGCGGACGTTCTCCTCGACCAGGTCGGCACGGCGCGGCGCCGGCTCGACCGCGGTGACCCGGGCGCCCGAAGCCGCGCCGATGGCGGCCAGCAGGGCGGTCTTGCCGCCCGGCCCGGCGCACAGATCGAGCCAGCGGCCGGTGTCCGGGCCGTCGAGTTCGGCCAGGGTCAGCGCACGTGCCACCAGCTGGCTGCCCTCGTCCTGGACCTGGGCGGCACCGTCGCGCACGGCCGCCAACTGTCCGGGATCACCACCCGGTAGGTAAACCGCATACGGCGAGTAGCGGCCCACCGTGCCGTCGGCCTGTGCGGCCAATTCGGCGGCGGTCAGCGCCGTGGGCCGCGCCGCCAGGTGCACCACGGGACGCTCGTCGTCACTGGCCAGCAGAGCGTCGAGTTCGCCGGCCCTGGCCCCCAGCGCGTCGGTGAAAGCCTGGGCAATCCACCGCGGGTGGGCGTGCACGAACGCCGCATGCCCGACCGGATCGGTGGCCGCCGACGGCGCCAGCTGCTCCATCCACTCAGCCTCGGTGCTGCGGGAGATCGTACGGAGTACGCCGTTGACGAAACCGGCTCGGGCCGTATCGAATTCGATGCCGGCCTGTTCGACGGTGGTAGATACCGCGGCGTGTGGCTCAACCCGGGTGCGCAGCAGCTGATAGGTGCCAAGACGCAACAGGTCGAGCAACACCGGATCGATCTGCTCGGGCGGGCGCCCGGCTGCCGCGGCGATGACCGCGTCGAGCAACCCTCGGGTCCGGCAGGCGCCGTAGGTCAGCTCGGTCGCGAAGGCGGCGTCGCGCCCCTCGATCCCCCGGTCCCGCAGCAGCGCGGGCAGGGCCAGGTTGGCATAGGAATCGCGCTCCGACACCGCGCGCAGCACGTCGAACGCCGCCCGGCGGGCCGGGTCCAGCGGTGTCCGCCTGGTCGGGCGCTTGGCTTGCGTTGCGCGGTTGGGCCGGTTCGGGCGGTTCGATGGCCTGGTCATGATGCGCGCACCGTTTCCTCCAACCGCGCGCCGCGGGCCCAGTCGGCGGCATTCATGAGTTTCTTGCCGGGCGGCTGGATCTGCCCGAGCCGTATCGGTTGCGAGCCCGTACCGACCAGCACCGCGTTGCGTTCGACCCGGATCTCACCGGGGCCCAACGAAACCTCCGACTGCTCCACGGTGACCGGACCGACCTTGACCCGCAGGTCCCCGATCGTCGTCCAGGCACCGGGATTCGGGGTGACCGCACGGATGCGCCGGTCGATGACGTGGGCCGGCAGATCCCAGCGCACCCGGGCCGACTCCACCGTGATCTTGGGTGCCAGGCTGACGCCGTCGGCCGGCTGCGGCACCGCGGTCAGCGCACCCTCGGCGATGCCGTCCAGAGTGGACTCCAGCAATGCAGCACCCGAATCAGCAAGCCTTCCAAGCAGATCGCCCGCGGTATCGGTATCGCGCACCCGCTCGGTCACCACTCCGTAGACCGGACCGGAATCGAGGGCCGGTTCGATCAGGAACGTCGTGGCCCCGGTCACCTCTTCGCCCGCCGCCAGGGAGGCCTGTACCGGTGCCGCCCCGCGCCAGGCGGGCAGCAACGAGAAGTGCAGATTGATCCAGCCGTGCTGCGGCACCGCGAGCAGGCGCTCGCTCAGCAGAGCACCGTAGGCGACCACCGCACAGCAGTCCGGTGCGAGCTCCGACAGCTCGGCGACGAACTCGTCGGAGTTGGGCTTCGCCGGCCGCAGAACCGGTATGTCGTGCTCGAGCGCCAGCTTCGCGACCGGCGATGGTGCCGGCTTGCCGCGACGCCCGGCGGCCGCGTCGGGCCGGGTCAGCACCGCGACCACATCGTGGCGGGGCGAGTCGATCAGCCGCTGCAACGACGGGAGGGCGGGTTCTGGAGTTCCGGCAAAGACAAGGCGCACCGAATCAGTTTAGGGATCCAGCCCGCCGCTTCCCTAATGTGGCGCCTGGTAGTACTCCCGTTCCGATACGCCGGCCAGCGGCGCCAGATACACCCACGGGATCGTTCCGACGAGACGGTTGAGGGTAGCGACCGCGTCGTTGTAGTACTGCCGGGCGAACGCCAGCTTGTTCTCGGTGTCCGCCAGGTTCTCCTGCAAGTTCAGGAAGTTCGCGGACGAATTGAGTTGCGGGTAGGACGATCCCAGTGCCAGCACGCCCGTCAGTGCACTGTCCAGATCACGCTCGGCACTGCTGCGCTGAACCACCGAAGCACCACCGGTCGCCGAGGCCAGGGCAGCCTGGGCGCCACTGACCCTGCCGAGAACCGCCGTCTCGTGCGAGGCGAACGTCGCCACGGCCTGCACCAGCGCCGGGATCAGAGCGGCCCGGCGAGTCAACTCGACGTCGATGCCGCCGAGCGCCTCGGCGACACGCACGTCCGCCGCCCGCAGCTTGTTGTAGCCCACGACGAAGCCCACCAGCACCGCCACTGCGAGCACCAGCACCACGACCAACAGCAGTCTCACCACGAGCCGCCTCCTCCCCCTCCGCCACCACCGCCGCCACCTCCACCGGACGACGAGGACCCGCCGCTCGACGAAGAGGACGACGACTGCGAGGCGGTGTACGCCCCGATCGATGACGACAGTGCCGATTCGAAACTGTCGAAGTCCGCGCCGCCGGATCCGCCGGTGAAACCGTGGCTGCTGTCCGACGACGATGACGACGAGTTATACCAATTTGGTTGGGGTGCAGCAGCCCCCAGACTGTCCTGATACTTCTTGGCCCACAGCGCAGCGGCGCCACCGGCCACCGCGAACGGGATATAGGCCAGATACAGGTCTTTGCGTGCGGCGAAGTCGAACCTGGTCTCGGCCGAATCAGTGGACAGCAGACGGTGGAAACCCTCTGCCCTCGACCACAATTCCCGGCCGGCGGCAGTGCGGCGGGTGCCCACACCGCCAGACCAGGAGCTCACCGAGAACACGAAGAACACCGCGAAGGGCAACCCGCACAACGTGATCGGGATTCCAAACCACAACCAGAAGCCTGCCAGCGCGGCGAAGAATGCCGCCACATTGGCGACAAGAACCCACAGTTCCTTCCGGCGCTTGACCATGAAGCCGCCATCGAAGGCCCATTTCCGCACCGCGACCACCATGTCAGCCTTGGCCTTGGCCAGCTTCTTTCCCGACGTCGCGGTGTTCTTGGCGGCGAACTCGGCGCCCGGCGACATCACCTTGAGTGCGGCCCCCACTTCGATGCCGACGGGATCGACATCGGCCCAATCTGCCGGTTTCGCGAGACCTTTGATTTCCCAGTGCTTGTCGCTGACCTGCCGCAGCTCCACGAGTCCGCGCTCGGCGAGGTGAAACAAGGTCGCGCTGAGCCCGTTCTTCGGAAAATGCTCGGTGCGGATGAACTCTGTCTGCACCGGCCCCAGCCCTTCCGGCGGGGCGTACTGCACCGGGAATCCCGGTGGCGGTTCGACGATGGTCCGCGACCAGAAGTAGGCGAGCAGTCCCATACCGACGCTCAGCAGGGCGAACCAGGCCAGTGCGGTCACCGACCGGCCGAGGATGCGGTCCCAGGTGTACGGCCACGGCAGGGTCGTCTGGGCCGGTGTGGCCACGTCGACACCGGCGCGCAGAGTCACCGGTGTGTGCGGCTCCAGGTCGGTCGCTACCAGCCGCACGGCGTTGCCCTCCGTGCGCAGGTCCGCGCAGGCATCACCGACGCCGACTCCGACACTGCAACCGGCCCCGGTCACCTCGCCCGGCAGAGTGACCGAGATGTCGGCCCGTTCGATCGTGTTGTTCCAGGCCGGTGCGACGACGTTCCAGTAGAACGCCGATCGCGCATCGGGGTTGCCGGTGTTCGCGGCGAACTGACGGCGGGCACCGACAGTGCCCGGGTCGAGGACACCGTCGATCGTGTAGCGGATCTCGAACACGTGACTGCCCCAGTTCAGGGTGGAGCCAGGGTCACCGACCTTTGCCACCCGGAACCGTTTACCGCTCTCCCACAGCAGTTGGTAGGGCGCCGGCGAGCCGTCCATCGTGATCGAGGTGATCTCGGGTACCTGCCGGAGCCTGGAGTTGTTCTGGTTGGCCACGTCCCAGTAGCGGAAGATGCCGTGCCGTCCGCTGGGAAAATTGCCGGTGACGGTCTCGACCGCCGTCATCCGCCCATCGGCGTCGACGGTGAAATCGGCCCGGTAGTCGGTGATCACCACCGGATCGGCCGGACCGCCGGCCCCCGACCCCGAGCCACCCGTGAACACCAGCGGCCACAGCAGGCCAAAAGCGATGAGCCCCAACGTAAACAACCACGACCACACCCGGCGCACGGCAGCCTCCTGGTTCGGCACTCACCGGTACCGGGTGAAGTGTTGGCATCACCCTATGTGTAACGGGTCGATTTGGATACGACATGGTTGCTGATCCTTGCGCGCACTGAGCACCGCGGTGGCCCGGCGTAGTGCCGCCGCCAACTCCAAACCCCCGTCGCGCGGCACCCGGACCAACATCCGGCCCACCTCGGCGTCGGCGTCCAGGCCGGGCGGGCGACGCGCGCCGGCCGGCAGTTCCACCGGCCCGAGAACTTCCGCGGAGTCGGGCAACTGGGCGGTGTCGAGCAGGGCCGCGACCGCCGTCGTGGTCCCGTCGATGGCGGCCATGTGCACCGCCGGCGGCAATCCCACCTCACCACGGCCGTCGAGTTCGGCGTCGGCATGCGCGACCGGATCCCATCGGATCAGCGCCTGCACGGTGGCGATCGCCGACTCGGCGACCACGGCCACCACACCGCCTTCGGTGCGCGGCCGCACCAGGGCCGCCGCGGCCATCCACCGGCGCATCGTGTCCTCGGCGGCGCGCAGATCCTGCCGGCCCAGCAGCGCCCACGCGTCGAGCAGCAGGGCCGCGCCGTAACCGCCTTCGGCGATCGGCTCCGCGCCGGGCGTGCAGACCACCAGGGCCGGCCCATCCCCCACCGCGCCGATCACCGCGTCCCCGCCCGAGGTGATCACCGAGGTACCGGCAAAGGCCCGCCCCAACTCTTCCGCGGTCCGTCGGGCCCCCACCACGACCGCCCGTACCGCATCCGAACCGCAACGCCCACAACGCAATGCGGGTTCGGCCCGACCGCACCACCGACATTCCGCGGCCGCACTACCCCGGTCCGGCAGGGCCAGCGGGCCCGTGCAGTGCCGGCAGCGGGTCACCGCGCGACACCGCGCACAGGCCAGCGCGGGAACGTACCCGCGCCGCGGCACCTGGATCAGCACCGGGTGCTGCGCCTGCAACGCCGAGCGGGCCGCCTGCAGCGCCATGGACGGCAGCCGCGCCGTGTGGGCGGCCGGGTCGCGTTCCTGGGCGTATCCGCTGTCTTCCAAGGCGACTACTCGCGGTGCGGCGGCCCGGACCACCGGCCGGGACGCCACCACGTCGTGGGCCCAGCGGGTCCGCACCAGCGCCTGCGCCTCGGCGGTCCGCGCGTAGCCGCCGATGATCGCGGCGCAGCGCAGCTGGTGGGCGCGCAGCATGGCGACCTCGCGGGCGTGTGGATAGGGCGCGCGCGGCTCGGAGAGGTTGTCGTCGCCGTCGTCCCACACCAGGACCAGTCCGAGGTTGGTCACCGGGGCGAACACCGCGCTGCGGGTGCCGATCACCACCTGGGCCTGGCCCCGCAGCGCCGCCAGCCAGCGGCGGTACCGGGCCGACGGGCCCAGCCCGGCCGACAACGCGACCACCCGTGACTCCGCCACCCGATCTGTGGCCGCGGCGTACAGCGCGTCGACGTCGCGCTGATCGGGCACCACGGCCACCACGCCCAGTCCCGCATTCACCGCCACCGCGGCGGCCTCGGCCAACCGGTGCGCCCAGTTCTCCCCGGGCAGCGCCTGCCAGACCGCCCGTGCCGCCCGACCCTCACCGACGGCGGTCAGGAATTGTTCACCGCGGCCGTAGCGGGCCCAGGCGCTGGTGTCGACGGGGTCGACCGAGACCGGTTCCAGCTCTTCCGGGGTCTGCTTCTCGACCCTGGCGTGGCGCGGCGGTACCGCCAGGCGCAGTACGTCCGCACGTGTCCCGGCGTAGCGGGCGGCGACAGCGTCGACTAGCCGCCGGACCTCTGGGGTGAGCACCGCCTCAGGCGACACGACGCGATCGAGCCAGCCGAGCTTGCCGGTGTGGTCGGTGTCGGAGCGTCGCTCCAAGAGGTAGGCGTCGACCAGCCTGCCGTTGAACCGCACCCGGACCCGCACACCGGGCTGGGCGTCGTCGGACTGTTCCTCCGACACCAGATAGTCGAACTCCCGGTCCAGGTGCGGAACGGTGAGCAGAGGAAGCACCCGCGCAATGGGTTCATGCCCGGCGGCGCGGCGGGTGATCGTCACTGCACAGCTTTAGCAGACTTGTCCGACGCCCGGCCGAAGAACAGACCCGCCGTGATCAGCACCAGTGACGCCGCGTAGCCGAACCAGATCGGGACGGCCAGCAGTTGGTCACCACGCACGAACTGGCTGATGCCGATCATCGCGTCCGACACGGCGAAACACACCGCCCCGAGCGCGGTCCACGGGGTGGGCAGCCGGGCCAGCAGGGCGGTGCACACCATCGCCCCCAGAACGGCGATGTAGGCGACGACCGGAACGACCATCCCCTGTTCGACGAGCCGGGGCCAGAACCAGGTCAGCAGCGCCACGCAGGCGAGGACGGTGAGTGCGACGGCGATCAGCCGCGGCGTCGAACGTCGCACCAGCGGCACCAGCGCGCCGAGAAAGCACAGATGCGCGACCAGGAAGGCGGCCAATCCGAGCACGAACGACGGCTCCCACCACGGGATCGCGAGCAGGAAGTCGCCGAGTGCGGAGAACACCAGCGCACCGACGAGCCAGCGCCGTTCCCGCACGATCGGATGAGCGCACGCCGCCGCCGCGAGCAGGACCGCTGCAAGTGCCTTCACCGCAGGTTGGAGGGTGAATTGACCGGTCAGGTCCGCCCCCGCGGGCAGCCGCATAGCCGTGACGATCAGGAACACCCCGTAACCCGCCGCGACGACCGCGGCCACCACCCACAACCACACCGTGACGCGGTGTGCGTACGGTTGCGGAATGTCCGTTGCTGACGAGAAACCAGCTGTCGATGCCATCCTGCAGAAGGTACTGGAGGCGGTGCCGTTCCAACTGTCGACCGACATCGGTGTCGAGGAAGCCCGCCGCCAGTTCAGCGAGATACCGCGGCTGCCGGTCCATCCCGAGGTGAAGACCGAGGACCGAGAGGTGCCCGGCCAGGCGGGCCCGGTCCCGGTGCGGGTGTACCGGCCACCGGCCGCTGACGGCACGACACTGCCCGTGGTGGTGTTCATCCACGGCGGCGGCTGGGCGCTGGGTGACCTGGACAGTTACGACGGCACTGCCCGCCAGCTCGCCGTGGCCGCCGACGCGGTCGTGGTGTCGGTGGACTACCGGCTGGCCCCCGAGCATCCCTACCCCGCCGCGGTCGACGATGTGTGGGCGGCAACGCAGTGGGTGGCCGCCAACGCCGCAGAACTGGGTGTCGACGCCGACCGGATGGCCGTGGCCGGCGATTCGGCGGGTGGCAATCTCAGCGCCGTCGTGGCACAGCTGACCCGTGACGCCGGCGCTCCGGCGCTGCGCTTCCAGCTGCTCTGGTACCCGGCCACCACCTGGGATACCAGCCTGCCGTCGTTCACCGAGAACGCAAAGGCGCCGATCCTGGGGCTCGATGCCGTCACAGGGTTCTCGCGCTGGTACGCCGGGCATGTGGACCTCTCCGATCCGCCGGCCACGCTGGTGCCGGCGCGCGCGGCGGACCTGTCCGTACTCCCGCCGGCCTACATCGCGGTGGCCGGGCACGACCCGTTGCGCGACGACGGCATCCGTTACGCCGAAATGTTGTCTGCCGCCGGTGTTCCCGTGCAGCTGGACAATGCCGAGACCTTGGTGCACGGCTACCTCGGCTACGTCGGCGTGGTCCCGGCAGCCACCGAATCGTTCGACCGGGCGATGGCCGCGCTGCGGGCGGCGCTGCACGACTGACGCCGCTAGTTCTCGGCTCGGTTCCTGCTGGGCCACAACGACATTCGACGGATGATGCCATCACGTAGTGCCAGGGTGTGGAACAGCACCGCACAGATGTGCGCGGTGAAGGTCGCGAACAGCAGGTAGGCGGCCACGGTGTGAGCGGTGCGCAACGCCGCGTAGAGGGTGATGTTGTGCGGGGCGATCGCCGGAAGGTGCAGCGCCCCGGCCAACACGACCGGTGACTGTGCCGCCGACAGCATGGCCCACCCGATCAGTGGCTGCACCAAAAGCAGTGCGTACAGCAGGTATTCGGAGTAGCTGGCAATGCGACGTTCCAGCGGACTCATCGTCGTCAGGAACGGCGGCAGTCGGCGGGTGAGCCGGTTGACCAGCCGCACGATCGCGAATACCAGAATGGCGATGCCCAGCGGCCGGTGGATCGCGAGCAGCAGCGGATAGTAACTGAGCGCCGCGATCATGGTGACGCCGATGAAGAACTGCGCGATCACCATGACCGCCATCGACCAGTGCAGCATCCTGGCCGCCAGGTTGAACTTCGTGATCGGCGGTTTCGTTTCGGTGGTCATTGCGCATCCCCGGGGACGACGACTGCGCTGGGCGACTTGGGTTCTCGGGCCCGCCGATTGAATGAGCGCGCATAGACCGCCGACCGTGCGGTGGGCAGCGGATCGTCGGAGGCGGCCAGCCCGTCGGGCAGCACGAGTGGGTCGAAGTTGATGTCGCGGGCGTTGCCGGGGGCCTCGGTCTGCACGGCGTGGATGGTGATGGTGCCCGCGTCGATGGTGGCGCGGTTCTGCGGCCACGGGAGCGTCGCGTCGCGGGTGGGATCGGTGGGATCGGCCAAGGTGAGGATCAGCTTCCAGCTGACCGGGCCGTGGGCAATCGTGTCGATGAGGGCGTCGAACAGAACGTTCTTGTCGTTGCCGTGCGCCTGCTCGGCGGGCTGCTCCGATGCCACTGGCATGGCAGCCCAACGGATCGCCGTCGTCGCGCCTTGAGCGTTGGTGGCCCGAAAGGCGTTGAGACCGCGATACGTATCGTCGGCGAACCCTGCGCTCGGCGGAGCCTGCTTGATGATCTTCATTGCCGCCGCAGTTTCCGGATGGCCGGCCAGGAACGCCGCCATCGCCTGCGGGTCGGGCTTTCCGGTCTCTGGTACGGGCCGCGAGGCCAACATCCGGTCGAAGAAACCCTGCGGCGTGCTGTCCGGGAACACCGGGAGATTGACCATCGCGGTGCGCCACTGTTCACCGTCGGGCAGCCGGAACATCAGACCGAGCCCTCGGACGGTGTCGGGTTTGTCAGGTTGATCGGGTAGTCCGCCCGACAGCGAGAACCGGCCGACGACGGGCACGGTGCCGGGTTTGAAGACCGCCGCACGGCTCACCTCGGCGCCTGCGCCATTGCTCGTGAAGGTGCCCGTCGCGGCCAGGCCTTTGGCGTGGTTACGCCGGAATCCCTCGTGCCGGCCGGAGATCTGCTCGAAGCGATCGGCGAACCTTGCCGGCGTCAACGCGTCCGGCCGCAGCCAGCCCGCCGCCTCGGCCAGGCCACCCACGCCGACGGCGACAACTCCGCCGACCGCGGCCAACCCCAGCAGCGTCCTCCTGCGGTTGAGCTCCGGAACGTCATCGGATTCCATCGTGGTCGCACCCCTCTTCGCCGCCGGACTCCGTCCAGTGTGAAACGGAATGCGGCCGCAGACCGTTCATTCGGCCGAGCGCGATGCCGTGTCTGTGAGTATCCAGCCCGGTCTGCCCCTTCAACACCGGTCAGCCGATGCGTCTGGCGGACACCAGCTTCGCGGTCAACACGCCGAAGCCGGCCAGCAGGATCGCTGCGCCCACGCCCGTAGGGATGGCGATGTTCAGCGGGTTGTTCGCGGCCATGAGAGCTAGCCACGCCGCGATCACGAGCACCGTGGCCGGCAGGCCCCATCGGCGCTGGACGAGCCGCTGGACGCCAGGCGGCAGCCGTTTGGTCTGTTCCTCGTAGAGCCAGGCGACCCCCGCTGCTGCGGCCGCCATCAGCACTGTTCCGACAATGGCCATCACGACCGGGTGCTTCGTGGTGCTGAACAGCATCAGCATGAGCAAGAGCCACACCGCGAAGGTGGCGGCCGTGATCGCCGTGGTTCTGCGCACGATGTCACGGGCCAGGTCGGCCGCGTCGACCATGTGGGCGTCGATTGCTGCCGACGCAAGTGTCGAGTCGACGGCCCGGATGAACCGGAAACGGTATCGGGCCACATCGGCAGCGACGCTGTGCGTAAAGGCGTCGCCGGGGTTGAGGCGCAGCGCTTCCATGAGGTGGGCGTCAGCACGCCGCAGCGGGCCGCGCCGCCGAAAATACATGTAGAGCCACGCGATGGCCCAGAAAAGCAGGACGGCACCCCGGGTCACCACCACGGCCACCACCGCCCACACCGGACGAACGCTGAAGAACTTCGCGCGGTCGATCTCGACGGTCGCTTCCGAGAGCGGGCCCAACGGGGAAGCCGGGGCGATGGTGCGGATCGACTCCGCGGTCGCTTGCGCGGCCTTGCGTTGTTTGGCCCCGAGCTGGGTGCGCGTCAGCGTGTAGCGGTAGTAGGCGTGGGTGTTCACGAGTCTCACTGCCGCACTGGCAGACTCGACTGCCTCCTTCGGCTTTCCGGCGCCGTTCAGGATGGCTCGCGCCCGGATGTCGTGGACCCAGGCCTGGTTCGGGTCGATGGCCAGGGAGCGTTCAGACCACTTCCGGGCCTCCCCCACGTGACCGTCCGCGGACAGCGCGGAGGCAAGCAGTCCCAGCAACTCGGCGTTGTTCGGGTCGCTCTGCAAGCCGGCGCGTGCCGCCTGGGCTGCTTCCTCATTGCGGTCGAGATCGAGAAGTACCCGTACCTTCTCGGCCGCACGCTCGGCAATTGACGTCATCGCCGCTTCTTCCTCCTCACGAGGTAGCGTTCGAGTTCGGCGTAGTCGTCCCGATTTTCGGCAAACGCGACATAGTTCTGCGCCAGGCTGAACCAGGATGCCGTGCTGGCCTGGGTGTCCTTGAGCGCCGCGTCGAGGTGACGTTGGTTGACCGGCTGGGTGGAGCCGCGTCGGACCGAGTCGTGCAGTGCGAACTCGACGGCGCCACGGCACAGGCCGGCCAGGTCCGCACCCGAGTACCCGTCCGTGCGCTCGGCCACCGCGGCCAGGTTCAGCCGATCGGTCGGGCTGGTCCGCAGGTGGTGTGCCAGGATCGCCTCCCTTGCGGGACGATCGGGAGGCAGGACCAGCACTTTGCGATCGAAGCGGCCGGGCCGCAACAGCGCGGGGTCGACGTCCCATACCTGGTTGGTCGCCCCGAGCACCAATATCCCCTCGTTGTCGCTCGTTGCGCCGTCGAGTTCGAGCAGCAACTGGTTGACGATGCTGCGGACGAAGCTCGATGTCTGCGCGCGCTTGTGGCCGAGCGCGTCGAGTTCGTCGATGAACAACACGGTCGGACGCATCTGCCGGGCTTCGTCGAAGACACTCTTGATGTTGCGCTCGCTGTTGCCCAGCCACTTGTCGAGGATGTCGGCGATGCCGACATGGATGAAGAACAGCCCGAGTTCGCCTGCCAGCGACTTGGCCAGAAAAGTCTTGCCGCAACCGGGCGGTCCCCACAGCAGCAGGCTGGACCGCAGCGCATGCCCGAACGACTTGCGCAGCTCCTCATTGCGCATCGGTTCGAGGAAGCTCATCCGCAGCCGTTGTTTGACGTCCTCCATCCCGGCCACATCGTCGAGCGTGAATTCCGGCCGGACGATCTCCATCAGGTCGCTCACCGGGATGGCATCGTCATCGTCGTCGGTCGTGGCCCATGCTTCGGCCTGCTGAGGCTGAGCCGACGGCGGCGATGGCGGCGGCGGCACGGGTGGAACCTGCTCGGTGGCGGTCGGTTGCGGTGCGGGAGTGGACATGCCGAACCCTGCCAGCGCGGCGTTCTTGCGCGCCAGGGCGTCGGCGTCCCCGGGCGACTGCTGCAGCAACAGTTCACAGTGACCGAGTGCGGCGACGTGCTGCCCGTCGTCGAGGAGCAGGTCCGCCAGGTGTAGGCGCAATGCTCGATTGGCCGGGTCGGCGTGGACCGCGCCGTCGATCGCAGCCAGAAGCTGAGGGTCTACAGCCATTCCACGCCATCCTCCCACCCGCAGACGGTCCGCCAACGAGACCGCGCAGCGATAGCGTAATCACCTACTTCTGCGAGGACTTCTACTCCACGTACATTGCATGCATTTGCTCGACGCGACGGTGCTACCGTCCGCAGTGATCTCAGCCGTCCAGGGATCGGGCAGCCGAACTCAGCCGGTTCCGTGCACCACCGAATAATCGAGCAGAGGAACCCATGACCCGCAGCGAAGAGGCCTCGTTCGACACGGAGCACCCGCCCGAACCTCTCGGCGCGACCGATCCGCGCGACCTCACGCTGCCGCTGTACGGAGCCACATTCGGCCAGGCCGTATCTCGCTTCCTCCGCTGCTACGCTCGCTTCTCCGGCCGCGCTTCACGCAGCGAATACTGGTGGGGCGTGCTGGCGTACACATTGGCCCTCCTTCTCTGCGGAGTTTTCGTCGCTGCAGCGGGAGATAACGGCACACTCGGGGCCTTGGCGCTGGTAGTCGCGGGGGTAGTCGTGCTGGGGTCCGCGATTCCAGGCTGGGCACTGTTGGTCCGCAGACTCCACGACGCCAACCTGTCCGGATGGATGTCCCTGCTCACGTTGTTGCCACTCGGATTCGTGCTCCAAATCGTCTTCGGCGTGCTGTCTCCAAAGGCTCTCGGAGAACGTTTCGATCGCCGCAAGGTGACGCCGGACCCTGTGGATGTGGATTCGGCCCCCGGATGGGATGCCATCGATACCGCCTTCGCACGGCTGTACCCAGGGCTAGGCGATGTCGCACCGCATTTCGGACGCACCGATGCGCGCCTGCCCGGCCAGGGAATTTGGGGAATCACCGCCTACCCGAATACCGCGGTCCCACAACCGCACTGGCATCTGGTCACCTACGGGTTCTCCAACGTGTTCGCTGCCGACCCATCCCCCGACGAGGACGACACCTGGGCAGACTTCGAGTGGACCTTCCGAGTAGCCGCCGACATCGACCTCACCCAACCGCTGGCACCACAAGTGCCCACCTGGTCTCTACTTCTGCTGCAACGGCTCGGAGACCTGGTTTTCAGCGGGACAGATGCGCTGGACATCGGTCACCGCATCAAAGTCGGCGGCCCGATCACGCTCGGCGAGCCCCAAACCGAGCTGACCGCAATCATGTTCATCGAAGACCCGCAACTCACGCAGATCGACACCGGCGCCTGCCGCCTGCGCTTTGTACAGCTGGTCGGGGTTACCGATGACACCGTCACTGCCGCACAAGCACTGGACAACGGCGTGGACGGCACACTGCAAATACTCGAGAAGATGGCCGAGACCAATCCCCTGCTCATCACTCACATCAAACAATCCGCAGCAACGTAAGCGTGGTCGACGAGTAGCGTCTCGGTACCCGATTGCGCGCGGATCTGATCCTGTTCCTCAGGAGAGCTGGCCACCAGTAACCCTGACGGCCGTCAGATAAACGGTGAATCCGACCCTGGCATTGGTTGGTTGTCAGTTGATTGGGTGGAGCACGCCGATCACGATCTGCGCGGCGAATATCGCGGTCAGCCCGCACGCAGCCATGAGAACAACGAAGGCTGTCCACGCCCAAATTGGTCGTAGGGGTTGGGATTTCAGCGCCCACACAACAGTCCAGAACGCGACGTGGATGCCTATGACGGTGACCGCGAAGATGCCGGCCCACAACAGCGCAGAGTTGGTAGGGTCTTCGATGACGATGGACCGGTACATCAGGACTGCGCCTGCGATCGCCAGCTCGACGGCGATCAGCCCGGTCACCCATAAGGCAACACGGCTCAATCGTGGAGACCGCCGCATCGACGCGGGCGTGGTCATTGTTCGACCGTCAATGCTATTGGGGACCAGAATCCGCCCATACCGGGAGTTGACAGAACCCCGATTGTCATTGGTACCGGTGCGGATTGAGGGCATTGCTCGTGCACCAGCATGTCGTACCGGTAGACATGGCGAAAGGTTCTCGTGCCGATTCCTACGTCGTTGCGCACACCATCGTCACGTACCGAGTCCAGCATGTAGCGGCACTCGGCGCGTGGCATTGCGGCGAGAATATTGCGGCGGACCCGGACATCCTCGGGACCGTCGCCACGTTCGGCAGGCACCGACACCTGTGCCGGATCGTGCGAGTTGAGCTCAACGAGGAGTTCCTGCGCTTGTTTGAGCTGCCGTTGCGGTGGATTGGCTCGCAAGCCAACGTCACGTCGGTATTGAAGTTCGTCGACGACGTATTTGTTGACCCCGACGCCAATGAGGCAAAGGATCACGGCGCTGAGCACGATCATGACGACTGCGTGCCGGCGACGGCGCTTCGAGTCATCACGACCGTGTGCGGTCTCGGCCGGCAGTGACACTGATGGGCCAGCGCACCCTTCTCCCTCACCGAGATTCACTGTTTTCCCTGGTCGTGTCGCGCATGAGCCGGTGACAGCACACCTGCGAGAGATCCATGCCGTGCGACGCTACACGTCGAGCAATTGCACAGGTCTACGATCACAAGAACCGCACGCAGACAACCTATTTCAACGCCGACAAACCCGTTGCGACAGGCAATACCCCCTCCGGTCGGCACCCGTACGGGCAGAACAGAGGACGTGGATGATCACTGGATCCAGAATCGTTCGTAACATGTGCGCCCGATCACATGTGCGTCCCAGTGTGAAACGCACTGGGCGGCACACCGTGCCAGCGCTTGAACGCGTGGCAGAAGGTCGAGGTCTCGCTGTAGCCGAGGCGTCGCGAAACCTCCTCGACGGTAAGTCCGACGCTGCACAACAGGTCGACTGCCAACGCTGACCGGGCCTCGTTGACCAATGCCCGGAAGGTGGTTCCCTCGTCGGCCAAGCGGCGCCGCAGGGTTCGCGGGTGGACACCCAGTTCGGCGGCAACCTCCGGCAAGGTCGGAAACCGGCCGGGGTCACGAAACAGCTTGCTGCGCACCACCGCAGTGATACCGCGTCGCTGCTCGTAGCGCTGCATCAGTACGTCGCACTGTGCGATGCACAGATCGAGGGTGTACGGATCAGCTTGCGGTAGTTGCTCGTCGAGCATGGCACGGGGGAAGTGCAACCGGGAATGCGCACGGCCGAACGCCACATCCGGTAGCGGCATCAGGGTCAGTAACGGCTGCAGTACATGCTCGTCGATCGACACCTCGGCGGATATCCGGTCGGCGTATTGCGCCACCACGGGAGCGGCGAAACTCGCTGTCGTGGCGATAATTCCGGCGACATCACGTTCGATGAAGAAGCGTTGGACATCGCTGGGCAGGTGGCCGACGTTGAGTTCCAGAACGCACGCGTCGACCTCCTCGAACAACTGCAGATCGATATGCAGTGTGGTCAGCGCGAAGTAGCGCATCCCGATGCTGAACAGTTCGCGCAGCGTGGCACACGACATGACCGCGAACCCGAACAGACCCATGTGTGTCAGGGCCGAGCGACTCCCGACATCGATGCCCAGGCCCGGTTCGTCGGGCAGTCGGGCCTGCAGGTGGCGAACCGCCAGGATCTCGTCATGGGCACTGATCACACCGTCGGGATCATCGAGGTCCGCCGGTGTGACGCCGGTTCCGGCCAGGACCTGCGCCGCCGGGACACCCCGCTCGACCGCCACCTCGCACAACACCCGGGTCGCATGGATCGGATGGCACACATCGGCCGACCATGTTGATCCCGAGATCGATCCTGACCTGGCCATTGCCCCCAGCCTGCTGTCCCAAAATCCCAACTCTGTGTCCGATAGTCCCATTCCCCGCGCCCCTTGTCATTCATACGGTGGTTCTATGGCGGCACCGGCGGCACGACTGAGCACGTGGACCATGACCCGCGAAGCCATCACGGTCGGCTTCAGCACCGAAAGCGGCTTCCTGACCCGGACACAGGGCCACGACATCACGAGATACCGCTGCGCGGGAAGACGTTTCGTGTCGATTGCACATCCCGACTACGTCGACCACGTGCTACATCAGGCGCGCCTGCGCTACATCAAGTCCAACGAGTACGAACCCATCCGTGCCGCGGCCGGGATCAACCTGCTGACCGACGAGGGCGACTCCTGGGCCGGCCACCGGGGCGGCGCTGAACCCGACGTTCGCGCGTCGTCGTCTCAACGACATCGTCGACCTCATGATCGATCCGGTCCAGCGGGCCACGGACGAGCTCGCTGAACAGGGCGACGGCGTGCAGTTTGACATGCACGCCGCCATGGTGGAAACCACTCTGCGGGTCGTCTCCAACGCCCTGTTCAGTCAGGATTTCGGACCGATCGTGCACAGCATGCGCGACCTCACCACGCGTGGGCTCAGGCGCACCGAGAAGCTGGCCCGGCTGGGCCTTTTGGGCCTGCTCCCCCGCCCGGTCTATGAAGCGATGGCGGCGAGCACGTACTCCGGGATCCCGCTGCCCCCACCACTGCGCGAAGGCCAGCGGATCGCCTTGGCCCTGGATGCCGCAGTGAACACCGTGCTCGACGAACGACTCGCTCATCCGACAGAATCCGCCGACCTGCTCAACGTGTTGTTCGGCGCCGACAACGGAACCTGGCCCCGGCAGCGGGTCCGGGACGAGGCATTGACATTCATGCTCGCCGGGCACGAGACGACTGCCAACGCGATGTCGTGGTTCTGGTACCTGATGGCGCGCCATCCCGAGGCCCGGGATCGGATGCTGGCCGAAGTGGACGACGTGGTGGGTGCGGGCCGTCCGACTGCCGGCGACCTGACCCGGCTGCCGTGGACGACCGCGTGTCTGCAGGAGTCGCAACGGTACTACTCCGCGGTGTGGATCATCGCGCGTGAGGCGGTCGAGCCCGATGACATCGGCGGCCACCGCATCCGCCCGGGCACGACGGTGATCATCCCGACCCACCAGATCCACCATGACGAGAGATGGTGGCCCGACCCGGAAACCTTTGACCCCAACCGATTCCTCGGTGACGCCGCCAAGAGGCGGCCGCGCTCGGCCTACCTGCCGTTCGGCGGTGGACGCCGCATCTGCATCGGGCAGAGTTTCGCGCTGATGGAGATGGTGCTGGTCGCCGCGATCATGAGTCAGCGGTTCGTATTCGATCTCGATCCTGGCCACTCGGTGGAGTTGGAGGCTACGTTGACGTTGCGACCAAAACACGGCGTCCACATGGTCGGACGCAGCCGAGAGGTGGCCTGATGCCCGACTTTCACACCCTCATCGTCGGCGCCGGATTCTCCGGCATCGGCGCGGCCATCGCCTTGGACAAGGCCGGCCTGCACGATTACCTGATCTTGGAGGCCGGCGACGGAGCCGGTGGTACCTGGTTCTGGAACACCTACCCCGGTGTGGCCGTGGATATCCCGTCGTTCTCCTATCAGTTCTCGTTCGAGCAGTCGCGGGAATGGTCGCGGACCTACGCCCCCGGAAACGAGCTGCGGAACTACGCCGACACCTGCGTCGACAAGTACGGTTTGCGGCCCCGGATCCGGTTCAACGCCACCGTCACACGCGCGGTCTTCGATGACGACGAGAACCTGTGGCGGCTCGAACTGGACTCCGGCGACGCACTCACGGCACGATTTCTGGTCAACGCCAGCGGGGTGCTGACCATCCCCAAGCTGCCGGAGATCGACGGCGTCGACTCCTTCGCGGGGACGACCGTGCACACCGCCCGCTGGGACCACACCCAGGATCTGACGGGCAAGCGGGTGGCGATCATCGGCACCGGCGCGTCGGCGGTCCAGGTGATCCCGCAGATCGCCCCGAAGGTGAAGCAGCTCACCGTGTTTCAGCGCACACCGATCTGGTGCTTCCCGAAGTTCGACGTGCCGATCCCGCCGGTCGCCCGCTGGGCGCTACGGCTGCCCGCCGGGAGGACGCTGCACCGCCTGATCAGCCAGGCGTACGTCGAGTTCACCTTCCCGCTGGCCGCGCAGTACTTCACGATCAACCCGTTCGCCAAGCGTGCCGGCGCGGCCGGTCGGGCCTACCTACGCCAGCAGGTGCGCGATCCCGAAGTGCGCGACAAGCTCACACCGCGGTACGCGGTGGGATGTAAGCGACCTGGCTTCCACAACACCTATCTGGCCACATTCAACCGGGACAACGTACGGCTGGTCACCGAACCGATCGACAAGATCACCGGTTCGGGGGTCGCCACCACCGACGGTGAGAGCCACGACGTCGACGTACTCATCCTGGCGACCGGTTTCAAGGTGATGGACGTCGACGCGCTGACGTTCGACATCGTGGGGTCGGGCGGGCAGTCACTGAGCGAGTTCTGGATGCAGCACCGGATGCAGGCCTACGAAGGCGTGAGCGTTCCCGGCTTCGCGAACTTCTTCTCGGTGATGGGCCCCTACGGCTACGTCGGATCGTCGTACTTCGCGTTGATCGAGGCCCAAACCCGCCATATGGTGCGGTGTATCGCGCAAGCGGACAAGAAGGAGGCCCGCCGCGTCGAGGTCCGCCAGGAGGCGAACGACCGGTACTTCGCCGAAATGATGCGCAAGCGTCACCGCCAGATCTTCTGGCAGGACAGCTGCAGCCAGGCCAACAGCTACTACTTCGACCGCAACGGCGACGTGCCGCTGCGGCCCGCCACCACAGTCGAGGCGTACTGGCGCAGCCGCCGCTTCCCCCTGGATGACTACCGTTTCACCGGATAGCCGGGACCGGTGTCAGCCGTTTCTCACGACTCGGCGCACGCCTTGATGGCGGTGAGAGTCTGTTCCATTCCGGCTTCCAGCAGTTCGGTGAAGGCCTGCTGACCGCCGAGGTGCGACTCGGTCAGTTCGAGGGAAAGTTGCGAAATTCCGTCGGGGGTCTCGCGCCGTTGCGTGAGCACCGTGGCAGCGGCCCCGTCAGCGCTGATCGAGAACGACCAGATCGCGTAGTTCTCAGCGATGCGGAAGGCGATCTCTTGCTCTGGCACATACCGCACCACCTCGCCGTGCGTGATCCACTCAAGCTCGCCGAGGTGGTTCAGGTTGGTGAACGTGGATCCGAGCCGGATGTCACCGTCGGGATCGCGCACCTTCACCGATACCACCTGCGGACTCCACTGCGGCATGCGTCGGACGTCGCGGATGATGTCCCAGACCGCGGAAGGCGTTGTCTCGATGGTGATCCGCCGTTCCAGCAGAGCTTTGAAGGTGGTGGTCATCGCTCCTCCAATCTATGCGACCGATCGGTCGCATATGGGTTGATGCTGACCGTACGCGACTCGGCCGCCCTACGTCCAGAGTGTGGCTACTGTGAACTGATGACCGTTTTGCCTGCAGCCGACGGGCGGCGAGCGCGCGGTGATGCCACCCGGCGGCTGGTCGCGCGCACCGCAGCAGACATCGCCACCACACACGGCCTTGACGGAATCACCGTGGGCGGTTTGTCCGCATCGACCGGGGTGAGCAAAAGCGGAATCCTCACGGTCTTCGGCAACCGGGAGGCGATTCAGCTGGCCACAGTGGCTGAGGCGCGCCAGGTCTACATCGACGTCGTCATCCGTCCGGCACTGAGCTGTCAGCCCGGAGCCGCGCGGCTCGAGGCCCTTCTCGATTCGTGGTTGGCGTACCTGCGCGCCGAGGTGTTTCCCGGCGGCTGCTTCGTGTCGGCGACATCGGTCGAGTTCGGGCATCGCACCGGGCCCGTGGCCGACGCGGTGCGAAACCTGAAGCGGGAGTGGCTGAATCTGCTGGAAAACGAGTTCTCCGTGGCGGGTTCACCCGATCCTGCCGAAGACGCCTTCCAGGTCGATGCCTACTTGTGCGCGGGCAACACACGTCGCGAGCTGTTCGGCGCCGAAGCCGCACTGGAGTGGGCACGCGCACTCGCGGGCCGTGTCGTAGAGAACTACCGACAGGAGTAAGCGGACTTGTCGTGGAGCGTCGGTGGCCCGCGTACCACCTGATCGATCCCGCTCGTGCCCGCCCAGATCAACGCTATGGTCGCTCCCCTCGAAGAAGAACGACCATGGCGTAGATCTCGCGGCGATGCTGCCCAGAAACAGCAACAGCCCCCGATCAGCGATCGGGGGCTGTTGGCAGGAAAAGCTAGACCGAGGCCTTGAGGTCCTCAACCTTGTTGAGCTGCTCCCAGGGCAGATCGATATCGGTACGCCCGAAGTGGCCGTAGGCCGCCGTCTGGGCGTAGATCGGACGCAGCAGGTCCAGGTCGCGGATGATCGCGCCGGGGCGCAGATCGAACACGCTGCTGATGGCCTTCTCGATGCGGGCCGGGTCGACGGTCTCGGTGCCGAAGGTCTCGACGAACAGGCCGACCGGGGCAGCCTTGCCGATCGCGTAGGCGACCTGCACCTCGACCCGCTCGGCCAGACCGGCGGCAACGACGTTCTTGGCCACCCAGCGCATCGCGTACGCGGCGGAACGGTCCACCTTTGACGGATCCTTGCCGGAGAAGGCGCCGCCGCCGTGGCGGGCCCAGCCGCCGTAGGTGTCGACGATGATCTTGCGGCCGGTCAGGCCGGCGTCACCCATCGGGCCACCGAGCACGAACTTGCCGGTCGGGTTGACCAGCAGCCGGAAATCGGAGGTGTCCAGGGTCTCGTGGTTGAGATCGGCCAGCACGGTGTTGACCACCTTCTCCCGGATGTCCGGGGTCAGGGTGGCCTCGAGGTCGATGCCGTCGGCGTGCTGCGTGGACAGCACCACGGTGTCCAACCGCACCGGCGTCCGGCCGTCGTAGGCGATGGTGACCTGCGTCTTGCCGTCCGGGCGCAGGTAGTCGAGCACGCCGTTCTTGCGGACCTCGGTCAGCCGCCGCGACAGCCGGTGGGCCAGCGCGATGGGCAGCGGCATCAGCTCGGGGGTGTCACCGATGGCGTAACCGAACATCAGGCCCTGATCGCCGGCGCCCTGGGCGTCCAGCGGATCAGCGGCGCCCTCGACCCGCGCCTCGTGGGCGGTGTCCACGCCCTGGGCGATGTCGGGCGACTGGGCGCCGATGGCGATGTTCACACCGCACGAGGCGCCGTCGAAGCCCTTGGTCGACGAGTCGTAGCCGATCTCCAGGATGCGGTCACGCACGATCTTCGGGATGTCGGCGTAGGCGGAGGTGGTGACCTCGCCGGCGACGTGCACCTGGCCGGTGGTGACCATGGTTTCCACGGCGACCCGCGACTTGGGATCCTGCTCCAGCAGCGCGTCGAGCACCGAGTCGCTGATCGCATCACAGATCTTGTCGGGGTGTCCTTCGGTTACCGACTCACTGGTAAACAGGCGACCTTGGCTCACGGTCTGCTTCCTTCCTTGCCGATCTGAAAAAGTTTTCAGTATCAAAACTACTTAGTTGGGCGAATGATATCTATGTCCTGTTGCACCCAAGCGCGCGGGACGCCGATGCGCAACCCTTATCCGCACATTGATGCGTACGTCGCGTCACCCGTCGAGCTTGCCCAGGAACGCCCCGATCGCGTCCACGATACGGGTGGCCATCAGGGTCTTCGAACCGTGTTCCAATGCGGCCTCAGCGCCGTCGGCACTCAGTAACCAACCGTCGTTGTTGTCCACCTCGAACGCACGGTTCTCCCCCACTGCGTTCACCACCAGCAGGTCACATCCCTTGCGCCGGAGTTTGGCCCTGGCGTGGAACAGCACGTCGCCATTGGCATCGCCGGTCTCAGCGGCGAAGCCGACGATGGCCCGCATGTTCGGCAGCTGCCCCTCGGTCCGGGCGCGCACCGCGCCGGCGAGCACGTCGTCGTTGCGGACGAGGTCGATGGAATTGGGCTCGGAGGCGCTGCCCTTCTTGATCTTGCTGGTGGCCACCTGCGCAGGCCGGAAGTCCGCGACGGCCGCGGCCATCACCAGGACGTTGGACTCGGGCGCGTACTTGGACACCGCGTCACGCAATTGCGCGGCTGAACCGATGTGTACGACGTCGACGCCGGCCGGGTCGACCAGACCGGCCGTGTTACCAGCGACAAGAGTCACCTCTGCGCCTCGCTGGGCCAGGACGCGGGCCACGGCGTACCCCTGTTTGCCGGAGCTGCGGTTGCCGATGAACCGCACCGGATCGATGGGCTCACGGGTACCGCCGGCAGTCACCAGGGCCTTGACCCCGGCCAGGTCGTAGGGCAGGGAATCGCCCCGCTCCAGCAGCAACTGCGCGAAAGTAGCGATCTCTTCGGCCTCAGGTAGGCGTCCCGCACCGCTGTCGGCTCCGGTGAGCCGTCCAGATGCGGGTTCCAGCACCACGGCGCCCCGGCGGCGCAAAGTGGCCACGTTGTCGACGGTGGCCGGGTGGAACCACATCTCGGTGTGCATCGCCGGAGCGAACAACACTGGACATCGCGCCGTGAGGAGCGTGGCGGTCAGCAGGTCGTCGGCCCGGCCGGCCACGGCACGCGCCAACAGATCGGCGGTGGCGGGTGCGACGACGACGAGATCGGCCTCCTGGCCGATACGGACGTGCGGCACCTCGTGGACGTCGGTGAAGACGCCCGTGTGCACCGGGTTGCCCGACAGGGCTTCGAACGTGGCGGCCCCGACGAAGCGCAGGGCCGACTCGGTGGGCAGCACGCGCACCGAGTGGCCGGCCTCGGTGAGTTGACGGACCAGGGTGCACGCCTTGTAGGCGGCAATGCCGCCGGCCACACCGACGACGACTCGCTTACGCGCGCTCACGTGCCCGGCCCTGGCCTGGCTACTCGCCGCCCTCGGTGTGCTCGAGCAGGTCCTCGTGGATCTCCCGCATCGCGATCGACAGCGGCTTCTCCTGGAGACCGGGCTCGACCAGGGGGCCGACGTACTCAAGAATGCCGTCGCCCAGCTGGTTGTAGTAATCGTTGATCTGACGCGCCCGCTTGGCGGCGTAGATCACCAGCGCGTACTTGCTCGATGCGCGGTCCAACAACTCGTCGATGGGCGGGTTGGTGATGCCCAGCGGAGTGTCGTAGGCGCTGGCGGCGGACGAATCGATGTCGTCCGCAGCGGCCAGCTGCGCATCGGCGTGCGGGGTGCTCACTAAAAAGTCTCCTGGCGGTTATGGCGAAAATGCATTTTGCGAACAGCGTGCCGGTGGCGTGCGGATCCGATCGCGTCGGCCCCACCACGATGAGTCATCGACTGTCCACCAGCAAGGATACCAATTCAGCGCATGCAGAATCCAACTGGCGGTTCACCACGACCTGGTCAAAGTCAGATTTGGCCGCCATTTCGGCCCGCGCCGTCTCCAAGCGCCTGGCCATGACCTCGGGCGTCTCGGTCCCGCGGCCGGAAAGCCGGTTGACCAATTCGTCCCAGCTCGGCGGTGCCAGGAACACCGATACCACCTCGGGCATGGCCTGCTTGACGGCGTGCGCCCCGGCCAGATCGACCTCGATCAGCACCGGGCGCCCGGCCCGGGTGGCGTCCCGAACCGGCTGGGCCGGCGTCCCCGAGCGATGTAATCCGCCGTGGATGTCGGCCCATTCGAGCAGCTCACCGTCATCGATCAGCTGCTGAAACTGTTCTTTGGACACGAATGTGTAGTCGACTCCGTCGACCTCGCCCGGCCGCGGTGCTCTGGTCGTGACCGAGACGGAGAAATACAGGTCGGGAAGCCGCTCCCGCAGACAGCGGACCACGGTGGACTTCCCGACGGCGGAGGGACCGGACAACACGACGACCGGAGCCGTTGCTGTGTGTTGTCCGGCCCCTCTACCAGCGCTCAATGCGAGAGCCTCTACTGGTCGAACTTCTCCAGGAGGGCCTTGCGCTGACGATCACCGAGACCGCGCAGACGGCGGGTCGGAGCGATCTCCAGCTCGGTCATGATCTCCTGCGCCTTGACCTTGCCGACCTTGGGCAGGGCCTCCAGCAGCGCGGAAACCTTCATCTTGCCCAAGACCTCATCGGTCTCGGCGTCGGTGAGCACCTGCTTGAGGTTGGTGCCGCCACGCTTGAGCCGATCTTTGAGCTCGGCTCGCGCTCGACGTGCGGCAGCAGCCTTCTCCAACGCTGCCGCGCGCTGTTCGTCGGTCAACTGGGGAAGGGCCACGGTTTCCTCCGTCTCCTGGCGATTTATCTTCGGCCATCACTTGTTTTGTACGGCTGGAGTGCAAACCAGCCAGCGACGACGACCGTACCCACGCGGGCCGACTAACGCTAACCCCACCCCCTGGTTACGGCGCTAAAAGCCCAGCGTGTAGTGCGCTCCGCCGACCCCCGGTTTTCCCCCGAAATCGCGTCCCAGCACCGATCCCGGCGGCTCGGGAGGCCGGATATTCCTGCAAGTCAATGGTTTTCGAGGACCCGGCAGCTAAGTCCGACGACGATCCACCCCCGCGGCTCCGTCCCCAGAACCCGGGATTACCGGCGGGTAAAAAAAGTTTTCGCTGGTCACGGCGTGTCGGGCGTGTCGGAACCGGTGACGCGCACGTCAAACGACGGCGCGTGAACACGATGCCTAACCCTTGCCCAGTCGCCGCATAACGCTTACACAGCTTGGCTAAATAGCGTCCGGTGAACGGGTAACCCACGCCCATGAAGGGAAGCTGGACATGAACATCAAGCGTCTGACCTGCGCTTCTGCCCTGACCTTGGCCCTCGGGACCTCCATCCTGAGCGCCGGGGCCGGGCTGGCGGCGGCCCAACCCGGACCGCCGTGCAACTTCGGCAACTGCCAGGGCCCGGGCGGACCCGGTGGACCGGGAGGGCCAGGAGGGCCAGGAGGGCCAGGAGGGCCCGATCATCCGGGCGGACCGGGCGGACCGGGCGACCGTGGCGGACCCGGTTGGCAGGGCGACCACGGCGGCCCCGGCGGGCCCGGTGACCGCGGCCCAGGTGGACCCGGAGGACCCGGTGACCGCGGCCCAGGTGGACCCGGAGGACCCGGTGACCGCGGCCCTGGATGGCCGGGCGACCACGGCGGACCTGATGACCGCGGCGGCCACTGGGGCCCGCCACCCCCCGATCTGTCCTGGCGCGGGATGGACCAGGGCCGGTTCGACCACCAGCCGTTCAACTACAACGGCAGGTGGGTGACACCGCTGTTCAATCCGGACTTCAACGGATGGGGATTCTGGTTCTTCGGAATCTGGATTCCGCTGTGACCCGGTGCGCCGCACCGTGTCTGGCAGCGCATCAACCAAACCGGTTGTATCCGAGCGGTTCTCGCCGGACAGATCGGGCTGCCCACTGCGGCAAACTGTGAAGCGCTGATGAAAAGGCGGACCGCCACCGGGGCGGTCCGCCTTTTCCGCTTCCTTGATGCCTTGCCACCCCATACGATATGACCGTGATCCGATCGCTGAGCGCGGTACTCACCCTGCTGTTGATCGGACTGACAGCGAACGTCGCGGCCCCGGCATGGGCGTGTGGATGCGGCGCGTATATCCCCGACCGTCAGGGCGCCACTGTCGCCGACGAGCGTGCACTCGTCGCGTGGGACGGCGTCACCGAGGACATCCTGATGTCGTTCAACGTGCGGGGCAGCTCACCAAAGGCGGCCTGGATCATGCCGGTTCCCTCGGAAGCCGAAGTCACGCTCGGTGAATCGGCGGTCTTCAGTGCGTTGGCCGCGCTGTCGGCACCGCGTATCGAGTACCACGACTCCTGGTGGCCGACGTTCGGCTGGTTGTCCGCGATGTTCACCCAGCGCGGCGACGGCCTTGTCAGTGCCACGGCTCCCGACGGGGTCACGGTGCGCAGCCAACAGCGACTCGGGCCGTTCAACGTCACCCGGCTGGCCTCCGACGATCCGCATGCATTGGCCTCGTGGTTGTCCGAGAAGGGTTTTCCGCAGCCGCCCAGCCTGGCCGAGGACCTCACGCCGTATGTCTCCGAGGGCTGGGAGATCGTGGCCATTCAGCTGTTTCCCGAGGCCGCCGGCCAGACCCTCACCGGAAATCTTCAGCCATTGCGGTTGTCGTTCGCCTCCGACACCGTGATCTACCCGATGCGCCTGTCCCGCGCGGCAAAGCTCCCACTCGCCGTCGACCTGTATCTGCTGGCCGGCCACCGTATGGATCCGACCGCACTCCCCGTCTCCGGGCGCAACCCCGACTTGCAGTTCGCCGGACGCATATCGAGCCGGATGCGCGAGCTCGATACGTACCTCGAAGCGGGTGACTACCTGACCCGGTGGACCGACACCATCGACTCCCCCGCGTCGATCGACGGCGATTACGGCTTCGCTCCCGCTGCAGCGGACGACGACTACCAGGCCGTGATCCACCGCGAACGGGATCGGGGCGACCTCACCGGACTGGCCGTGTTGGTGGCCGCCGCGATCGGTGCCGTGGCCGTCGCCGTGCGGGCGCTGCGGGTCCGCGGCCGCCGTCAGGCGAGATAGGCGACCTCGTCGCGCAGGCGTTCGGCCGCCGCGCGCAGATCGGCCACCGCCGGGCCCGCCCGAAGCACCTCGCGCGAGACCGTGGGCAGCACCAGTCGGGCCCCACCGAACCCACTCAATGCGTCGGCACGCCCGCCCTGGGCGCCGACACCGGGCACCAACACCGGCCCACCCAGTGCGCTCAGATCCGGTAGTTCGGTCACCGTCGCCCCGACCACCACACCGACCGATCCGGTGGAAGGGGTGGCGGCCCGATTCGCTGCGGCTCGATTGACACGGGCCACGTCGTCGACGACGGACTGGGCCACGGTGCGTGACCCGGCCATCGCCCGCTGCACACTCGGTCCCTCCGGGTTGGAGGTGGCGGCCAGCACGAACACCCCACGACCGTTGGCCGCGGCGGTGTCCAGCAGGGGCTGCAATGAACCGAAACCCAGATATGGCGATGCGGTCACTGCGTCGGCCGCCAGCGGCGAATCTCCGGCCCACGCTGCCGCGTAGGCGGCCATCGTCGAGCCGATGTCCCCGCGCTTGGCATCGGCCAGCACCAGCACCCCGGCCTCGCGCAGCGCCGCCATCGTGCGTTCCAGCACCGCGAAACCCGCTGAGCCGTAGGCCTCGAAGAACGCCACCTGTGGCTTGACCATCGCGAATCCCGCGAATGCCGTCACACAGATGTCGCTGAACGCCGCCAGTCCGTCGGCGCCGGTGGGCAGACCCCATGCCCGCAGCAGTTCGGGATGCGGGTCGATGCCGGGGCACAGGGGTCCCCGCTCCGACACCGCGGCGGCCAACCGTTGCCCGAAAGCGTCCATCGTCAGCGCGATTCCAGCACGCTGTGCAGTTCCTGCAGTGACATCACGCCGATGTCGCCACGGATAGCCGCCTCGATGCCCTGTACCGCCGCCGAGGCTCCCTGCACCGTCGTCACGCACGGGATGTTCATCGACACAGCGGCCGAACGGATCTCGTAACCATCGACGCGCGGCCCGGAATTTCCGTACGGCGTGTTGATCACCATGTCTACCTCGCCCGCCTTGATGGCATCGACCGAGGACGGCAGAGGTGTGGCTCCGTGAGGTTCCTCAGAGTGCTTGCGCACCTCATCGCACGGAATACCGTTGCGGCGCAACATCTCCGCAGTGCCCTCGGTGGCCAGCACCCGGAATCCGAGATCCGCCAGCCGCTTGACCGGGAACACCAGCGAGCGCTTGTCGCGGTTGGCCACCGACACGAAGACGGTGCCCGAGGTCGGCAGCGACCCATAGGCCGCGGTCTGGCTCTTGGCGAACGCGGTACCGAAGTCGTGGTCGATACCCATCACCTCGCCGGTCGACTTCATCTCCGGTCCCAGCAGCGAGTCGACCTGGGCACCGTCGGCCCGGCGGAACCGGTGGAACGGCAGCACGGCTTCCTTGACCGCCACCGGCGCGTTGCGGGCAATGTTGGCCCCGTCGCCGGTTTCGTTCAGCACGCCCTCCGCACGCAACTCGGCGATGGTGGCGCCCAGCATCACCCGGGCACAGGCCTTGGCCAGAGGCACCGCGGTGGCCTTCGATACGAACGGCACAGTACGGCTGGCGCGCGGGTTGGCCTCCAACACGTAGAGCACGTCGTCCTTGAGCGCGTACTGGACGTTGAGCAGTCCGACCACGCCGATGCCGTGGGCGATGGCCTCGGTCGCGCGGCGCACCGCTTCGATGTCGCTGCGGCCCAACGTCACCGGGGGCAGCGCGCACGCCGAGTCGCCGGAGTGGATACCGGCCTCCTCGATGTGCTCCATGATCCCGCCGATGTACACCTCGTTGCCGTCGCACAGCGCGTCGACGTCGATCTCGATCGCGTCCTCGAGGAAGCGGTCGACCAGCACCGGATGTTCCGGGGACAGCTGGGTGGCTCGGGCGATGTAGCCCTCCAGGGTCGACTCGTCGTAGACGATCTCCATGCCGCGCCCGCCCAGCACATAAGAGGGACGCACCAGCACGGGATAACCGATGTCGGAGGCGATCCGCCGGGCCTGTTCGAAGCTGGTGGCGGTGCCGAACCGTGGAGCGGGCAGGCCCGCGTTGACCAGGACCTCGCCGAAAAGCCCACGATCCTCGGCCAGGTCGATGGCGTCTGGCCCGGTGCCCACGATCGGCACCCCGGCAGCTTCGAGGCGCTTGGCCAGGCCCAGCGGCGTCTGGCCGCCGAGCTGCACGATCACGCCGACGACGCCGGGACCGGCCCCGTCCTCACCCTTACCCGAGGTGTCCTCGGCGTAGTAGACCTCCAGCACGTCCTCGAAGGTGAGCGGCTCGAAGTACAACCGGTCGGCGGTGTCGTAGTCGGTGGACACCGTCTCGGGGTTGCAGTTGATCATCACGGTTTCGAAGCCGACCCCACTCAACGTGGTCGCGGCATGCACACAGCTGTAGTCGAACTCGATGCCCTGACCGATCCGGTTCGGCCCCGACCCCAGGATCAGCACCTTGGGCTTCTCGGTCTGCGGGGCCACCTCGGTCTCGGCGGCGGGGTCCAGCTCGTAACTGCTGTAGTGGTACGGCGTCTTGGCGTCGAACTCGGCCGCGCAGGTGTCCACGGTCTTGTACACCGGGTGGATATCGAGCCGGCGGCGCAGCGCACGCACCCCCGACTCGCCGGCCAGTTCCGGTCGCAGTGCGGCGATCTGGCGGTCCGAGAGCCCGCTGTGCTTGGCCCGCCGGAGCAGTTCGGCGTCGAGCACCGGCGCTTCGAGCAGTTCGACACGCAGCGCGACCAGACCGGCGATCTGCTCGATGAACCACGGGTCCACACCGGAGGCCTCGGCCACCTGCTCGACGCTGGCGCCCAGGCGCAGCGCGTGCTCGATGTCGTAGAGCCTGCCGTCCACCGCGGTGCGCAGGCCGGTCAACAGCTGTTCGACCGTCAGGTCGGGGTCCGGACCGGTCCAGAACCCGGCCCGGCTGGTCTCCAGTGACCGCATCACCTTGCCGAGCGCCTCGATGAAGTTGCGGCCCAAGGACATCGCCTCGCCGACCGACTTCATCGTGGTGGTCAGCGTGGCGTCGGCGCCGGGGAACTTCTCGAACGCGAACCGCGGCGCCTTGACCACGACGTAGTCCAGCGTGGGCTCGAAGCAGGCCGGGGTTTCCTTGGTGATGTCGTTGACGATCTCGTCGAGGGTGTAGCCGATGGCGAGCTTCGCCGCGATCTTGGCGATCGGGAAGCCCGTCGCCTTCGACGCCAGCGCACTCGACCGCGACACGCGCGGGTTCATCTCGATGACGATCAGGCGGCCGTCGCGCGGGTCGATCGCGAACTGGATGTTGCAGCCGCCGGTGTCGACTCCCACCTCGCGCAGGATCGCGATACCCAAGTCGCGCATCTTCTGGTACTCGCGGTCGGTCAGCGTCATCGCCGGCGCAACGGTCACCGAGTCTCCGGTGTGCACGCCCATCGGATCGAAGTTCTCGATCGAGCAGACCACCACGACGTTGTCGCGGCTGTCGCGCATGAGCTCGAGCTCGAATTCCTTCCACCCGTAGATGGATTCCTCGATCAGCACGTTCGCCGAAGGCGAGGCGGCCAGGCCGTCACCGGCCATCCGCTCGACGTCCTCGGCCGAGTACGCCATGCCGGATCCCAGTCCGCCCATGGTGAAGGACGGGCGGACGACGACGGGCAAGCCCAGCTCGGCGACCGTATCCCGGACCTCGTCCATGGTGAAACACACACGGCTGCGGGCGGATTCACCGCCCACCTTGGCGACGATGTCCTTGAACTTCTGCCGGTCCTCACCGCGCTGGATCGCCTCGAAGTCGGCGCCGATGAGTTCGACCCCGTACTTCTCCAGGATGCCGTTCTCATGCAGAGCCACCGCGGTGTTCAGCGCGGTCTGTCCGCCCAGAGTGGCGAGCACGGCGTCGATCTTGTTGCCGCGCTCGGCCTGCTGGACGATGACCTTCTCGACGAACTCCCAGGTGATCGGCTCGACGTAGGTGTTGTCGGCGTACTCGGGATCGGTCATGATCGTCGCCGGGTTCGAGTTGACCAGGCTGACCTGGAGGCCCTCGGAACGCAGCACCCGGCAGGCCTGGGTGCCCGAGTAGTCGAACTCGCAGGCCTGACCGATGACGATCGGGCCGGAGCCGATCACCAGCACATGGTTGAGGTCAGAGCGACGTGGCATTACTTCTCTCCTGCCATCAGGTCTACGAACTGGTCGAACAGGTATTCCGCGTCGTGTGGTCCGGCCGCGGCTTCCGGGTGGTACTGGACCGAGAACGCCCGGCCATCGGCCAGCCGGATCCCTTCCACCACACCGTCGTTGGCGCAGGTGTGGCTGACTTCGGCAGTACCGAAGGGGGTGTCGAACTTCTCCCCCGCCTCACCCTCCAGGGCGAAGCCGTGGTTCTGGGCGGTGATCGCGACCCGCCCGGTGATGTGGTCGATGACCGGGATGTTGATGCCGCGGTGGCCGAACACCATCTTGTAGGTGGACCGACCCAGGGCGCGGCCCAGGATCTGGTTGCCGAAGCAGATGCCGAACAACGGGATTCCGGCGCCGAGCACCTCACGGGTCACCGCGACGATGTGATCGGCGGTGGCCGGATCACCGGGGCCGTTGGACAGGAACACCCCGTCCGGCTTGAGGTCGGCGATCTGATCGAAGGTCACCGATGACGGCAGCACGTGGCTGCGGATCCCGCGCCGGGCGAAGTTGCGCGGGGTGTTGGTCTTGATGCCCAGGTCGATCGCCGCGACCGTGAACCGGTGGCCGCCTTCAGGTTCCACGATGTAGGAGCTGTCAGTACTGACCTGGCCGGCCAGGTCGGCGCCCAGCATCGAGGGCTGGTCGAGAACCCGGGCCACCAGCTCGTCCAAGGACGCCGCACCTGAGCCCGATGTCGCCGCCAACGCGGCTCCGCTGAACACCCCGGCCTTCATCGACCCGCGGGTGCGCAGGTGGCGCACCACTGCCCGGGTGTCGATCCCGGCGATGCCCACGATGCCCTGCCGGATCAGCTCGTCGTCGAGCGTCCCGCTGGCACGCCAGTTCGATGCCCGAGGCGAGGGGTCACGCACGGCGTAACCGGCCACCCAGATCTTGTCGTCGCGGCTTTCGCCGTCCTCGGTGTTCCACCCGGTGTTGCCGATCTGCGGTGCGGTGGCGATCACGATCTGGCCGTGGTAGCTGGGATCGGTGAGCGTTTCCTGGTAACCCGACATGCCGGTGGAGAACACCGCTTCCCCGAGGGTCGCACCGACCGCTCCGAACGTCGTGCCGGTGAAGACGCGTCCGTCCTCGAGTACCAGGACCGCCTTGCCAGATAGGCGGCCCGCCGCCGTGTCGTTTCGTGTGTTGCTCGTCATTCGTCTTCCTCCAGCCAGCGGTCGTACTCTGCGCGATTGTCAGCACGGAACCCGGTGTCGATCTCGGTGCCCGAGGGCAGCCGCCACCTGATGGCCAGGATTCCGTCGTAAGTCAGTGCCTTGCCTGCGATTCCACGCTCGGTCCTGATCGCGGTGACCGCCTCGGCAGGAATCCAGACCGGGCCGGCCCCGCTGCGCTGCAACATGATTCCCTCGGGGTAGCGGGTCAGCACAGCCTTGGCCCGGAAGCCCAGGCTGCCGGCGGCCACCTTGTCGTTCCAGTGCGGCACCACGGTGCTGCCGACGTACATGCCCTTCATGGGCGGGATGATCGATGCGCTGACGGTGTCGGGCAGGGGCGGCAGGGTGCCGATCAGTTCGGCCTGGCGCTGGGCACGATGCAGCCAGCCGCGCATCATCTGTCGGATCAGGAAAGCGATCAGCACGGCCAGCAGAGCGGCCAGGATCAGCGATGCGATCAGCGTGGGGGTGTTCACCGCAAACACTTCCCGTGTAGCGCGGTGATCTTGCCCCGCAGCAGTGTGGCGGTCACGGTCGCGGGCAGCGCCATCGATTCGAAGGGCGTGTTGTCCGACCGGCTGGCCAGCTCATCGCCTTCGACCGTCCAGGTCGCGTCGGGATCGATCACCGTGAGGTTGGCCGGCTCTCCCACTTCCAGCGGCCGGCCCTGATCGGGCAGCCCGACGATGGCCGCAGGGGCCTCGCTCATCACCTTGGCCACACCGCGCCAGGTCAGCAGGCCGGGCCGCACCATGGTCTCGGCCACCACCGACAGCGCGGTCTGCAGGCCGAGCATCCCTGGACGGGCGACCGAGAATTCACAGCACTTCTCGTGCTCGGCGTGCGGGGCATGGTCGGTGGCCACGCAGTCGATGACCCCGTCGGCCAGCGCCTGACGCAAGGCCTCCGCGTCGCTGGATTCCCGTAGCGGCGGGTTGACCCGGTTGCGTCCGTCATAGCTCGCCAGCCGGTCGTCATCGAGCAGCAGGTGGTGCGGCGTGACCTCGGCGGTGATCGAAATACCTTGTGCCTTGGCCCATTTCAGCAATTCAACGGTGCCCGCGGTGGACGCGTGGCAGATATGTACCCGGGCACCGGCATCGCGGGCCAGGATCGCGTCGCGGGCCACGATCGATTCCTCGGCCGAGCGCGGCCAGCCCGCCAGCCCGAGTTTGGCCGCGTTGGGCCCCTCGTGGGCGACCGCACCGACGGTCAGCCGCGGCTCTTCGGCATGCTGGGCGATGAGCACTCCCAGGCCGGTGGCGTATTCGAGCGCCCGCCGCATCACCAGCGGATCATCGACGCACAGACCGTCGTCGGAGAACATCCGTACCTGACCGACGCCGTCGGCCATCAGGCCCATCTCGGTGAGCTGCTTGCCCTTGAGTCCGACGGTGACCGCGCCGACCGGGTGCACGTCGACCAGGCCCACCTGCTGGCCGCGGTTCCACACGTGGTCGGTGACCACCGCGGAATCGGCGACAGGATCGGTATTGGCCATCGCGAACACCGCGGTGTAGCCACCGAGAGCCGCTGCCGCCGAACCGGTTTCGATGTCCTCGGCGTACTCGCGGCCCGGCTCGCGCAGATGGGTGTGCAGGTCGACGAAGCCCGGCAGCAGCACCTGGCCGGCGGCCTCGATCACCTCGGCACCCTTGGGAGCTGTGAGGGCCGAACCGATCTCGGCTATCTGGCCGTCGGCGATCAGTACGTCGAGTCGGTCGCCCTCGCCGTAGATCCGGGCCCCGCGAATGAGTACCTGCTGCGTCATACGCTGATCGCCTCCCGATCCGCGCCCACCAGCAGATGGAACAGCACCGCCATCCGCACATGGACACCATTTGAAACCTGTTGCAGAACAGCCGATTGCGAAGAATCAGCAACCGGGAACGCGATCTCCATACCGCGCAGCATCGGTCCCGGGTGCAGCACCACGGCGTTGCCGGGCAGCATGGCCTGACGCTTCTCGGACAACCCGTAGCGCACCGAGTACTCACGGGCCGAAGGGAAGAACGCACCGTTCATCCGCTCGGCCTGCACGCGCAGCATCAACACCGCGTCAGCGGCCGGCAACTCGGCGTCCAGGTCGTGCGACACCGTGACCGGCCATCCGGACACCCCGACCGGCAGCAGCGTCGGCGGCGCCACCAGCACCACCTCGGCGCCCAGGGTGGCCAGCAGCGACACGTTCGACCGGGCCACCCGGCTGTGCAGGACGTCGCCGACGATCACCACGCGCCTGCCCTCGATGGATCCGAGTCGTTGCCGGATGGTCAACGCGTCGAGCAGGGCCTGGGTCGGATGCTCATGGGTGCCGTCACCGGCGTTGATCACGCTGGGCCCCCCGCCCCCGTCCTCGGCGGTCCACTCCGCGAGCTGTTGTGCAGCTCCCGAGGCGGGGTGGCGGATGATCAGGGCGTCGGCGCCGGCGGCGCGCAGGGTCAGTGCGGTATCGCGCAGCGACTCCCCTTTGGCCACCGAGGATCCCGACGAGCTGACGTTGATCACGTCGGCGCTCATCCATTTGCCCGCAACCTCGAACGACACCCGGGTCCGGGTGGAGTTCTCGTAGAACATCGTGATGACGGTGCGGCCGCGCAACGTGGGCAGCTTCTTGACCTCGCGGCCCAGCAGCGCCTCGCGGAAGCGGTCGGCGTCATCGAGGATCGCCGTCGCGTCATCGCGGCTGAGGTCCGCAGCCGATAGGAGATGACGTGTCGTCATAGCGGTCGATTCCTCACGCAAGCGTTCGTCATTTCGAAATCACCACCCCGTCACGGTCGTCATCCTCGGACAGCAGCACATGGACACTCTCGGTCCGCGAGGTCGGCACGTTCTTGCCGACGTAATCGGCGCGGACCGGCAGTTCCCGGTGGCCGCGGTCGACCAGCACCGCCAGTTGCACCACCCGCGGACGACCGATGTCACGCAGCGCGTCCAGGGCCGAGCGCACCGAGCGCCCGGAGTAGAGGACGTCGTCGACGAGGATCACGACCGCGTCGTCGATGCCGCCGGGCGGGATCGACGTTGCCGCCAGTGGTCGCGGCGGCTTGAAGTTGAGGTCGTCGCGGTACAGCGTGATGTCGAGCGCACCGACCGGCAACGCCACATCGGCGAACTCGCTGATCTTGTCGGCCAACCGCCTGGCGAGCGTCACGCCGCGCGTGGGGATGCCCAGGAGAACCACCCGCTCGCGTTCGGCGGGATCGTCGAGAGCAGTCTTTTCGATGATCTGATGGGCGATCCGGGAAATGGTGCGGCCGACGTCCGCCGCAGACAGCAATTCCCGGTCGGTACCTGAAGAGCCCATGAGGTGACTCTGACCTCCTTCTCCGCCTCTCGGGACGGATCGTTAAAGGACGTCGAACTGCTGGGCAGCTTAGCAGGCCGCACACCTGCGGCCCGTCACGGTCACCTCGCAGAGTCACTCATGACGGCGTCCAATTCGGTTCCCTTTGTCTCGGGCAACAGCACGGTCGAGACGATGCTGACGACGACGAACGCCGCCATCATCGCCCCAACAGCCCAGCTACCCAGCGTGGCCACCAGAACTCCGGCGACCAACGGCGGAATGGCCCCACCCACGATGCCGGCGAGGTTGAACGACAGGCCGGCGCCGGTGTAGCGGTAGCGGGTGGCGAAGATCTCAGGCAGGAACGAGGCGATCGGCCCATAGGACAACCCGAAGATGCAGAAGATGCCCGCGATCGCCACCGCGAAGCCCACCGGCGAACCAGAGTCGATCAGCGGCATCACCACGAACGCCCATGGCAAGGCGAGGCCGAACCCGGTGAGGATGACGCGGCGCCGACCGTACCGGTCACACAGCACGGCCGAGATCGCCGAGAAGATCATCAGTGCGACGCCGGCGAGCACACCGACACCGAGGATCAGGCTGCGCGGATGCCCGATGCGGGTGCTGGCGTAGCTCATCAGGTAGGTGCCGCCCAGAAAGCTCATGGTGAAGATGCCGACCATGCATCCTGCCGCGAGCGCCACCTGCCTGGTCTGGGTGCGGAACAGTTCGGTGAGCGGCGCCTTGGGCACGCCACCGGTCACCTGCTCCCGGGCGAAGACCGGCGTCTCGTCGATGCTCAACCGCACATAGAGCGCCACGATCAACAGCACCGCACTGAAAAGGAACGGCAGCCGCCAGCCCCAGTCCAGGAACACCGCGCTCTTCTCGCCGATGGTCACACTGACCACGAAGACCACCAGGTTGCTCACCGCAAGCCCGGCCCCCGCACCGAGCTGGGTGAACATCCCGTACATGCCGCGCTTCCCGACTGGCGCGTACTCGGCGCTCAGCAGCGCCGAACCCGCCCATTCGCCACCGACGGCGAAGCCCTGCAACAGCCGCAGCGCCAGCAGGATGATCGGTGCGGCGACGCCGATCGTCGCTGCGCTGGGCACCAAACCGACGCAGATGGTCGACAGACCCATGATCAACAGCGTCGCTATCAGAGTCTTCTTGCGGCCCAATCGATCTCCGAAATGGCCGAACACCGCGGCACCGATCGGGCGGGACAGGAAGGCGACCGCGAAGGTCCCCAGCGAGGAGATCGTCGCCATCGTCGGCCCCATGTTCGGGAAGAACACGTGGGGAAAGATCAAGGCGGCGGCGGTGCCGTAGATGTAGAAGTCGTAGAACTCGATCGCAGTGCCGACGAAACTCGCGAACGCCACCCGCTTCATCGGGTTCACGGAGCCCGGTTCACCGTCGATCTGGTCCTGCTGGGTCATGTGCCTCTTCTCACGCCGCGATCTCGCCAGAGAAGTATCACCCACGCTTCGGTTCAGGCCATCTCGAATCCGTGATAACCCGCCACGGCCACGCCGTCACCGATCTGCTTGTAGACGCCGACACCGGCGACGAAGGGCAGGAACACCCGTCGCTTGCCGGGCACGTTGGCGCCCATGTACCACGAGGCGGCTTGCGGCAGCAGCGTGAGATCGGCGGTGTCATTGGTGATGTTGACCCAGTTGTCCTCGGCCTCGAGGTCGGCTTCCATGCGGCTCAGTCCGTGCCGGCGCAGGTGCACGAGCGCCGCGCTGATCCACTCGACGTGATATTCGATCGAGGTGAGCATGTTGGACAGCACCGAGGGGCTCTGCGGCCCGGTGACGGTGAACAGGTTCGGGAACCCCGCCGACATCAACCCGAGATAGGTCCGCGGACCCGCTGCCCACTTCTCCCGGAGGATGCCGGTGACGCCGTTCTCGTCGACTGCCCGGATGTCGATCGCGTTCAATGCTCCGGTCATGGCGTCGAATCCGGTGGCCAGCACGATCACGTCGAACTCGTGCTCGATGTCGCCGGCGAGGATGCCCCGCTCGGTGATCCGGCGCAGAGGCTCCTCGTTGAGATCGACCAGCGTCACATTGTCCTGGTTGTACACCTCGTAGTACCCGGTGTCGACGCAGAGTCGTTTCGCCGCGATCGGGTAGCTCCGCGGCGTCAACTTCTCGGCGAGCTGCGGATCGTTGACCTTGTGCCGGATCCGGTTCCGCACATACTCGGCGGCGGTCTCGTTGGCCATCGGATCGAGCAGCAGATCGTAGAACGACTGCTGGAAACACAGTCCGCCGTCGTCCCAGCGCCGGTTGAGCTCGGCACGCGTGGCATCGCTGTCGAGATCGCCGAAGAACGGCGGCAGATCGGCACCGTCACCGCACTGCGCGCCGCCCCGCGACAGGCGGCTGATGTCCCGGAACTGTGGGTAGTGCGGTTTGACGGCAGCCAATTCCTCGGTGATCGGCCGGTTCTGCGCCGGAACGGCATACGGCGGCGTGCGCTGGAATACCGTCAGCGCTCCGACCACCGGTGCGATCACGGTAATCGTCTGCACGCCAGAGGAACCCGTACCGACGACAGCGACCCGTTTGCCCTCGAGGTCCGCTCCACCCACCGGCCAGTCCCACGTCCAGAGGATGTCGCCGGCGAAATCGGCCAGCCCCTCGAACGACGGCGTCAACGGTTTGGACAGGCATCCGGTCGCCGCGATCACGAAGGTCGCCGTGACGCAGTCACCAGATTCGGTAGTGGTGCGGGCACCGGACTCGGTCGTGACGGTCCACTCGTTACTGGTGCCGTCGAAATCCATTGCGGTAACCCGGGTATCGAACCTGATGTGAGGGCGCAGGCGGTACCGGTCGGCGACGTGTCTGGCGTAGGCCAACAACTCCGGCTGGGCCGCATAACGTTCCGTCCAGTTCCACGACTGCTGCAGCTCCGGGTCGAATGAATAGGAATACTCGATCGATTCGATATCGCAGCGGGCCCCGGGGTAACGGTTCCAGTACCAGGTACCACCCACCTCCGGGCCGGCCTCGAGGATGCACGCGTCGAATCCGAGCTCACGCAACTTGTGAAGCTGGTAGAGGCCGGCGAAACCGGCGCCGATGATGATCACGTCGTGGTCGGCCACCATTCACACCGCCTTTCGGTCGGACCGGTACGCGTCGAGGAACGTCCCGATATGGTTGGCGACCAACGACATTCCGGTTTGATAACCAGGCAGGATGTTCGCCATCTGGAAGTACGCGTGCATTTGGCCGGCTGCCTCCTCCAGCGTCACGCTCACCCCGGCTTCAGCCAGCGCGGATGCGTAGGCGACCCCCTCGTCGTGCAGGGGGTCGTATTCGGCAACGTAGACGAGGGCGGGCGGAAGACCGGTGAGGGTGGGCGCCCGCAGCGGCGAGGCGTCCGGGTTCGTGCGTGCGTCCAGATCGGGAAGGTAGTGCGCCCAGAACCAGATCATGGTGTCCCGGCTGAGCATCAGCTGGTTTTCAGGTGCGACGTACGACGGCCGGTCGAAGTCGCAGTCGGTGACCGGATAGATCAGGGCCTGGTAATCGACCCTCGGCCCCTGCCGGTCACGGGCCCACCGCGCCATCACCGCGGCGATGTTGCCGCCCGCGCTGTCACCGGCCACGATCAGTGGCACACCGGTTGGTGCGAATTCGGCTGAATGCGCTGCGGCCCAGCGCAGCCCGATCCAACTGTCGTCGAGGGCGGTCGGGAACCGATGCTCGGGCGCCTTGCGGTAGTTCACCAGGACCACAGTGGAGTTGGTGAGGTTCGCCAGGTGCCGGGCGAGGTGGTCGTACTGCAGATCGATATCGCCGATCACCCAACCGCCGCCGTGGAAATACACGATCACCGAACGGGATTCGCCGTTGGGGACCAGGACGCGGACCCGGAACTTACCGCCGTCCTCGCCCTCGAGCTTGAGGTTGTGCACCGTGGCCACCTCTGGTCCGCGTCCGCTCATGCCCGCGAAGATCGGTCCGGCCATCCGCGCCATCGCCGGTGTGCCCTCGTGCATCGGTGGATCGCGTGTCTCGGCCAGTTGCGCCAGCAGTGCCTGGGTCACCGGTTCCAGCGGCATGCTGTGAACTCCATTCCGCCGGTCAGGTCAGCGCTGAATCGACTTGATCTCGAGGAATTCCTCGAGCCCGTACAGACCGGCCTCGCGCCCGTTGCCCGACTGCTTGTATCCACCGAAGGGGGCGTTGGCATTGAAGGCGCCCGCATTGATCTGCACCTGGCCGGCGCGGATCCGACGCGCGATGCTCTCGGCACGCTCCGGTGAGGCAGACCAGACTGCGCCGGCCAGGCCGTAATCCGTTGCGTTGGCGATCCGTACCGCGTCGTCGTCCGAGTCGTAGGCCTCGATCGCGAGAACCGGGCCGAAGACCTCTTCCCGGTGGATCGTCATGTCCTCGGTGACATCGGAGAACACGGTCGGCCGCACAAAGGCGCCGGGGGCGTCGGTTGCGGTCTCACCGCCGGTGACCAGGCGTGCGCCTTCGGCCATCGCCGTGCGGATGTGGCCGAGCACCCGTTCCTGCTGCGCCCGGGACGACAGTGGGCCCAATGCAGTCCCCTCGTCGCTGGGATCGCCCACCGGCAGTGCATCGGCAGTCGCCTTCGCGAGCGCCTCCACCTCGGCCAGCCTGTCGCGCGGGACGATCATGCGGGTCAGCGCCGAGCAGGTCTGCCCGGAGTTGAGCATCATCGTCTTGACCGATGCGGGCACGACCGAGTCCAGGTCGGCGTCGTCGAGAATGATGTTGGGGCTCTTGCCTCCGAGCTCCAGCGATACGCGCTTGACGGTGCGGGCGGCGACTTCCTGTACGCGCCGGCCGGCCCGCGTGGATCCGGTGAAGCTGACGATATCGACGTCGTCATGCCCGGCGATCGCCTCGCCGACATCCGCCCCGGTGCCGAACACCAGGTTGAACACGCCTGGGGGCAGGCCGATCTCGTCGATGATCTCGGCCAGCGCGAGCGCGCACAACGGCGTCACCTCGCTGGGTTTGACGACCACGGTGTTCCCCGCGGCCAATCCGTAGGCGACCTTCAGGGCGATCTGGTGCAAGGGGTAGTTCCAGGGCGTGATCGCACCCAGCACGCCGAACGGCTCCCGCACGATCGTCGATCCCCGGTACTCGCTCTCGAACTCGTACCCGCGCACGATGTTGGCGGCCTCGGCGAAACTGTTGAGCGGCAGTCCCACCTGGATCGCCCGGGAAATCGTGATGGGGCAACCCATCTCGGATGAGATGGTGCGGGCCACGTCCTCGGACCGCTCGGCCAACTTGCCGGCGATCGCGGTGAGGTAGTCGGCCCGCTCGCCCACCGGTGTGGCCGACCACGCCGGAAATGCACCTCGGGCGGCGGCGACTGCCGCGTCGACATCGGCGGTGGTGCCCGCCACGACCTCGGCGATCACCTCGTCGTTCGCCGGGTTGATGACGGGTATGCGGGTCGTTCCACTCGAAACTGCCCACTTGCCGTCAATGTAGTTGCTGTCGTGGTTCTGCATCAATGCCCCCTGTGTTCGGTTCAGTAGTCGGCGTCGGAGTAGACGACGAGACCGCGAAGGTTCTTGCCGTCGAACATGTCCCGGTATCCCTGATTGATGTCTTCCAGGCGGTAGCGGGTGGTGACGAGTTCGTCGAGCTTGAGATTCCCGGAGCGGTAGAGATCGAGCAGCCTCGGGACCTGGGTGCGGGGACCGACGCCACCGAACACCGCACCCTGGACCCGCTTCTGCAGCAGGGTCAGCTCGAACAAGTTGAGGTCGACGGTCGACTGAGTGAAATCGCCCATGCCCGTGACGATCACCTGCCCGCCCTTGCCGGTGAGGCTCAGCGCCTGCTGGATGTGTTCGCCCTTGATCTCACCGACCGTGATGATCGAGACCTCGGCCATCCTTCCCCACGTGAGGTCGGGCAACTCGGCAGCGGCGTCCGCCACGGAGGCGAACGTGTGGGTGGCTCCGAACTCGAGCGCCTTCTTTCGCTTGAAGTCGACCGGGTCGATCGCGACGACGAACCGGGCACCCGCGAACCGCGCACCCTGCACGGCGTTGATCCCGACGCCGCCGATGCCCATCACCACGACAGTGTCGCCCGGATGGGTGTCGCCGATCTCGGTCGCCGAGCCCCAGCCGGTGGAGACGCCGCAGCCCAGCAGTGCGGCGACCTCCAGCGGCACATCCTTCTCGATCTTGACGACGGAGGCCTGGCTGACCGTGACGTACGGCGCGAAGGTGCCGAGCAGGCACATCTGGATGACAGGTTGGCCGTCGCGGGTCACCCGGTAGCTCTTGTCGGAGACAGCCTGCCCGGTCAGCAACCCGGCACCCTCGTCGCACAGGTTCTGCAGACCGCCGGCGCACGACGGACACGTGCCGCACGCCGGTATGAAGGCGAGCACGACGTGATCGCCCTCTTCCAGTCCGGTGACGCCGGGGCCGACCTTGGTGACCACCCCGGCGCCCTCGTGCCCGCCGAGAACCGGCATGAACGGCACCGGACTGCTGCCGGCGACGACGTGCGCGTCCGAATGACACAGGCCCGACGCGGCCAGTTTCACCTGAACCTCCCCGGCAACCGGGTCCCCCAGATCAACCTCGCAGATCGTCCAGGGTGCGCCGATCTCCTCGACGACAGCAGCCTTTACTTTCACCTGAGCCCCTCTTCGCGTGTCGCCGGACACAATCCCGGACTAACTGAGATGTGAATCACTATCCCGAACCGTAGGGCGGTGGCTCGCTCTTCGACAGAACCGTCCCGGCCACAACTCGACATTTCCGGCCACTTCGGAGGGTTCGGAGCCCGTTGACCGGACCTCGCGGGTCGGCGAAACTGGCCAGCATGACCTCTGGCGCCGCTGAATCCCCAGATCAGAGCGCCCTGCCCGGCTCCCCTGTCCTGCAGTCGACCAACCGGGTCATAGCGGCCATGACCGACCCGTGGGACCACCCGCGCACAGCGGTTTCGGTCGCGATCATGTGCGAGTGGGCGGCGCAGCGCGGGATCCCCGCCGAGTCGTTGCTGGCCGGCTCGCACCTGGACGTCACCTCGTTGGAAGACACGGAGACCGTCGTCGAGGCCAGCCAGGAACTCGCGGTGATCCGCAACCTGGCCGCCGTCTCCGCTGACCGTCCCGGTCTGGGGGTGGAACTGGGCAGCCGCTACCACCTGACCGCGTACGGCTATCTGGGCTATCTCCTGGCCTCGTCGGCCAGCGTGCGGGACACGGTCCACCGAGGTCTGTACTACGCGATGCTGACCTTCGCCTTCTCGACCATGACGGCCCGCATCGACGATGACCACTACGTCCTGGCCTTCGACGCCGGTGACATGCCCGCGGGAATCCGGAGGTTCGTCATCGAACGTGATCTGACCGCTGTCATGCAGATCCAGCGCGACACGTTCCCCTACGTCCACGCGGCCCCGCTGCGCGAGATCAGATTCGCCTTCCCGGCGGCCCCGACAACGGGCTCCGTCGATGTCTACCGGGATTATTTCCGGGTTCCGGTGTCATTCGGGTGCGCCCGCAACGAGATCGTCTATGACGTGGGGTATCTCGACCTGGCGCCGCCGATGGCGAACGCGCACACGACGCAGCTCATGGTCGCCCACTGCGACCGCATCCGCGCCGAGCGGCTGCACCACACCGGTGTTGCCGCCCAGGTGCGCGCACATCTACTCGACCAGTCGTCGCTCGACCTCACCCTGGAAGACGTGGCGCTGCACCTGCACTACGCATCGCGGACATTGCGCCGGCACCTCGAGCGCGAGGGCACCACCTACCGGGCCGTCCTGGACGAGGTGCGCCGGAGCGTCGCCGACAATCTGCTGCGCGACCGCATGATTCCGCACTACGAGATCGCCCACCGGCTCGGGTACCAGGACTGGTCGAGCGTGGTCCGGGCCCGTCGGCGCTGGCGTCGCGGGTGACGCCCGGAGGTCGCGCAGATGCGGACACCGCCGCTGGATAGGCTGGCGCGGATGAATCTCGACGGCAATCAGACGTCCATCCGTGAGGCGATCGACGCCGGGCTGTTGGCCGGCGCGGTCACGCTGGTGTGGCAGGCGGGCAAGGTGCTCCAGGTGAACGCCCTGGGCCACCGCGACGTCGATGCGGGGCTGCCGATGCAGGCCGACACCATTTTCCGGATCGCCTCCATGACGAAGCCCGTCACGGTGGCCGCGGCGATGACGCTGGCGGAGGAGGGCAAGTTCGCGCTGAACGAGCCGGTGACCAGATGGCTGCCCGAACTGGCCGACATGCGCGTGCTGCGCGAGGCGCGCGGCCCACTGGACCGCACCGAGCCCGCGCGGCGGCCCATCACGTTCGACGACCTGATGACCCACCGCAGCGGCCTGGCCTATGTGTTCTCGGTCCTGGGTCCGCTGGCTTCGGCCTACGGCAAGCTGTC
This sequence comes from Mycobacterium sp. NPDC050441, assembly GCF_040655355.1. Taxonomy (NCBI): domain Bacteria; kingdom Bacillati; phylum Actinomycetota; class Actinomycetes; order Mycobacteriales; family Mycobacteriaceae; genus Mycobacterium; species Mycobacterium sp. NPDC050441. Next base: position 467,539 of record NZ_JBFAJS010000002.1, on the reverse strand, counting down.
GCTGCGCCAGGATCAGGACCGCTGGCTGGGCGAGGTGGCCAAACTGCCGTTGGCCCATCAGCCGGGTGAACGTCTCACCTACAGCCACTCCACCGATGTGCTGGGGATCGCGCTGTCCCGGATCGAGGGCAAGCCGCTGGCCCAGGTGCTGTCTGAACGGATCTTCGCGCCGCTCGGCATGGTCGACACCGGGTTCTCGGTCGACGCGGCCGGCCGGCGACGTGCGGCGACGATGTACCAACTGACCGCCGACAACACCTTGACCCACGATGTGATGGGGCCGGCGCCGATCACCGATCCCCCGTTCTGCACGGGCGGGGCAGGGTTGTTCTCCACCGCCGACGACTATTTGAAGTTCGCCAGGATGTTGTTGGCCGGCGGGACGATCGACGGGGTGCGCGTGCTTTCCGAGGAGTCGGTACGGGTGATGCGTACCGACCGACTCACCCCCGAACAGAAGCAGCACCAGTTCCTCGGGGCCCCGTTCTGGGTGGGCCGCGGATTCGGCCTGAACTTGTCGGTCGTTACCGATCCGGCGAAGTCACGCCAGTTGTTCGGCCCGGGCGGATTGGGCACGTTCAGTTGGCCCGGCGCCTACGGCACCTGGTGGCAGGCCGACCCGTCGGCGGATCTGATCCTGATCTATCTGGTCCAGAACCATCCGAATCTCTCGGTCGACGCGGCCGCCGTCAGCGGTAACACCTCGACGGCGAAACTTCAGATGGCACAACCCCGATTCGTGCGGCGCACGTACCAGGCGCTCGATCTCTGAGCGTCTGATCGACTCGGGGTCACATCCGCCGCGCATACGCTGTGGCCCATGACGCAGCCCACCGTTCTTGTCAGCGGCGCCGGGATCGCCGGACCCGCGCTGGCCCATTGGTTGACCGACTACGGGTACCGGGTGGTCGTGGTGGAATCTGCGCCCGGAATCCGGCCGGGCGGACAGACTGTCGACCTGAGGGGCGCCGGTCGCGACGTGGTGACCCGGATGGGCCTGATGGACGAACTGCGGCGCCGGTTGATCGATCAGAAGGGAATCGCGTGGGTCCGCGCCGACGGCACCCGTCGTGCCGAGATGCCGGTGACGGCGTTTCACGGCAACGGCGTGGTGTCGAAACTGGAGATCCTGCGTGGTGATCTGGTGGACACACTCTACGAATGCACAAGGGCGCGCGCCGAATACCGGTTCGGCACCCGCATCACCGCGCTGCACCAGACCGGCGGTGTCGTCGAGGCGACGTTGAGCGACGGTACTGCGGTGACCGCGGATCTGGTGGTCGGCGCCGACGGACCGCACTCCGCGGTTCGGCGGCTGGCGTTCGGTCCCGAAGAACAATTCGTCAAACTGCTCGGCGGCTACAACGCCTGGTTCACCGCCCCGGACACCGCCGGGCTCGACGGCTGGTACCTGATGTATCAGGAGCCCGGACTCAACGCGTCGATGCGCCCGGCCCACGAGCCGGCACTATGCAAGGCCGGCTTGGCCTTTCGGTCCGGGCCCCTGTCGTTCGACCGCCGCGATCCCGACGAGCAACGGGCCCTGCTGGCAACATATTTCGAAGGTATCGGCTGGCATTGCGAGGCGTTACTGGCCGCGGCGGCAGACGCCGGCGACTTCTATTTCGACGCCTTTCTGCAGGTCCACATGTCGACCATCTCGAACGGCCGGGTGACGCTGGTCGGCGATGCCGGCTACTGTGCCTCACCCTTGTCCGGCATGGGTACGAGCCTGGCGCTGGTCGGCGCCCACGTCCTGGCCGGCGAACTCGGTGCGGCCGAGTGCTTTGATACCGAGCAGATCCCGGACGCACTGATGCGGTACGAGGCAGTGATGCGGCCTTATATCGACCGGTGCCAGGCCCTGCCGCAGGGCATTGACGGCTACCTCCCCAAGTCGTCCGGCGATGTCACGGTGACCGCTCAGGTGATGAAGTGGATGCAGCGCTGGCCGCTCCGTGGGTTCGCCGAGCGCAAATGGTTCACCACTGCCGACGCGGTCAACCTCCCGGACTATCCGCTGCCGGCACGCTGAGGCTGCGCTACGCGCCGGCCCTGGCCGCCGACACCGCGGACAGTTTGGCCTCGGCGATCCGGTAGAGGCCGTCGAGTGCGGACTCTTCGATACCGAGGTACTCACAGACGACGTCGCGGGCGACCCCGGCGTCGCGCAGCCGCAATGCCAGCGAGTACGGCAAGGGCAGCGCCCGCAATGCCTGTTCGCGTACCTCGCCCTCGTCGGCCATCGATCCAGGATGCGACGGTTCCGCCGAACCAGACTGAGTACCCCGGTACCCGAATCAGCGGCGGTGCCGTCGGGGTAGCAGCGCTATCAGCTCGGCCCTGGTGGACACACCGGTTTTCGCCATTGCGCGGTAGATGTGGCCCTCGACGGTGCGGACCGAAAGGTGTAGGCGGTCGGCAATCGCGCGGCCGGACATACCGGCGCCGATCAGCATGGCGATCTCGCGTTCCCGGTCGGTCAAGGGCAGACGTTCGGCGGCGGTGAGCAGCGCCGGCGTGGCCGCGCCGCCGCATGCTTCGGCCAGTGTCGTGGCACGCGTTGCCGCCGCCAGGGTCGACCCGCGCATGTCCTTGCGTCGATACGCCACCGCCGCGCGACCGGCCGCGTCGGCGGCCGCCACCAGGTCCCCGAATTCCTCGAATTCTGTTGATGCCTTTGCCAACCCGTCACCGTCGTCGCGAGCAAGGGCCCGGCACAGCGCGGCAGCGGCACCGACCCGTGGCCCCTCCACGAGACCGGTCAACTCGTCGAGCCGGCGGGTTCGGGAATGATCACCGAGCTGTGCCGCGGTCTGCAGACACAGCACCTCGGCCGCCAATTGTCCGTTGGCCCCGGCGGTGTCGGCGGCATCGAGCGCGATGTCGACGGCCTCCGATACCGCCCCTTGCGTTGCAGCGACCCAGGCCCGTACCAAGGCATGCTCGTAGGCGAGGTACTGCCAACTGGGATGCCGACATTCGTCGAGTTCGATCACCGCAGCATCGTCGGACAGACCGCTGATGGCCAGTGCCGTGGCCCGGGGCAGCTGAAAGCGATAGGCGAATCCGTTCGTCTCCCCCGCGGCCCGCAGTACCTCGACCGCCGGATCCAACAGTTCAGCCGACTCTCCGAGTTGTCCGGCCCCCGCCGCGGCGCGACCCGCGAGCGCAATGCCGAACAGCTGTGCCGCGCCGGGGAGCTCGGCGGCCCGGCGGCTCAGCTGCTCGGCTTCGTCGTTTGCCTCGCGGATCCGCCCGGCCAGCAGCAGCGCGCCGATATGTGCGTCGGCGATGACGAACCGCGTGTGGGCCGCATCGAAGGAACCGTCCGTGATGCGGTAACCGACTTGGGCGGCCGCTACGGCCTCGTCGGTGCGTCCCGCGTCGCCGCACGACGTCGCCACGGCCCACGCGGTCACCGCACCCACGATGGCAGGCAGAGCCTCCAGGTCCAGGCGGCTGAAGGCGGCCCTGGCCTGTTCCGGATCACCCATCGCAGCCCAGTACACGGTGTAGAACGCGTCGATGCAGGCGCGGGCGGCCGCCGGGATGCCCGCCGCCGCATCGTCGACGTGCCGCTTCGCGCCGGCCGGGTCGGCGAGCGCCCACAACATGTTGGAGGCGCGCAGGAAGGCCAGCCGGGCCCGTGCGTCGTCGGTCAGGTCGCCGGTCTCGATCGCGGCGAGCACCGCATCCGACTCCTCGCCCCGGCTGAGCCACGACAACGCGTGGGCACGAATGAATTTCGCCTCCGCGCCGGCTCCCGCCGAGATCGCCCCCTGAGCCAGCCGGTCGGCCAAGACCAGGTCGGACAGCCACACCGCGCCTTGCGCGGCCCGGGTCAACAAGTCGGGATCGGGCGGCAGATCCGAATCGAGCATCAGCGTGGCCCGCCGTACCACCACCCGCATGGAATCGCGGTCATCCCGGTCGCCGAGCGCGGTGGCCACCAGCCCGCGCAGTCGGCGCAACCGGGAACCCGGCACCCGGTTGCGCCGCACCTCGGAGTACAGCGGGTGGGCGACCCGGACCTCCCGGTCCGTGGGATCGATCGTGATCAAACCACGGGTCTCGGCCGCAGCCACCGCATCGGCGTCGGTGATCGCGGCCAACCGCTCCAGCTGGATCGGCTCGGCCACCGCGAGGACGTCGACCACCTCGCTCACCGCCGGCGGCAGGGCACCGATTCGCGTCTCGATCAGTTCGACCAGGCCCGGCGGCATCACCGGATCTCCGGTCCACCGCCAGTAGCCCTGCCGACAGGCGAGCCGCCCCTGCGCGACTTCCTGTTCGACAATGTTGCGCAGGTACAGCACATTGCCGCGGGTAAGCCGCCACAACCGTTGCGCTGCTTGCTCATCGATCGGACCCCCGAGCGCGGCAGTCAGCAGTCGGGTCGACTCGTCCCGGGACAACGGCTGCAGGTCCAACCGATCGAACCGGCCGCGCTCGCATGCCGTCAGAACCTCGGCGGGTACCGGCGCACCGGTACGCGCGGTCAGCAGGAGCTTGGCCGCGCCGCGCTGCACGATCTGTTGCAACACGAAACCCGACAACCCGTCGAGCAGGTGAGCGTCATCGACACACACCAGCACGGGCCTCCCGTTCGATGTCCCGGTCAGGCCGTCGATCACCCGGCCGACCAGCGCCACGCTGTCGGCGTCCGAGGTTCCCACCCACCGCGCGAACGTTCCCAACGGCAGCGCCTGGGCGGCTGATGTCCCTACCGCCCAACGGGTTTCACGACCACCCGCGGCCACGGTCGAGAGTGCCTCGCGGGCGATTCGGCTCTTGCCGACTCCGGCGGCCCCATAGATCACGATCCCGGACAGTTCGGCGGAGGCCAGCGCAGCGTCGATCAGCCGGGTCTCTTCCAAACGCCCCGTCAGCGGCCAGGCCAGTCGCACGCAACGAGATTAGGCCGAGACAAGGTCGTTAGCACGGGTAACGACGAACTTCGATGTCGTCAGAGGTCCGGGGCCCGGCCGAGCGTGGTCACCGGCCGGTCGTGCCGTCGATCAGTTCGCGCAGAATGTCGGCGTGGCCGGCGTGGCGGCCCGTCTCTTCGATCATGTGAGTGAGCGCCCAGCGGACGGTGGGTGCGGCCCGTCCCGGCCGCGATCGAGGAACCGGTGCCGCGAGGTCGGCGCAATCATCGAGCACCGTGTTGGCGCACTCAACGGCCTCCCGGTACCGGGCGACTATGTCAGCGACGCGGTCCGACGGTTCGACAGCGAAGGTCGCCTGCCAGTCGGTGACATCGTCCCCCAGAAAAATCCACCGTTCGACGTACGTCAGATGATTCAGGACGCCCAGCAGCGTGGTCCCCGACGGCACCGCGGACGTGCGCGCCATCGGTTCCGGCGCGCCGTCGACCTTCATCGCGATCGACCCGCGCAGATAGTCGAGAAACCCCCGCAAGACCTCGGATTCGCTGTTCGCGGTCCGCGGTGGCGGATTGTCGTGCCTGCGACGATGGCTTGTGTCCACCATGCCCAGTATCAGCGCGGCGGCGCGCTAAGGCACGGATCTTGCCGTTCCGGCAAAGGTGCCGCTCACCCCGCCAGCGCCTGGCGGGCATACGCGCGCACGTCGGCGTCGGTGTCGTCCAACGCCACGGTGAGTGCCCGGCGGGCCGTCGACTCCGATCCCGCCCACCGGCTCAGGCTCAGCACCGCGGCCTTGCGGACATCGAGGTGCTGGTCCTCCAGCGCCCGCGACAGGGCGGGTACCGCGACCGCGGGCACCGCCCCGGCCAATGCCCGCGCCGCGCCCTGGCGGATCTGCCAGGCCGATTCGGTGAATGCCTTCTCGACACTGACCACGTCATCGTCGGTGCAGCCGACCGCGCCGAGCGAGGCCAGGGCCGCCGCCCGCACCAGCGGATCGGGGTCGTCCAGCGCCACGCGCACCGCATCCGCGCCGGCGCGCAGGGTCGCCAGGCCGCCGACAGCGGCGATCCGCACTTCCCGGTTCTCGTCGGTCGTGGCTGCCGCCACGCCGGTGTGATCGTCGACCGACACCAGGGCCCGTACCGCCTCGATCCGTACCCGGTGATCGGCATCGATCGACGCGACCCGGTACGCCTGGGCGCTGCCTACGCGCCGGGCACTCAACAGGTACACCGTCACCGCGCGGACCACCGGGTCCGCGGACTCCAGCCGGTCGGCGAAGGCACCCGGGTCGGGCAGCACCTCGACGAGTTCACGGACCGAATCCGCAGTTTCCCGCCGCACACCGGCGTCGTCGTCGGCCAGGGCCGCCACCAGCGCGGGCTGGTATCCGTCCGGTAGATGCTCGACGAGGGTGGCGACCGCCGTACGGCGCACGCCGGCGTCCGGGTCGGTCAGGTAGGTGCTCAGATCCTCCAGCGACGGTTCCTCCAAGGCCAGTACCGCAACGATCCGTGGTGACGGCGGCTGAGCGGATCCCGGGCGGACCCGGGAGTGCTCGGCCGCCGGAGCCCTGCCGCCGTGAAGGTGTGGCTGGTCGACGGTGGTCACCGGGTCCTGCGAAGTCAGGTGATCCAGCTCGGGTACCGCGACGAAATACGGTGCCACGGGCCGTTTCACGAACTGCATGGCGCCGTCGACACTCTTGTACAGGTTGAGGTGGTAGCGCCACTCCGTGTCGTCCCGCTGGGGCAGATCGGCACGCTCATGGTAGAGGCCCCAACGTGATTCGGTCCGGGTCAACGAGGACCGGGCCGCCATCTCCGCGCAATCACGGATGAAGGACACCTCCGCGGCACGCATCAACTCGTGCGGGGTGCGGGCGCCGATCCCCTCGACCTCGGTTGCCATGCGCTCGAAGGTCTGTACCGCGATCGACAGCTTGGTGGCAGTCTTCGGCGGTGCCACATAGTCGTTGACGAACCGTCGTAGTTTGAACTCGACCTGCGGTTGCGGCGGACCGTCGGGGTGACGCAGCGGGCGGTAGATGAGCTCGTGGGCCTCGGCCACCTGATCGGCCGGAAGTTGGTCCGGCGCCGCCACTTCCGGAAGCGTCGAGGCCGCATGTTCACCGGCGAGGTCGCCGTAGACGAACGCGCCGATCATGTAGTTGTGCGGGACACACGCCAGGTCGCCGGCCGCGTACAGGCCGGGCACCGTAGTGCGGGCATGCTCATCCACCCACACACCAGACGCGGAATGCCCTGAGCACAAACCGATCTCGGAGATGTGCATCTCGATATCGTGGGTGCGGTAGTCATGCCCCCGGTTGGCGTGGAATGTTCCGCGGGTGGGCCGTTCGGTGGTGTGCAGGATGTTCTCCAGAGTGGTCAGCGTTTCGTCCGGCAGATGGCTGACCTTGAGGTAGATCGGTCCGCGGGCTGATTCGATCTCCTCCTTGACCTCGGCCATCATCTGCCCCGACCAGTAGTCGGAGTCGACGAACCGCTCCCCCAGTGCATTGACCTGGTAACCGCCGAACGGGTTGGCCACGTACGCGCACGCCGGGCCGTTGTAGTCCTTGATCAGCGGATTGACCTGGAAGCACTCGATTCCCGACAGTTCGGCGCCGGCATGGTAGGCCATGGCGTACCCGTCACCGGCGTTCGTCGGGTTCTCGTACGTGCCGTACAGATAACCCGACGCGGGTAACCCGAGGCGGCCGCACGCCCCGGTGGAAAGGATCACGGCCTTGGCCGCGACGGTGACGAATTCGCCTGTGCGGGTGTTGAATGCCGCGGCGCCGACCGCCCTTCCCTCATGAGTCAACACGCGCACCGGCATCAACCGGTTCTCGATCCGGATCTTCTCGCGCATCGACCGTTGCCGCAGCACCCGATACAGGGCCTTCTTGACATCCTTGCCCTCGGGCATCGGCAGCACGTAGGCGCCGGACCGGTGTACACGGCGCACGGCGTACTCACCGTGCTCGTCCTTTTCGAATTTGACCCCGTACCGCTCGAGCCGTTGCACCATGGCGAATCCGCGGGTGGCGGTCTGGTAGACGGTGCGCTGGTTGACGATTCCGTCGTTGGCCCGGGTGATCTCGGCGACATAGTCCTCGGGCTCGGCCTTGCCCGGGATGACGGCGTTGTTGACGCCGTCCATCCCCATCGCCAGCGCTCCGGAGTGCCGCACGTGGGCCTTCTCCAGCAGCAGGACCTGGGCGCCGTTCTCGGCGGCGGTGAGTGCGGCCATCGTGCCCGCCGTACCGCCGCCGATCACCAGCACATCGCAGTCGATCCGGACGGCGTCAGCGACATCGGGAATCTCGGTCAGCTCGGTCATGGATGCTCCAGGGCGGCAATGATCTCGGCGCGCAGCGCGGATCGTTCGGGATGGTCGGTTCGGGGCTGGCCCACCTCGATGAGGGCGCGCAACGGCTGGCCGGCACGCCCGAGCACCGCGACACGGTCACCGAGTGTGAGTGCCTCGTCGACGTCGTGGGTGACGAACACGATCGTCGTCGGATGGGCCTGCCAAGTGTCGATCAGCAACCGCTGCATGGCCGCCCGGGTCTGGGTGTCCAGCGCGGCGAACGGCTCGTCCATCATGACCGCGCGGGGTGCACCGGCCAGGCCGCGGGCCAGCTGAACGCGCTGCCGCATGCCGCCGGACAGATTCTTCGGCAGGAAGTCAGCGAACCCGGACAGGCCGACCTCGGCGATCCACCGGTCGGCACGCTCGCGCCTCCCTGCTTTCGGCTCGCCCCTACGCCCATTGCGCGGCTCGCCGCTACGCCCATTGCGCGGCTCGCCGCTACGCCCATTGCGCGGCTCGCCGCGGAGCTGCAGGGCCAGTTCGATATTGGACCGCACCGTGCGCCACGGCAGCAACGCGCTGTCCTGGAACACCATGCCGCGGTCGCGCGAAGTGGTGGTGACCGGTTCGCCGTCGGCCAACACCCGGCCGCCGTCGGGCCGCAACAGCCCGGTGAGCGCACGCAACAATGTGGACTTGCCGCAGCCCGACGGACCGGTGAGCACCAGGATCTCGCCGGGCTGCACGGTGAGGCTCAGATCCGCGATCACCGGAGCGCCGGTGTAGGACAACGTGATTCCGTCGAGTTCAAGCCGCATCCCCGTGCCGGCAAGCGTTGTGGTCATCGCACACTCTCCTCACCACGCGGCAACCAGCGCGTGACCCGGCGCCCGATCAACTCGACCGCCGCGGCGGTGAGGAAGCCGAGGACACCGATCGTGATGATGCCGACGAACACGGCGGGATAGTTCAGCACCGTGTAGGCCTGCCAGGTGCGGTAACCCACACCCAGCCGGCCCGAGATCATCTCGGCCGAGATCACGCAGATCCAGGCCACACCCATTCCGACCGAGAGCCCGCCGAACAGTCCCGGCAGGATGCCCGGCAGCACCACCTGGCGCAGCACGTCGAGGCGACCGCCACCGAGGGTGCGGACCGAGTCCTCCCAGATGGTCGGCAGCGCACGCACCGCATGCCGGACGCTGACCATGATCGGGAAGTAGGCCGCGAGGAACGTGATGAAGACGATCCCCGCCTCATCGCTCGGGAACAACAGGATTGCCACCGGCACGATGGCGATCGCCGGGATCGGGCGGGCCAATTCGGTGAGCGGGCCGAAGATGTCGGCGAACAGTGCCGTGCGTCCCAGCAGGATTCCGGTGATCACACCGACCACCGCGGCGATACCGAACCCGGTGAGAATCCGGATCAGCGACTGGCCGAGGTCCAGCCAGTACTCCGGTGTGCCCAGCCGGTTCACCAGGGCCGCAGTGATTTCGGTGACGGTGGGCAGGGTGTCGAACCGCAGACCGAACCGTACGTCGTTGGCGGTCAACAGCTGCCACAGGACTATGGCACTCACCACCGACGCCAGGCGGATCAGCCGATGCCGCCAGACCGAAGGCGCGGGGCGGGTACGGGCGGCGTCCGGCGCGGCCGGAAGGTCGCTGACCGCAACCGGTGCGGCGTCGGTGGTGGTCACACCGCACCTGCCAGCGCTTGCTGATAGTCGACGATCGCTGCACCGGGATGCGTCGTGATGTAGCGCTCGGCGCCCGCCTGAGTGCCGAACGGCAGGTGGCCCTCAGCGCCTGATCCGGGCAGGCGCACCCACACGGCCTTGTCTGCGAACCACCGGGTACCCAGTTCGGCGTCGGAGATGTAGGCGGCGCGGACCTTCTTGCCCTCGCCTTCGGCCTGCCGGATCGCCTTGAGCAGGCACACCGGCGTCGCAGCCGCCGTGGTGGTATCCGATCCGTCAATCCAGAGCTCACCTGCCGTGGCGGGATTGTCGACAGCGCTGTGGCACACCGGGTCGGTGCCGCTCAACGCCGACGGGTTGGCGTTCGAGGCCAACGCCTTCTCGTAATCCTGGCCGCGAGCCGAGAACGCCGCCCGCAGCGGTCCGTCCTGCACGAAACCGGGAACATCGAGGTCGGCGAAGTTGTCGATCGACTTCAGATAGGGCACATCGCCTTTGAGTGCGTCGACCAGCGACGGTTTGAGCGTGGTGTCGAACGAGGTGCCGCCCGGCCCGTTGTACAGGTAGACAACCTCCTGTGGCAGCCCACTGCCCTCGGCCACGAGGCGGGCCGCCTCCAACGGCTTGGTGTTGAGAAAGTCGGTGGCATCCAGTTGGGCCTGTAGGAAGGCGTCGAGGACCTCCGGGTGGTCAGCCACATACGCCCGGCGCACCACCACACCGTGCAAGGTCGGATAATTCAGCTCGGCCCCGTCGTAGAGCAGCTTGGCCTTGCCCTGCTGGACCAGCAGCCCCGGCCACGCGACGAACTGCGAAAGCGCCTGAACCTGACCAGATTCCAGCGCCGACGCGCCGACCTGCGGCTGCTGGTTGAGCACCTCCACACCGGCCTTGGCGTCGATACCGCCCTTGCCGAGCGCTTGCACCAGCATGCCGTGGCCGGCCGAACCGACGCTGGCCGAGACCTTCTTGCCGGCCAGATCGGTCAACGACTTGGCGGGCGAATCCGGTGCCACCACAACCATGTTCAGCGCACCCTTCGGGTTGTACCCGGTGACCGAGACGATCTCGGTCTTGGCGCGTTCGTTGGCCTGTGTCTTGGATCCGTTGATGAGCATCGGATAGTCACCCATGGAACCGATGTCGATCTTCTCGGCGACCATCTGCGCGGTGATCGGTGCGCCGGTGTCGTAGTCCTGCCACGTCACGTTGTACTTGGTGCCGGTGCGGGTGGTGATGTCGGCCAGGCGGCGTTCCAGGTACCCCTGGGCGCGCAACAACGTTCCGGCGGTGACGGTGTTGATGGTCTTGGACTGGTAGCCGACGACGACATCGACGGTGTCGGAAGATTTCGTCGCCGAGTCCAGGGAGCAACCGGCGGTCACGAGCGTGAGACCGGCGGTAAGGGCGATCAGGGCTGATTTCACTTCAGGTCCTCTAGCGGATGAGATAGGGCATGTTGACGGTGACCGCGCCGGTGGGACAGCGGGCCGCGCAGGGCCCGCAGTACCAGCACTCGTCGACGTGCATGAAGGCCTTACCGTTCTCGGGATTGATGGCCAGCGAATCCAGCGGGCACACGTCGACACACAATGTGCAGCCCTCGATACACAGGGACTCGTCGATGGTCACCGGGACATCGGCGCGTTGATTGACCAGCGTCATGCGTCACTCCTAACAAGGTTGCCGCGCATGGTGATTCGGTCACCACGCATCCTGATGTACTCCAGGTCGACGGGCGTGCCGTCATCCAGGCTGGTCAGCCGCTCGGCCATCAGCAGCGCCGATCCGGCCGGCACCTGCAGCGTCGCCGCGGAGTGCGGGTCGGCCGAAACCGCTTCCAGGGCAAGGCTCGCCCCACCCAGGCGCCGCCCACTGACCCGTTCGATGAGCGCGAAGATGTCGTTGCTCTCCAGCGGGTGGCCGATCACCTGCTCACCGATTTCGGGAGCGAGGTAGGTCAGATCCAGCGACAGTGGCAGATCCGCGAGGTAGCGCAAGCGCTCGATGAAGACCACTTGCGTACCCGGCTCGAGTGCGAGCTTTCGAGCCACCGCCGGAGGGGCCGAAAGTCGCTGTACGGCACGGACTTCGTTACGCACGTCGCCGTAGTCCTTGAAGGTCTCTTTCAGACCCACCAGCGCGTCGAGGCCATGATCGTACTTGCGGGCCGCGACGTGCGTGCCGACCTTGGTGCCGCGGTCGATCAGCCCCTCGGTCTTGAGCACCGCGAGGGCTTCACGGATGGTGTTGCGGGAGACGAAGAATTCGGCGGCCAGTTCCGCCTCGGGTGGCAGGGCGCCGTCATAGCTGCCCTCGTAGATCTGATGGCGCAGGACGTCGGCCACCTGGCGGGCCTGATCTGCGCGCGCACGGCGGCTCGGCAGCGATACGGGATGGGCTTCGGGCTGCGACGACACGCAATCAACGTAAGGGGCGATTCAGGGTCGTCGCAGTGCGGCGATTTCGCTGTCGGCGCAGGTTAACTGATTGCGCCGCCGCCCGACGTGAAGTACCTGGCGAAACCTTTCCCCAGGCACGCATTACGCCACCTCGGCCGTGACAAGAATTTACAAATCGCGATGATCGAAACGTCGTCACGATCCGATTGTGTGACCGCGGGCCGGCCCAAAAAACTTTGGTCACTCTGACCACGTCTGTCCCTATCGGCGGTTTCTTGTCGGGTTATCGAACTAATGTTCGAATCATGAAGGTCGGGTTGGCGCAGAGCCGAGGTGCAGTGCAGGCTGCGCTGGCCGGGCACCTGGCTGCGACCGCGACGCTTGTCGATATTGATTTCACCGGGTTCGACACCGCAGAGTTGTTGGCGATCCAGTCCGGGCGCGAGGAGCAGGCCCGCACCCAGGCCCTCATCGATCACCGCCTCCAGTCGGCGCTGATGGCCCGGACCAGCCCACCCGAGGTCGGCGGCAAATCATGGACCGACGTCCTTGCCACCCGGATGCGGATCAGCCGCAAGGAAGCCTCACGCCGAGTGTCCGCGGCCGCGGACCTGGGCCCGCGGTATTCCCTCACCGGCGAGATATTAGAACCGTTGCTGCCCGCATGCGCCCAGGCATTGCGGTCGGGGTCGATCAACACCGAACACATCACGATCATCCGCGACACGTTGGCAGAGGCCGAAAAGTACGTCAGCGCCGCTGAACTCGCCCAGATCGAATCGGACCTGGTGACCGCAGCGACCCGCGACACTCCCGAAACACTCAAGGCCGCCGCCGACAAACTGCTCTACCTGCTCAACCAGGACGGCGACGGGCCCGATGTCGCAGCCCACCTGCGTGGGCTGCGGATCGGCAAACAGGACGCCGACGGATTGGTTCACGTCGAAGGCTGGCTGGACCCCGAGGCGGCGTCCTATCTCACCACCGTCACCGGCGTGTGGGGCGCGCCCGGCATCAACAACCCCGATGATCCCGAACCACTCCACAACCCGACACCCAACCCACTCGAGACCCCTGCCGACTCACCCGAGACCGACGCGGCTGAACCGTCGGCCACCGAAGCCCGGGCTGAACGCGACACCTCCCCAGAGCAGGAGCAGGCCGCCAACCGCGACACGCGTACCCAGTCCCAGCGCAATCACGACGCGTTCAAAGTGGCGCTGCGCGAACTACTGATGTCCAAACGGCTCGGCCAGCACGGCGGCCTCCCGGTCACCGTGGTGGTCTCGACCACGCTGGCCGAACTGGAGGCCGGGGCCGGAATCGCGGTCACCGGCTCAGGCATCCGGATGCCGATGAACGACCTCATCCGGCTGGCGTCGCACAGCATCCACTACCTGACCGTCTACCGCCACCACACCGCCGAGCCGCTGTACATGGCCCGCACCACACGGTTGGCAACCAAAGCCCAACGACTCCTGCTCTACAACCGTGACCGAGGATGCACCCGCCCCGGATGCACCGCACCGGCAGACTGCTGCCAGGTCCACCACGCCAAAGCCGACTGGCGACACGGCGGACAAACCGACGCCCCCGACCTCGCACTGAGCTGCGGGCCCGACAACCGCCTGGTCGGGCTCGGCTGGACCACCAGCATCGATCCCGACACCGGACGTATCCACTGGCATCCCCCACCCCTGATGGACACCGGGCAAGACACCCTCAACCATCACTTCCACCCCGAAGAACTACTAGTCCCCCCAGATAGTCCCCCGCAACGAAGTAGCTGACAGACCGAACAGCCCCCGAACCAGCTCAACCACGCTGGCATACAACGTGATTGAGTTCCACCAGGGCGCGTGCCGACGGACAAATTGCCCTGGCACGATCACACCCTCGGCCCAGCCCGCCCTAACTCGCAGTCACGCTCACGAGCCCGCCGCGCTGACCGTGACCGGAATGCCGTTGAGCGCACCGTTTCCGGACGGTTCGTCGATGAAGTCCGGCAGCGACAGGATGTTGGTGTTCACCCCGGGTGCCGCGTTGGCGACGCCGAGCCGGGTGCCGGGCTGGCCGTGTCCCCAGCCGTGCGGCATGGACACCACGCCGGGTTTGATCGCATCGGTCACCTCGACCGGCACCACGATCTTGCCGGCAGTCGACGCCACTTCGGCGTTGTCACCATCGGCGATGCCCCGAGACGCCGCATCCTGGCTGTGCATCAGCAGGGTGCACCGGTCGCGGCCCTTCATCAGCGAACCGACGTTGTGCAGCCAGGAGTTGTTAGACCGCAGATGCCGGCGGCTGACCAGCACCAGATCATCGGGAGCGCGATCGAGTCGCTCGGCCAGCCGGGGCAGGTCGTCGAGAAGGTATTGCGGCGCCACCCGGATCTTCTGGTCGGAGGTCCCGAGTACCTCGGGCACCCGGGGAACCATCGGGCCGTAGTTGATGCCGTCCGGATGGGCCTTGAGCTTCTCCAGGGTCAGGCCATCCGGGTTCTCGCCGTACCGGTCACCGAACGCAGCCGTCCGCAACGTCAGATCGAGCATCCGCTCCGGGCCACCGTGGTCGTAGTGCTTGCGGATCTCAGCGCCGTCGAGCCCCTGGGTGAAGCACAGGTAGTCGAACCAGCCGTCGTCGAGCGCGGCGATGTCGACGTCCTCGGCCGGGGTACCGGTGCACAACCCGGTCAGCCGGATCAGGATCTCCCATTCCTCGGGCGCATCGGGATCCTCGCGATGAAACACCGGCGGCGAGTAGCGCGCGAAGCTGTTGATCGCCGCGCCCAGCAGCAGATCGGCGGAATGCGGCTGCTCGAGCGCCGAGGCACCGGGCAGGATGACATCGGCGTGCTTGGTGGTCTCGTTGAGCCACAGGTCGACCGAGATCATCGCGTCGAGCTGCGGCAGCGCGTCGTCGAGTTTGTCGCCGCCCGGAGTCGACAGCACCGGGTTGCCGGCCACCGTGATGAGGGCCTTGAGCTGGCCCTCACCGGGGGTGGTGATCTCTTCGAGCATGCAGGACACCGGGACCTGACCCATCACCTCTTTGGCCCCGCGGACCCGGGTGCGGTAACGGCCGAAGTTCGGCGCCCCGTCCTCGAGTCCCGGGATCGGCTGGCTGGTGACAGTCCACGCGGTCGGGGTGGCGAACATCGCGCCGCCCGGGGTGTCGAAGTGGCCGGTGACGATGTTGACGACGTCCACCAGCCAGCTGGCCAGGCTGCCGAACTCCTGATTGCAGGTGCCGATCCGGCCGTAGACCACCGCACGCGATCTGCCGGCCAGCTCACGGGCCAATCCGCGAATCCGCTCTGCATCGATACCTGTTGCGGCAGCGACCCTTTCGGGCGACCATTCGGCCGCCACCTGCTGCAGCGTCGACACCCCGTCGAGGTGGCGCTCCAGGTCGCCGAGGTTGACCAGCCCTTCGTCGAACACCGTGTGGATGATCCCGAGCAGCAGGGCGGCATCGGTGCCGGGGGTGATCGGCAGCCATTCGTCGGCCTTGGCCGCGGTGGCGGTGCGCACCGGGTCGATGACGATCACCTTGCCGCGCTTACGGATACCGCCGATGATGCCCATCACGTCCGGGGCGGCCAGCAACGAGCCCTGTGAGGCAGCGGGGTTGGCGCCCATGACCACCAGCAGGTCGGTGCGCTGAATGTCGGGTGTCGGGAACGCCCACCAACTGCCGTACATCAGGTGCGACGACAGGTTTTTCGGCCACTGATCGATGGTGCCCGGCGAGTAGGTGATCGGCATGCCGGACAGGCCGAGCAGGATCGCCGCGTAGCGCGACAGCGAGAACGAGTGCGCCAGCGGATTTCCGGTGTACGCCGCGACCGCGCCGATGCCGTACTTCTCGACGACGGGCGCGAGCAGTTCGGTGCAGCGACGGAACGCGGTATCCCAGTCAACTTCGTGCCACTGGCCGTCGACCTTGATCATCGGCCGGCGGATCCGGTCGGGATCGTCGTGCAACGTGGCCAGCGAGGCGCCTTTCGGGCAGATGTGCCCCGCACTCCACTGGTCGGCCTTGTTCGGCCGCACACTGGCAACCCGGCCGTCCTCGACGCGAATCTCCAAACCGCACATCGCTTCACACAGCGGGCAGGCGTGCAGATGCAGGCCGTCCTCACCGATGGCGGCGATCTTTCGCGGCTCTGGTCCCATCAGCGGCCTCCGGATGTCGGTACGGGTGTAACACACGTAACAACATCCTGGCACCGAACGGCACCTATGGTCCCGATGTCCGGGACACGCGCTACTGCTCGGAGCTGTCCTGGATCCCGCCCTGGACGGCCGCGGCGGCGGCGCGGATCTGCGGGGTCACCAACATCACCTGGCCCAGCACCCCGTTGACGAACCCGGGCGATTCATCGGTGGACAACTCTTTGGCGAGCTCGACGGCTTCGTCGACCGCAACCGGCTCGGGGACGTCCTCGGCATGCAGCAGTTCCCAGACCGCCACCCGCAGGATGGCTCGGTCCACAGCGGGCAGCCGTTCCAGCGTCCACCCCTGAAGGTGCGCCGAGATGAGATCGTCGATGTGGGCGGCGTGCTCGGTGACGCCGCGCGCCACCGACACCGTGTAGGGGTTGAGCGGAGCGACGTCGGGCTGATCCTCGGCCAGCGCGGTGCGGCCATCGGCCACCGCCTCCGCCGTCAGACCACGGGCTTCAGCCTCGAACAGCAGATCGACGGCCCGCTTGCGGGCCTGGTGACGGCCCCGGTCACCGCGGCGGTCAGGCATGCTCAGCCATTCACGCGGCCGAGGTAGCTGCCGTCGCGGGTGTCGACCTTGAGCTTGTCACCGGTGTTGATGAACAGCGGAACCTGGATCTCGGCACCGGTCTCCATGGTGGCGGGCTTGGTGCCGGCGCTCGAGCGGTCACCCTGCAGGCCCGGCTCGGTGTGGGCAACCTCGAGTTCGACCGACACCGGAAGCTCCAGGTACAGCGGAACACCGTCGTGGAACGCGATCTGCACCGGGAGGCTCTCCAGCAGGAAACCGGCCAAGCGGCCGACGAGCTCCTCGGACAACGGATTCTGATTGAAGTCCTCGGAATCCATGAAGACGAAGTCGTTGCCGTCGCGGTACAGGTAGGTGGCGTCGCGGCGGTCCACGGTCGCAGTCTCCACCTTCACGCCGGCGTTGTAGGTCTTGTCGACGACCTTGCCGGACACCACGTTCTTCAGCTTCGTCCGCACGAAGGCCGGACCCTTACCCGGTTTGACGTGCTGGAATTCGACGATCTGCCACAGCTGTCCGTCGATCTGCAGGACGAGCCCGTTCTTGAAGTCGGCAGTCGATGCCATGAGGGTGTAGCTCCTAAGCTTCTGTCACAAAATGGCCAGTTCCTTGGGGAACCGGGTAAGCAGGTCGGGTGCCGCCTCTCCGACGACCAGCGTGTCCTCGATCCGGACACCGCCGCGATCGGGCAAGTAGACACCAGGCTCAACGGTGACCGCAGAGCCAGCAAGCAGTGTACCGGCGGCAGCGGCATTGATTCCCGGCGCTTCGTGGATCTGCAGTCCGACGCCGTGTCCGAGGCCGTGACCGAAGTTGTCGCCGTAGCCGGCATCGGCGATGACCTGGCGTGATGCGGCGTCCACCGCGCTCAGCGAAACGCCGGGGGCCAGCGCGTCGCGCCCGGCCTGCTGTGCGGTGGCCACCAGGTCGTAGATGTCGCGCTGCCACTGGGCCGCCGGGCCCAGTACGAACGTGCGGGTCATGTCGGAGTGGTAACCGGCCACCAGGGCACCGAAATCGATCTTCACGAAGTCCCCAGCTGCCAGCACCGCATCCGTGGGTCGATGGTGCGGGATGGCCGAGTTCAAACCCGCCGCCACGATCGTCTCGAAGGACGGTCCGTCGGCACCGTGATCGAGCATCAGGGCTTCCAGCTCGTTGCGGACCTCCCGTTCGGTGCGGCCCGGCCGCAGACCGCCGCGTTCCAGCAGATCGGTGAGCGCGGCGTCGCCGGCCTCACACGCCAACCGCAGCATCGCGATCTCGCCGGCGTCCTTGACCTCCCGCAGGGCCTCCACCGTGCCGGCCGCGCGTACCCACTCGACCGAGTTGCCGGCCGCCTTCGTCAGGGCTGTGTAGGCATCCACGGTCACCACGTGGCTCTCGAAACCCAACCGCAGGGCGCCGGCTCGGGCGGCGCGCCCGGCCAGGTGCGATCCGCAGGCCCGCTCGATGACCACCTCGGCGTCCGGGGACTGCTGCGCAGCCTGCGTGCGGTAGCGCCCATCAGTGGCCAGCACCGGCACGACGTCTTCGGCGAGGATCAGCAGGGCCGCGTTCGAACCGGTGAATCCGGACAGATAACGCACGTTGACCAGGTCAGTTACCAACATCGCGTCCAGGCCCAAGTCAGCCATCCGACGCCGCAGCCGGTCCCTGCGCTGGGAAATAGTCACGGTCTGTGACGCTACTCGCTACAGTGTGCCCCCATGAGCAAGTGGTTACTGCGCGGAGTGGTGTTCGCAACAGCGATGGTCATAGTGCGCTTACTGCAAGGAGCACTGATCAACGCCTCGCCGGGTAATGCCACCTGGTTCAGCCTGGGGCTGGTCACGTTGTTCGGAATCGGAGTGCTGATCTGGGGTCTGCTTGACGGCCAGAGCGACGCGCGAAGCAATCCGGATCCGGATCGTCGTGCCGACCTGGCGATGACGTGGCTGATCGCCGGCCTGTTCGCCGGCATCGTCAGCGGCGCGGTGGCGTGGTTCATCGGTCTCTTCTACAAGAGCCTGTACACCGATGCGCTGCTCAACGAGATCACGACGTTCGCGGCGTTCACCGCCCTGCTGACGTTCCTGCTCGGCGTGGCAGGCGTGACGGTGGGCCGCTGGCTGGTGGACCGCAAGGCCCCGCCGATGCCCCGCCAACGCCACCACGGCCTGGCCGCCGAAGAACGCGCCGACACCGATGTGTTCGCCGCCGTGAGCGCCAACGGCGCCGCAGAGACCGCTGACGACACCACTCAGACCGTCGAGTACCCCGAACAGCCCAAGCAGTAGCAAGCCCCTGCCCGCACGGGCAGAGCAGATTTCAGGCGCAGGTGGCGCGGGCGATCAAGCCCGCGCCACTTCTGCGTATGCGGCCGCCAACAGTGAGGGGTCCGGGCCTTCCAGCCGGCCCGGCTTGCCCAGCCCGTCGAGTACGACGAACCGCAGGACCCCCGAGCGGTTCTTCTTGTCGCCTGCCATGTAGTCCAACAACTGGGGCAGGGCGTCGCCGTCGTAACTGACCGGCAACCCGAGCGCGGTCAGCACCGAGCGGTGCCGCTCAGCGGTCTTGTCGTCGAGACGCCCGGCCAGCCGGCCCAACTCGGCCGCGAACACCAAACCCACCGACACGGCGGCGCCGTGGCGCCACTTGTACCGCTCGCGGCGCTCGATGGCGTGCGCGAGGGTGTGGCCGTAGTTGAGGATCTCGCGCAGCGCCGACTCTTTCTCGTCAGCAGCAACCACCTCGGCCTTGACCGTGATCGCACGACGGATCAGTTCGGGCAGGACGGTTCCGGTGGGGTCGAGGGCCGCCTCCGGATCGGCCTCGATCAGGTCGAGGATCACCGGGTCGGCGATGAAGCCGGCCTTCACGATCTCGGCCATTCCGGCGATGATCTCGTTGCGCGGCAAGGTTTCCAGGGTCGCGAGATCCACCAGCACCGCGGCCGGCTGATGGAACGCGCCGACGAGGTTCTTGCCGGCATCGGTGTTGATCCCGGTCTTGCCGCCCACCGCCGCGTCGACCATGCCCAGCAGCGTGGTGGGTACGTGCACGATGTCGACGCCGCGCAGCCAAGTCGCCGCAGCAAAGCCCGCGACGTCGGTGGCCGCTCCCCCGCCCAGGCTGACGACGGCGTCTTTGCGGCCAATACCGATGCGCCCCAGCACTTCCCAGATGAACCCGACGACGGGCAGTTCCTTGCCTGCCTCGGCATCCGGAATCTCGATGCGGTGGGCTTCAATTCCCTTGTCGGCCAAGTGTTGCCGGATGGCTTCGGCGGTCTGGGTCAGCACCGGCTGATTCAGGATCGCCACCTTGTGACGGCCCTCGAGCGTTTTTCCCAGCTCGCCGAGCAGGCCGGTTCCGATAATGACCGGGTAGGGCCGGTCCACCAGTACCTCGACGATTACCGGGTCAGTCATCATGTCGCTCCGCGTTGCGAGCGGCCAGGGCCGCTGGGGTGGGTATGGCTTTCGATTCCGTGTTGGAAGAGGTAGCTGCGGTCTTGCCGCCCGTGGCCTCGGAACCGGACGAGGATCCGGATGCCGGACCGCGCCGCCACGGCGGACGACGCCGGCGCCGCTTGGTCGCCTTCGGTTGCTGGGTCTGCTTCTGCGGCTGGGGGTTCTCCAACCGGGTGACGATGGTGCGCACCACCGCGCCGGGATTGCGCCGGTTGGTGTTGATCCGCATGGTCGCGACCCGACGGTAGAGCGGCACCCGTTCGGACATCAGGGCACGGTACTTCTCGGCGCGGTCGGGCCCGGCCAGCAGCGGCCGGACTGTGGAACCACCGGTGCGGCGCACCCCTTCGGCCGCGCTGATCTCCAGGTACACGACGGTGTGCCCCGCCAGTGCGGCACGCACACCCGGGGTGGTGACCGCGCCGCCGCCCAGGGACAGCACGCCGTCGTGGTCGGCCAGCGCCGAACGGATGACCTCTTCCTCGATACGGCGGAACTCCGCCTCGCCGTCGGTGGCGAAGATGTCGGCGATCGTGCGGCCGGTGGTTTCCTCGATCGCGGCGTCGGTGTCGAGCATCGTGAGATTCAGTGCCTTGGCCAGCCGGCGGCCGATGGTCGACTTGCCCGAACCTGGCAGGCCGATCAGTACCGCCTTGGGGGCCATCAGCCCAGGGCCTGCGCCGCCGGCTCGCGCTCGGCGACGGCCCGCAGGTAGGCGTCGATGTTGGCGCGGGTCTCGGCCAGGGAGTCCCCGCCGAACTTCTCCAGCACGGCGCGGGCCACCACGAGCGCGACCATGGTCTCCACCACCACACCGGCGGCCGGCACCGCGCACACGTCGGAACGCTGGTGGATGGCGACGGCTTCTTCGCCGGTGGCCATGTCGACGGTGGCCAGTGCCCGCGGGACGGTCGAAATCGGCTTCATCGCGGCCCGCACCCGCAGCGCCTGGCCGTTGGTCATGCCGCCTTCGAGGCCGCCGGCCCGGTTGGTCGAGCGCAGGACTCCGTCGGGCCCCGGGTACATCTCGTCGTGGGCGACGCTGCCGCGACGGCGTGCGGTCTCGAAGCCGTCGCCGATCTCCACACCCTTGATCGCCTGGATGCCCATCACCGCGGCGGCGAGCTGGCTGTCGAGGCGGTTGTCGCCGCTCGTGAACGAGCCCAACCCGATCGGCAGACCCGCGACGACGACCTCGACGACACCGCCGAGGGTGTCGCCGTCCTTCTTGGCGTCCTCGATCTCGGCGATCATGGCTGCCTCGGCGTCCTTGTCGAAGGCCCGCACCGGGCTGTCGTCGATCGCCTCCAGATCGGAGAACTGCGGTGGCTGCCCGTCATACGGCTTGGACGCACCGATGGAGATGACGTGCGAGATGACCTCGACACCGAGCGCTGCCCGCAGGAACGCCCGGGCCACGGTGCCTGCCGCTACCCGCGCAGCGGTCTCGCGGGCGCTGGCACGTTCCAGCACCGGGCGGGCATCGTCGAAGCCGTACTTGAGCATGCCGGCGTAGTCGGCATGCCCCGGGCGCGGACGGGTGAGCGGGGCATTGCGTGCCACGTCGAGCTCGGCCGGATCGACCGGGTCCGGCGACATCACGGTCTCCCATTTGGGCCATTCGGTGTTGCCGATCTCGATGGCGATCGGCCCGCCCAAGGTGGTGCCGTGACGCACCCCGGCCAGCATGGTGACCTGGTCCTGTTCGAACTTCATCCGGGCGCCCCGGCCATAGCCGAGACGACGACGCTTGAGCTGTGCCCCGATCTCCTCGGAGGTGATGGGCACGCCGGCAACCATCCCTTCGAGCATGGCCACCAGGGCGCGGCCGTGGGATTCACCAGCTGTGGTCCATCGCAACACGGCTGTCATTCTCCCACGTCGGGGTTTGCCTCCCGAAATCCGTGGTCCTTGGCGACGAACGCCCTACTGCCGTTGAGGCTGTTGCAGTGCGCTTTGGTGCTGACCGTACTGGTACCACCACTGCGCGTAGGCCTGCGCCTGCTCGACTTCCTTGCGCAGTTTGGCTCGCGTGCCTGCGTTGTGCAGCAATGCCAGCCAGTTCATGAACAGGATCGACAGGAAGCTCCACCAGCCGAGGACGAGATTGTGCCGTAGGGCGCTGGTCAGTTCGGCTTCGCACTGTTCGGCGGTCCCGGTCACCGTGCGGGTCTGGTTGAACCACAAGACCAGCAGGCCGGTATGCCGCATCGCTTCCACTCGGAAAACCGGTACCGAAGGCGGCGGCGGATATTGCTGCGCGGCCTGTTGCCAGTGCGGTTGTGACATGCGAACCCCCCGGGACGACTCGTCTGCGGTGATGAGCGTAACCGCGGATTCGACGGGCCCTGAGCACCAATTCGCCGGCCCCGACCGCCGCGGTCAGGCCAGAACCAAGGCAATCGCCGCGGCACTGGCTGCACACATCGACGGTCCGTGCGGCACGGTCCGGATACCGCGCACGGCCGCACCGAGTGCCAGGACAGCGGTGAACATCGGCGCGGCCAACGCTGCCAGCAGCCACACATCGACACCGAACGCCCCGGTCATCGCGCCCAGCCCGACCGCGAGTTTGACGTCGCCACCGCCCATGGCCCGCGGCGAGAGCAGGTGCACCACCAGGTAGAGCACCGACAACGCCGCCGCCCCGACCGCTGCGGCAAGACCGCGTGCCGCCAACCCGGCCACCACCAGAACGAGGACCGCGCCGGGAAGCGTCAGCCAGTTCGGCAGCCTGCGTTCGGCGATGTCGTAGCCACTGAGCGCCAGCAGCCAGGCGACCGCGATGACGGTTACCCCCACCCCCATCAATCGAGGTTAAGGCCCGGACAGGGCGTCCCCGTTCACCTCATTCACGGGCCATGCCGCGCAACGCGGTCGCCACCTGACCAACGGCGTCGGCGAATCCGTCCATCTCGACCTCGGGCCCGATCGGTTGGAACACCAAGGTCTGTGCCGAATACGTGGACGCCGCCGCGACGATCTCGTCGACGGTCCCACTGACGCCGTAGCCGCCCGCCGCCACACCGCGCTGCACGGCCACTTCGTCGAGACGCTGCCGCCCGTCCGCACCGGGCGCACCGGGCGCACACGCCAGGTACTGCACTGTCGCAAACGGTGCGGACGTCGTCCGCTCCGCCTGCCCGGCGGCCACATCTCCCAGTGCTGCGCGGGCCGACTCAGGGGTTTTGATGCTGTCGATGATCACGCCGTCGGCGATCTCACCCGCGAGCCGGAGCGTTTTCGGGCCGGTTCCGCCGATGAGTATCGGAACACTTTGGGGCGGTACCCATTCCAGCTTCACCGCGTCGAGGCGCACGAACCTGCCTTCGGTGGTGACCGGCCCGCCGGTCAGCAATTCGCGCAGCGCACTGTGGTATTCGCGCAGCAGCGTCAGCGGGGACGGTACCGCGGCGCCGGCCTGCCGCATCCAGTCCTGGACGCCGTGACCGATCCCGATCCGGAGCCGGCCGGGAAACATCGTGGCCAGGGTCGCGATCTCCATCGCGGTCGATACCACGTTGCGCAACGCCACCGGAAGCACACCGATACCGATCGTCAGTGTGTCGGTACTGGCCAAGGCGACGGCTGCCTGCGCGAAGCCGCCCTGCAGGAAACAGTCTTCCCACAGCCACATTTCATCGATGCCTGCACTTTGCGCTGCCGCTGCAGTGCGAGGCAGGGTCTCGGGTGAGCGGTCGGGCCGAAACACGACACCGACCCGGCGTGGGGATTCAGACTGCGTCACGCTGTCCCACCCTACGTCTCGTCTACGACCCGTCAGCCGAGCAGCGCGTCTCTCATCGCCGCTTTGGGAGCGGGCCTCCCGGTGAACTGCTCCACCTGGGCGAACGCCTGATTCAGCAGCATCTGCAGCCCGTTGATCGCCTCGCCGCCTGCCGCCTCGACGGCCTCGGCAAGCGGGGTCGGCCATGGGTCGTAGATGGCGTCGAGCACTCGGGGCACCGCGGCCAGTTTGCCCGCGTAGACGGCCGCCACATCGGCCGGGATGGTGCTGACGGCCACATCCGCGGTGGCCACCGCGTCGCTCAGCGCCGTGCCGCCGATGTCGCACCAGCTGCCCTGCGCTCCGCACCGACCGGCCAACTCCACCAACCGCGATGCCTTGCCCTCGTCGCGCGCCACGATGGCGATCTGCTGCACGCCGAGTTCGGCCAGGGCGACCACAGCGGCCGGGGCCGTACCGCCGGATCCGATGACCAGTGCCGAATCTCCGGCCATGCCGAGCGCGCCGATCACTCCGTCGACGTCGGTGTTGTCGGCGCGCCAACCACCCGTGGGCATCCGGACCAAGGTGTTCGCCGAGCCCACCAATTCGGCGCGTTCGGTGCGCTGATCGGCGAACTCCAGCGCGGCGAACTTGCCGGGCATGGTGACCGACAGGCCGACCCACTCCGGCCCCAGGGCGCCGACGAGGCCCGGCAGTTGTTCGGCCGTGCACTCGATGCGCTCGTAGGTCCACGACGTCAACCCCAGCGCCTGGTAGGCGGCCAGATGCAGCTGCGGCGAACGCGAATGGGCGATCGGCGAGCCCAGAACGGCCGCGCGGCGGCCTCCTCTGTCGCGCTTGTCTGGCACGGCGGCGGGCCGCCTATCTGGCACGGCGGCGGGCCGCCTATCTGGCACGGCGGCGGGCCGCCTATCTGGCACTGTCGAGGACACCGTTGTGCTGTGCCTGTTCGATGTTGGCCAAGTGTTGGTCGTAGTCGCGGGTGAACAACGTGGTGCCCTGCAGATCGATGGTCACGAAGTACAACCAGTCCCCTGCCGCCGGATGCTCGGCCGCGGCCAGTGCATCAGTGCCGGGCGAGCAGATCGGTGTCTGTGGAAGCCCTTGACTCATATAGGTATTCCACGGGGTGGTCTTGCCCCGATCGTCATCGGTGGTCGCCACTTCCTGGCGGTCCAGCGGATAGTTCACGGTCGAGTCAAACTCCAGCTTGCGGTGTTCGGCGAGCCGGTTGTAGATCACCCGGGCAACCTTGTCGAAGTCCTGCGGCTTGGCCTCACGTTGCACCAGGGATCCGACGGTGAGGATCTGATACGGCGACATCTGCATTGCCGCGGCAGTGTCGAGCAGACCACTCTGGGTGTAGACGGTGGCGCTGCCGGCGATCAGGGTGGACAGAATGTCCTGCGCCTTCCCTGCCGGGTCGACGTTCCAGGTGCCGGGCGCGATCAGTCCCTCGAGCCGCCGGTGATCGTTGGGCATCGCCGCAACCGGACCCGCGGCCCAGTCGGGTACCGCCAACGCGGCGGCGGGCGCCGTCTGCGCGGCCGCCCGGAGCTCGTCGGCCGGTACGCAGCGTTTCTCGCCGTCGAGCTCGACGCAGGAGGCCTGCGAGATCAGCGTGAAGATGCCTTCGGTGATGGCCTTGGTCTTCACATCAGCGGTGTCGTCGAGCTGACGACCCTCCGGGATGGTCAGCTTGCCCACCCGGCTCTCCGGATCAACCAGGCGCTCAACGGCGCTGGCCGCCGGGATCTCGGTGCGCAGCTTGTAGAACCCGGGTTGAATCGCCGAGATCTCCTCGTTCTTGTGGGCCGCGTCGACGAAGGCCTTGATCGTGGCGACCACCTTCTGGTCCTGCAGGGTCTTGGCGATGGCCGTCGTGGAATCGCCGTCGTGAACCTGGATCACGACATCGGCGACACCGTCACCGGCGTAGTCACCGGCGGATCCGGACATGCCGTGCCACAGCTTGGAACCCAGGAACACCGCGCCGATCAGCACCACGATGAGCGCTGTGAGAGAGAAGCCCCTGGTGACGCGTCGCTTCCGGTCATTGCGGGCTTTGCGGGCCCGCTCGGCCTTGCTCAGCCCGCGGCGCGGTGGTCCGACCACCTCGGGCTTGGCCTTGTCAGTGCCCCACTTCTCAGCCATCCATGCCCTCTCCGTGCGCAGCCAGAGCCGCGCGCCGCTGATCCAGCCAGCTCTGCAGAATGCCCACCGCAGCGGCCTGGTCGATCATCGCCTTCTGTCCCTTTGCCCGAACCCCCGCCTCGCGCAACGATCGCTGCGCCGAAACAGTAGTGAGCCGTTCATCGGCTAACCGCACCGGTATCGGGGCGATCCGACGGGCCAGCAGATCCGCCAGATCGATGGCGTCGACAGCGGAGGAGCCGGCCCGGTCGGCGAGTGTGCGCGGCAGTCCGACGACGACCTCGACGGCCTCGTACTCGCCGATCAATGCCACCAGTCTGCGCAGGTGTCTGCCCGACCGGTCCCGCTTGTCCCGCTGAACGGTCTCGACCGGGGTGGCCAGGATCCCGTCGGGATCGCAACTGGCCACACCGATCCGAACGGTTCCGACGTCGACGCCGATGCGCCGACCACGTCCGGGGTCATCGTCCCCTGGGCGGTCCGGTAGCCGGTCGTCGACCGTGTCGGGCACGAGGCTAGCCCCGGCCGATCTCGGCGCGCAGCGCGGCCAACGCCGCGTCGATACCCGCTGCCCCCTTACCGGAACCTTGTGCCATGTCCGCCTTACCGCCGCCGCGGCCGTTGACCGCCGCGCCGAACTGCTTGACGAGTTCGTTGGCGCGCAGGCCCAGATCCTGTGCGGCCGGGTTCACCGCCACCACGAACGGCACCGAGTCGTCCTCGCCCTCGGCGATCAGCGCGACCACCCCCGGGTCGGAACCGAGCTTGCCCTTGATGTCGCCGACGAGGCTGCGCAGATCACCGGCGGACATGCCGCCGGCCATGCGTTGTGCGACCACTCGGACCTTGCCGATCGTCTCCGCACCTGCGGCCGCGTTGGCTGCCGCGGCGCGGGCGTTGGCCAACCGGGCCTTGTCGAGTTCCTTCTCGGCCGCCTTGAGTCGTTCCACCAGGTTCGCCACCCGGGCGGGCACTTCTTCGGAGGGCACCTTGAGCGACGAGGCCAGGCCTGCCATCAGGGCGCGTTCCTTGGCGAGATGGCGGAAGGACTCCAGCCCGACGTAGGCCTCGACCCGGCGCACACCGGAACCGACCGAGGATTCGCCGAGGATGGTGACCGGGCCGATCTGGGCCGAATTGTGCACGTGTGTACCGCCGCACAGCTCCAGTGAGAACGGGCCGCCGATCTCGACCACCCGCACCTGGTCGGGATAGTTCTCGCCGAACATGGCCATCGCCCCCATCGCCTTGGCCTTGTCCAGTGCGGTGACGAAGGTGTTCACCTGGTAGTCGGCTGCCACCGCTTCGTTGGCGACCTCTTGGATTTCGGCGCTCTGGGATTCCGTCAAAGCCCCTTGCCAGTTGAAGTCGAACCGGAGGTAGCCGGGACGGTTCAGCGAACCCGCCTGAACGGCGCTGGGGCCCAGCACCTGTCGCAACGCGGCGTGCACCATATGGGTGCCGGAGTGCCCCTGCGTGGCGCCATGCCGCCACTTCGGATCGACTGCGGCGGTGACGGTGTCGCCCTCGACGAACTCTCCGGACTCCACGTTGATCCGGTGGGCCCACAGGGTTTTGGCGATCTTCTGCACATCGGTGACGGCGGCCTTCGCTGCGCCCGACGAGCCCGTGCCGGAAATCGTGCCTTCGTCGGCGATCTGGCCGCCGGCCTCGGCGTAGAACGGGGTGCGGTCAAGGATGAGTTCGACGCGCTCGGCGTCGACGTCCTCATGGGTCACCACCGGTACCCGCTTGCCGTCTACGAAGATGCCGAGAATCTTTGCCTCAGCTGACAATTCGTCGAAGCCGGTGAACTCGGTGGGCCCGGCGTCGACCAGCTCGCGGTACGCGGACAGGTCGGTGTGGGCCTGCTTGCGCGCGGCGGCGTCTGCCTTGGCACGCTGACGCTGCTCGGTCATCAACGACCGGAAGCCCTGCTCGTCGACGGACAGGCCGGCCTCGGCCGCCATCTCCAGGGTGAGGTCGATCGGGAAACCGTAGGTGTCGTGCAAGGTGAATGCGTCGTTGCCGGAGAGCACCGTCGTGCCCGATTTCTTGGTCGCCGCGGCGGCGTCGTCGAACAGCTTCGAGCCCGCGACCAGGGTGCGGTTGAACGCCGTCTCCTCGGCCACCGCGATGCGGTGGATCCGCTCGAAGTCGGTGACCAGTTCCGGGTAGGACGGGCCCATCTCGTCGCGCACGGTGGTCATCAGCCGGCTCATGATCGGCTCGTCGACACCGAGCAGCTTGGCGGCACGGATGATGCGGCGCAGCAACCGCCGCAGCACGTAGCCGCGGCCCTCATTTCCGGGGCTGACACCGTCGCCGATGATGATCGCCGCGGTGCGACTGTGATCGCCGATGATGCGGTAGCGGACATCGTCCTCGTGGCTGCCCGCGCCGTATCCGCGAGGGGCGATCCCGGCGACCAGATCGATCACCGGACGCACCAGGTCGGTCTCGTAGACGTTGTCCACGTCCTGCAACAGACAGGCGATGCGCTCGACGCCCATGCCGGTGTCGATGTTCTTGCGCGGCAGCGGACCCAGGATCTCGAAGTCGTCCTTCGAGGTGCCTTCGCCGCGCTCGTTCTGCATGAACACGAGATTCCAGATCTCGATGTAGCGGTCCTCGTTGGCCTCGGGCCCGCCCTCGATCCCGTATTCGGGGCCGCGGTCGTAGTAGATCTCCGAGCACGGTCCACACGGCCCGGGGATGCCCATCGACCAGTAGTTGTCGGCCATGCCACGGCGCTGGATGCGCTCGAGCGGGAGCCCGGCGACTTCCTGCCACAGTTGGATTGCCTCGTCGTCGTCCAGATAGACCGTTGCCCACAGCCTTTCCGGGTCGAAGCCGTAGCCGCCCTCGCTGACCGGGTTGGTCAGCAGGGTCCAGGCCAGCTCGATCGCGCCCTTCTTGAAGTAGTCGCCGAACGAGAAGTTGCCGGCCATCTGGAAGAAGGTGTTGTGCCGGGTGGTGATGCCCACCTCGTCGATGTCAGGGGTGCGGATGCACTTCTGCACGCTGGTGGCGCGGTCCCATGGTGGGGTGCGGGCGCCGAGGAAGTAGGGCACGAACTGCACCATGCCGGCGTTGACGAACAACAGGTTGGGGTCGTCGAGGATCACCGAGGCACTGGGCACCTCGGTGTGGCCCGCCTTCACGAAATGATCGAGGAAGCGCTTCCTGATCTCGTGTGTCTGCACGTTGCTCGTGTCCTCGTGTTCGTGGGTGGCTGGGGTTGCGCAGGCAACCATCAGTTCGACCGCTTTACATTACCGTTCTGCGCGTTCACCCCGAAAAGGCGACGAGCCTCACGCCCCCAGAAAGCTCAGCCGCACCGAACGCTGCGGGTTGTCGCGGTTCAGATCGACCAGCACCACGCTCTGCCAGGTCCCCAGCAGCGGGCGGCCTGCCTGGACCGGCAGGGTCACCGACGGCGACACCAGCGCAGGTAGCACGTGATCCGCGCCGTGGCCGAACGAGCCGTGGCTGTGCCGGTAGCGGTCATCGCGCGGCAACAACCGTTCCAGGGTATCGAGCAGATCGTCGTCGGAGCCGGCACCGGTCTCGATGATGGCCACACCGGCGGTCGCGTGCGGGACGAACACGTTGCACAGGCCGTCACGGTGTGCACCGCAGAACTGCCGCACCGCGTCGGTGAGATCGACGATGCGGCGCCGCGAGGTGTCCACGTCGATCACGTCGGTGTCCATCCACCCAGCCTACGAGGCACCCGACGGCCCATTGCCACCTGCGGCGTACCGGAGGAAGGTGGGAATGGAACCGGTGGCGCCACCGGGGCGCCGCCCGGGCAGGAAGGGGTGGATCGTGTTCGCACGTTCAACCACGATCGCGGCGCGCAACCAGGCCATCGACGCCGGCATCGCCCACATCCGCGATGAGGTGATGCCCGCCCTCGACGACGTCGACGGCTGCGTCGGCCTGTCCTTGATGGTGAATCGGGAATCAGGCGAGTGCGTCCTCACGACGGCATGGCGGTCCGAAGAGGCCATGCATGCCAGCGCCGCCGCGATAGCGCCGATGCGCCATCGAGTGGTGGAGACATTCGCCGGCACCGCCACCGTCGACGAATGGGAGATCGCGGTGGTTCACCGCGAGCAGTACTCCGCACCCGGCGCCTGTGTGCGGGCGACATGGCTGCGAACCCGCCCCGAACTGTTCGACCGGGCCGTGGAGTTCTACCGGACCTCGGTGTTGCCGGCGATGGAAGACCTCGAGGGTTTCTGCAGCGCCAGCCTCATGCTCGACCGCGCGTCGGGCCGGGCGGTGTCCTCGGCCACCTTCGACAGTGCCGATGCGATGGACCACAACCGCGATCAGGCCAGGGCGTTGCGCACGTCCCGGCTACGCGATCTGAGCGCCGATCAGATCGATGTCGGAGAGTTCGAACTCGTGCTGGCCCACCTGCGCGTACCCGAGATGGCCTGACCGATAGCGGAATTGACGCATCCGTTTGTCGGGGCCTCGGCCTGGGTACTTCTCCCCCAAGTACACAAGCCCTGGAGGAGAAATGACCATCACCGGCATCATCAGCGCGATACTGATCGGCATCGTCGTCGGCCTGCTCGGGAGGCTGATCGTCCCCGGCAGACAACCCATCGGGATTCTGGTGACGATCCTGGTCGGCATCGTGTCCGCTTTCATCGGCAGCGCTATCGCCCGTGCGGTCGGTATCCCGACGATGACCAACGGCATCGACTGGCTCGAACTCCTCGTCCAGGTCATCGTCGCCGCCATCGGGGTTGCCCTCGTATCGGCGATGATGAGCCGCAGGCGGACCGGCTTGCTGGGCGGTCGGCATTCCGGCCTGTTCCGTTAGGCCCTGCCCCGATTACCTCGACGCGCTACGGGCCGTTTCGTTCAGCGAGCGGTCAGCAGCGCGTCGAGGCGTTCGTACCCCTCGGTCATCCCGCCCTCCATACCCGAGGACAGCAGGGCGTCACGAGCCTCGGTGTTGGGACAGATGGAGCGCCCGCGTAGCTGACTGCGACCGTCGCCCAGGTCGTCGAACCACAGGTACTCGATGTTCACCATGTCTGGAGCGCCTTCGAATTCGAAGGTCTGGATGATGAGCTCGTTCGGGCGCACCACGTGATAGACGCCGTTGAACACGTAGCTGCCGGACGCGTCCGAGTGCTGATAGCGATAGCCGCCGCCGGTACGGAAATCCCAGTGCTCGATCCGCATCTCCAGTCCGTGCGGCCCCAGCCACCGAGTGACCAATTCGGGCTCGGCGTGGGCGCGGAACAACGCATCGACCGGTGCGTCGAAGGGGCGGGTGAACTCCATCGCGAGTGTGTCGACGGGGGCAGTGAGATTGAGCGCGTTCATCATTCCGGTTTCTCCTCGGGCTTGTCGGTTGATTTCGGTGTCATTCGGGCCAGCAGGTCATCGAGCCTGCGGTAATTGCGTTCGGCGTCGAGCCGATATCGGTCGATCCATGCGGTCAGCCCCTCCAGCGCGGCCGCGTCGAGATGGACCGGCCGACGCTGTGCGTCTCGGGTCCTGGTGACCAGACCCGCCTGTTCGAGTACTTGAATATGTTTGGAGACAGCCTGTTTCGTGATGGCGAAGGGTTCCGCCAGTTCGTTGACGGTGGCCGGGCCACGGGACAGACGTGCCACCATCGCTCGCCGGACCGGATCGGCGAGGGCCAGAAAGGCCCGATCCAGGTTCTCATCGGCATCCCCATCATGCTCCAATAGTCAATCTTTCCGTTGATCAACCAATTGATTGAATACCAAGGTAGAGCGATCCGCAGAGCCTTGTCAAGGGTTCGGACGGGTGGAACTCAGCGACGGATGCGACGGATGATGGCCCGCAGCTTGTCCACCCGGGTGGCGAGTTCGCGTTCGAACCCGCGCCCGGTCGGCTGGTAATAGTCCGTCCCCACCAGATCGTCTGGTGGATACTGCTGCGGCACAACACCATCGGGATGATCATGGGCATATTTGTAGCCGACGGCGTTGCCGAGTTTCTGCGCGCCCGAATAGTGGCCGTCCCGCAGATGCGGAGGCACCAACCCGGCCTTGCCGGCCCGGATGTCGTTCATCGCGGCACCGAGCGCCGTGGTCACGGCATTGGACTTCGGCGCGGTGGCCAGGTGCACGGTCGCATGCGCCAACGTCAACTGCGCCTCGGGCATCCCGATCAGCTGCACGGTCTGCGCGGCGGCCACCGCGGTCTGCAGCGCGGTCGGATCGGCCATCCCGATGTCCTCGCTGGCCAGGATCATCAGCCGGCGTGCCACGAAGCGCGGGTCCTCCCCCGCCACCAGCATCCGGGCCAGGTAGTGCAACGCCGCATCGACGTCGGATCCGCGAACCGATTTGATGAAGGCGCTGACGACGTCGTAATGCTGATCGCCGTCACGGTCGTAACGCACCGCGGCCTTGTCCAACGACTGCTCGATGGTCTCGACGGTGACCTGTTCACCCGGCTCGGCTGCCACCTCCAACGCGGTCAGCGCCCGCCGTGCATCGCCGGCGGAGAGCTGTACCAGGAGGTCGACGGCCTCGTCGGTGACCTCGACCGCACCACCCAGACCTCGCCGGTCGGTGATCGCGCGGCGCAGCACGATCTCGACGTCCTGCGGGGTCAGAGGCTGCAGCTGCAGGATCAATGAACGCGACAGCAGCGGCGCGACCACCGAGAACGACGGGTTCTCCGTGGTGGCCGCGACCAAGAGCACGACCCGGTTCTCCACCGCCGCGAGCAGCGCGTCCTGCTGGGTCTTGGAGAAGCGGTGCACCTCGTCGATGAACAGCACCGTCTGTTCGCCGTGTACCGCAGCCCGTCGCGCCACATCGATAACCGCGCGGACCTCCTTGACGCCCGCGCTCAGCGCCGAGAGCGCCTCGAACCGGCGGCCGGTGGCCTGTGAGATGAGCGAGGCCAGGGTGGTCTTGCCGGTGCCGGGCGGCCCGTAGAGGATGACCGATGCCGCTCCCGACCCCTCCACCAGGCGGCGCAACGGCGAACCGGCCTGCAGCAGATGCGTCTGACCGACGACCTCGTCGAGGCCGGCCGGACGCATTCGCACCGCCAGCGGCGCCGTCCCGGGCGCAGCCAGGGAGCCGGGGTCACCCGGCCCCGGGTCACCCGGCACGTCGAACAAACCGTCGGACACGCCTTCTGCTTACCATGCCGACACGACGGCCTACGCCGGTGTGGTGACGAAGTCGATCAGTTCCTCGACCCGGCCGATCAGCGCGGGCTCCAGGTCGTTCCAGTCGCGCACCTGGCCGCGGATCCGCTGCCAGGCCCGGGCGATGTCGGCCTGGTCCCGGTGCGGCCAGCCCAGCGCGTCGCAGATGCCGTGCTTCCACTCCACATTGCGCGGGATGGTCGGCCAGGACTCCATCCCGAGCCGGGCCGGTTTCACAGACTGCCAGATGTCGACGAACGGGTGCCCGACCACCAGCGCGTGCTCACCGCCGGGGCCGCGCCGCACCGCCTCGGCGATGCGCGCCTCCTTCGAACCCGTGACCAGGTGATCGACCAGGACGCCGAGCCGACGGCCCGGCCCGGGCGCGAATTCCGCCACGATGTCGGCCAGATCATCGACGCCGCCCAGATATTCGACGACAACACCTTCGATGCGAAGATCGGCGCCCCAGACCTGCTCGACGAGCTCGGCGTCATGCCGACCCTCGACGTAGATCCGGCTGGCCAGCGCAACCCGCGCCTTGGCCTTCGGCACCGCGACCGATCCCGACGCCGTCCGTGCCGGTGCGGTGGCCCGCTTGGGCACCACGAGGCTCACGGGCTTGCCGTCGATCAGGAAGCCCGGGCCCATCGGGAACGTCCGCACTTTGCCGCGGCGGTCTTCGAGCTCGACCCGACCGCCCTCGATCCGCACCACCGCACCCACGTAACCACTCTGGGCATCCTCGACGACCAGGCCCTTCTCCGCGGGCTGTTCTGTCGATCGAGTCAGCTTGGGCGTGTGCGGGTTTCGGGACAGGATGTCGGAACCGTAGCGATCAGTCACGCCGCGATCCTAGAAACGTCCGCAGCAATAGCGAGGTTGCGACATACGATCGTGATCGTGCTGTTAGATCGGCCGACTGCCGATGGCATTGCCGACGGGACCATCTCGCTGGTGCTGCGACGCTGGCACCGGCCGCGGGCCAAACCCGGCGGAACCCAACGGACGCAGGCCGGCACGATTCGCATCGAGTCGGTCACCGAACGCCCCGGCGATTACCGGGTTACCGCCGCGCAGGCCCGCGCGGCCGGTTATCCAGATGCGGCGGCCGCGCAGGCTCAGCTCGACCGCAGGCCCGCCGGACACACGTACCTCATCGGCGTGTCGTACCTCGGACCGGACGAACGACCCGGCCTCGCCGCCGACGACGAGCTCACCGATGCCGACGTCGGGGCGATCTCTGCCCGGTTGGCGCGCTGGGACGCGGCCACCGAACCATGGACGCGTCAGTACCTTGAGATGATCGCGGCCAATGAGACCGTCCGCGCACCCGATCTGGCGGCGCGCGTAGGCCAAGAGGTGCCCCGGTTCAAGCGCCGTGTGCGCCAGCTCAAGGGGCTGGGCCTGACCATCAGCCTCGACGTCGGCTACCGGCTCGCGCCACGCGGGCGCGCCTATCTGGCGGCCACCGGGTTCAGTCCGGATTCGTGAGCCGGGCGAGCACGATCCCACCGACGATCATCGACAGTGCGAGCGCGCGGCCCGCGCTCAACGGATCACGGTGAATCAGCACACCCAGTGCGATGGCACCGACCGCACCGATACCGGTGAATACCGCGTACGCGGTGCCGACCGGCAGGCCGCGCATGGCCAGCGACAACAGATACACCGACACCGCCCCGATCACCACGCAGACCACGGTGGGCAGCGGACGGGTGAACCCGTCGGTCGGCTTGATGCTCTGCGACCAGGCAACCTCGACCAGTCCTGCCAAACCCAGTAGAAGCCAACTCATTTCGCGTACTCAACGGCGAGGGCACGCGCCTCGGTCAATGCGGCGGCCAGCGACTTGTCGTGTGCGTCCCGGAACTGGGCCAGCGCGGGGTCGACCCGCGCATTGGCCATCTCGGCGTTGATGAACACGGTGTCGGTGACGGCATAGTGGCCCGCGAAGAAGTCCCGCAAGAACCGCTCCTGGTAGTCGAACGCGGCTTTGGGCGAGCCGGGTGAGTACGCGCCACCGCGGGCAGTTGCCACGACGAAGCGCCTGGGAGCCAAGGACATCCGAGGAAAAGTCACCTGATCGAGCCAGGCTTTGAGTGAGGCCGGTATCGAGTAGTTGTACATCGGGGCGGCGATCAGCACGATGTCGGCCGAGCGGAGCTCGTCCAGCAGCGGTTGCACCACCGCCCATGCGGCGGCCTGCTCGGGTGTGTACACCGACTCAGCGAGTCGGTCCAGATCGGCGCCACCCGCGGAGAGCACCGCGTCGCAGAGCTGCGTCCAGCCCTCACCGATGAACGGCACGGGATCACCCGCGACGTCGCGGTAGAGGTATCGCCCGTCGGGTTGCGCGGCGCGCCAGGTCTGCGCGAACTCCGCGCCGATCTGACGACTGATGGAGCGAGTGCGGGCGCTCGCGTCGATGTGCAGAAGCGTGGTCATGGCAACCTCCGGTTAAGTGGACGATGTGTCCGGTTAAGCATGACCGATAACCGGACATCTCGTCCAGTTATTCCCTCCGTCGGTTACAGTGCAGGGGTGGATATCGGCGCAGATCTACTCGCGACCGACGAGTCCGGCGCGGAACGGGTTGGCACGGAGCGGGCCGATGCGGCGCGCAACCGCGCGAAAATCCTTGCTGCGGCAGCCACGGTCTTTGCCGCCCGCGATCCACGGACCGTGACCATGGACCACATCGCCACCGCGGCCGGGGTCGGACGCGGAACGCTCTACCGGCGCTACCCCAGCACCGCGGCCATAGCCCTGGCCCTGCTCGACGAACACGAGCGCGCCCTGCAACAGCAGCTGATCTCGGGCGACCCCCCATTGGGACCGGGCGCCGCTCCAGCCGACCGCCTCGCAGCGTTTTACTCCGCCATGGTCGAACTGCTGGGAACCCACGCCGATCTGGCGCTCGGTGCCGAGACCGGGGGCGCCAGGTTCACCACTGGTGCCTACGGCTTCTGGGCCGCGCATGTCCGGGCTTTGCTGATGGAAGCCGGGGTGGCTGAGCCGGATTCACTGGTCGACGTGTTGCTGGCTCCCTTGGCGGCGGAGAACGTCGTCCACCAACGCGCGCGCGGGCTGAGCGTCGAGCAGATCAGCGGGGCACTCTCCCGGCTTGCCCACGCGATGCTCGCTCCCCTATAGGCACCGAGGTCTAGTTGGTGACCTCGTCGATGACCGTGTGCACGAACCGCATCTTGTTCAGCACGGCCGGCGGCAACACGAACGGGTACAGGTCGGCGTGGCCCATCGATCGATTCACCATGTTCAGCGCCCACGCCAGCGGAAGCCACATCTCGATGATGGTGTCGAACCCGCTGGGCCCGAGCACCCGGCGTTCGAAGGTCGCCCCGGCCGGGGCGAACCCGAAGGCCGCGGCGGTGTCCAGCGTGTCGCGGATGTGCAGATAGTGCGCGAAGGTCTCGGCCCAGTCCTCGGCGGCGTGCATGGTGGCATACGTCGAAACGAAATCGTCGTCCCAGCCCGGCGGAGGGCCGTCGTTGTAGTGCCGGTCCAACGCGGCCTGGTAGTCGGCGTCGGCATCCCCGAACAGCTCGGCGAATCGCGCACTGTAATCCGCCGACGGCGCCACCAGGCGGTAGAAGTAGTAATGCCCGATCTCGTGACGGAAGTGGCCCAACAGGGTGCGGTAGGGCTCGTCCATCGCGATCCGCAACTGCTCGCGGTGCACGTCATCGCCTTCAGCGAGATCGAGTGTGATGACACCGTTTTGATGGCCGGTGAACACCTTGTCGAACTCGCTGGAGAGCAGGTCGAAAGCCAGCCCGAACTGCGGGTCCTCGCCGCGACCGACGATGGGCAGCTTCAGTTCGTGTAGTTCGGCGATCAGCCGGCGCTTGGCCTGCTCGGCCTCGGCAAACGACGCCATCGCCGCGGTGTCGGTTTCGGCCGGCCGGGTGCGGGTTAGTGCGCACGATGCGCACAGCTCGTTACCCTGACCGATTCGTACCAGCCAATTGCATTCGGCCAGATGAAGATTCGCGCAGAGTTGATACTGGTCTTCGTCGACCGCGCCGGCATGATCACTCTCATCGGTCTGGGCGATGACCAGCAGCGCCATGTCATCGATCGAGAAGCCCAGCGCGCTGCCGCACGACAGGCACAGGGAGTTCTCGAACGCCAGACGCTGACCGCAGTTGGGGCAGTTGAAATCACGCATGCAGCAACCCGCCTCTACCAGGTGGGCACGGCGCCACATCCACGGACACCTCGATAACACTACTGTCCGAATCGGTGTAGATGATGCCGCGCAACGGAGGCACGTCAGCGTAATCGCGGCCGTACCCGGCCACGATGTAGCGCTCGTCGACCATCTGGTCATTGGTGGGGTCCATGCCCAGCCAGATGTTCTGCGGCGTCCACACCGATGTCCAGGCGTGCGTAGCGTCCACCCCGATCATGCGTTCCTTGCCCGGCGGCGGGTCGGTGGCCAGATAACCCGAGACATAACTGGCGGCAAGGCCGTTGGCCCGCAGGCAGGCGATGGCCAACCGGGCGAAGTCCTGGCAGACCCCCTCACGCACCGCCAGCACCTCGTCCACCTGGGTGGACACCGTTGTCGAGCCGGACCGGTAGGTGAAATCCGAGTAGATCCGCGACGTCAGCTCGCGCAACACCTCGATCAGCGGCCGTCCGGGGAGAAAGCTGGGCGCGGCGTACTCGCGTACCGCGTCGGTGATCTCCGGCGGCGACAGGTCAAGGGTGAATTCGGCGGCCAGGGCACCGTCGCCGCCGACCGGCCGGGCCAGCTCCCACGGAGCCTTGGCCGACGCACCGGAATAGTGTTCGGGCGCAGGCGGATCCACCTCCACCACGGAATTGCTGGTGATACTCAGCGTGCGGTGACGTTCGGTGACGTGAAAATACGAGCTGATGTTGCCGTAGGCGTCGCGGCTGGTGGAACGGTCGGCCGCATCCGGCTCGATCACCAGCTCGTGGGACAGACAACGCTGCCACGTCAGATCGCGAGGGGTGAGAAAACCGCGGCCGTAGGAGCTGGTGACATCGTCGGAATAGCGGTAGACGGTGCGATGGGTGATCTCGTAGCAGCGGGTGCCCGCCGCACTCGTGGGCCCGGTCACGGCACCACCCGCCGTTCGTCGGGGCCCCACAACGGCTGCATCCCGCCGGGCAGCGACAGGTGCGCCGCCGTGATGACACCCGAGAGATCTCGGAGGCCGGCATGCATGCCGTCGAGCAGAGCGGCCAATTCGGCCCGCGTCCCGTCGGTGGTGATCTCCTCGAGATCGGCCGGGTCGAGCCGACGCAACCGGGTGGCCAGTTCGTCGACCAGACGTTCCGAGCGCGACGAGCCCGACGACCCGGGCAGGGCCTTGAGACCTGACCGGATGCGCTCCAGCTGGTAGATCAATGATCTGGGGTTCTCCGCGTCGAACAACACCAGTTCGGCGATCGCCGCGATGCTGATCTGCCCAGGGTTGCGCCGCCGGTAGATCACCGAGGATTCGCACACCACCAGGGCCGACTCCGTCACCGCGCGTTCGGCTTCGGCGCCGCGCACCGTCGTCAGGGTCGCGCGCAACAACGCGGTCAACGCCAGCCCACGCTCGATGCGCTTGCCGAGATCCATCATCGTCCAGCCGATGTCCTGCACCATCGACTCCGCGGCCACCCCGGACAACGCCAACATCCCGGCCAGGGTCTGGCTGTGCGCGGTGGCGAGATAAAGCTCTGCGGCAGTGGGTGACTGGGGCGGAGCGGCCGACGGCCGCAGCACCGCTCGTTCCACCCCGGCCAGTACCATCCAGGTGTCGTTGGACATCTGGTCGCGTACCGCCCGCGCCGCCAATCCCAGGCGTTCGACCGATTGGGCGAGCGAGCCCGACCGGTGCCGGTCAGCGGTAGCCGACCACAGCGTGGTCGGGGCGATCGCGATCATCTCGTGGTCATCGTCGGTGCCGCCGGTATCGGTACCGGTGAGCGACCCGACCGCGGCCAGCAGAACCGGAACGCACTGGCTGTCCTCAAGGTCCTGGCGGTAGCGGTATTCGTGATACCGCTCCCTGGTGACGGTGAGCAGGCGGGCCATGCCCTCGGCCCGTTCGGCGTACCGGCCCATCCAGAACAGCTCCGAGAGCACACGCGGCGAGCTGACCGCCCGGGTCGGGCTCGGTATCGCCCCAGGGGACACCAGCTCGACGGAGACCGTCGGGGTGCGCTCGGCCGTGACCCGCTGCGGGGTCCGCACCCAAACATCCTTGGCGGCAAGGGTGTTCATTCGGTACGCAGCGTTTCCAGGGGCGACCACGTAGCCGAGACCACCGATCATCGGGGCGTACCCGCCGCGCTGGGCCACGGTGAAAAGCCGCATCCCCACAATGCCGGCCGCCAATCCCTTGGCCCGGTAATTGGTTGGTGCGGTGGAGAACTGAGGTAATTCCTGTCCCACCCACTGCCCCGGTTGGGCCTCGATGCGCGCAGCCAGGTCCTCGCGGGCCGCCGCCGACAACATCGGCCCGACGATCGTCTCACCGCCGCCGACCGGCCGGATCAACAGTGAAGACAGCTTGGTGAGCAGATGGGAACGCTCGATGTCGATGCCGCCCCAGTACATCGGGGCAGTCGACAGCTGCGGCGTCTCGTCCAGCAGCAGCTCGGCCAACTGCGGCAGGAACCGTGCCAGGCCGGGGCTTTCCAGAATCCCGCTGCCCAGCGTGTTGACCACCGTCACCGCACCACGGCGCAGCACCTCGACCAGGCCCACCACACCGAGCCGGGAATCCGGGCGCAGATCCAACGGGTCCACATAGTCGGCGTCGACCCTGCGCAGCACCACGTCCACGCGTTTGAGCGTGCCCAGCGACCGCATCCACAGCGTGCCGTCCCGGACCACCAGATCGGCGCTCTCCACCAACGGGAAACCGAGCACACCGGCCAGGTAGGCCTGGTCGAAGGCGGTCTCGGAATGGATACCGGGACTGAGCACCACCACCACCGGCTCTTCGGCAGCCTCGGGAGCCGCGTCGAGAAGCGCCAGGCGCAGCGCCTGGGCCCACGGCGAGGCCGGCCGCGGGCCGATCCTCTCGTAGAGGTCGGGAGCCGCGTGAGCGATCACCCGCCGGTCGGCCAGGGCGTAGCCCGCGCCCGAAGGTGCCTGTGTCCAGTCCGCGTTGACCACGAAACTGCCATCGTCGCCGCGGCTGATGTCGCAGCCGTGCAAGAACAGCTGGTGACGCCCGGGCACCACCACGCCGTGGGCCGCCCGCAGGTATCCGGGATGGGCGAACAGCAGCTGAGCCGGCAACACCCCACTGGTGATCGAGCGACGCGCCCCGTACACATCGGTGAGCACCGCATCGAGCAGTCGGGAACGCTGCACCAGACCCGATTCCAGGGAATCCCAGTCCGGCGCCGAGATCACCAACGGCAGTGCGTCGAGATTCCACGGGCCCGAGACCGCGGTGCCGTCGCCGTCGGTCACCACCTCCCCGTGCCGGTCCACCTGGATGTAGGTGATGCCGTCGTTGTCGACGAGACCGCGTACGACGGCACGCAACCGGTCCAGGCCGTCACGGCCACGTTCACCGACGCACTCGGCCAGCTCCCGCCAGGCCGGCCGGACATCGCCCGAGACGTCCACCAGTTCGTCGTATCCGGCACCCACACCATCGTCGCGAACGTCGAACAGCGCCTGCTGGACCCGGGAACTGCGGTAGGCGGCCAGCACGCCGTCAACGTCCACACCGGTGTTCGCGGCAACACCGGTGGCTTGGGCGGACTCCGGTGAGCCATTCGCAAGAACCATCAGTGAAGAACGGTACGCACCCGGCGGAGATCCAGGATTCCGGGCGCACCGAGATCCGTGGATTGGCGTGCCTGCTTCTCCCTCAGATCCGACAGGTCGATCGTGCCGGGAGTGAATCCCATCGCCTCGAACCGTCGGCCACGCCGCGATTCAGCCTCGACCGCGTTGACCGGTGGGGTCTCGTAGGAACGCCCTCCCGGATGGGCAACGTGGTAGGTGCAGCCACCCCGGGAGGTACCCGTCGCGGTGTCGACGAGTTCGAACCGCAACGGTCCGTCCACGGTGATCGTCGGGTGCAGGGCGCTGGGTGGCTGCCAGGCCCGGAACCGCACCCCGCCCACCTGGATGTCGGGATTGTCGGTGGCCAGCAACGGGATCGGGTAATCGTTGGCGGTCACGATGTAGCGGTGCCGGTCGGCCCCGACCAGCCGCACCTGGACGCGCTCCACCGAGGAATCCACGTAGCGGGCGGTGCCGCCCCCGGCGGACTCCTCCCCCAACACATTCCACGGTTCGATCGCGCCGCGCAGCTCGATCTCCACCCCGTCGCAGACCGCGGTCCCGATCCGGGGGAACCGGAACTCGGTGAACGGATCGAGCCAGCTGGTGTCGAAGCCGATGGCGTGCGCCCGAAGGTCGGCGGCGACCTCGGCGATGTCCTGAATCAGAAAGTGCGGCAGCAGGTATCGGCCATGCAGGTTGGCGCCGTGACGGATGAGCGGTGCCCGCAACGGCTCGTCCCAGAATCTGGCCACCAGCGCACGCACCAACAGTGACTGCACCATCGCCATCTGAAAGTGTGGCGGCATCTCGAAGCCGCGCAACTCCAGCAAGCCCAATCTTCCGCGCGCGCTGTCAGGACTGTAGAGCTTGTCGATGCAGAATTCGGCGCGGTGGGTGTTGCCGGTGATGTCGGTGAGGAGGTGGCGAAGAGCGCGATCGGAGATCCACGGAGCGGCACCGGCTTGGGTCAGCCTCGCGATCTCGGCGAAGGCGATCTCCAATTCGTACAGCGCATCCGACCGGCCCTCGTCCACCCGCGGTGCCTGCGAGGTGCTGCCGATGAACCGGCCGGCGAACAGGTAGGACAATGCCGGATGGCGTTGCCAGTAGGTGAGCAACGACACCAACAGATCGGGTCGTCGCAACAGCGGCGAATCGGCCGGGGTGATGCCGCCGAGGGTGATGTGATTGCCGCCGCCGGTGCCGCCGTGCGTGCCGTCCACATCGAATGACTCGGTCGAGAGCCGGGCCAGCCGGGCCTCTTCATAGAGGGTCTCCAGTTGGGCCTGCTGCTCGGCGAAGCTCGCCGTCGGTGCGACGTTGACCTCGATGACACCCGGATCCGGGGTGATCGACATCGACGTGATGCGGGGGTCCGGCGGAGGCCCGTACCCCTCGATCACCACCGGCGTGTCCAGCTTGGCGACCGCGGACTCGATGCGGCCCACCAGGTCGACGAAATCGTCGAGCTCCTCGGTCGGCGGCAGGTAGATGTAGAGAAACCCGGAACGGATCTCGGCGACCACCGCCGTGGTGGGCGCGTGCTCGGCCGGCTCGACCGTGGCCTCGCCGGAAACGTCCCGCAAGTCGGTGGGCCGCGACAGCGGGTCGGCGTCATGCGCCGGTCGGGGCGGGTGCCAACTGATCGAATCGAGCGGCAGCCGCAGCCCCGCCGGTGAATCGCCCTCGGTGAGTACGATCCGCCCGCGCCGCAACCGCCAATCGGCGCTGGCCCAGCCGGCGCCGTCGTCGCGGCGGTGCAGGGGCAGGACGTAGGCGGCAGGCTCACGGGCCGAGGATTCGAGCCGCTCCAGCAGCTCGGCCCGGGCCTTCGGAGTGTCGTCGGCCAGATCATCGTCAGTGGCCACCGGGTCGCCGGCCGGCTGACGCACAGCGCCCGCCAACCGGCTCAGCGCATCCTCATAAGCCGGGCGCACCTGGCCGGCGGGCAGCCCGAAGTCGGCGGCTACTTCGGCGAGCACGCGCTGGCCGGCATCGTCGGCGAGCGCGGGCACCTCTGCGCCCCAGGGATCGGCCAGCAGCGCCGCGTCGTTCCACAGCGGCCGGCCATCGGTACGCCAGAACAGGCCGATTTGCCAGCGCGGCAAGGGTTCTCCCGGATACCACTTGCCCTGGCTGCGCTGGACCAGCCCGGCCGGGGCCCACACCTGTTTGAGCCGCGCCGCGAGCACCGAGGCACGTTCGCGCTTGTGCTTGCCGTCCGCGTCGGTGGTCCATTCCGGATCGACCTGGTTGTCGATCGAGACGAACGTCGGCTCCCCGCCGACGGTGAGCCGTACGTCGCCGTCGGTCAGGCGCTGATCCACTTCGGCACCGAGCTTGGTGATCGCCGCCCAGGCCGCGTCGGTGTATGGCAGCGTCACCCGCGGGTCCTCGTGAACCCGGGTGACCACATTGGAGAACTCCAGCGTGGATTCGCACGGGCCGGTGGACCCGGTGATCGGGGCCGCCGATTCCGGGTGCGGGGTTGCCGAGAGCGGGATGTGGCCCTCACCGGCGAACAGCCCCGACGTCGGATCCAGGCCGATCCATCCGGCACCCGGGATGTACGCCTCTGCCCAGGCGTGCAGGTCGGTGAAGTCCGCAGCGGGGCCGGACGGTCCGTCGAGGGCCTGCATGTCCGAGGTCAGCTGCACCAGATAGCCCGAGACGAACCGGGCCGCCACACCCAGCTGGCGCAGGATCGACACCAACAGCCACGCCGAGTCGCGGCACGAGCCGATTCCGGTACGCAGAGTGACATCGGGGGTCTGCACCCCGGG
This sequence comes from Mycobacterium sp. NPDC050441, assembly GCF_040655355.1. NCBI lineage: Bacteria > Bacillati > Actinomycetota > Actinomycetes > Mycobacteriales > Mycobacteriaceae > Mycobacterium > Mycobacterium sp. NPDC050441. The sequence continues at coordinate 423,346 of NZ_JBFAJS010000002.1, read as the reverse complement.
CTCCATCCGGACGGAGTAGCCGACATCGGCACTGACGGCACGGTTGAGCGCCACCAGAAAGTCGATCGTGCGGGTGCCGGGCGGCACGGTGAAATTGCTCACCCACGACATCACGAGGTCGCCGGGTCCGGAACCGTCATACTCCTCGTCGACCGGGCGCAGATACGGCTTGAGATCCTCGAGCAGCGCCTTGGGGTACTCGAAGCCGGTGGATGAGCCGCTTGGGTGAGGACCAGACGGCCAGGTCTCCGCGTAGTCCTCGATGAAGAAGTCGAACGGATTGATCACCTTGAGGTCGGCGATGAGCCCCACGGTGATCGTCAGCGTGCGAGCCCGGTCCGGAAACACCAAGCGGGCCAGAAAGTTACCGAAGGCGTCCTGCTGCCAGTTGATGAAATGGTCCGCCGGCTCCACGGTCAGCGAGAAGGCCTCGATCGGGGTGCGCGAGTGTGGCGCCGGACGCAGCCGGATGACGTGCGGATGCAGCTCCACCAACCGGTCGAAGGTGTAGCTGGTGCGATGCTCCAGCGCCACTTTGATACCCATCTGCAAATCCCACCACAAGGTGAACATCCCCGCACTGCGCACGACGATCGGCCCGGCGCGCGCTGCCCGGATGCGGCCGGATTCGGCCGGCGCTGGTTGAATTCAGCGGAGAAGCACTGACCGAAGGGATGTGGCCGCCGGCGATGTGGAGCACCGTGCTGGTGATGGCCGTCGTGGCGGCGGTCGATCCGCTCAGAATCGGGGTCGTCGCCTTCATGCTGTCGCGGTCACGGCCGGTGCGGTTGCTGCTCCCCTTCTTTCTGTTCGCCTTCACCGCCAATGTCGCGGTGGGCGCCGCGGTGGTGTTCGTGTTCAAGAACGTCACCGGCGACGGCGGGCGCACCATGCCCCCGGGCCTGGAGATCGGCATCGGTGTCGTGGCGCTGGCGATCGCCATCCTGTCCATAACAGGAGTGCTCGAACACCTGGTCAATCGAGTACGGAAGCGCCGGACGGTGCCGGCCGCACCCACGGCGGACTCGGAGCCGGGCCTGTCGAACCTGCCGGCCGGGATGCAGGCCGCGTTGCGCGGCGAGGCGCCATGGGCAGCCGGATTGCTGGGCCTGATCAACGGTTTCCCCACGCCGTACTACCTGGCCGCGATGGCTGCCGCCCTGACATCGGGCGCCGCGGTGGCCGAGCAGATGGCCGCGATGGTCGTGTTCAATCTGGTCGGTTTCCTGGCGGCGATCATCCCGATCATCAGTTTCTGGGTCGCCCCGGCAGCCACCAGGTCCGGCGTCGAGCGGATCTACGAGTGGATGGGGATCCACCATCGACTCGTGGTCGCCGTGATCGCCGGCGCGGTCGGCGTGTACTTCCTCGCGATGGGTGTCAGCCACTTGTGACGGCGCGCCGGCGCCTGGTCCGGCGGTAGACCGCCAGCACCAAGAGCCCCGCCAGCGTGATGCCCACCAGGTTTACCACCAGTTGCAGGACTGACTGAGCGGCCACATCCCAGTCCCCGACCGTCGCCGCCACCACCGCGAAACCGGCAGCAGGCACGGTCGTGACCGAGATGAAGACACCCACCAGAGCTGCCGACTTCGCCGACACCAGCGACAGCATCCCGGCCGCACCGGCCAGCAGCGCCACGACGAAGGAGAACGGGCCGACCTGGAAGATGAAGTCGACATCCTGCAGTTCCCGGGTGCTGGTCAACGTGACCCAGCCCAGCGCCTCGAACCCGAGCGTGGCCGCGGCGGTGACCACCATTGCCAACGGAAACCCGATCACCAGTGCGGCCGAGGCGCGTCGCGCCAATGACATCCGCCGCTGGACGAGAGCGACGGCCAGTGCGGCGAGCGGACCGAACTCCGGACCGACGACCATCGCCCCGACCACGGTGACGGGCGAATTGGTGAGCACGCCGACGGCCGCCAGCATGCAAGCGATGCAGAGGAACAACATGTAGGTGACGTTCAGATGAGATTCCTCGCGGGTCCGGGAGACGAGTTCGTCCCACACCACCGCATCGGCGCCGTCCCCTTCCGCCGCATTCTCCGCGTGGTACGCCAGGCTGGACAACACGGTGTCGAGCGGTTCCAGGGTGATGGCGCCGAAGTGGTGCACATCAAGGGATTTCAGCCGCTGGACGACGGCGTCGGCCGCTTCCCTTGCGACATCGGCGGTGATCTGGTCACCCGCGGGATCAACCGCTGCGCCGGCGAGTAACACGATGTGGGCGACGCCTGGCTCGGCGTGCAGGACATGCAGAATCGGGTCGCGCAGATCCGCCGGCGCTATGACGCGTAAGTGCAGCACCGGCCGAGAGTATCGGCAGTGCCGCCGCTAACTGCTGATCGGCGTTCGTTTGTCGGTCAATCCCACCAGAAGACCCACAGCGGGTGCGCCAGCCTGCGCGCGAGCGCATCGAGCGAACCGGCCTCGGTGTTGACCGAGTCGTCGCAGTACAGGTAGGCCTCCAGCGCCGCGGTGAGCGCCTCCGACTGGGTGCGCGGTGGCTGATCGGCCACGAGCACGAGAAACTCGTCGTCGAGGGCGAACACTTCGGTCCGGTAGCGGGCGGACCAGCGGCGCAAAATGGCCGCGTGTTCGACGCCGCGGATGTCCGAGTTGATCGCGCCCGACCACTGGAGCAGTCCGGGAACCAGCCAATCGGCGGGAGTGGGAATCAGCGCCAGCCGTGAGTACTCGCCGCGAGAGTCGAAGTCGGCGAACTGCTGCCGCCAGTCCGCCGAGTCGCCGGCGTCGAACCCGGACGGATGGCGTGGGATGTCGTACCCGGCGGTGCGGGTGTCGAACTCGTGTTCCAGCCAACGGGCGGCGTCGAGTTCTGCTGCCAGCAAAGGTGTTTCGTCGGCGATGCCGTCCATCCCGATCCGGTGCCATGTCATGTCGGTGAGCAGTACGGGCCACAACCCCGTCGCCGGAAACCGCGCCCGGACGGCAAGCCACGCTTCCGCGGCCGGAACACCCGGCGGCACCGGCACCGACCACATGGGTGCCCGGTGGGCCAGCACGTCATCGTGGCGTTGCAGTTCGCCCAGGACTATCCCCGCCGCGGCGAGGGCGGCGGCGGGATCGCGCGGCGGGGCTACCGCCGCCGGCGGGGCCGCCACCGGATCCGGGGCAAAAGGCGGCGCCTCCAGGGCCGGGACACTCGGACTGGCCGCCGGTGCCGGCAGGAACGGCGGGTCACCGGCGGAGGCAGGTGGCGTCACGGCCCGGTCGGTGAGCAGTTGAGCCAGCCCGATCAGATCCGCGGCCACGGCAGTCACGGCGATTCCCTGCCCGCCATCCTGGACCGCCCACACCGTAGGGTCGCCCGGCCCTTGCTTCAGAAACGCCACCCCGTAAACCGGTATCACCCTGGGTTCTTCGGCGAGCTTCGCGCTGGCCAGCTTCAGCGCCGCATCGCCACCTGGGTTGTCGCCCCATGCGGGGTGCCACAGCCCGCCCGCGCGCACGGCGTGCAGCAACTCACGCACCGGCCGGCCGATGTGCGCCCGAAGCGTCACTTCGTCGGCGTTGCGCCAGTCCGGCCAGCCGGACCCCACCGGTAACCCGGCCGACAGAAAGTCGCGGTGATCATTGCTGAGCCACAAGGAAAACCGCGCTTCGAGGGCGTCCAGTTCGGCCTCGGTGAGCCCCGGCTCGATACGCCATCGGCCGTGTTCGGCCAGGATCTTCAAGGCTTGGGCTGCGCCGCTCACGACGTGGGACGTTCGTACCGGACGACGAGTTCGTCGGCCGGTACGCGGTGTCCTTCGTCGCATCGAATCTCGACTCCGGCCAGTGCACCGCACCCGTCGTGCGCGAGCCGCAGGCCCGTCTCGCCGAGATGTTTGCGACCCCACTCGAACATCGCCCATACCACCGGCATGAAGTCGGTTCCCGATTCGGTGAGCACATACTCGTCACGTTCCCGCTGACCGGGCTCACGATAGGGCCGCTTCGCAAGCAGCCCGGCCGCCACGAGATCGGACAACCGCGCCGACGTTGCCGCCTTGGTGATCCCGACCCGACGGGCGAAGTCATCGAACCTGGTGGTGCCGTAGAAGGCCTCGCGCATGATCAACATCGCCGACTTGGTGCCTGCGAACGCCATGGTCCTCTCGATCGGGCAGTGTCCCACCGCCGACCAGGCGTCGCGGTCGGCCAGCTTGCCCTGCAGCATTCCCACGGAATCAAACCCCATCCCTGAGTTGTTCTAACTATACCCAGGTGCTATACCTGGGTAGTTATCACAATACTCAGCGTGGAGCATCAGGAGGTCAAGATGGCCGGATATGCAGACCGGGACGCAGTCATCGTCGGGGCGGTCCGGACCCCGATCGGCAAAGGCAAGGCCAGCGGCGGGTTACACGGCGTCCTGCCGGCAGACCTGCTGGCGCACAGCCTGCGGGAGCTGATCAGCCGCACCGGCGTCGACCCGGTACTCGTCGACGACGTCATCGCGGGGGCCGTCACGCAGGTGGGCGACCAGGCCGTGAACATCGGCCGCAACGCTCTGCTGGGCGCAGGCTTCCCGGAGACCGTTCCCGGGACCACCGTCGACAGGCAGTGCGGCAGCAGCCAGCAGGCGATCAGCTTCGCCGCCCAGGGCGTGCTGGCCGGCGCCTACGACATCGTCATCGCCGCAGGCGTGGAATCCATGTCGCGGGTACCGATGGGCAGCTCGGTATTACCGGGCAGCGACCCGTTCGGCCTGGCCTTTGCCGAGCGCTATTCCGAAGGCCTTGTCCCGCAAGGGATCAGTGCCGAGTTGATCGCAGCAAAATGGGGCTTCTCCCGCGCCCAGCTCGACGAGTTCTCCGCGGGCAGCCACGAGAAGGCGGCCCGGGCGACGAAAGACGGCTTGTTCGAGGCCGAACTCGCCCCGGTCGCCGGGTTGAGCACCGACGAGATCATCCGGCCCGGGACGACGGTGGACACCCTGTCCGGGTTGAAGCCCGCGTTCTACAACGAGGCCTACGCCGCACGGTTCCCCCAGATCAACTGGGAGATCACCCCTGGCAACTCGTCACCGCTGTCCGACGGCAGTGCGGCGGTGATGATCACCAGCGGTGCGACGGCCAAGAAACTCGGGCTCAAGCCCCTCGCCCGGATCCACACCACCACGGTGGTCGGATCGGACCCGCTCTACATGCTGACCGGTGTCATTCCGGCCACCGAAAAGGTCCTGGCGCGTGCGGGTCTGACGCTGGCGGACATCGATCTGTTCGAGGTCAACGAGGCGTTCGCACCGGTGGTGCTGGCCTGGGCTCACGACACCGGTGCCGACCTGGCCAAGACGAACGTCAACGGCGGGGCGATCGCGATCGGGCACCCGCTCGGCGCCAGCGGCGCACGCATCATGACCACCCTGGTCAATGCGCTCGAGCAGCGCGGCGGGCGCTACGGCCTGCAGACGATGTGTGAGGGCGGCGGTATGGCCAACGCGACCATCATCGAACGGCTGTAACGACGAAAGTTGGCTTGTGTGCGAGTTTCCCGTGGGATCTCGCACACAAGCCAACGGTGGGCGCTAGGCGCGAACCAGCTCGAAAAGCGGGATGGCCCGGGTGGTCTTCGACTGGTACTCGGCGAAAACCGGCGCGCGCTCGATGATCTTCGGGTAGGCCGCGTCGCGCTCGTCGGCGGGCAGCTCCCGGGCCGTCGCGTCATAGGCTTCGGCGCCCACCTCGATACGCACCTTCGGGTTGGCCCGTAGGTTGTGCACCCACGCCGGGTCCTTGGGCCCACCGGCGTAGGAGCCGACGATCAGCATCCGATCGTCCACATCCAGATAAGCCAGCGGCGACAGCCGGGGCTGACCCGACTTGGCCCCGATGGTGTGGAGCAGCAGCAGCGTGCCGCCCTCGAAGGGCCCACCCACCTTGCCGCCGTTGGCCCGGAATTCCTCCACAACGTTGCGGTTGAAGTTGTCGAGGGCCGCCACGTCGGCGACCAGCTCGGTCTTGTCGAAGTCTGGATCGATATCGCTCATGACTTCTTGAGCTCCTCGGGCTTCGCGTCTATTCCGGATTCCTTGCGCTGCTGCGCGGTGATCGGAGCGGGCGCGTCGGTCAGCGGGTCGACGCCGCCACCGGACTTGGGGAACGCGATCACCTCGCGGATCGAGTCCACCCCGGCCAGCAGCGCGGTGATACGGTCCCAGCCGAACGCCAGGCCGCCGTGCGGCGGTGCACCGAAGGCGAAGGCGTCCAACAGGAATCCGAACTTGTCCTGGGCCTCGGCATGGTCGATGCCCATCATCGCGAACACCCGCTCCTGGACGTCGCGGCGATGGATACGGATCGAGCCGCCACCGATCTCGTTGCCGTTGCAGACGATGTCGTAGGCATCGGACAGCGCGTTGCCGGGATCGGTGTCGAAGATGCCCTCCGATTCGGGCTTCGGCGCGGTGAAGGCGTGGTGCACGGCCGTCCAGGCACCCGAACCCACGGCGACGTCGCCCGAGGCGGTCGCCTCGTCTGCGGGTTCGAACATCGGGAAGTCCACGACCCAGGTGAACGCCCAGGCGGCCGGGTCGATCAGATCGAGACGCTTGGCGATCTCGATGCGGGTGGCACCCAGCAGCGAACGTGCCGACTTGACCGGGCCGGCCGCGAAGAACACGCAGTCACCCGGCTTGGCGCCGACGTGGGCGGCCAGACCGTCACGCTCGGCGTCGGTGAGGTTCTTGGCGACCGGACCACCCAACGTGCCGTCCTCGGCAACCAGCACGTAGGCCAGCCCTTTGTGGCCGCGCTGCTTGGCGAACTCCTGCCAGCCGTCGAGGGTGCGACGCGGCTGCGACGCCCCGCCGGCCATGACGACGGCACCCACGTACGGCGCCTGGAACACCCGGAACGGGGTGTCCTTGAAGTACTCGGTGCACTCGATGAGTTCGACGCCGAACCGCAGGTCGGGCTTGTCGGAACCGAACCGGCGCATCGCGTCGGCGTAGCTGATCCGGGGCAACGGCAGCGGCAGGTCGTAACCGATCGTCGACCAGACCGCCTTCAGTACCTGCTCGGCGATCGCAATCACGTCGTCGGCGTCGACGAAGCTGAGCTCCATGTCCAGCTGGGTGAACTCCGGCTGGCGGTCGGCACGGAAATCCTCGTCGCGGTAGCAGCGCGCGATCTGGTAGTAGCGCTCCATGCCCGCCACCATGAGCAGCTGCTTGAACAGCTGCGGGCTCTGCGGCAGCGCGTAGAACGATCCGGGCTGCAGACGCGCGGGCACCAGGAAGTCGCGGGCGCCCTCCGGGGTCGAGCGGGTCAGGGTCGGGGTCTCGATCTCGACGAAGTCGTGCTCGGCCAACACGTTGCGTGCGGCGGCATTCACCTTGGAGCGCAACCGGATTGCGTTACCCGGGCCCTCGCGGCGCAGGTCCAGGTAGCGGTACTTGAGCCGGGCTTCCTCGCCTGCGGTCTCGTCGAGCTGGAACGGCAACGGGGCGCTCTCCCCCAGCACCGTGAGCGACGTCGCGTTGACCTCGATCTGTCCGGTCGGGATCTCGGCGTTCTCGTTGCCTTCGGGACGTACCTCGACTCGGCCGGTGACGGCGATGCAGAACTCGGCGCGCAACCGGTGGGCGGCGGCGAGCACGTCACCCTCGCGGAACACCACCTGGGACACGCCCGATGCGTCGCGCAGATCGATGAAAATGACGCCGCCGTGGTCACGGCGACGTGCCACCCAACCCGCCAGTGTCACCGTCTGACCGGCATCGGTGGCCCGCAACGAACCGGCGGCATGACTGCGCAGCACGAAAACTCCTGAGTGTTGAGTCGAGAGAGACTGGTGGTGACGAGTGACCAGTCTAGAGAGTCGACCGGCGGCGCTAACGTTGCGATGTGGATGAGCGCTCGCGCGAAGACCAAAATGCACTGAACTCCCCCATCGCGGTCATCGGTCCGGGCGCCATCGGGTCCACCATCGCGGCGCTGCTGCATGCCGCCGGACGGCCCGTCCTGCTGTGTGGACGCACCCCGCGCGACGGCATCGAGGTCCGGCCCGACGACGGAGAGCCCATCCGGGTGCCTGGGCCGGTGCACACCGAACCAGGCACCGTCGATGGGCCGCTCACCGTGGTGTTTCTCGCGGTCAAGGACACCCAGAACGCGCAGGCAGCGCCGTGGCTGGACCGGCTGTGCGACGAGGACACGGTGGTGTGCGCGCTGCAGAACGGCGTCGAACAGGTCGAGCGCGTCAGCGCCGTCAGCCGGCACACCGACGAGGCTCACGTGGTGCCCGCGGCGGTGTGGATCTCGGCTGAGACCCAGCCCGGCGGCTGGGTGCGATTGCGCAGCGAGGCCAGGCTGGTGCTGCCCGACACGCCGGCGGCCGCGACCGTGGCCGACGAGGTGAACGGCGCCGCGATCACCGTCGAACACGATCCCGATTTCCGCCGCGCGGCCTGGCGCAAGCTACTGGTCAATGCCGTCGTCGGGTTCATGGTGCTGGCCGACCGGCGCGCGGGGATGTTCCGCCGCGACGACGTGGCCGCGCTGGCGCGGCGCTACCTGACCGAATGCCTGGGCGTCGCACGGGCCGACGGCGCGGATTTGGGCGATGACGTGGTCGACGAGATTGTCACCATGCTGGCCTCGGCGCCCGAGGACCTCACCACCTCGATGCTGACCGATCACCGGGCCGGCCGGCCGCTGGAGTGGGATGTCCGCAACGGTGTCATCGCCCGCAAGGCCGCCGCACATGGCCTGGCCACCCCGATCAGCGACGTGGTGGTCCCGCTGTTGGCGGCGGCCGGCGACGGCCCGGGCTGACTCGCCACTAGACACTCTCCCCTAGGGTGTCTACCCATGGCCCGGACCTACCCGTGCGAGCGCGTCGAGTTGGACTTCATCGACCGTGCGCCGTTCCGCTTCGTCAGCACCGTCGACCTCGCCATCACCGGAGAGCAACTGTTCGAGGTGCTCAGCGATGCGACCTCCTGGCCGCAGTGGGCCACCGTCATCACCGACGTGGAATGGACCAGTCCCGAACCGCGCGGCGTGGGCACCACCCGCACGGTCAAGATGCGCGGACACATCACCGGCGACGAGGAATTCCTGGCCTGGGAACCCTTCTCACACATGGCCTTCCGCTTCAACACCAGCACCTCGAACGCGATCTCGGCCTTCGCCGAGGACTACCGCGTGGTCGAGACCGCCGACGGCTGTCACCTGACCTGGGTGATGGCCCTGAAGCCCAGCGGCCTGTCGGGCCGGCTCGGGATGACGCTGGGTCAACCCGTGATGGCGTGGTTGTTCCAGCGGTTCCTGCACAACCTGCGCCGGTATACCGACGAGCGATACGGCAACTAGCCCAGCCCTTCCCACACCTGGCGTCGCACCGCGTCGGGATCGGCGACGGTCTCGTCACGGGTGGAACGGATCACCCGGGTCAGCCGCTGGTCGATGGCGTACTCCGGCCAATCCGCAACTTCGGCCCGAGCGAAATCGAGCCAGGTACGTTGCATCCGCCGACCGACCGACGGCTGGACCCGGCGACCCAACGGGTGCAGCTTGCGTCCCAGATACGACCCATAGCTGTGCTGGATGTGCACGATCTCACTGCCGTGGGTGGCGCCCAGCCCCAGCACCTTGAGCGTCCAGGTGGTGTGGTCGAACCGGTACACGTGGGTCGGTGCGTGCACGCTGTAGGCGTCGGCGAACGCCCAGGTGGGTGCGCCGAACATGACGTCGGAGCCGAACGCGATCAGCGCCCGGCGGCGCGGGAAATCGGGATAGGCGGCCAGCACCCGATTCCGGGCCTGCGGGTCGTGGCGGCGGAGATAGTCCTCGACCCCCGCCAACGTGGTCGGCAACATCGGCGGCTTGCCCCAGGCGAACATCGACGCCTCGTGGCTGTTCGTGCCGATGATCAACGGAATCGCGGACACCGCACCCACGCGTGCCGCCTCGATCGGGTGCAGCGGCAACAGGTCGACGCCATGCGTCAGCCCGTAGGCCAACGTTGGTGTCTGCTGGGCACTTTCCAATTGCAGCTGCCCGGCGGCCCGGCGCAGCTGCCGCTGCGGCAGCACTTTGAGTTGCTCGGCCCCCACCCCGAGCAGTTGCATGAACCGGTGCGACTGACGGGCCCGGTCGTCCCGGTCGGCGATCAACGGCAACGCCGGACTCTGCGCGATACCCCGGGCGAACAGCCCGTCGGCTGCCGGGCTGGCCAGCAGGGCCAATACCGATGTGGCACCGGCCGATTCCCCGAACACGGTCACCTGTTCGGGGTCGCCGCCGAACGCGGCGATGTTGTCGCGCACCCACTGCAACGCGGCGATCTGGTCCCGCAGACACAGGTTGTCGTCGAATCCCTCACCCAGGTCACCGAGTTCGAATCCACCGAACACGCCGAGGCGATACGTGACGTTGACGACCACCACGTTGCCGTTCTCCGCCAGTCGCGAGCCGTTGTAGAGCTGCAACTGACCGGCGCCGTAGACGAAGGCCCCGCCGGGGATCCACACCATCACCGGCAGCGACCCGCCCGTATCCGGAGACCAGACTGTGACGGTCAGGCAGGCCTCGTCGCGGACCTTGGGGTCGTCACGGCCTCCCCCGACGAACGAACGGCCTTGTGGCGGCAACGGGCCGTGCTCCACGGCGTCGCGGACCCCGGACCAGGGCACCACGGGCTGCGGCGCCAGGAAGCGCAATGCGCCGATGGGCTGCTGGGCGTACTCGACACCCCGCCAAACGCTGACCCCGCCTTCACGGGTGCCGCGTAACCGCCCCAGCGAGGTGTGGGCGATGGTCGAATGTTCCGCAACGACGGACACGTCTGAATCGTAGTGTGAAAAGCTTAACGGGCTGTTGAGCACGCACCTACCGGCGAATGCGATGGAGTGACGGGATGACCTTCAACGAGGGTATGCAGATCGACACGAGCACCACTTCCAGTTCCGGCGGTGGCCGCGGCCCCGGCCGTGGCATCGCGATCGGCGGAGGTCTCGGCGGTCTGTTGATCGTTGTGCTCGCGATGTTCCTGGGTGTCGACCCCGGCACCGTGATGCCTCAACAGCAGCAGCAACAAATAGACACCAGCGGCGCCGGGGGCGAGGGTTTCGACCTGAGCCAGTGCAAGACCGGTGCCGACGCCAACAGCAAGGTCGAGTGCCGAGTGATCGCCACCGGCAACTCGGTCGACGGCGTGTGGCAGCAGCTGCTGAAGGGATATACCCGTCCGCACGTCCGACTGTTCAAGGGACAGGTCCAGACCGGGTGCGGTCCGGCCACCAGTGACGTCGGCCCGTTCTACTGCCCCGTGGACAAGACGGCGTACTTCGACACCGACTTCTTCCAGGTGCTCGTCGACCAGTTCGGTTCCAGCGGAGGCCCCCTCGCACAGGAGTACGTCGTCGCCCACGAGTTCGGCCACCACGTGCAGGACCTGCTGGGCGTTCTCGGCCGGGCCCAGCGCGACCCTGAGGGTGCCACGGGCGCCGGCGTCCGCACCGAGCTGCAGGCCGACTGCTACGCCGGTGTCTGGGCGCATTACGCGTCGATCACCCGGCAGGAGGGCACCGACGTGCCGTTCCTGGAACCACTGAGCGACAAGGACATCACCGACGCCCTGTCGGCGGCCTCCTCGGTGGGCGACGACCGCATCCAGAAGCAGGCCACCGGCCGGGTCAACCCGGAAGCCTGGACCCACGGTTCCTCCGAGCAGCGGCAGAAGTGGTTCACCATCGGCTACCAGACCGGCGATCCGAACAAGTGCGACACCTTCGCCGCGAACAATCTTGGCTAGGGCAGCCACTGCCGTCGACGCGGTAGCCGAGCGCTACCTCGATACCTACGCACGGCTGGATCCGTGCGCCGCAACAGAACTGGGCATCACCGGCCACGACGATGACGTGACCGACTACTCCCCGCAGGGGGTGGCCGCCCGTGCCGAAGCTGCCCGCGCGACCTTGCGGGAGCTCGACGGGGTCGAGCCCGCAGACGAGGTCGACGTGGTCACCGTGGCCGCGCTGCGCGAACGCCTCGGCGCGGCCGTCGACGTGCACGATGCCGGCCTGGACCTGGGTGAGATCAACGTCATCGCCTCGCCGCTGCAAACCATGCGGGACGTCTTCGACCTGATGGCCACCGACACCGATGACGACTGGGCGCTGATCTCCGCGAGATTGGCGAAAGTGCCCGAACGTGCCGCCGGCTACGCGGACGCACTCCGTGCAGCGGCGCGAGGCAGTCACGCCCCGGCCCTGCGTCAGGTGACCCGCGGCGTCACCCAGGCCCGGCAGATCGCCCAGTTGTTCGCCGAGATGGCCACCGGGGCGGCAACGCAGAACCGGCGACTTGAGGCGCAGTTGCGGCAGCGCACCGAGGCCGCGGCCGCGGCTTACCGACAGTTGGGCGACGTGTTGCGGGAGGACATCGCCACGCAGGCCCGCCAGTCCGACGCCTGTGGGCGCGATGTCTACCGGCTGATGTCACGGTTGTTCCTGGGCAGCGCCGTCGACCTCGACGAGGCCTACGACTGGGGTTTAGGGCTGCTCGATGCCGTTGTGGCCGAACAGGAATCGATCGCCCAGCAGCTCTATCCGGGCGCCACGGTGGCCGAGACTCTGCGTCGGTTGGACGACGAACCGCGATACGTCATCACCGGCACGGATGCGCTGCAGGCCTGGATGCAGGACCTTTCCGATCGCACGGTGGACGCGCTGGCCGGCACCCACTTCGACATCGACGGGCCGCTTCGCACCCTGGAGTGCCGGATCGCGCCGACACAGACCGGCGGCATCTACTACACCGGGCCGTCCGAGGACTGGTCCCGACCCGGACGCATGTGGTGGTCGGTTCCGCCCGGCGTCGAGCGGTTCCACACGTGGCAGGAAACCACCACAGTGTTCCACGAAGGTGTCCCCGGCCATCATCTGCAGATCGGCCGCGCGGTGGCCCTGGCCGACCAGCTCAACCGGTGGCGCCGGCTTGGCTGCTGGGTGTCGGGCCACGGTGAGGGCTGGGCTCTGTACGCCGAGCGGTTGATGGCCGAGCTGGGCTGGCTCGACGATGCCGGCGACCGCATGGGAATGCTTGATGCACAACGGTTCCGCGCGGCCCGTGTTGTCATCGACATCGGCGTGCACTGCGGCCTGACGGCTCCCGACGGCGAGGTCTGGGATGCCGAACGGGCATGGAACTTCCTGACCTCGCATTCGGCCATGGCCGAGGAGAACCTGCGCTTCGAACTGGATCGCTATCTGGGCTGGCCGGGCCAGGCGCCGTCGTACGCCATCGGCCAACGGATCTGGCACGAACTCCGCGACGAGACCCTGCGCCGTGGATCATCATTGCGGGAGTTCCACAGCCGCGCACTCGATCTGGGCGGTCTGCCACTCGATGTCCTCAGATCGGCGTTGTCGGCCGACTGATCCGCGACGACACTGGTGACATGGAACCCCTCGAATCCGACACCAAGGACTGGACCTGGGTGCTGTCCCGCGCCTGTACCGAGTGCGGGTTCGACCCGGAGACGGTGCAGAGCCACGAGGTGGCCGGCCTCATCCGGGACGATGCCGCCCTGTGGGTGCCCCGACTGCACGGCACCGCGGTCGGTGTCAGGACCCGCCCGGACCGATGGTCGATCCTGGAGTACGGCTGCCACATCCGCGATGTGCACCGCATCTTCGGCCACCGGGTGCAGCTGATGTTGACCGAGGACGATCCGCGGTTCCCGAACTGGGATCAGGACGCCACCGCGCTCGCCGACGACTACGGGTCGCAGGATCCGGGAATCGTCGCGACGGAGCTGTTCGAGGCGGCCTGCGGCGTCGCCGACACGTACGACCGGGTACCGGCCGACGCGTGGTCGCGGCGCGGGCTGCGCAGCAACGGCAGCGAATTCACCGTCGCCACGATCGCGATCTACCACCTGCACGACATCGTCCACCACGCGCACGACGTCGCCACAGTGTGAGGCAGTTCACAGCCGAAGGCTGTCACGGTTCGGCCGCTGCGCGGTGTCTGAGAGTGTGACGACCAACGGCACAGGGGGCCAACTGAACGCAACCGAGGTATTCGCCGGGCACCGCCCGCTGCTCTTCACGCTGGCATACGAGATTCTGGGTAGCGCCGCGGACGCCGAAGACGTGGTCCAGGAAAGCTACCTACGCTGGATCACGGCGGGCGAGGTCACCCATCCGCACGCGTATCTCGTGCAGATCGTCACGCGGCAGGCCCTCAACGCGTTGCGGACGGCCAAGCGGCGCCGCGAGGATTACATCGGCAACTGGCTGCCGGAGCCGGTCCAGACCACACCTGACGTCAGCGAGGACGCGGTGCTTGCCGAGTCGGTGTCGATGGCCATGTTGCTGGTCTTGGAGACTCTCAGCCCCGACGAACGAGTGGTGTTCGTCCTCAACGAGGTGTTCGGTTACAGCCATCCCGAGATTGCGCTTGTGGTGGGTAAATCCGACACCAATGTGCGCCAAATCGCCCATCGCGCACGCGAACACGTGCAGGCCCGACGGCGACGCTTCACGCCGGACGCGCAGCTGGCGCGTGCCACTGCCACGAAGTTCCTGTGGGCCGCCCACACCGGGGACATCAACGGCCTCGTCGCGGTGATGGCGCCCGAGATCGTGGCGTTGTCCGACGGCGGCGGACAGGTGTCGGCCGCGCGTCGCCCGGTCGTCGGACCGCAACGAGTCGCGCAGTTCGTGGCAGGACTTGCCAAGGGCAGCATGGCCGGACTCGACATCTCGTTCGGGAGTTACAACTCGATGCCGGCCGTCCTGTTCCGTCAGGAAGGAGCACTGGACTCGGTACTTCTCATCGAAGTGACCGACGGACTCATCTCTGCGCTCTACGCGATGCGCAACCCCGACAAACTCCGCGCAGCCGCCACCACCCCCGCCCTGACCAGACAGCAGGAGGACTGATGCAGACCGTCACCGTCGAGCGGACCATCGCAGCACCGCAAGATGAGGTGTTCGACTTCTTGAGCAACGCAGCCAATTTCACGCGCTCTCCCCTGGTGCTTCGACAGCGGCTGGCCGAACCCGGCCGGCAGGCACCCTACGGCCAGGGAGCGGTGCGCGTCCTGCTCTGGGCGATCGGCTGGTTCCGGGAACGCATCACCGCCTACGACGCTCCGCATTTCTTCGACTATTCGGTCGAACGCAGCTTCCCGCCCTCGGACCACCGGCACGGCCGGGTGAGCTTCGCCGCGGTGGATGGAGGCACCCGCGTCGTATGGACCACGACGTTCCGGGTGAAGTTCCCACTCATCGGCGGGGCCGTGACCCGTTGGGTCGGCAGACCGATGCTGACCAGGGTGTTCAACGACGTGTTGGATGCCGCGACGGCGGATCTGGCCAAACGCTGACCACATTGAACACATTTCGCTAATGTGTTCAAATGCCCACTTCGGAGCGGACGGTGTCACCCGCGCTGCTCGTTGCCACCGCTGAGACGCTCAGACGTTTGGGCCCAAGACAATTCAGCCTCACCGCGGTCGCCAAACACGCAGGAGTCTCCCGCGGTACCGTCCACAACGCGCTGGGCAGCCGTGACAACGCCATCAGAATCGGGCTCGACCACCTGGCCGGCGCATTCATCGAGACCGTCGCGGGCGAGGTCGGCCGTCACGACACCCTGGCCGATCAGGTCGCCGCAGCCGCGGTCGTCATCTGCGCGCACCGTCAGCAGTCGGACTCCGTGGCACCACGCGGCATCAACGAGAGCATCCTGGTGCTCCTGCTGCGCAACACCGGCGACGACCTGATGCGGCGCTCGATCGACCTGTGGAAGCCGTTCATCCGAGCAGCCCAGGAGCGCGGTGAGGTCGGGCCCGGCATCGCACCGGCACGGGCGAGCGAATGGATCGTGCGCCTGTTGCTGAGCTTCGAACTCCTCCCACCGATCGGCGTCAACCTCGACAGTCCGCGTGCGGTGAAACGATTCGTGTCCGACCACATCGTCGTCGGCCTGACCGGAAGGCAGTAATGACCGAGCCAGATTACGAGGTGGCGATCATCGGCGCCGGCCCCGGCGGCATCGCGACAGCACACCTGTTGCGCCAGAAGGGCATCCACGACTTCATCATCATCGAACGTGGCAACGACTTCGGCGGCACCTGGCGCGACAATCACTACCCCGGCCTGGCCGTCGACATCCCCACCCTGTGGTATCAGCTGTCGTTTGCCCCCAACCCGAACTGGAGCAGGTTCTTCGCGCCCGGCCCGGAGATCCATCGCTATCTGCAGGACACCGCCGCCGATCTCGGACTCTACGGGCACCTGCGCCCCAACTCCGAGGTCATCCGCCAGCAGTGGGACGACGAACACGGCCTTTGGCGGCTGCAGATCCGCGACGGCGCACCGGTGACTGCACGTTTCGTGGTGAGTTCGGTGGGCGGGTACGTCAACGCCAAGAACACCGTCGACATCGACGGCGTCGCGGACTTCACCGGAACCATCCTGCGCCCCAACGCCTGGGACGACAGCTACGACACCACGGGCAAGCGGATCGCGGTGATCGGGACGGGTTCCTCCGGAGTGCAGATCACCGGCGCTCTGTCGGCGGATGCCGCCAATCTCGATGTCTACCAACGCACCCCGGCATGGGTCCTGCCCAAGGTCGACTTCGACTTCTCGCCGTGGATGCGCCGGCTGATGCGGCTGCCCGGTGTCGTTGCGGCGGTCAACGCGGCCGGCCGGCTGGCCATGGACATCTTCATGGTCGCCCCCATCGTTCACGTCTTCTCCCGGCTGCCGGACAAATGGTTGCGCCGCCTCATGCCGCTCTACGACAGCTGGTCCCGGCTGCTGTACCGACTGTTACTGCGCGCGGTCGTCAACGACCCGGAGACCCGGCGAAAGCTGGTGCCGCGTTATGGCATCTTGGCCAAACGGCCGGTGATCTCCAGCGCGTTCCTGCCTGCGCTGAACAATCCCAACACCAACCTGATCACCACGCCGATCGAGCGGATCACCGCGACCGGGATCCGCACCATCGACGGCGTCGAGCACCCGGCGGACCTGCTGGTGCTGGCCACCGGCTACGAACTGTGGATCGACCCGGAGACCTACCGACCGGATACCGTCCTGGGCGCATGCGGTTTCGACCTCGCTCAGTACTACCGTGCGCACGGTCTGCACAGCTACGCGGGCACCGCCCATCCGCGCCTGCCCAACCGCTGGGAGATCGTCGGCCCGCTCGGCTTCGTCGGATTCGCCTGGCTGGACTATGTCGAGACCGTGGCCGCACACGCCGTGCGGATCATCGATGAGACCCGCCACCGCGGCGCGCAGGTCGCCACCGTCAGTCAGGACGCGTTCAACCAGTGGAATGCCCGGATGCGCCGGGATGGCCGTGTCGCGCACCTCTATTACACCGCGGCGTCTGGACTGAACACCTATTTCGTCAACTCCCAGTACGAGACCCCGTACTACCGGCCGCAGACGATCACCGGATCCCGGCAGTTCGCCCGCCACTCCCCGCTGTCCGACTACGAGTTCACCAATGTCCGCGCCGCCGCCCTACCCGAGGAGCAACCAGCATGAGCGTCATCGATACCCCACTGGCCGGGCGGGTTGCCTACGTCACCGGCGCCGCACGCGGGCAGGGCCGCTCGCACTGCGTACGGCTGGCCCGCGCCGGAGCGGACATCGTCGCGCTCGACGCCTGCGCACCCGTCGCCGAGCACAACGGGTATGCCGCGGCCACTCCGGAGGATCTCGCCGAGACCGTGGCGCTGGTCGAGGGCGAGGGGCGCAAGATCCTGGCCCGTGAGGTCGATGTGCGCGATGCCGAAGGGCAACGCCGACTGGTGGCCGATGCAGTCGAGCAGTTCGGCCGGCTCGACATCGTGGTGGCCAATGCCGGTGTGCTCAACTGGGGCCGGTTGTGGGAGATTTCGGCACAGCAGTGGCAGGACATCATCGATGTCAATCTCACCGGTCTGTTCCACACCGTGCAGGCGGTGGTGCCCCCGATGATCGAGGCGGGTAACGGCGGTTCGATCATCGCCATCAGTTCGGCCGCCGGTATCAAGGCGGTGCCCGGCTGTGCGCATTACTGCGCCAGCAAGTTCGGCGTCGTCGGGCTCACCAATTCACTGGCCGTCGAGTTGGGCGAGTTCGGTATCCGGGTGAACTCGGTCCACCCCTACGGCACCGACACCCCGATGGGCAACGACCTGTCGATGTACCAGGTGCTGCAGGATCATCCGAACTACATTCACAGCTTCTCCCCCGGCGCCCTGCCGACGGATTCGCTCATCCCACCGAACGACATCTCCGACATCGTGGTGTGGCTGGCCGGCGATGCGTCGTCATTGGTCACCGCCGCCCAGATCCCGGCAGACAAGGGGTATCTGAAGATCTGAGCGGCGGCGCCGGTCCTATAGCCGCGAGTGGGCCGAGATGTTGGTGTCGGTGGTGCGCAACGGACGGATCAGCGCGTCCTGGCTGAACGACGCGAGGAGTTCACCCTCTTCGGTGTGCACCGCACCGCGCACATACGACATGCCCGAGCCCACCTGCGTGCTCTCGTGGCTGTAGAGGATCCAGCCGTCCCACCGGACCGGCTCGTGGAAACTCACCGTGACCGTCATCGGCGCAGTCGAGACGGTGAGGTGGGCCTGAGCGGTACCGATGCCCTCATGCGCGCGCATCGTGGTCGAAATACCCAGGTGCCCGGTGAAATACGCGATCAGTGCCTTGGCCAGGTCGTCGCGGACCGGCACGGGGTCATAGTGCAGCCAGGCGTACAGCTCAGGCGGGCCGACCTCATCGGGGCTGTTCACGTCGACGACGTCGACCAGTCGCAGCTCACGTCCGATCATCGGCATGGGCGAGACGTTCGAGTCGGCCGGGCCGGCGACCTCGGGCCGCGGCAGGTGATGCCGGATGACGTCACCGGACGGCACGTCGGTGAACACCGTGATGGTGATGCAGCGCTTGCCGTTCTGCGAGGCGGCGACCACCGCAGTGGCTGTGGACCGGCCTTCGCTGATCACATCGATGTCGAGCTCGACCGGCGGGCCGACCATGACCGCGCGGGCGAACACCGCGTGCGCGGAGCGGACCGACTTGTCCGGGAAACGTTTGGCCGCTGCGACGATCGCGGCGCCGACGATCTGGGTTCCTTCCACCACCTGACGCTCGTCCACACCGGCGATACCGGTCTGCACGGTGAAACGGTTCTCCCCCGCCGGTTGTGCATCGAACAGGTCGAGCAGCATCTGCAGCGTCCACGGCGTCGGTTCTGCCTCGGTGGGCTCAGCTGTCATGTTCGGGTCTTCCTTTCACGCGTTGATGATTGTCTCGGCGAATTCTGAAATGGTCTGGGGTGCGGCGAAATCGGCGAACCACACGTAGAAGCGTTCGACCCCTTGCGCGGACAATCCGGCGAAGTGGGCAGTGAGTTCCGCGGCGTCGCCGCACACCAAGCCGTCACCGAGGTGCCCGAACAGTCGGGTGCTGCGCTCGGTCACCGCAGTGCGGTCGGCGCCGCGGCCCACGAAGCCGACCATCTGTTGCAGGGAGACCCGTGCCGTACCGACCGTCGGCAGCAGCGTGGGCAGCCGGTCCAGCTGATGCGACGGGACATTCCACCAGTCGGCGTGGGCCCGCACCAGCTCCATCATGCGCTTGCCGGTTCCGCCCAGCACCAATGGAATTGGATGGGACGGACGCGGCACCTGCCCGCGCTCGTCGTCGCCCCAGAACCGGTGCAGCAGCTCCAGGTTCTCCCCCAGCCTGCGCACCCGTGCCGCCGCGTCACCGCTCTCGATGCCGAACCGTTCGAACTCCTGTGGCCACGACCCCGAGCCCAGCCCGAGCTCGAACCGGCCGCCGCTGGCCTCCGACAGCGTGACGGCCTGTTTGGCCAGCACCGCCGGATGACGGAACGCGTCGCACAACACCAGATGGCCGATCCGCAGGCGTTCGGTGCGGGCCGCCACCCAGGTGGCGACAGTCATTGCCTCCCAGATGCTTTGGTGGGTCGCACCCGGGGCTTCCAGATGGTCGATGAAGGCGATGCCATCGAACCCACTGGCCTCGGCCACCTGCGCACGTTCAACGACGTCGTCGACGCCGAGCCGCACCTGGGGCAGGAACAGGAACCACTCACTCATCGCTGCACCACAGTAATCACAAGCCGCCTATTGCTTCTACAGAAACGGTAACGTCATTCTCGCAAGTGCAGCATGACGGAGGTGATGGCGCAATGGCTAGGCCGGCCGAACGACCGACTGAAGGCGCGCGCGCCGAGGCGCAGGCAGACCGGGCCCGCCGGTTCATGAGATCGGCACTCGCCATCCTCGGCGAGACCGGGCGCACCGACTTCACCGTGCTGGAGGTGGTGGAACGCTCCAAGACCTCATTGCGGTCCTTCTACCAGCATTTTTCCACCAAGGACGAGCTGCTGCTGGCCCTCATCGACAAGATCATGACCGAGTCCACACTGCGTTGGCGCGCGGACACCGAGGGGTTGGCCGGACCCGAGGCGCTGCGGTCGCTCATCGAGCACATCACCATCCCGGCCTCCTCGAGCACCCAGGACAGCATCAACCGCGGCCTGACCTTCTACAACGACCACCTCGCCGAGTCGCTGCCCCGTGAATACGCGCGGGTGCTGGCGCCTTTACACGAGCTCATCGGCGACATCCTGCGGCGCGGAATGGATTCCGGAGCCTTCCGGTCCGACATCGATGTCCAGAGCACCGCGGCCCTGATCATGCAGTCGGTGCTGGGCGCGATGCGGCTCCGTTCGTTGGGTGTCGAACTCAACGGTGCACCGATCGACGGCGAGCACATCTACGAGTTCTGCGTGCGCGGCCTACTGGTGCCCGAATCATCGGCCTGACCAGGAGTTTCCCACCTTCCTGAGCGATCGCCCGAATGGGCTCGTCTGCGCTGGTCATCCCGTGGTAACGTCATTACCAGTTTCGAAAACAAGACTCTCCAAGGAGGCGAAGATGCCATCACGCGAGCTTCCCTATCCGGTGTTCGACGCCGACAACCACTTCTATGAGCCCAAGGAAGCCCTGACCAAGTTCCTGCCGGAGCACCGCAAGGGCGTCATCGACTACATCGATGTCCGCGGCCGGACCAAGATCATGGTCCGCAACGTGGTCAGCGACTACATCCCGAACCCGACGTTCGAGGTGGTCGCCCGCCCCGGCGCGCAGGAGGACTATTTCCGGCACGGCAGCGGCGGCAAGAGTTACCGCGAGGTGATGGGCAAGCCGATGAAGGCCATCCCCGCGTTCCGGAATCCGCAAGCGCGCCTTGAGGTTCTCGACAGCCTCGGCCTGGACTACACCCTGATGTTCCCGACGCTCGCCAGCCTGGTCGAGGAGCGACTCAAGGACGACCCCGACCTGATCCTCGACATCGTGCACGCACTCAACGAGTGGATGTATGAGACTTGGCAGTTCAACTACGAGGACCGCATCTTCTCCACGCCGGTCATCAACCTGGGCAACGTCGACCGCGCACTCGAAGAACTGGAATGGTGCCTGGAGCGCGGCGCCAAGACCGTCCTGGTCCGGCCCGCGCCGGTGCCCGGATACCGCGGTAGCCGCTCGATGGGTGTGGAAGAGTTCGACCCGTTCTGGGACGCCTGTGTGAAGGCCGGTATCCCGGTGTCGATGCACGCCTCGGACAGCGGGTACTCCAACTACCTCAACGACTGGGAACCGGCCACCGAGTTCAAGCCGTTCTCGCCCACGTCATTCCGGATGGTCGCGATGGGCAAGCGTCCGATCGAGGACACCATGGCCGCACTGGTCTGCCACGGCGCGCTGACCCGCAACCCGGACCTGCGCATCCTTTCGGTG
Source organism: Mycobacterium sp. NPDC050441 (assembly GCF_040655355.1). Lineage (NCBI taxonomy): Bacteria > Bacillati > Actinomycetota > Actinomycetes > Mycobacteriales > Mycobacteriaceae > Mycobacterium > Mycobacterium sp. NPDC050441. The sequence goes on along the minus strand of NZ_JBFAJS010000002.1, from coordinate 401,530 downwards.
GAGAACGGCGCGTCCTGGGTGCCCTACCTGCACTACCAGTTCAAGGACGTCTACTCGAAGATGCCGGATGGATTCCCGGAGGATCCGATCGAGGCGTTCAAGCGGTGCGTGTACGTCGCACCGTTCTGGGAGGACGACTTCAAGAAGATGGCCGACCTGTGCGGCATCGACCGGGTGATCTTCGGCTCCGACTGGCCGCATCCGGAGGGCCTGGCCGATCCGATCAACCTGGTCGACGACCTGCAGGCACACGGCCTCGACGACGAAGGCGTCCGAAAGGTCATGGGCGGCAACCTGGTCGACCTGTTCAAGGTCGAGAACAAGAAGGTATACCGGCCCGACGTCCCGGCACTCGTCCTGAACTGATCCAGTCCTCTCCTCTACCTACGAAGCTGGGCCGACTACATGACAGATGTGGCAAATCCCGAACAGATGCTGTTCACCTCCACCGCGCAGGCCTTCCTGGAAAAGGAGGTGCCTCTGAGTCGAGTGCGCGAGCTACACGCCGAGCGCATTCCGTTCGACACCGGATGGTGGGGACGCGCAGCCGAATTGGGGTGGGCCAGCCTCCTGGTGCCCGAGGAACTGGGCGGCGGCAGTCCGTCCGGGGACGGTGTCACCGACCTGGCGTTGCTCGCCGAGCAGGCCGGCCACACGGTGGCCCCCGGCCCGCTGCATCCGGTCAGCATCGTGCTGGCCGGACTCGTCGAATCACCCGGCGGGCACGAGGAACTGATCGAATCGCTGGTCGCCGGCGAGACTGTGGGGTCCTGGGCGGCCTATGAACCAAAGCGGCCTTTCGGAGCCCTCGAGGCCGTCACCGGGATCGGCACAACCGCCACCCGGACCGAGGCGGGCTACCGCATCGACGGTGTCAAGGACCGCGTCGAAGCCGGCGACCAGAGTGACACGTTGCTGGTGGTAGCCGCCTGCGACGGCCAGATCCGGCAGTTCGTGGTGCCGACCGACGCCGACGGGGTCACGGTGACTCCCCAGAGCTCGGTGGACCTGGTCAAGCGTTACGCCCGAGTGCAATTCGACGGCGTCGCAGTCGGCGAGGCCGCCCTGGTCGGCACGGCCGAGCAGACGCCGGCGATCATCGAACGCCAGCGCCAGGTCGCCCTGCTGCTGCAGTGCGCCGAGATCGTCGGAATCCTGGACGCGGTGCTCACGATGACCAATCAGTGGCTGGCAGACCGGCACAGTTTCGGCCGTCCGCTGGCCTCGTACCAGGCCCTCAAACATCGCGCCGCTGACATGAAGATGTGGTTCGAAGCCGCGCGCGCCACCACCGCGGGAGCCGTCGCCGCGGTGGCCGAACGCTCCCAGGAAGCGCCGAAGCTCGTCAGCGTCGCGAAAGCCTATGTGGCCGAACGCGCTCCCGTGATGCTGCAGGACTGCGTGCAGTTGCACGGCGGCATCGGGGTGACCTGGGAGCACGATCTGCACCTGTACCTGCGGCGGGTTGCGCTGTATCGGGCGTTGTACGGATCACCCGAAGACCACCACCGAGCCGTATATGCGCTGAGCCGCAAGACCCGCGCAGCCGAGGAGATCGGGGCATGACCGACACCGTGAGCACCACCGCAACCACAGAGTCTGTCGAGGAGTTCGCGCTTCGTGCCCGGACCTGGCTGGCCGAGAACATGCCGCCCATCGATCCGGACAACCCTCCGTTCGCGGTACGTGCCGAATCCGAATCCTGGGAACGGGCAAAGGAACTGCAGAAGCGACTCTACGAAGGTGGATTCGCCGGTATCTGCTTCCCGCGCGAGTACGGCGGCCTCGGTCTGGATTACGCATACCAGAAGGCATTCAACGACGAGTGCCGGCACTACGAGATGCCGCTGATCCTCAACACCCCTTCGTTCACCATCTGTGGCGCGACGATTCTCGATGTGGGCAGCGAAGATCAGAAGCGCGAACGCATTTCGGCTGCGATCCGCGGCGACGAGGTGCTCTGCCAGTTGTTGTCCGAGCCGAGCGGCGGGTCGGATCTCGCCGGCGTGATCACCCGAGCCGAGCTCAAGGGCGACACGTGGATCATCAACGGCGCCAAGACCTGGAGCACCAGTGCGTTCGCCGCCGACTACGGATTGATGCTGGCCCGCACCGACTGGACCGTGCCCAAACACGAGGGCCTGACCATGTTCCTGGTTCCGCTGAGTGCAGCGGGCATCACGATGCGCCGGATCACCGAGGTGAACGGCAACGAAGAGTTCTGCGAGGAGTTCTTCGACAACCTGGAGCTTCCCGCGGATGCCGTCGTGGGCGAGGTCAACGACGGCTGGACCGTGGCCTCGCGTCAGCTGCACCACGAGCGTCGGGCCGTCGGTGGCGGTTCCGAATTCGCCAGCGGGACCGGGGCGGAGAACGCGAACGAGATGCCGCCCGACCATGTCGGGCTGGCCGAGGCAACCGGGCAGGGTGACGACGCCCGGGTGCAGGATCTGGCCGGGCGCGCCCTGGTGCGCCGCATCGTCAAGAAGCAGCTCATCGATCACGTCGGCAAGGCGATCGGAAACGGTTCGCTGCCGCCGAATGCGGGCACGTTGATCCGGCTGTTCCATGCCGAGACCACCGAGCTCGAGGTGGACACCGCGCTGGCCATCGCAGGCACGGCCGGTGTGGTCGACGAGGGCTCCGAAGATGCCCCAGAGTTGGCCGGGCTGATGGAGATCGGTGTGCGCTACCTGTCCCGGCAGACCGGTTCGTTGGGCGGCGGCAGCTCAGAGATGGCGCGCAATGTCATCAGCGAGCGGATCCTGGGCTTCCCGCGCGAGCACGCGGCCGACCGCGGCGTGCCGTTCAATCAGGTCAAGCGCAACAAGACCTGAGCCGGGCGACGCCTGGGTCATTCTCCCCGGAGAAAACACTTCACATGATGGCCATCATGCGATTAGCATGACGGCCATCATGCGAACTGCACCGACCAAGCGCGCCGACAGCAAGCAGGAGTCTCAGGACCGGATCCTCGACGCTGCCGCACGCAGGCTCCGCGAAGAGGGACTGGGCGGCGCTGGTATCGCCGCGGTGATGCGCGATGCCGGCCTGACACACGGCGCCTTCTACTCGCACTTCAGCACCAAGGACGAGCTGGCGAGCGCGGCCTTCGCGCACGCCATCGGCAGCGGACGCCCGCGCTGGATCAAGCCGGCCCGGGGCGATTCCTGGCGATCCCGCCTGACCAGCCTGGCCAAGCGCTACCTCACCGCCGCCCACCGCGACGACCTGGCGACCAGCTGCGCCTTCGCCGCCCTCGGCTCGGAAGCAGCCCGCGGATCCGACGAATTCCGCACCGCCTACGAGCGTGAGCTGCGCACGTCGCTGTCCGCGATCTGCGGCGAAGACACCGATGACGAGCGGTTTGACGACGCCATCGCACTGATGGCGCTCTGCGTCGGCGGGATGACCCTGTCCCGCGCCGTTGCCGACCCGCAGTTCTCCGCACGCATCTTGCGCAGCGCCCAGGCCGCCGCCACCAAACTTGTTGAAGAACAACCACATCGAGGAGAGCATCATGGCCAACGCTGAACCGTACGGGCGATTGCAGTACCGGGAGATCAACGGCAGTCGCATGGCCTACGTCGACGAGGGCGAAGGTGCTTCGTCCTCGTCCCCGGCCTCGGCCATCGTGTTCCAGCACGGCAACCCCACCTCGTCGTACCTGTGGCGCAACGTGATGCCGCACCTCGAAGGTCTGGGCCGGCTCGTCGCGTGCGATCTCATCGGCATGGGCGGATCCGACAAGCTCGCCGACTCGGGGCCGGATCGCTATCACTATGCGGAGCATCGCGATTACCTGTTCAAGCTATGGGACTCACTGGATCTGGGCGACCGCGTGGTCCTGGTGCTACACGACTGGGGATCGGCGTTGGGTTTTGACTGGGCCAATCAGCATCGCGACCGCGTGGCCGGCATCGCCTACATGGAAGCCATCGCGATGCCGGTGACGTGGTCGGATTGGCCCGACCCGGTACGGGAGGTGTTCCAGGGCTTCCGCTCCCCGAACGGCGAGTCAATGGTGTTGGAACAGAACATGTTTGTCGAAGGGGTACTGCCTGGAGCGATCCGACGCACGCTCACTGACGATGAGATGGACCACTACCGCGCGCCGTTCCGCGAACCAGGTGAAAGCCGCCGCCCCACGCTGTCCTGGCCGCGCAACATCCCCGTCGACGGCGAACCCGCCGATGTCGTCGCCACCGTCGAGAACTACGGCAACTGGCTCAAGACCAGCGATGTCCCGAAGTTGTTCGTCAACGCCGAACCTGGCGCCATCATGCGCGGCCGGGTCCGCGAGTTCGCCCGGACCTGGCCCAATCAGACCGAAGTAACCGTCCCCGGTACACATTTCATCCAGGAGGACAGCCCCGACGAGATCGGCGCGGCGGTCGCCGACTTCGTGCGCAGCCTCGGACGCTAGAAGAGGGCCGGTTGCGTCGGTGCCGCGGTTTCACGTACGACACCGACGCGCGCCATGGGCGCCCGCCCAGCCAATCCGTACCGGGTCACCAGTGGTGCCACGCGGGTACGAAGCATGTCGCGATAGTCCGGTGGCAGATACGCCCCGCGCCGGTACAACCGCTGGTAGTCGACAATCAGTTCGGGATGTTCACGCTGCAGCCAGGACATGAACCAGCCACGTGTCGTCCCCCGCAGATGCAGTCCGAACACGGTCACTCCGTCGGCCCCCGCCGCAGCGATGCGGCTGAGCAGGTCGTCAAGTTGGTCGGCCGAATCGGTGAGATACGGCAGCACCGGCGCAACCATCACATGGCAGCGCAGGCCCGCGTCGCGGATCGCCGCGATCAGACCCAACCGCGCTTCGGGCGACGGGGTTCCGGGTTCGACCGCGCGGTGCAGCTCAGGATCGCCGACCGCCAGCGACACCGCGACGCTCACCTCGACGTGCCGCGATGCCTCGGCGATCTGCGGCAGGTCGCGGCGAAGCAGCGTGCCCTTGGTGAGGATGGAGAACGGAGTTCCTGAATCAGCCAGCGCCGCAATGATTCCCGGCATCAGGGCGTACCGGCCCTCGGCGCGCTGATAGGGATCGGTATTGGTGCCGAGCGCGACCGTCTCGCGCGTCCAGGATCGGCGCCGCAACTCGCGTGTCAGCACCTCGGCGACGTTGGTCTTCACCACCACCTGGGTGTCGAAGTCGGTACCGCTGTCGAACTCGAGATACTCGTGGGTAGGACGGGCGAAGCAGTACCGGCATGCGTGGCTGCAGCCGCGGTAGCCGTTGACCGTGTACCGGAAGGGCAGCATCGATGCCGGCGGCACCTTGTTCAGCGCCGACTTGCACAGCACCTCGTGAAATGTGATGCCCTCGAATTGCGGCGTACGCACGCTGCGGACAAAGCCGAGCCGCTGCAGCCCGGGCAGCGCTCCGTCGTCAACGCGCACCGCCTGGCCGTCCCACCGCATACCGCTATCGAACAATTGTTCGAGTCTGATGTCAAGGTAATTCCAGCCGTGTCGATGCCGGGGCCCGAATCGAGGAACAGAGCGGGCGGCAACCGGGTTCCACCAGGGGCCGGTGTGCGATCGCCCGCCCACCTATCCGCGTCGACTCACGATTGGACCTGCGCCAGAATGACATTCACGCAATCAGAACCCGGCAAGCTCGAGTTCCACCGCGCCGGGACCACCCTGAGTTGCGAGGTCCGCCCGGGCACAGGCCTTCCCCTGGTACTTCTCCCCGGAGTCATGGCCGACGCGGCGACATGGCGTCCGGTGACGGAAGCGATCAACCTGCCCAACCCGGTGATCACGGTCAACCGTCGCGGCCGAGTTCCGAGCGGCGCTTTGGGAGCCGGGTATTCAGTTGGCGTCGAGGTCGATGACCTGCGCCACATAGTCGACCAAGTCGGCCAGGCCCACGTGTTCGCGTGGAGCTACGGTGCCCTCATCGCATTGGAGGCCGCGCTCGACAGCGCGCACATCATGTCGCTGACCGCCTACGAACCCGTCAGCCGCCCGTTCGCCCCGGACGTGGTGGCTCAACTGCGCCGCGCCGTCGACGCCGGAGACCTCGACCAGGCCGTCACCCTGGTCAATTCCGACGTCTCCGGATTCTCGGCGGCGTATGTGGCCGACCTGCGCCGCAGCCCGGCGTGGTCGATCCTGCGGCCGCTCGCCGCACCGCTGGCCGACGAACTCGCCGCAATCAACTCTCACGTACCGGCCCTGGACAGCTACCGACACCTCGACATTCCGGTGACACTCATCCTCGGCGCACACAACGAGGACCGCGCCCCGTACGGCACCGCCTTTGCGGCGTTCTCCGCCGCATTGCCCCAGGCCCACGTGATCCGACTACCGGGACAGGGTCACCTGGCGCATGTCGAAGCACCTGCCGGTCTCGCGGGCGCCATCGCGGCAGCAGTCCGGAGAGCCGACACCTCTAGGTAGAACTGGGTGCGCCGATGCCGCGGTTTCGGGTACGGCATCGGCGCGCGCCGTGGGCGCTTGCCCAGTCAATCGCGCTCCGGGCCGGCAGCCGAACCGCCCGATGCGCACTCGTTTATCGAACAACAGTTCGAATGAATCGTCAAGCCCGATCCCAGTCCGTGGGATCGCCGGGTCAGATCGCCGCACCCGTGGGCGGGTCAGATCGCCGCACCCGTGGGCGGGTCAGATCGCCGCACCCGCGGGCGGGTCAGATCGCCGCACCCGCGGGCGGGTCAGATCACCACTGACCGAGCTGGCACCGCGGGCTGTACGGGTGATCGTTCTGGACGGCGATCTGACCGTCGACGGCGATCTCGCAGTGCGCGTTGGGCTGGGCCTGGCCGCCGTGCGTCGTGCTCGCGACGGTGAAGATCGCCCACTGCGGGTCGGCGAGCGTGGTCTCGAACACCCACGGCGCGTCCGGGCCGACGTTCACCGTCGCCTTCTGCAGGTACTTGTACGCGTCAGCGTTGTAGGCGTCTTTGCTCGCAGGCTGCGTCGTCAGGTAATAGAGGTCGAATTCGTAAGGCGCGCCGGAGGTGAGCGTGTACTTCACCTGGTGGCCCTGACCCGGCTCCGCATACGCCGTCGCGTTGGAGACCGCCATCCCCGCGGCCGCCAGAACTAGCGCCGCACCGACTGTGGTTGTCGCTTTTCGCATGTTGGTCATATCGATGCAGGCTACCGCCTTGTTACAGGTGCGACGAGTGGGTGTCTTGATGCCGCGCCAACGGCAAACCAACTGGCTCTAGCTTGAGGTTAATTTGTTTGTCACACACAGACATTTCCCAGTAACAGCAGCGCTCTAACGTCCCGGTTCGACACCTGCACAGTGTGTTTGACCTCCTGCGCCAACCCCGGTCGCGATCGGCGAGAAGCGCTGCAATCAAAGGGAAAGGTTGTTCATGCGAGTACCCCCCCGTGCCACGTTCCGCCGGTCTGCATTGGCCACCGGCAGCGTGATCGCAGCAGCCAGTCTGCTACTTGCAGGATGCGGCAGCCGGGCGAGCGACACTGATGCAGCAAACGCCGCGTCGTGCGTCGACACTTCCGGGCCGAAGATCAAAGTGGGATCGCTGAACTCACTGTCGGGCACGATGGCCATCTCGGAAGTCACTGTCCGCGACTCCATCAAGCTCGCGGTCGAGGAGATCAACGCCAAGGGTGGCGTTCTGGGCAAACAGATCGAGCTGATCGGTGAGGACGGAGCGTCCGAACCGACGGTGTTCGCCGAGAAGGCCGAGAAGCTGATCAGCAGCGACTGTGTGGCCGCGGTATTCGGAGGCTGGACCTCGTCGAGCCGCAAGGCCATGCTTCCGGTGTTCGAGAGCGCCAACGCGCTGCTGTATTACCCCGTGCAGTACGAGGGGCTTGAGTCGAGCAAGAACATCTTCTACACCGGCGCCACCACCAACCAGCAGATCGTCCCGGCGCTGGATTACCTCAAGGAAAAGGGCGTCAAGTCGCTCTACCTGGTGGGCAGCGACTACGTGTTCCCGCAGACGGCCAACCGCATCATCAAGGCCTATGCCAAGGAGAACGGCATCGAGATCAAGGGTGAGGACTACACCCCGCTGGGCTCGACCGACTTCTCCACCATCGTCAACAAAGTCCGCAGTGCTGATGCCGACGCGGTGTTCAACACCCTCAACGGCGACTCCAACGTGGCGTTCTTCCGCGAGTACAAGAACGTCGGCCTGACCCCGCAGGAGATGCCCGTGGTCTCGGTCTCGATCGCCGAAGAAGAGGTCGGCGGTATCGGTGTGCAGAACGTCGCCGGCCAGCTGACGGCGTGGAACTACTACCAGACCATCGACACCCCGGTGAACAACGCCTTCGTCAAGGCCTACAAGGACTTCGTCAAGGATCCCAAGAAGCCCACCTCGGATCCGATGGAGGCCGCGTACGTCTCGGTCTACCTGTGGAAGAACACCGTGGAGAAGGCGAAGTCGTTCGACGTCAAGGCCATTCAGGACAATGCCGACGGCGTGAGCTTCGACGCCCCGGAGGGCAAGGTCACCATCGACGGCGAGAACCACCACATCACCAAGACCGCACGCATCGGCGAAATCCGGCCCGACGGACTGATTTACACGATCTGGGAGTCGAAGGGCCCGATCGAGCCCGACCCGTACCTGAAGTCCTATCCGTGGGCGGCGGGACTGTCCGGCTAAGGGTCGATCGAAACGACGGGGAACTGAACACAGCATGGACATCCTGATCGGCCAGCTGGCAACAGGGTTGAGCCTCGGCTCAATCCTGTTGCTGGCCGCACTTGGCCTCTCACTGACCTTCGGCCAGATGGGCGTCATCAACATGGCGCACGGCGAGTTCATCATGGCCGGCTGCTACACCGCCTACGTGGTGCAACAGATGATCACCAATGCCGGTGCCTCACTGTTGATCTCGCTGGTGGTCGGGTTCCTCGTCGGCGGTGCCATGGGTGCGTTGCTCGAGGTGACGCTGATCCAGCGGATGTACGGTCGTCCGCTGGACACCCTGCTGGTCACCTTCGGCGTCGGCCTGATCCTGCAACAGGTGGCCCGCGACATCTTCGGCGCACCTGCGGTCAACGTCGTTGCCCCGGAATGGCTCTCAGGCGGCGTCGAGATCCTCGGCGCCGTGGTGCCCAAGACCCGCATCTTCATCCTGGTGCTGGCCGTCGTGTGCGTGGCGGTGCTCGCCACCGTACTCAAGACCAGCCCGATGGGGCGGCGCATCCGGGCGGTGGTGCAGAACCGCGATCTGGCGGAGACGAGCGGTATCTCGTCGCGCAAGACCGACATCACCACATTCTTCATCGGATCGGGGCTGGCGGCAGTGGCCGGTGTGGCGCTGACCCTGATCGGCTCCACCAGTCCGACCATCGGCCAGAGCTTCCTGATCGATGCGTTCCTGGTGGTGGTGGTCGGCGGGCTGGGCCAGATCAAGGGCACCGTGATCGCTGCGCTGGCCTTGGGCTTTTTGAACTCGTTCATCGAATACAGCACCACCGCGTCGCTGGCCAAGGTGATCGTGTTCGCCATTATCGTGATCTTCCTGCAGGTGCGCCCGCAGGGATTGTTCACGGTTCGGACCAGGAGTCTGGTATGACCGCACTTGCGCAAGGAGTACGAACAAACCTGGGGCGCTGGCAGACCTGGGCCGGCTTCGGTGTCGCCGCAGTGATTCTGTTCGGGGTGGCGCCGGCGGTGCTGTCGGACTTCCGGCTCAGCCTGCTCGGCAAGTTCCTGTGCTTTGCGATCGTGGCGGTGGGCATCGGATTGGCCTGGGGTCGCGGCGGAATGCTGGTGCTCGGCCAGGGCGTGTTCTTCGGCCTCGGTGGCTACATGATGGGCATGCACCTCAAGATCGCCGATGCCCAGATCCGCGGACACAACGTGCCCGACTTCATGCAGATCGCCGGGGTACGCCAACTGCCGGGTTACTGGGCACCGTTCGCCTCGCCGGCGTTCGCGTTGCTGGCCATCTTGGTGATCCCGACCGCAATCGCGGCCCTGCTCGGCTTCGGTGTGTTCAAACGCCGGGTCAAAGGCGCCTACTTCGCGATCTTGTCGCAGGCGCTGGCCGCGGCATTGGCGATCCTGCTGGTCGGCCAGACCAGCCTGGGAGGCAGCAACGGGTTGACCAACTTCCGTACCTTCTTCGGGTTCAACCTCAACGACCCGGCCAACAAGCGGATGGTGTACTTCATCGCGGCGGCCACACTGCTGATTGTGGTGGCCGTTGTGCGTCAACTGATGTACAGCCGTTACGGCGAACTACTGGTCGCCGTGCGCGACGGCGAGGAACGCGTTCGGTTCCTGGGGTATGACCCGGCCAACGTCAAGGTTGTGGCCTACACTCTCGCCGCACTGTTCGCCAGCATCGCCGGTGCCTTGTTCGTACCGATCGTCGGATTCATCGCACCGTCCCAAGTCGGGATCGTGCCGTCCATCGCGTTCCTGATCGGGGTCGCGATCGGCGGGCGCACGACACTGCTCGGCCCGGCCCTCGGCGCCATCGGTGTGGCCTGGGCACAAACCCTGTTCTCCGAACGGTTTCCGTCCGGCTGGATCTACGCCCAGGGCTTGTTGTTCATCGTCGTCGTCGGATTCTTCCCCGCCGGGCTGGCCGGACTCGGGGTGCTGTTCGCCAGGTGGCGGCGCAAGCGGTCCGCTGCAGAAGAATCCGCGGAGTCCGAGCCCGAGACCGCACCGGACACCAATCCCGACACCGAGAAAGTAGGTGCCTCGTCGTGACCGGAATCGAACAGGCCGTCGAACCGGTAGCCGGCGGCAACGCCGGCATGGGGGCTGAGTACCTCGAAGTCCGCGGTCTCACAGTGGATTTCGATGGATTCAAGGCTGTCAGCGATGTCGACCTGACCCTGTTCCAGGGAGATCTGCGCTTTCTCATCGGACCCAACGGTGCGGGAAAGACGACCGTCATCGATGCCATCACCGGCCTGGTGGGCGCCACCGGCTCGGTGAACAAGTCGGGGGTCGAACTCCTCGGCAAGAAGGTGCACGAGATCGCCCGCTCGGGCGTGGGCCGCACATTTCAGACGGCGAGTGTGTTCGAACAACTGACGGTATTGCAGAACCTCGACATCGCCGCGGGCGCGGGCCGCTCCCCCTGGACGCTGCTACGCCGGCGGCGCGGCGTCCTGCCCGCGATCGAGGAAGCACTCGAGATCACCGGACTGGCGGCCCTGGCCGAAAAGCCGGCCGGGGTGCTGGCTCACGGCCAGAAGCAATGGCTGGAGATCGGCATGCTGCTGGTGCAGAACGCCGATGTCCTGTTGCTCGACGAACCGGTGGCCGGGATGAGCCACGAGGAGCGGGAGGAAACCGGAAACCTGTTGCGCCGCATAGGTGGAGCCCGCACCGTGGTGGTCGTCGAACACGATATGGACTTCATGCGGGCGTTCGCGACCTCGGTGACGGTGCTGGCCCGCGGCCAGGTCATCGCCGAGGGTTCGGTGGCCGAAGTGCAGGCAAACCCGAAGGTTCAAGAGGTCTACCTCGGCACCGCCGCAGCCGGCGTGGAAGGAATCTCCTGATGCTCGAAATGCTCGATGTCCGAACCGGTTATGGTCGCTCCGCTGTCATCCACGGCGCGAGCATCGCAGTGCCCTCCGACGGTGTCGCGGCAGTGATGGGTCACAACGGCGCCGGTAAGACGACACTGCTGCGCGCGGCGGTCGGCCTGCTCAAATGCACTGCCGGCAAAGTCCTTTTCGACGGCGAGGACATCACCAAGCTGCGCCCGAGTGCGCGGGTAGCCCGCGGCTTGGCATACGTGCCGCAGGGCCAGCAGTCGTTCGGCCAGCTGACCACCGCGGAGAATCTTCAGGTGGTCGCTGACGGACGCAAGAACGGCAAGGCGCTGATCGACGAACAGCTGGATCTGTTCCCCGCCCTGAGAGAACTGCTCAACCGGCGAGCCGGCCTGCTCTCGGGCGGGCAGCGTCAGCAGCTCGCGATCGCCCGGGCGTTGATCACCAGCCCCAGGACGCTGATCCTCGATGAGCCGACCGAAGGTATCCAACCATCGGTGGTGGCCGAGATCGAGGCAGCCATCACATCGTTGACCGGGCGCGGTGATCTTGGCGTGTTGTTGGTGGAGCAGCACATCGGGTTCGCGCTGGAATCCGCCCAGCGCTACTACATCCTGGAGTCCGGCCGCATCACGTCCAGCGGCGCCGGCGGCTCGGCCTCCGAGGCCGACGTGCGCGCCGCAATGGCCATCTGACCCTGCCTCAGCCGTCATCGGCGGCGCGGTGGAAGGGGCGCGCCGCTAACTCAGCCGGGAAAGGACCTCGGCGACAACGGAATCGGCGGCGACATCGACCTGCTCGCCGGTCGAGAGATCCTTGAGGCCGACGGTGCCGGCCTCGATGTCGCGGTCGCCGGCCACCAGCGCGTATTTGGCGCCGGAGCGGTCGGCCGCCTTCATCGCGCCCTTGAGCCCACGGTCGCCGTAGGCCAGGTCGACGCGTACCCCGCCGGCCCGCAGCCGCGCGGCGAGCTTGGCCAGCTCGAGTTTGGCGGCATCGCCCAGCGGCACACCGAACACGTCGATGCCACCCACACCGGCCACTGTCTTGCCCTCGGCCTGCAGTGCCAACAGCGTGCGGTCGACGCCGAGGCCGAAGCCGATCCCCGAAACGTCCTGACCGCCGAGCTGACTCATCAGACCGTCATAGCGGCCACCGCCGCCGATGCCGGACTGCGCGCCCAGTCCGTCGTGCACGAACTCGAAAGTGGTCTTGGTGTAGTAGTCCAGGCCGCGCACCATGCGCGGGTTGATCACGTACGGCACGCCGAGTGCGTCGAGGTGCGCCAGCACCACTTCGAAGTGGGCTTTGGCGCTGTCGGACAGGTGGTCGAGCATCAGCGGCGCGTCTGCGGTCATCTCCCGCACGTGGGGCCGCTTGTCGTCGAGCACGCGCAACGGGTTGATCTCGGCGCGCAGCCGGGTCTCTTCGTCCAGGTCGAGCTTGAACAGGAACTCCTGCAGCAGCTCCCGGTAGGCGGGCCGGCAGGTGTCGTCGCCCAGCGAGGTGATCTCGAGGCGGAAACCGTCCAGGCCCAGCGACCGGAATCCGGCGTCGGCCACCGCGATCACCTCGGCGTCCAGTGCCGGGTCGTCGACCCCGATGGCCTCGACACCGACCTGCTGCAGCTGGCGGTAACGCCCGGCCTGCGGGCGTTCGTAGCGGAAGAACGGCCCGGCGTAGCAGAGCTTGACCGGCAGCGCGCCCCGGTCCAGGCGGTGCTGGATCACCGCCCGGATCACCCCGGCGGTGCCCTCGGGGCGCAGGGTCACCGAGCGGTCACCGCGGTCGGCGAACGTGTACATCTCCTTGGACACCACATCGGTGGACTCGCCCACACCACGGGCGAACAGCGCGGTGTCCTCGAAGATGGGCAGCTCGATGTCGCCGTAGCCGGCCCGGCGCGCCGAAGCCAGCAGACCGTCCCGGACCGCCACGAACTGTGCCGACTCGGGCGGGAGATAGTCGGGCACGCCCTTGGGCGCCTGGAATGCAGAAGTCACAGAGTCAAACCTTCGAGAAACGGGTTGGTACGGCGTTCATGCCCGATGGTCGTGCGCGGGCCGTGTCCTGGTAATACCACGGTGTCGTCATCGAGTACCAACAGCTTTGTCACGATCGACTCGAGAAGGTCACGTCCGCTGCCACCGGGCAGGTCGGTGCGGCCTACCGAGGACCGGAACAGCGTATCGCCCGTGAATACCGTCTGGCCCACCCGGAACACCACCGATCCCCTGGTGTGCCCCGGCGTGTGGTCGACCGTGACCGAGACGCCGTCGAAATTCAGAGTCTGGCCATCGCCGCCCAGCTCGATCAACTGTTTGGGCTCGGACAGCAGCACACCGAACACCGCCCGGGACAGCGGTCCCAGCACAGCAGGCCCGAATCCCTTGATCGGATCGGTCAGCATGAAGCGGTCTTCGGGGTGGATGTAGGCGGGGCAGCCATAGATATCGGCGACCTTCTGGGCCGACCAGATGTGATCGATGTGACCATGGGTCAGCAGAACCGCCGCCGGGGTCAGGCGGTTCTCGTCCAGAATCCGGCGCAGCTGGTCCATCGCCCGCTGCCCCGGGTCGACGACGATCGCGTCGGCCCCTGGCCGCTCGGCCAGGACGTAGCAGTTGCATGCCAGCATCCCGGCCGGAAATCCGGTAATGAACACGGCCCCAGTTTCCCACGTGGCCACTTTCCCGATGCGTCACGACCTGCGGTTCCCGCGGGTCGCAGCACCGGCACCAAGGTTCGCCTGGCAGACTCGTTGCCAACCTCAACCGCCTACAAGGAGGACTGCCGCGGTGCCGACCAACGAACAACGGCGTGCGACGGCCAAGCGCAAGCTGGAACGCCAGCTGGAACGTCGCGCCGCCCAGGAACGCAAACGACGCATCGTGACCATCGCGGGGACCGCGGTCGCGGCCCTCGTCATCATCGGCGCGGTCGTGGCCACGTTCGTGTTCACCAGCAAGGACTCGGGCAGCACCACCGCGTCGGCGGCCACGACCACGTCGGGGGCACCGGCCCAGCCCGCCGCCAACGGCCAGCTGCCGGCCTTCGCGGCCCCGGCCGACCTCGGCGCCAACTGCCAGTACCCGGCCGCGGGCCCGGCCAGCAAGCCGGCCACCCTGCCGCGCACCGGCAAGGTCCCCACCGATCCGGCCACGGTCAGCGTCAGCATGGTGACCACCCAGGGCAACATCGGGCTGCAGCTCGACAACGCCAAGGCGCCGTGCACGGTCAACAGCTTCGCGAGCCTGGCCGGGCAGAACTACTTCAACGACACCCCGTGCCACCGGTTGACCACCAGCGGTATCTCGGTGCTGCAGTGCGGTGACCCGACCGGCCAGGGCACCGGTGGCCCCGGCTACCAGTTCGCCAACGAGTACCCGACCAACCAGTACCAGCCGGACAACCCGGCGCTGCAGAACCCGGTGGTCTACCCGCGCGGCACGGTGGCGATGGCCAACGCCGGACCCAACACCAACGGCAGCCAGTTCTTCCTCGTGTACCAGGACTCCCAGCTGCCCCCGAACTACACGGTGTTCGGCAAGATCGACGACACCGGTCTGGCCACCCTCGACAAGATCGCCGCAGCCGGTGTGGCCGGAGGCGGAGCCGACGGTAAGCCGACACTCGATGTTCAGCTGAAGTCTGTGGCCCTGGACTAGTCCCCGTTGACTGTCCCGCCCCCTTACGGCGGTTACCAGCCGGAGCATCCCAGTTACCCGTCGGAATACCCGATGGGATATCCGGCTGGTTATCCCCCGCCTGCCCACACCAACGGCATGGCGGTCGCTGCACTGGTGTGCTCGGTCCTGGTCGCGCCGCTGGGCATCGTCTTCGGGCACATCTCGCTGTCGCAGCTCAATCGCAGCGGTGAACAGGGTCGCGGCATCGCGATCGCGGGCCTGGTCATCGGGTACGTGATGACGGCGCTGGCCCTCGTGGCGGTGGTGTTGACGGTGTTGTTCGCCATCATCGTCGTCAAGGCCGCGGAGAACATGCCACGCCAGGACCGCTACACGGCCTCCCCGGTTACCGGTCCGGAACTCCCCGTATTCGCGCCGCCGCAGAACCTCGGCGCCAACTGCCAGTACCCGGCCACCACCGAACCTGCCGCCAAACGGGCCACGCCGCCGCGCACCGGCACGGTGCCCACCGAACCCGCCTCGGTACCCGCAGCCATCCTCACCGACCGTGGCAGCATCGGCCTCAAGCTGGCCAACGGCAAGGCGCCGTGCACGGTGAACAACTTCGCCAGCCTGGCCGGGCAGGGATTCTTCGACGGCACCCAGTGCCACCGCCTGACCACCGGCGACCTCGCGACACTGCAGTGTGGCGACCCGTCGGCCAGTGGAACCGGCGGGCCTGGCTACCGGTTCCCCAACGAGTACCCGACCAACCAGTTCCGGCTCTCCGACCCTGCCGTACAGCGGCCGGTGGTCTACCCGCGCGGCACCGTCGCCATGGCCAACGCCGGACCGGGCACCAACGGCAGCCAGTTCTTCCTCGTGTACGAGGATTCGCTCCTGCCGCCGACGTACACGGTGTTCGGCACCGTCGACCAGACCGGACTGGCCACGCTCGATGCGATCGCCGCGGGCGGGGTTGCCGACGGCAGCGATGACGGTAAGCCCGCCACACCGGTGACGATCAAATCGGTGAGCGTGGACTGACCGGGCGAGGAGATTGCGGTGTCCTATCCAATTCCATCTCAGTTCCCACCACCCCAGCGCAGCGGAACCACCGCGTTGACCCGCACGCTCGGGGCGCTTTTCCTGGCCGTACTCGTTTGCGGCTATGCGGCAGCGGTGTTCCTGACCCGGCACATCTGGGAGGACCGCGAAGCCACCCGGATGACGTATTCGATCGCGACGGCAGACAGCTCGCCACCGTCACCCGATGCCGTGGCGAAAGCGCAGGCGGTTGTGGAGAAGCGCCTGTACGAGATCGGGTTCTCCGGATCAGAAGTGGCGGTCGACGCGGACACCGTGGTGGTCACGATCCCGAGCCGTGAGCCGGACGCGGTGCGTGACATCACCATGCCGGGGCGGCTGACGATCCGTCCGGTGATCCATGCGATGCCCGCCAAACCCGAATCCGCGCCGCCACCCCCGGCGACCCCTGCCCCCAGCGTTGCGAAACCAGATCAGGCACAACGGATTTCCGACGAGAAGGAGCTCCGACAGAGCACCAACCCGTCGATCCAGATCCTGGCGCTGCAGTACCAGGCCACCCGCTGCGGCGATGACGACGACGCACTGGCCGGCCACGACGATCCCAACCTGCCACTGGTCACCTGCTCCACCGACGGGGAAACGGTCTACCTGCTGGACAAATCCGTCATGACCGGCGCGGAGATCAGTGACGCCGATTCGGGGTACAGCCAAGACGCGGGCCGGTACACCGTCGATGTGGCGTTCACCGGCGCCGGAACGAAGACGTGGGCCGACTTCACCTCGGCCAACATCGGCACCCAGACCGCGTTCACCCTCGATACCCGCGTGGTCAGCGCACCGGAGATCCGTGAGGCCATCACGGGTGGCCGCGTCCAGATCACGGGCGACTTCACCGCCGATTCGGCGCGCGAACTGGCCGGCGTCCTCAAATCGGGCTCGTTGCCGTTCTCGCTGTCGCCGGAGTCCTCCCAGGATGCGACATTGCCCGCGACCGCGATCGCCAAAGTGCTGCGCGTGCTCATCATCGTGGTCGGGATCGGCGTCCTGGCAATCACCCTCGCCGGGGTGGTGTACCTGGCACGGCGGCGCGACTAGGCCGCACTGGTGATGCGGTAGACGTCGTAGACGCCTTCCACATTGCGCACCACGCTCAGCAGGTGTCCGAGATGCTTGGGATCGCCCATCTCGAAGGTGAACCGGCTGATCGCCACCCGGTCGTTGGAGGTGGTGACCGACGCCGAGAGGATGTTCACCTTCTCGTCGGCCAGCACCCGCGTCACATCGGACAGCAGGCGGTGCCGGTCCAGCGCCTCGACCTGGATGGCCACCAGGAACACCGATGACGGCGACGGCGCCCAGTTCACCTCGATGATGCGTTCCGACTGTTGTTGCAACGAAGCCGCATTCGTACAGTCGGTGCGGTGCACGCTGACCCCGCCACCGCGGGTCACGAAGCCCATGATGGTGTCGCCCGGCACCGGGGTGCAGCACTTGGCGAGCTTGGTCAGGGTTCCGGGGGCTCCCGGCACCGCGACGCCGGTGTCGTCGGTGCTGCGCTGACGCACCGGCATCGTCAAGGGTGTGGACCGCTCGGCGAGTTCGTCCTCGGCCGCGTCGTCGCCGCCGAACTGGGCGAGCAGGCGCTGCACGACGTGGCGCGCCGAGACGTGCCCCTCGCCGACAGCGGTGTAGAGAGCGGAGACGTCGGTGTAGCGCAACTCGCGGGCGAGCGCGCCCATGGAATCGGCATTGATCAAGCGCTGCAACGGAAGTCCGCCCCGACGGACTTCCCGCGCGATGGCGTCCTTGCCGGACTCCAAGGCTTCTTCGCGGCGTTCCTTGGCGAACCACTGCCGGATCTTGGCCTTGGCCCGCGGAGACACCACGAAGGTCTGCCAGTCGCGCGACGGTCCGGCGTTGGGCGCCTTCGAGGTGAACACCTCGACGACTTCACCGTTGTCCAGCTTGCGTTCCAGCGCGACGAGCCTGCCGTTGACCCGGGCGCCGATACAGCGGTGCCCCACCTCGGTGTGCACTGCGTACGCGAAGTCGACCGGCGTCGATCCGGTCGGCAGGTTGATCACGTCGCCCTTGGGGGTGAAGACGAAGATCTCTTTGACCGCAAGGTCGTAACGCAGGGACTCGAGGAACTCGCCGGGGTCGGCGGCCTCCCGCTGCCAGTCGAGCAACTGGCGCATCCAGGCCATGTCGTCGATCTCGGTGGCGGCGTTGCTGTGCGGAACTCCGTTGCGGCCCTTGGCTTCTTTGTAACGCCAGTGCGCCGCGATGCCGTACTCGGCGGTGCGGTGCATGTCGCGGGTACGGATCTGCACCTCCAGCGGCTTGCCCTCGGGACCTACGACCGTGGTGTGCAGCGACTGGTAGACGCCGTAGCGCGGCTGGGCGATGTAGTCCTTGAAACGGCCCGCCATCGGTTGCCACAACGAGTGCACGACGCCGACGGCCGCGTAGCAGTCCCGGATCTCGTCGCACAGGATGCGCACGCCCACCAGGTCGTGGATGTCATCGAAGTCGCGGCCCTTGACGATCATCTTCTGATAGATCGACCAGTAGTGCTTGGGCCTGCCCTCGACCACCGCGTTGATCTTCATCGCGCTCAGTGCCACGCCGATCTCGGCGCGCACCTTGGCCAGGTAGGTGTCGCGCGACGGCGCCCGGTCGGCGACCAGTCGCACGATCTCCTCGTACTTCTTCGGGTGCAGGATCGCGAACGACAGGTCCTCCAGCTCCCATTTGACCGTCGCCATACCGAGCCGATGCGCCAGCGGCGCAATCACTTCCAGAGTCTCGCGGGCCTTGCGGGCCTGCTTCTCGGGCGGCAGGAACCGCATGGTGCGCATGTTGTGCAGCCGGTCGGCCACCTTGATCACCAGCACCCGCGGGTCGCGGGCCATCGCGATGATCATCTTGCGGATCGTCTCGCCCTCGGCGGCCGAGCCGAGCACCACCTTGTCCAGCTTGGTGACCCCGTCGACCAGGTGACCCACCTCGGCCCCGAACTCGGCGGTCAGCGCCTCCAGGGTGTACCCGGTGTCCTCCACTGTGTCGTGCAGCAGGGCGGCCACCAGTGTGGTGGTGTCCATGCCGAGCTCGGCCAGGATGTTGGCCACCGCCAGCGGATGGGTGATGTAGGGATCACCCGATTTGCGCAACTGGTCTGCGTGTCGCTGGTCGGCGACGTCGTAGGCCCGCTGCAACAACTGCAGGTCGGCCTTGGGGTAGATCTCGCGGTGCACCGCGACAAGGGGCTCCAGAACCGGGTTGACCGCACTGCGCTGCGCGGTCATCCGGCGGGCCAACCGTGCGCGCACCCGGCGGGAGGCACTGGTCTTCGTGGTGTCGAGGGCCTTGGGGGTTCCGGAAGCTTGAGCGGGGTCGGGTCCGGTGGCTCCGGGCGGCGCCGGGGGCAACTGGGCCGTACCCGCATCCGTAACCGGTTCGCTGGCCATCGTCACCTCCCGCTGTTGACCTGAGATATCGAGGATATCCCTCACACCGTGTGCAGGCTGCTGACCCTCAGCGGCGCCACCACGTCCCGGCCGCCCAGGGCCGTCAATTCCAGCACCACAGCGGCGCTCAGGACGTTGGCCCCGCCGGCCTCCAGCAACCGTGTCGCCGCTGCCAGAGTGCCGCCGGTGGCCAGGACATCGTCGATGATGACAACATTGCGGCCGGTGATATCAATCCCGTCGGCGGGGATCTCCAGGGTCGCGCTGCCGTATTCGAGCTGATACGTCACGCTGTGCACCGGAGGCGGCAGTTTCCCGCCCTTGCGTACGGCCAGGACGCCGGTACCGAGTCGGGTCGCGACCGCGGCACCCAGCAGAAAACCGCGCGCGTCCAGGCCTGCGATCAGATCGGCGTCGGCCGCGGTGGCGGCCAATGCGTCGGTCACCGCTCTCAGGCCCTCGGCGTCGGCCAGCAACGGGGTCAGGTCCTTGAACTGCACGCCGGGCTCGGGAAAGTCTGGGACCTCCCGGATCAGTTTCTTGACCAGCCGGGCAACATCCGGGCTCACGTGGACAACTTCCAGCGGTCCATGTTCCAGCCCGCGCCCCACCGTGTCGGATTGCTGCTCACGGCATACATCTTGTTCGACGTCAGCACGGTGCGCTGCTGGCGGTACAGCGGCAGGGTCGGCATGTCGTTCCACAGGATCGGCGCGCCCTCCCCCGCCAGCCGGGCCAGTTCCTTCGGATCGCTCGTGACGGCCTGCGCATCGATGATGCCGTCGACCCGCTCGTTGAAATAGGCGGGCAGGTTGTTGCCGTTACCGGAGTGGAAGGCATAGGCGTCGATCGCCGAAGAACCCGAGGAACCGCTGCCCGCGGCCCCGCCGGTGCCGGCCAGCAATCCGTCGATCTCGTTGTTGCGCAACGCCACCGGCCCGGCCGTCGCGGATCCGGCGTCCTGGACGGTGATGCCCGCGGCGGCGCACGATTTCGCGATGGCGCCGACGGTCGCGGCCAGTCTGGCGTTGGGTGTCTGATACCCGATGCGTACGGTCAACGGCTTGTTGTTCAGGGCTGCGCGGGCCGCGCCGGGGTTGGCCACAGCGAATTGCGCGGCCTCGCCGACATTCTCGGCCGCGCTGAAGGCATCGTCGCTGACCGGGCTGAGCCGCGAGTTGACGATCGGCGTCGCGGCGTTACGGGCGATCACGTCACGCGGGGTGCAGAGCGCGACGGCCCGCCGCGCCGGCGGGGCGGCCAGCGGGCCACCCGGCGCGAAGATCAACTGCTCGATACCGGCGGACGGGCTTTCGGTGCTGACGTAGTCGTCGGGCAGGTTGAGCAGGCCCGAGGATCCGGACTCGATGTCGACGACGTCGAAGGATCCCTGGTTGACCCGCTCCTGGATGTCGGCCCCGCGCGGCCATACCGCGATCCGGTTGGTGACGGGCGGGGTGCCCCACCACTTGTCGTTGGCGACCAGGACCACCACGCCGTCCTTGGACACCGAGTCGATCCGGTAGGGCCCCGAGGAGGGGAACCGTTTGAGGTCGAGGTCGGGCTTGAGATCCCAGAGGGTGTTCCACGCCTTGGCGATGCGGTCGATGGTCGGCTGGTCGCCGTTCTGCAGCGCGGTGGCCACACCCCCGTCGCCCAGGTCGAGTTCGTCGGCGAGGACGTGTGCGGGCATCAGCGAAGTGGCCGCGAACAGCTGGCCGTAGTCGAGGAATCCGCGGTCCTGGGCGAAGGACACCCGGGCCCGCTTCTGGCCGGGTGCGCAGTCCACCGAAGCGATGTCGCGGTAGCCGGCTTGGCTGGCGGCGTCGAACACGGGGAACCGGCCGGATTGAGCGCCCCAGGTCAACACCATGTCGTCACAGGTGATCGGCTTGCCGTCGGAGTAGACGGCCTTGTCGCTGATCACGTAGTCGAGCACCAGCGGGGCGCGGCCCACCACCGACACCGAACCGAAGTCGTTGTCGGCGACCACCTGGCCTTCGGGGCCGTGATAGGCGAACCCGGTCAATGCCCGGGCGAATGCCTGAGGCCCGGCGGACGCGGCTCCGGCCACCGTGTTGGTGTTGTAGGTGGTCAGTGTGCCGTCCACGGCGTAGTCGATCTCGTCAGCCGAACTGCTTGAACATGCCGAGAGACCGATCCCGGCGACCACGGACAGCGTGGCCGCTGTCGCCATCGTCCGTGCCCGGGCCACGGCCCGCCACTGAACCATCCGGTTTACCGCCGGGTGTTCCGCTTGCCCGACGGACGTCCGGTCCGCGGGCCCGGACGTGCCCCCGGTGCCGGCTTGGCGGGTGCAGGCTGGGCAGCGACCGACACCGACACCGTCTCGTCGGCGGTCTCTTCGGCATCGGTGGCATCGGCCGTGTCCTTGGCCGTCGCCGACTTGGCGCCCTTCTCCCGGCGGTTGAGCACCCGCTTGGTGTGCTTGCGCACCAGCTCGGTGCGTTCGCGCAACGTCACGAGCAGCGGCGTGGCGAAGTAGATCGACGAGTAGGTACCCACGATGACGCCGACCAGCTGGACCAGAGCCAGGTCCATCAGGGTTCCGACACCCAGGAGCCACACCGCGATCACCATCAGCGCCACGATCGGCAACACCGAGATCAAGCTGGTGTTGATCGACCGCATGAACGTCTGATTGACGGCGAGGTTGGCCTGCTCGGCGAAGGTTCGGCGAGTGGTGTGCTCGAACCCGTGGGTGTTCTCCTCGACCTTGTCGAACACGATCACCGTGTCGTACAGCGAGAAGCCCAGAATCGTGAGCAGGCCGATCACGGTAGCCGGGCTGACCTCGAATCCGACCAGCGAATAGACGCCGGCAGTCACGACGAGGTCGAAGACCAGGGTGGCCATCGCTGCCATCGCCATGTAGCGCTCATAGCGCCAGGCGATGTAGATCGAGGCCAGCACGATGAACACCACGAGCGCGATCAACGCCTTCTGGGTGATCTGCCCGCCCCAGGTCTCCGACACTTTCGAGTCGCTGATCGCCTGTTTGCTGGGCTGGCCATCGGCGCCCTTGGGGTGGAACTCGTCGAACAGCGCGGTCCGCAGTTGCTCGATCTCCGGTTCGGACAGTGTCTCCGAACGGATCTGGACAGTGGCAGAGCCGCCGCTGCCGACCAGCACGACCGACTCGGGCGCCCGGTTGAGGGTCTTGCTGTAGACATCCTCGACCTGTTGGACCGAGACGACCCCCCCGGAACCGGCCGACGGCATCGACACTTTCGTGCCGCCCTCGAAGTCGATCCCGAACGTGAACCCGCGCAGCACCATGCTGGCGATGCAGATCGCGACCATGATGCCGCTGACCGTGTACCAGAGTTTGCGGCGGCCGATCACCTCGAAGGCGCCGGTGCCGGTGTAGAGCCGGACGAAGAATCCGTGCTTGGGCAGCGCCGCAGACGTGGATTCGATGCTCGGCGTCTCCACCGAGGTGTCTTTCACGTCCTCAGCGGTGGTGTCATTTTTTGCTGCCATGTGCTTATCCCCGTCCCGCGGTCGCATGCGAAGCCTCCCGGCGTTCCCGCGCGATCTGCTGCACCGCGCCGAGACCGTTGAGGGCAGGTTTTGCCATCGTCGGGGACTTGGACGCCAGGTACACCAGCGGCCAGGTCACCAGGAACACCACCACGATGTCCAGGATCGTGGTCAACCCCAGTGTGAACGCGAAGCCCTTGACCTGACCGATCGCCAGGAAGTACAGCACCGCGGCGGCCAGGAAGGTCACTGCGTTGCCGGACACGATCGTCTTGCGGGCGCGCGCCCAGCCTCGGGGCACCGCCGACCGGAAGGACCGGCCCTCGCGGATCTCGTCCTTTATTCGCTCGAAGAACACCACGAAGGAGTCCGCGGTAGTACCTATACCGATGATCAGACCGGCGATACCGGCCAGATCCAGCGTGTAGCCGATGTATCTGCCGAGCAGCACGAGGATGGCGAAAACCATTGCGCCGGCTGCGACCAGCGACAGGGCGACCAACAGGCCCAGCACCCGGTAGTACAGCAGCGAGTACAGCAGCACCGCCGCCAGACCGACCGCGCCCGCGATCAGACCGGCCCGCATCGAGGACAGGCCCAGGGTCGCCGAAACGGTCTCGGCTTCCGACGACTCGAACGACAGCGGCAGTGACCCGTACTTGAGCACGTTGGCCAGTTCCTTGGCCGTGTCCGCGTTGAACTGCCCGGTGATCTGGGTGTTGCCGCCGGGAATGGCTTCCCGGATCTCGGGGGCGCTGACCACCTGAGAGTCGAGGGTGAAGGCCGTCTGCGTGCCCACGTTCGCGGCGGTGAAGTCGGCCCAGGTCTTGGCTCCCCCGCTCTTGAAGGTCACGTCGACGACGTACTGGCCCTGCTGCTGGTTCAGGCCGGAGGTCGCGTTCTCGATCTCTTCACCGCTCATGATCGACTTGCTGAGCAGGTACACCGTCTGTCCGTCTTGCGAACAGGTGATCAACGGCAGGTTCGGATCGTCGTTGCCTGCGAGCACATCTTCTTCACCGCACCGGGTGGCCTGGTACTGCAGCGCCAGGATCTGGATCGACGGGTTGGTGCTCTGCCGCAGTTCCTTCTCGTCGGAAATGCGCTGTGCCAGAGCGGCCTTGGCGTCACCGGGCTTGGGCTGTGCCGGAGCCGGTGCGGGGCCGGGGGCCGGTGCAGGCGCCGGGCCGGGCTCACCCGGGGCCGGGGCCGGAGTCGGTTCACCCGGAGTCGGTGCCGGGTCCAGCGGGTAGGGCCGCGGCTGGGGTGCCGGGACAGGCTCCCCGGCCGGTGGCGCGGGCTGCTCTCCCGCCGGCGGTGGCACAGGGGCCTCGCCCGGCGCACCCGGCGTCAGTCCCGGTATCGCACCGGGAAGGCCGGGCACTGCGCCCGGCGCACCGGGCATACCCGGTGCCACTGGCGCACCCGGAGCCGCGGGGGCACCCGGCGCTCCGGCGCCCGGCTGCTGTCCCTGCTGGGCCGGCGGCTTGGCGGGCATCGCGTGCACGACGGGCCGGATGTACAGGCGGGCGGTCTGGCCCAGGTTGCGGGCCTCGCTGCCGTCATTGCCGGGAACGGTGATCACCAGGTTGTCGCCGTCGATGACGACCTCCGAGCCCGAGACGCCGAGACCGTCGACGCGGGCACTGATGATCTGCTGGGCCTGGTTGAGAGCCTCTCTGGTCGGCGTCGAGCCGTCCGGGGTGCGCGCTGTCAGCGTCACCCGGGTACCGCCCTGCAGGTCAATGCCGAGTTTCGGCTTGGCCTGCTTGTCGCCGGTGAGGAACACCAGCAGATAAACGCCGATCAGAAGGACCAGGAATAGCGTCAGGTAGCGCGCAGGATGCACCGGCGCCGTAGACGATGCCACGTTTCTAGGGTCTCCTCGAGATCAGTTCGTCAGCACCGCAAAGGGTACGTGCTTGTCCTGGGTGCTCTGCGGTCAGTCTTTTTTGAGGCTTTCGGTGTCGGTGACACCGGTGCTCTCGGTCAGTTCGGTCGCCGCCGTCGAGACGTCGGGATCGGCGTCTTCGTCGGTGTCCTCCTCGATGCGGTCGCGCACGGCGAGCTTCATCCAGGTGGTGACGACGCCGGGGGCGATCTCCAGGTCGACGTTGTCGTCGGTGATACCCGTGATCGTGGCCAGCAGGCCCGAGGTGGTGTGCACGCGATCACCGATCTGCAGCGATTCGTGCAGGTCGATGGTGGCCTGCATGGCCTTCTTCTGACGACGCGACGCGAAGAACATAAACGCGCCCATGACGATCAGCAGGGGCAGGAAAATGACGAGATCCATGTCAACTATGTCTTTCGTGTTGTGTCATATGTCAGGGCGACCGAGGCCACGATACCGCCGCCGACCCGGGCCACCCCATTCGCCGCCGACAGGCGGGTGCGACGACTAGGCTCGAAACGCGTTCTTTCCGACGCCGCCCTTGCAGTATTCAGGAGGCAGTGTTGAGCCATCCCGAGCAGAGCCGCCATCTCGCCACCGCGATCCCCGGCCCCAAATCCGAGGCGTTGATCGGCCGGAAAACGGCCGCAGTCTCCCGTGGCGTCGGCACCACCATGCCGGTGTATGCCGCCCGCGCCGGGGGCGGCATCGTCGAGGACGTCGACGGTAATCGGCTCATCGACCTGGGCTCGGGCATTGCCGTCACCACCATCGGCAACTCGTCGCCGCGGGTGGTCGAGGCGGTGGCCGCACAGGCCGCCGAGTTCACCCACACGTGCTTCATGGTGACGCCGTACGAGCAGTACGTCGCGGTCTGCGAGCACCTCAACCGACTCACGCCGGTGCGCGGCGACAAGCGTTCGGCCTTGTTCAACTCCGGTTCCGAGGCGGTGGAGAACGCGGTCAAGATCGCCCGGTCCTACACCCGCAAGCCCGCCGTCGTCGCGTTCGACCACGCCTATCACGGGCGCACCAACCTCACGATGGCGCTGACCGCCAAGGTCATGCCGTACAAGCACGGCTTCGGCCCGTTCGCACCCGAGATCTACCGGGCGCCGTTGTCCTACCCGTATCGCGATACGGAGTTCGGCAAGGAGTTGGCCACCGACGGTGCTCTGGCCGCCAAACGGGCCATCGACGTGATGGACAAACAGATCGGCGCGGACAACCTGGCCGCGGTCATCATCGAACCGATCCAGGGCGAGGGCGGGTTCATCGTCCCGGCCGACGGGTTCCTGGCCGCGCTGTTGGGGTGGTGCCGCGACAACAACGTGGTGTTCATCGCCGACGAGGTGCAGACCGGTTTTGCCCGGACCGGCGCCATGTTCGCGTGCGAGCACGAGGGCATCGATCCCGATCTCATCGTCACCGCCAAGGGGATCGCCGACGGCCTGCCGTTGTCGGCGGTGACCGGCCGCGCCGAGATCATGGACTCGCCGCACGTGTCCGGGTTGGGCGGTACCTACGGCGGTAACCCGATCGCGTGCGCGGCGGCGCTGGCCACGATCCAGACCATCGAGGCCGACGGCCTGATCGAGCGGGCAGCCCATATCGGGGTGCTGATGAAGGACCGGCTGGGCCGGCTGCAGGCCGAGGACGACCGGATCGGCGACGTGCGCGGCCGGGGCGCGATGATCGCCGTCGAACTGGTCAAGGCCGGCACCACGACCCCTGACCCGGAGCTGACCAAGGCGCTGTGCGCCGGTGCCCATGCGGCGGGCGTGATCGTGCTGTCGTGCGGCACCTACGGCAACGTGCTCCGCTTCCTGCCGCCGCTGACGATCAGCGACGAGCTGCTCGTCGAGGGGCTCGACGTGCTCGAGCTGATCCTGCGCGACCTCTGAGGCGTTAATGCGCGTGGGTGTGACGCCGGCCGAACAATCCGCCCCAGGACCGGTGCTCGCGCGCGCCCGCCGCTTCCGTCGGCTGTGCGTCGGCGACCGCTGCAGGCTCGGCGGACACAGCCGACGCGACGGGTCGTTGCACGTATTCGACGTCACGCACGCTGCGGACCGACAATCGGCCCACCGCGACGGCTCCGAGGAACACGATCAGCGCGCCGAGGCCTGAGAAGTAGGCCAGCTCGAGGCTGACGCGCTTGGCGTCGGTCACGGCTATCGGCATCCCGGTGTCGCCGATGCCCAGCGGCCCGGCCAGCGCACGGCCCACCACGAACCAGGCTCCGCCCGCGACTGCCAGCCACCCACCGAACACCGCGGTGGCACGGTTCCCCGAACCCAGCAGCAGTAGGCCGCCCAGCGCCGTCGCAGCGCCCGGAAGCACCTCCAACCACCCGCGCGCCGACGTCCAGAACCAGCCCTGATCCGGCGTGAACGCGAAGTCGAAGTACGGCCCGACGAACGGGATCAACGCACCCCAGATTCCCAGCAGCACCAGCAGAAACCCGCTGGCGGCTCCGCGGCTGCGTGGCATGCGCAGACGGCTGCCGCGGCTATCGAATTCGGTCATGATGCCTCCTTTGACATCACGGTGGGTACCCCAAACTGCGTGGCAGTAACGCCCCTACCCTGAGGGGATGCGTCTCGTCGGGAATGCCCTGCGCGATGAGGTGGCCGCTGCGTGGGAACGATGGGGGCACCGGTGCGCCGGCCTCACAGTTCCAGCAATCCGTTGACCGGCTATCAGGCGTTCCCGGCTCACACGCAGGAACGATCAGACTCACAGCACATTGACAGCCGGGAAGCTGGTTTTCCGGAAATAAGTTTAGCTTCACTAACGTAGTAGTTCGGTAGCGCAACGTCGCGCCGGTGATTATTTCTGCTATCTGTGAAGAGGGTTTTTGATGTCGTTTGATACTCGCGATGAACAACTGGCGATCCGTATCGCCGATCTGACCGCCAGCGATCCGCAGTTCGCCGCCGCGATACCGAGCGACACCGTCACCGCCGCCGTCGACGTCCCCGGCCTGTTGTTACCCGAGATCATCCAGACCGTCCTGCAGGGTTATGCCGAACGGCCGGCACTCGGGGAACGCGCACAGGAATTCGTCACCGACCCGGCGACTGGTCGAACCACTTCCCGCCTGCTCCCCCGGTTCGACACCATCAGCTACGGCCAGCTCTGGGATCGGGTCCGCGCCCTCGCCGCTGCCTTGCACGCGTCGGGCGTCGCGGCCGGTGACCGGGTTGCCATCCTGGGATTCACCAGCGCCGACTACACCGTCATCGATACCGCACTGGCCCAGATCGGCGCGGTGTCGGTCCCGCTGCAGACCAGTTCCTCACCGGAGGCACTGGCACCCATCGTCACCGAGACCGAGCCGCGGGTGATCGCCGCCAGTGTCGACCACCTCGCAGATGCCGTCGAGCTGGCGCTCACCGCCCACGCTCCGGCCCGAGTGGTCGCCTTCGACCACCACGCAGAGATCGACGATCATCGCGACGCCGTGACATCGGCCTCCGAGCGGCTGGCCACCGCCGGCGTCGCGGTCGAGACCCTCGCCGACCTGCTGGACCGCGGCGGCAAGCTGCCCGCGCCCGAGGCACGCAAGGCCGACGACACCGACCCGCTCGCGTTGCTGATCTACACCTCGGGCAGCACCGGTGCCCCCAAGGGCGCGATGTACCTGCAGAGTTCGGTCGCCAAGTTCTGGCGGCGCAACAGCAAGGCCTGGCTCGGACCGGTGAGCTCGGCGATCAACCTCAGCTTCATGCCGATGAGCCATGTGATGGGCCGCGGCATCCTCTACGCCTCGCTCGCCGCCGGCGGCACCTGCTATTTCGCGGCCCGCAGCGACCTGTCGACGCTCCTTGAGGACCTCGCCCTGACGCGGCCAACCGAGCTGAATTTCGTTCCGCGCGTGTGGGAGATGATCCACAGCGAGTTCCAGAGCCGGGTCGATCACCGCCTGGTCGAGGCAGGCCAGGACCGTGAGACGGTCGAGGCCGAGGTGCGCGCAGAGGTGCGCGACCAGGTGCTCGGCGGACGGTTCGTCGCGGCCATGACCGGCTCGGCACCCATCTCGGCCGAGCTCAAGACCTGGACCCAGGACATGCTCGGAATCCACCTGCTCGAGGGCTACGGATCGACCGAGGCCGGTATGGCGCTGTTCGACGGTGTGGTCCAGCGCCCGCCGGTGCTCGACTACAAGCTCGTCGACGTCCCGGATCTCGGGTACTTCGGCACCGACCAGCCGCACCCGCGTGGAGAGCTGCTGATCAAGACCGAGAATCTGTTCCCCGGCTACTACAAGCGACCCGAGGTCACCGCGTCGGTGTTCGACGAGGACGGTTTCTACCGGACCGGCGACGTCGTCGCGGAGATCGGCCCGGACCAGCTGCGCTACGTCGACCGCCGCAACAACGTGCTCAAGCTCGCCCAGGGCGAGTTCGTCACATTGGCCAAGCTGGAGGCCGTGTTCGGCAACAGCCCTCTGGTGCAACAGATCTACGTCTACGGCAACAGCGCGCAGCCCTACCTGCTGGCCGTGGTGGTCCCCACCGACGCGGGCGTTTCGAAAGAAGCGATCAGCGAATCCCTGCAAGAGGTCGCAAAGGAAGCCGATCTGCAGTCCTATGAGATCCCCCGCGATTTCATCGTGGAGACAACACCTTTCAGCCTGGAGAACGGCCTGCTGACCGGTATCCGCAAGCTGGCGTGGCCGAAGTTGAAGGCGCACTACGGCGATCGGCTGGAGCAGCTCTACACCGATCTGGCCGAGACTCAAGCCAACGAACTGCGCGCACTGCGCAACGGCGCGGCCGACGCCCCGGTGGCGGAGACCGTGATCCGGGCTGCCGGCGCCCTGTTGGGTGCCGCGGCATCCGACCTGGGACCCGACGCCCATTTCACCGATCTGGGCGGAGATTCCTTGTCGGCGTTGACCTTCGGCAATCTTCTCCGGGAGATCTTCGAGGTGGACGTGCCTGTCGGCGTGATCGTCAGCCCGGCAACCGACCTGGCCGGTATCGCCGAGTACATCGAGGCGCAGCGCAACGGATCCAAGCGCCCGACCTACGCATCGGTGCACGGCAGGCACGCGGCCGAGGTCAGCGCTTCCGATCTGACGCTGGACAAGTTCCTCGACGCCGACACCCTGGCCGCAGCCCCGAGCCTGCCCAAGGCTCCGGCCGAGGTCCGCACCGTGCTGCTCACCGGCGCCACCGGCTTCCTGGGCCGCTACCTGGCCCTGGAATGGCTGGAACGCATGGACCTCGTCGACGGCAAGGTCATCGCCCTGGTCCGCGCGAAGAGCGACGTCGAGGCCCGTGCGCGCCTCGACGCCACCTTCGACAGCGGCGACGCGAAACTCCTTGCGCACTACCAGGATCTGGCCGCCGACCACCTCGAAGTGATAGCCGGTGACAAGGGCGAGGAGAACCTCGGGCTGGATCAGCAGACCTGGCAGCGGCTGGCCGATGACGTCGACCTGATCGTCGACCCCGCCGCACTGGTCAACCACGTGCTGCCCTACAGCGAGCTGTTCGGGCCCAACGCGCTGGGCACCGCCGAGCTGATCCGTATCGCGCTCACCACGAAGATCAAGCCGTACACCTATGTGTCGACCATCGGCGTGGGCGATCAGATCGAGCCGGGGAAGTTCGTCGAGGGCGTCGATGTCCGCCAGATGAGCGCGGTCCGCAAGATCAACGACGGCTATGCCAACGGTTACGGCAACAGCAAGTGGGCCGGTGAGGTTCTGCTGCGCGAGGCCAACGATCTGTGCGGGCTGCCGGTGGCGGTGTTCCGTTGCGACATGATCCTGGCCGACACCACCTACTCGGGTCAGCTGAACCTGCCCGACATGTTCACCCGGATGATGTTCAGCCTCGTCGCCAGCGGTATCGCGCCGAAGTCCTTTTACGAGTTGGATGCTGACGGCAAGCGCCAGCGCTCGCATTACGACGGCCTGCCCGTCGAGTTCATCGCGGAGTCGATCTCGACCCTGGGCGCACAGTCGGTGGAGAGCTTCGCGACCTACCACGTGATGAACCCTTACGACGACGGCCTTGGGCTCGACGAGTTCACCGACTGGCTGATCGAGGCCGGCCACCCGATCGAGCGGATCGACGACTACGGCCAGTGGATCCGGCGCTTCGAGAGCACCCTGCGCGCGCTGCCGGACAAGCAGCGTCAGGCTTCCCTGCTCCCGCTGCTGCACAACTACCAGCAGCCTGAGCGGCCGATGCTGGGCGCCCTGGCTCCCACCGACGAGTTCCGGGCCGCCGTGCAGGAAGCCAAGATCGGGCCTGACAAGGACATCCCGCACGTGAGTGCAGACGTCATCGTCAAATACATCACCGACCTGCAGCAGCTCGACCTGCTCTAGTCACCCCGGTGTGCTCGCCCCACCCTCCCGGTGGGGCGAGCACATTCAGGCGTGACGCATCTCGCACCCGCAGGTACTGGCATCTCGAAATATAATTAGTTTTACTAACGTAGTAATTAGTAGGCGCGATAAACGCGCCGACGATATTTTTCTTGATTTGCTCAGGGGACCGATATGACCACCGAAACACGCGAGGACCGGCTCCAGCGCCGCATCGCACACCTGTATGACACCGACTCACAGTTCGCCGACGCCCGCCCCAGCGACGCCGTCAACGCCGCCGTCGCCCAGCCTGACCTGCGGCTGCCGGCCGTCGTCAAAGGGGTATTCGCCGGTTACGCCGACCGCCCCGCGCTCGGACAGCGCGCCGTGGAGTTCGTCACCGACGCCAGCGGCCGCACGTCGGCCCAGCTGCTCCCCCGTTTTGACACCATCACCTACCGCCAGCTGTCAGACCGCGTTCAGGCAGTGACCAACGCCTGGCACAACCATCCGGTGAAGCCCGGCGACCGCGTTGCCATCCTCGGGTTCACCAGCGTGGACTACACCACCATCGACACCGCCCTGATCGAGCTCGGCGCCGTGTCGGTGCCGCTGCAGACCAGCGCCCCGGTCACCACACTGCGGCCGATTGTCGCCGAGACCGAACCGGTCGTGATCGCGGCAAGCATCGACTTCCTCGACGACGCAGTCGAATTGGTCCGGTCCGGCCCCGCGCCCCGCCGCCTGGCGGTGTTCGACTACCGGCCCCAGGTCGACGCTCAGCGTGAGACCTTCGAGGCGGCCAAGGCAGCCCTGGCGGGTACCGACGTGATCGTCGAACCACTGGCCGACGTCCTGGACCGCGGACGGTCGCTGGCCGATGCCCCGCTGTACATCTCCGGCCAGGCCGACCCGCTGACCATGCTGATCTACACCTCGGGCAGCACCGGCACCCCCAAGGGCGCGATGTACCCGGAGAGCAAGGTCGCCAACATGTGGCAGCTCGCCACCAAGGCCACCTGGGACGAGAACCAGGCCGCCCTGCCCGCGATCACCCTCAACTTCATGCCGATGAGCCACGTCATGGGCCGCGGCATCCTGATCGGCACGCTGAGTTCGGGCGGCACCGCATACTTCGCCGCACGCAGCGACCTGTCGACCTTCCTGGACGATCTCGCCCTGGTCCGGCCCACGCAGCTCAGCTTCGTGCCGCGGATCTGGGACATGCTGTTCCAGGAGTATCAGAGCCGCCTGGACCGCAGCGGGGCGCCCGAGGGCGACGTGCTCGACGAGGTCCGCAATGACCTGCTAGGCGGACGGTTCGTCTCCGCGATGACGGGCTCCGCGCCGATCTCGCCGGAGATGAAGACTTGGGTGGAGCGCCTGCTCGACATGCACCTGCTGGAGGGATACGGCTCGACCGAGGCCGGTTCGGTCTTCGTCGACGGATACATCCAGCGCCCTCCGGTGATCGACTACAAGCTGGTCGACGTCCCGGATCTGGGCTACTTCCGCACCGATCAGCCCCACCCGCGTGGTGAGCTGCTGGTGAAGTCCGAGCAGATGTTCCCCGGGTATTACAAGCGCCCGGAGATCACCGCCGAGATGTTCGACGAGAACGGTTTCTACCGCACCGGTGACATCGTGGCCGAACTCGGACCGGACCACGTCGAGTACCTCGACCGGCGTAACAATGTCCTCAAGCTTTCGCAGGGCGAGTTCGTCACCGTATCCAAGCTGGAGGCAGTCTTCGGGGACAGCCCGCTGGTGCGCCAGATCTTCATCTACGGCAACAGTGCCCGCTCCTATCTGCTGGCCGTCGTGGTGCCCACCGATCCCTCCGCCTCGAAGCCGGCGATCAACGATTCACTCCAGGACGCGGCCCGCGCCGCCGGCCTGCAGTCGTACGAGGTTCCTCGCGACTTCATCGTGGAGACAACACCGTTCAGCCTGGAGAACGGTCTGCTGACCGGCATCCGCAAGCTGGCCCGCCCCAGTCTGAAGACTCACTACGGTGATCGGTTGGAGCAGCTCTACACCGAACTGGCCGAAGGCCAGGCCAACGAGCTCAGCGAGCTGCGCCGCGGCGGAGCTGACGCCCCCGTTCTCGACACCGTGAGCCGGGCCGCCGGCGCCCTGTTGGGAGCCGCGGCAACCGATCTCGCGCCCGATGCCCACTTCACTGATCTGGGCGGCGACTCGTTGTCGGCGTTGACATTCTCCAACCTGCTGCACGAGATCTTCGGCGTGGATGTGCCTGTCGGCGTGATCGTCAGCCCCGCAACCGATCTGAGCGGCATCGCGGATTACATCGAGGCGCAGCGCAACGGATCCAAGCGCCCGACCTACGCATCGGTGCACGGACGTGACGCCACCGAGGTGCATGCCCGCGATCTGACGCTGGACAAGTTCCTCGACGCCGACACCCTGTCCGCCGCACCGTCGCTGCCCAAGGCTCCGGCCGAGGTCCGCACCGTGCTGCTCACCGGCGCCACCGGCTTCCTGGGCCGCTACCTGGCCCTGGAATGGCTGGAACGCATGGACCTCGTCGACGGCAAGGTCGTCGCCCTGGTGCGGGCCAAGTCCGATGAGGAGGCACGGGCCCGGCTCGATGCCACCTTCGATGTGGGTGATGCGAAACTCCTTGCGCACTACCAGGATCTGGCCGCCAAGCACCTCGAGGTGATCGCCGGCGACAAGGGTGAGGCGGATCTGGGTCTCGACCACGACACGTGGCAGCGGCTGGCCGATGACGTCGACCTGATCGTCGACCCCGCCGCATTGGTCAACCACGTGCTGCCCTACAGCCAGATGTTCGATGCGAATGCCCTGGGCACCGCCGAACTCATCCGCATCGCGCTGACCACGAAGATCAAGCCGTTCGTCTACGTTTCGACGATCGCGGTGGGCGGGGGCATCAAGCCTGGTGAGTTCGTCGAGGATGCGGACGTCCGGGTGATCAGCCCGACCCGCCCGGTCGACGATTCCTACGCCAACGGCTACGGCAACAGCAAGTGGGCCGGTGAGGTCCTGCTGCGCGAGGCACACGACCTGTGCGGCCTGCCGGTCTCGGTGTTCCGCTGCGACATGATCCTGGCCGACACCACCTACTCGGGTCAGTTGAACCTGCCCGACATGTTCACCCGGCTGATGCTGAGCCTGGTGGCCACCGGCATCGCACCCGGATCGTTCTACGTGCGCGACGCCGACGGCAACCGCCAGCGCGCCCACTACGACGGACTGCCGGTGGAGTTCATCGCCGAGGCCATCTCAACGCTCGGCGTGCACGTGACCGAGGGGTTCGAGACCTACCACGTGATGAATCCCTACGACGACGGCCTTGGGCTCGACGAGTTCACCGACTGGCTGATCGAAGCCGGCTACCCGGTGCACCGCATCGACGACTACGCAGAGTGGTTGCAGCGCTTCGACACCGCGTTGCGCACCCTGCCGGACAAGCAGCGCCAAGCCTCGCTGCTGCCGTTGATGCACAATTACCAGCAGCCGTCACAGCCCCTGCTGGGGGCCGCCGCACCGACCGACCGGTTCCGGACGGCGGTGCAGGAAGCCAAGATCGGGCCAGACAAGGACATCCCGCATGTCACGGCGCCCGTCATCGTGCAGTACATCACCAACCTGCAGCAGCTCGGACTGCTGTAACACACTTCCCCACAAGGGAAGGTCCCCCTGAGCGGCCGCGGTCCTTACCAGGACCGCGGCCAATCAGTATCGGTAGCGTGTCAACCGCGTCCGGGTACCAGCCCCGCGACGTACGAGTTGCCGCATTGCGCGATGACAGCGCCCGCAACGGCCATCAGTCCCCGCATCGATTCATCGCGCGGACACGGTGATTCGACTTCGACCGGGGTGTCCGTGGGCCGCAGCAGGTCCACAGTCTGCAGACGCTGCGGAATCTCGTAATCGGTGGTGATGACGAGACTCTTGTCGAGCCAGGTGGTGCGGATGGTGTCCAGGCCGAACCTGGTGTCGACATGCAGCGGCAATGGCGTCGAGCGATGGTTGCGGTAGTCGCGCAGCAGCCAGGTGTCACCTCCGCCGTAGACAAGCAGATTTCCCTCGTGGGCCACAGAAATGGGATAGGTGGCGGGGATCTCGTCGATCACCTGTCCGTCGGGGCTGAACACACGGGTCACATCCGACGGTGTGGGATCCTGGTGTGGACGAAGATCGGAGGCCACATAGACGTCCGATCCGGCAATCGGGGTGTACTCGCCGGGGACGTCGACGGTATCGCCGGTATGGGCATCCATCACCTCCGGCTTTCCGCAGTCAATGCCGAATTGTCCGGGCGTGCCGGGTGACACGGTCGGATTACTGCACGATATGGGCTTACTCCAGCGATCACGCCCAGTAGCCGGATCGATCGAGTGAAAGCTCGTGCGACTGTTGTCGACCTCGGGCGCATCAGCGGTGAACACAGCCATGCCGAGCGCGTCGACCGATCCGGTCGCTGCGGTCACTTTGCCGCCCTGACTGAGTTCGCGCCGCCACAGCACCTCACCGGAACTACCGTCGAATGCGACCAACCCACCGTAGAGGAACAGCGCGACGATTCCTACCGCGTCATCGCGATCTCGTCGCACCACGAACAGCCGTCCACTGGTGCCGAAATCACCTGCATGCCAACGTTTCTCTCCGTTGGTTCCGTCGTACGCAGTCACCCCTTCGCGGGTGTCGACGATGAAGCCGTTGCCGGCGGGGTAGATGTCGGGAGAATAACTCCCTTTCACGAGCGGGACTTCATAACGAACGGGGCCGATCCCGTCGGGAACGCTCACGGGCGGCGAGGCCACCGCGGTGAGGTCGGGATGCCAGACGCCGCGACGGTGATCCTGCACCGACTTGTAAGTCAGGGACGTGGCGGCCACCGCGACAACAAGGAAGGCGCACACTGCCGTTCGGCCACTGACGTCGCGCGCGAACCAGATTGTCGCCACACCGAGGACCGTTGCCGTTATGGCAGCCAGTAACGCAACAGTCGCGAGGACCGTCGCCCCGGTGGAGTCGACAAACGACATGTCGTCACGGGATTTGAACAGGTCGATGACTGTTCGGACTCCCCAGGCCGCCAGCGCCACCGCCGCCAAGCCGATGAGTCGGATCAGGAGCTTGCGTTCTGCCCGCCGAGCCCAGAGCAGCATGCCGACGCATATGCATATCCCGATGGCCATGGCTACAACGCTGACGAGTGTCAGCGGACTAGACGTCACGTCTGTCGACGACCGGACCGCCCATATTCCAAGCGAAGCCACGATCGCACCGATCGCCGCGGCAATGGAGCCACCAGCAGCGACACTGACCAAGAACCGCAGGATCGGCCGGCGCCGAGGTCCGGTCTCCGGAGAATCCCCTCGCATCGGCTGATCCTATGGGCAGACAAAGGTACCCGGGTGCGGCAAGATCGCGAGGCATCCGGCAACGAAACCGGCAGCTGGGCCTTGTCACACCCATTGGCGACTCGTGCAATATCGCCGCCGGTGTCGACGCCTCACACCGTGGCCGCGGACTCGGTTCGGAAATCGGACTCGCCCGCATGGATTCCCCCCACCCAGGGCAATCGCTACCTCTCCGACGCCCGCAACCGGGGTCAGAGCATGGCCGACACCCTCGTATCGCGCGTCACCGGTCGCGATGGAATCCCGATCCCGGCGCTTCCCGAAAGGCCTCGCCCGGTTCATCGCGCTACGCGATCAAACCTGCCGCACCCCCTACTGTGATGCCCCGATCCGGCAGATCGACCACGTGCATTCACATCACCGTGGCGGACCGACCTCCGCAGCCAACGGTCAGGGGCAGTGCGAACGCTGCAACTACGTCAAAGAAAGCCCGGGCCGGCGGGTGTAAGCCGGGACTGATGAATCGGGCCGCCACACGACAGAATTCGTCACCCCCACGGGCGGCGCCACCTACCGGTCAACCGCACCCCCGTTGGCCGGAGGAGTGCGCATACTCACCCGCGAGATCCACCTCGTGATCAACAGGCGCGCTGCCTAGAGCAGGCTGATCGCGACCAACACGACCGCGACCAGCGGGAATGCGCCCTGGGTGATCGCCGCGCGCGCCTTGTCCGGCGAGCTGGTCAGCAGCACCGCGGCGGCGGCCAACATCGACCCCACCCCGGCGAACACGAGAGCAAGCCCAACCCCGTTGTGCCCCAAGCCGACCGCGACGATGCCCACCACCGTGACGATCGCCAGGAACAGGTTGTAGAAGCCCTGGTTGAAAGCCAGCTCCTTGGTGGCCTGCGCCTCCTCCTCACTGATCCCGAAGGTGGCGCGTGTGCGTGGTGAAGTCCAGGTCAGCGACTCCATCACGAAGATGTAGACATGCAGAGCCGCGGCGAGGGCGGCGAATACCAAACCGGCGATGACCATACGGTCTATTCAAACAGCCCGGTCTGCCCTAGTCCGGTAACTGGCGGTCGCATTCCCAGGTGCGTCCACGCCAACGGTGTGGCCACCCGTCCCCGCGGCGTGCGGGCCACCATGCCTGCGCGCACCAGGAAGGGTTCGCACACTTCCTCGACGGTGGTCGCTTCCTCACCCACGGCCACTGCCAGCGTCGACACTCCGACCGGGCCACCACCGAAACTGCGGGTGAGCGCTGAAAGGACCGCCCGGTCCAGGCGGTCGAGCCCGAGTTCGTCGACGTCGTAGACCTCCAGCGCGGCCTTGGCGATATCGCAGGTGATCACCCCGTCGGCGCGGACCTCGGCGTAATCCCGGACCCGGCGCAGCAGGCGGTTGGCGATGCGGGGCGTGCCACGGGAACGCCGGGCGATCTCCGTGCCGGCCTCCCTACCCAATTCGATGCCGAGGATGCCCGCCGACCGGGCCAGCACCCGCT
This sequence comes from Mycobacterium sp. NPDC050441, assembly GCF_040655355.1. Lineage (NCBI taxonomy): Bacteria > Bacillati > Actinomycetota > Actinomycetes > Mycobacteriales > Mycobacteriaceae > Mycobacterium > Mycobacterium sp. NPDC050441. Next base: position 363,285 of record NZ_JBFAJS010000002.1, on the reverse strand, counting down.
CGAGTTCGACCGGCTCGTAGAAGTCCATGTGCGCGGTGAATCCGAACCGGTCCCGCAGTGGGCCGGTCAGCGCCCCGGACCGGGTGGTGGCCCCCACCAATGTGAAGGGAGCGACCTCGAGCGGGATCGACGTGGCGCCAGGGCCTTTGCCGACCACCACGTCGACGCGGAAGTCCTCCATCGCCAGATACAGCATTTCCTCTGCCGGCCGGGCGATGCGGTGGATCTCGTCGATGAACAGCACGTCGTGCTCGACGAGGTTGGACAGCATGGCGGCCAGGTCACCGGCCCGTTCCAGGGCGGGACCCGAGGTGAGCCGCAGTGAGGAGCCGAGCTCGGCCGCGATGATCATCGCGAGCGATGTCTTGCCCAGCCCGGGTGGACCGGACAGCAGGATGTGATCCGGTGTGCCACCGCGATTCTTGGCACCCTCGATGACCAGCTGCAGCTGTTCACGTACCCGGGGCTGCCCGATGAACTCACCCAGTGAACGCGGGCGCAGGCTGGCGTCGATATCGCCTTCGCCGACCGTCAGCGCCGCCGAAACCTCCCGCTCGTCGGGCTCATCGGAATCGTCGAAACGGCCCATTACTTCTTACCCAACATGGACAACGCGGACCGCAGCGCGGATGCCGTCGTCGCCTCTGGATCGTTGGCCAGCACCTTGTCGGTGGCCTCCTCGGCTTGCTTGGCTGCAAAGCCAAGCCCGACAAGGGCTTCCACCACCGGTGCACGCACCGCGTGACCGACGGCCCCCCCGATGGCCCCGGGGGTGACCGGCCCGATCTTGTCGCGCAGTTCGAGCACCATGCGTTCGGCACCGCGTTTGCCGATGCCCGGAACCCGGGTCAAGGCCGTCACGTCTCCGTCGGCCAGGGCTTGCCGCAGGGCCTGCGGGTCGTAGACCGCCAGCGTCGCCAAGGCGATCTTGGGCCCGACGCCGGACACCCCCAGCAATGTGAGGAACAGATCGCGGGCATCCCCGTCGGCGAACCCGTACAGCGTCATCGAATCTTCGCGCACGATCATCGCGGTGATCAGCCGTGATTCGGTGCCGCGGCGCAGGTTGGCCAGGGTCGACGGGGTGGCCATCACCTTGTAGCCGACGCCGGCGGCCTCGATCACGGCGTGGTCGAGGGCGATGTCGATGACCTCACCGCGAACCGACGCGATCATGCCCGGGCCGCCTTGACCTTGGCCTGATACTTGCGGCGCTGTTCGGCGGCCATCGCCTCGGCGGCAGCCATGCGCTCGATCATCGGGGCGCGCCAGCAGTGGCAGATGGCGAGGGCCAGGGCGTCGGCGGCGTCCGCCGGGGTCGGCTTGGCCTGCAGCGCAAGAATTCTGGTGATCATCTCGGTGACCTGAGCCTTGTCGGCCCGGCCGTTGCCGGTGACCGCCGCCTTGACCTCCGACGGGGTGTGAAAGTGCACGTCGATGTCGCGCCGCGCGGCGGCGAGCGCGATCACTCCGCCGGCTTGGGCGGTGCCCATCACGGTGGAGACATTCTGTTGGGCGAAGACCCGCTCGATCGCGATCACATCGGGCCGGTGGGTGTCCATCCAGTACTCGGCCACGTTGCTGATCTCCAGCAACCGTTTCTGCAGCGGTGCATCGGCCGGGGTGCGGACCACGTCCACATCCAGCGCGGTGACCTGCCGACCGCGACCGCTCTGGACCACCGACAGACCGCAGCGCGTCAACCCGGGATCCACTCCCATCACCCGCACACGAACCCCTTCGTCAGAACATCTGTTCGAGAGCCTAGCGCGATCCGGCGACAGCGTGCGGCAGGGACACGCTCACATCCGTAGGGTCGAACCATGCGCGCAGTGATAGCCGGCGGACACGGCAAGATCGCCCTCATCCTGGAACGTCTGCTCGCCGAGCGCGGCGACGAGGCGGTCGGGCTCATCCGTAACGCCGCCCAGGCGGCCGACCTGCAGGCTGCCGGCGCCGCGGCCATCGTGCTGGACCTGGAGCAGGCATCGGTTGCCGAGGTGGCCGACGCGGTACGCGACGCGGACGCCGTCGTGTTCGCTGCCGGCGCCGGGCCGGGCAGTGGAGCCGCCCGTAAACAGACCGTGGATCGCGACGCCGCGATCCTGCTGGCCGACGCCGCCGAGGCCGCAGGCGTGGGCCGCTACGTGATGGTGTCGGCGCTCGCCGCCGACGACCGGTCGCTCGATGCCAACTACGACGAGGTGTTCCTGGCCTACATGCGGGCCAAGTCCGAGGCCGACGCCGACGTGCGGGCCCGCACCGGATTGCGCACCACGATCGTGCGCCCGGGCGGACTCACCGATGAGCCGGGCACCGGAAACGTCACGATCGCCGAATCGACCGGCCGGGGAAGCATTCCGCGCGAGGACGTGGCCCGCGTGCTGCTTGCCGTGCTGCACGAACCGGAGACTGCGGGACGAACCTTCGAGGTCATCTCGGGCGAGACGCCTATCGACGCAGCGCTGCACCCGACCCGATGACCGATTTGATGTGATCGATGCGGGCGGTGGTCGCGGCCCAACCGCGCACGGCCTCCTCGGCAACGATCTTGCGGTCACGGCGCACCACGACGATCCACGGCGTGCCGAACAATGAGCGGGCCAGCACCCACAGCGGCAGCAGGAGCAGCAACAGCAGGAACTCCGCGGCCACCAGCAACGCCAACACCAGCACCGGGATCAACAGCACCACGAGCGCGATGTTCAGCACGATGCTGATGATGTCGTCCCCGTCACCGAAGGACGCGTCGCCAAGACTCCAGTCGTCGGGCATCTCTCGGCGCGGACGCCACGGCAACCAGCGCCGGCGCACCGTCCATTTGATGCCCTCAGGGTCGAGGACGCTCGCCACTACTCCTCGTCGAGCAGCGCGGCGACATCGTCGGGGATGTCGATGTTGGTGTACACGTCCTGCACGTCGTCGCTGTCCTCCAGCGCATCCACGAGCTTGAGCACCTTGCGGGCGCCCTCCAGGTCGACCGGCACGCTCACCGAGGGCTGGAAGCTGGCCTCGGCCGAGTCGTAGTCGATGCCGGCGTCCTGCAGCGCGGTGCGCACCGCGACGAGGTCGGTGGGCTCGGAGATGATCTCGAAGGAGTCGCCGAGGTCATTCACCTCTTCGGCGCCGGCCTCCAGGACTGCCATCAGCACGTCGTCCTCGGTCAGACCGTTCTTCTCCAGCGTCACCACGCCCTTGCGGGTGAACAGGTAGGCCACCGAGCCCGGGTCCGCCATGTTGCCGCCGTTGCGGGTCATCGCGACCCGCACCTCGCCGGCCGCCCGGTTGCGGTTGTCGGTCAGGCACTCGATGAGCACCGCGACACCGTTGGGGCCGTAGCCCTCGTAGGTGATGTTCTGCCAGTCGGCGCCGCCGGCCTCTTCACCACCGCCGCGCTTACGGGCGCGCTCGATGTTGTCGTTGGGCACCGAGCTCTTCTTGGCCTTCTGGATGGCGTCGTAGAGGGTGGGGTTACCAGCTGGGTCTCCCCCGCCGACACGTGCCGCGACCTCGATGTTTTTGATCAGCTTGGCGAACATCTTGCCGCGCTTGGCATCGATGACGGCCTTCTTGTGCTTGGTGGTGGCCCACTTGGAATGGCCGCTCATGCAGGTACGCCCCTTTTCCGGTTAAAACTCCGGCCCTCCAGTCTACGTGGCCGGTCCTGCCGCGCTCGATACGACGTCTACAGGGCCTGCAGCAAGACGAACGTCGTGCCCGCGGCGGCGCCGCACAGCACCGGCCAGTACCAGATGTGCCAGTGCCGCCAATGCCCGATCGCCATGCCGATCGGCGCGAGCACAACCGTCGCCAGGGTGAGTACCGCCCATCCGGCCATGGTCCCGGCGTCATCGGCCTGTTCGGGAAACGCCCCACTGAAACCCAACGGAAAGATCGCGGCGAACGCCAGCAACAAGGCAATCAGGCCGACGACGGCCCATGCGGCCCAACTGATCACCGACTCGACGACACCCGGTCGGCGCCGGACAGACGCTGGCGTCGACGCAGACATGCAGGCAGCGTACGCCGATGGGCGGGCATCACCCGGCAGCTATCGGCAGCGTCGCATTGACGTCCGCGGTGAGAATGTCGTCGTCCCCCATCCAGTGCACGAATCGGGCCAGCGGGTACATGGCGTCGTGCGGGCCACCGGCGACATGACCGTTGGCGGTGCCCACCCGGCACACCCGCTGACCACCCGCGCCGGCCAACGCGTCACGCAACTGCACCTTGCGCTCGAATGGATACACACCGATGGTCTGGGTCGCGACGTTGACGTGGCGGACCGCGTCGTCGAGCGACCCCACCATCACCACGTTGGAGATCTTGTTCGACGGATGAAAGTCCACCGGCGCGTCGGACAGCAGCACCATGCCCTGGCCGTCGAAGCGTCCGAACACCTCGAGTTCGTCGCCCATCGCTCCCATCACCTCGATCTCGTCCCGGATGTCAGCGGGCGGCAGCGGCGCCTCGGCCGATCCGAACAGCCGGTCAACGCCGAGCCGCGGCTGCAGCGCGGCGCAGAACCGGCGGGCCTCGGCCCGATCGGTGGTCTCCAGGAACACGAATCGGCTTGCCAGGCAGGCCTCCTGGTTGAAGACACAGGTATCGGCCGCGACCCGCTCGGCCACGTCGGCGAGCACCTCGTCGGAGGCGAACACCTCACGCCCGATCATCGAGATCGAGCTCTTGGGGTCGAACGACACCAGTTGGATGCCGGGCCCGAGGTATTTGATGACGTTGTTGATGGCCGGGCCGCCGCCCCAGGCCACGATCTTGTCGAAGTACTGCGGGCGGTAGATGGTGCGCTCGATCGCCTCGTCGCCGCCGGCCCAGTACACAGCTGACATCGACTGCACCACAGGATGATTCGGATCGATCTCCGCCATGGTCCGTAGCACCGCCACGGTGGTGAAGGGATCCGACGACGGCATCTTGAACAGGCTGACAGCCTTGACCAGAGCACCCTGGGCGATCGAGGCGATGCAGCCTGCCGGGGCGTTGCCTGCCAGCATGTGCACCATGCGGGGCGGGAAGGCCCGAACAGCACCGGTGTTGCCGGCCGCATCCGTCCGGCTCACCCAGCCGTCGAGCGCCGCCGGGTCGGCGAAGTTCGATTCGACCTGCGCCCACAGACTGTCCCGACTCAACAGCGCCGGAGCGCTTCGATAGAGGTTCTCCACCACCCGGCGCGGCAGCGGGTTGGTCTCGGCCACCAGATCCAGGCACCTCTGCAGATGCGGATTGTCGTCGAGCGCCAGACGCTCGCCGGTTTCGACGAGGAAGTCGACGATCTCGGCCAGCGGGACGTTCAGCAGTGGCGGCAGTTCCGTGCGGGGTGTGATCAGGGCGTCGAGATCGATTGCCGGCGTGGTGAAGTCGATGCCGAGGTCACGGGAGCTGTGCGTGACGGCACCGGTATCCGGTGCGTCCACCATCGCTCCTCGGATGATGAACGGGGCCCGCAGCGCGCTCATGCCTCACCCCGCACGTAGGCGTCGATGGTGCCCGAGCAGGTGATCTTGTCCCCACCCAGATCGGCGTAGCGGGTGATGTCGGGACCGACGGTAGGCCCCTGATGGCCGCAGTCACAGATCCCGAAATCGGCGTCGATGCGATCACCGGAGATGACTCCACCCCAGCGACCGTCCAGCGACAGGTCGAAGAACGCGCCCCGCGCCCGCACCGGCCCCGCCGAGGTATCGACGAGATTCTCGCCGGGCTCGTCGAGCGGCAGGAGAAGCACCCATGGCGGCACGTGGTAGCGCCCGGCCCGGCACTTCGGGAACGGGGTGTTCAGTTCCTGCATCGTGTAGAAGTGGTACACCCGCTCGTCGGCGATGTTGAAAGTGTCGAAGATGAACTCCCGGTAGTCCGGCGGCAGTGCGGCGCCTTTGAGACCGCCGGCCACCAGCAGCGCGGTGTCATCGCGGAAGTCGGTGCCGGAGAATCCTTTTGCCCGCACCCCCTGTGCCACCTGGTACAGCGACGCGAACATCCCGGTGAGCAGTAGTTGCCGGTCGCGGCTGGCGATCAGCTCATCGACCGCTGCGGCGGTCGCGGCGTCCATCGCGCTCTGCCGCCCGGCACTGGTGGTCTCGAAGGCGGCAATCTCCGAGGGGCCCGCGCTACCGTCGGCGATGCGGCGGCGTAGGTCGATCATGCCCATGATGGAGTCGACCGAGATGGGGTCGACGGGCAACTGATAGCTGTCGGCCTCGGTGGAGAACGCCTCCACGAGTGCGATCCGGGTGCGTTCGTTGCGTTCGACGTTGGTGCGCGGCCCCAGGCCGAACAGCTTTCGGCTGCCGTCGGCCGGGACGCCGGTGGCCCAGGTCAATCCGGTGACATTCGCCTGTGCGGCAACATCCAGGTCGGATTCCGAGCAGGCGATCATGGCCGGCTTTCCGGTGGTGCCGCTGGAGCAGGTCAGGTAGCACCCGACGGACTCCATCCGGGCGACGAAGTCGTCGAGCCCGGCCACGCCGGCGACGTCGACACCTGCCGGGTCACAGGCGGAGACCGTGCCCACCCATTTGGCCATGCGGTCCCACCGGCCGTCGCTCAGCCAGTTCTGTGCGTAGCTCTTGTAGGCGCCGTGCGCGAAGAGTAGCGGAACGAGGTCCTGGGCCTCGACCACCTTGGTGATCTCGGCGGAACGAGAGCGATTGCGCAGCAACGGGATCTGGTCGACATGCGCGGCGAGGCGCTCGTTGACCGCGTCGATCTGCAGCTGCCGCACGTCGGCGGGTGGTATGTCGTAGCGATCCGGCGCGGTCTGCAGGGCGAGGAGTTGGGCGACGGCGGTCATGGCGGCTCCTGAAGGAATGAGAGAACTCTCGATTAATAGCACCTAAAGCGTTTCATTACTGCTACTGTGGCGCCGTGGACCGAATTCGTCAAGTGGGCCGCCCCACCCGGGAGCAGGCCGCGCAGCGCCACGTCGAGTTGCTGGACTGCGCGCTGGAAGTGTTCCTGGAAAATGGATTCGAGCGCTCCACCATCGACGGCATCGCGGCGGCCGCCGGCATGGCCAAGCGCACCATCTACGGCCTCTATCCCGACAAGGCCGCCCTCTTCGAAGCCTCCGTGCAACGCGCGGTGGACCGGTGGCTGGTCCCGATCGAGACGCTGCGTGCGGCCGAGTCCGACGACCTGGAGGAAACCCTGCTCGCCATCGGCCGGATCCGGTTGGCCGGCATCACCAGTCCCGCCGGTATCGCGTTGCAGCGCATTCTCAACGCGGAGGGCAACCGCTTCCCCCGACTGTTCCGCCTCGTGTACGAACAGGGCACCATGCCGGCGCTGACGTTCATCGCCGAGGTCCTCGCCCGCCACGCCGAGGCCGGAATCATCGAGATCGACGATCCCGCCGTGGTGGGAGGCGCGTTCTTGAGCATGGTCGTCGGCGGACCCGCCACCGGCGCACTTTGGGGCGTGACCTGGGACCCCGATGACCTGGACACCCGCATGCGGACCTGCGTGCGACTGTTCCTCGACGGGGTGCGACCGCGATGACCGAATCATTCATCGACGGCGCATCGGTGCCCTCGGCGCAGCAGTACGACAACATCGATCCCGCGACGGGGCGGTCGATCGGCGCGGTGGCGCGCGGCGGCGCCGACGAGATCGACCGGGCGGTCACCGCGGCGCGGCGGGCATTCGCCGGGTGGCGCAAGACGGCGCCCGCGCAGCGCTCCGAAGCACTCGGCGCGATCGCCGACGTCATCGACGGCCACCGGGAAAGGCTGGCGCTGCTGGAATGTGAGGACACCGGCAAGCCGCTGAGCCAGGCCCGAACCGACATCACCGTGGCCGCACGGTATTTCCGTTTCTATGCCCACGCGATCGACAGCTACTACGGCCAGACCATTCCGCTGACCGAGGACCTGCACGTCTACACCCGGCGAGAACCGTTGGGGGTCACCGGCCACATCATCGCCTGGAACTACCCCATGCAGCTGCTCGCCCGGGCAATCGCACCGGCAATCGCCGCGGGCAACACCGTGGTGCTCAAGCCCGCCGATGAAACACCCCGCACCGCAGTCGAGTTCGCCCGCCTCGCTGTCGAGGTGGGATTGCCCGCCGGGATCGTCAACGTGGTCACCGGGATCGGAGCCGAGGCCGGGGCCGCGCTCGCCGCACACCCCGGGGTGGATGCCATCGGGTTCGTGGGATCTACCCGCGTCGGCTCGGAGATCGCCCACGCCGCCGCAGATCGGGTGGTACCGGTAGTGCTGGAACTGGGTGGGAAATCCCCGCAGATCGTCTTCGCCGACGCCGACCTGCCCCGCGCGGCCGACTTCATCACCAAGGCGATCCTGCAGAATGCCGGCCAAACCTGCTCGGCCGGATCGCGATTGCTCGTCGACGCCGGCGTCCACGATGAACTCCTGGCGCTGGTTCTCGACCGCTTCCGGCAGGTGAGCATCGGCCCCGGGATCGCCGATCGCGATCTGGGTCCGCTGATCTCCCGCAAGCAGCAGCAGCGGGTGACCGATCTGGTGTCGGGCAACGCCACCGGTGAGATCCTCTGCGGCGGCGCACCCCCGCAGGACCAGGAACTCGGCGACGGCGCCTACTTCGCCCCCACCCTGATCCACGCCGTCGATCCCGCCTCGCCGATCGCCCAGCAGGAGATCTTCGGCCCGGTACTGACCGTCAACAGCTTTCACGACGAGCAGGAGGCGGTGGCGCTGGCCAACGGGACCGAGTACGCCTTGCTGGCGGCGCTGTGGACGCGGGACCTGTCCCGGGCGCATCGACTCGCTGCCGACGTGCTCGCCGGGCAGGTGTACGTCAACACCTACGGCGCCGGCGGCGGCGTCGAACTTCCGTTCGGCGGCTTCAAGAAATCCGGCTACGGCCGCGAAAAAGGTTACGAGGCACTCGACGCCGTGACAGCCACCAAGACCGTCGTGGTGGCCCTGTGATCTGCACGAACCACTGAAAGGCACGCCATGGATCAAGAAACGTACGACAAGGGAATCGCGATCCGCACCGCCGTCCTCGGCGAGGAGTATGTCCGCAAGGCGGCCGGGAACGTCGACGCCTTCTCCAAGCCGCTGCAGGACCTGGTCACCGAATACTGTTGGGGCGCGGTGTGGGGTCGCGAGGGGCTGGAACTGAAGACCCGCAGCATGCTGAACCTGGCGATGATCGCGGTGCTCAACCGGCCCAATGAGTTGAGCACCCACATCCGGGGCGCGCTCACCAACGGCGTCACCCGCGAGGAGATCTGCGAGATCTTCCTGCAGGTCGGCATCTACGCCGGTATCCCGGCCGCCGTCGACAGCTTCCGGCTCGCCCGCGCAGTGTTCGCCGACCTCGACGAGAACCCGGCCGACGATGAGTGAACCGATCGGCTTCATCGGCCTGGGCAACATGGGGTTTCCGATGATGGGCAGGTTGCTGACGGCCGGCCACCCGGTGGTGGCCTTCGACGTCCGCAAGGACGTGCTCGCCGAGGCGACCGCGCTGGGTGCCCAACCGGCCGAGTCGGTGCGCGATGTGGCCGACCGGGCCGAGACGGTACTGGCCAGTCTGCCGACCCCGCATGTCTCGGAGTCCGTGGTGGCCGACGTCGCGACCGGGTCCCGGGTCAAGCGCTTCGTCGACCTGTCCACGGTCGGAGGCGGGGCAGCGCAACGCAATCACGCCGTTCTGGCCGCACAGGGCATTGCCGCGCTGGACAGCCCGGTCAGCGGCGGGATGCACGGCGCCCAGGCCGGCACCCTGGCGGTGATGGTGTCCGGTCCGCCCGCCGAATTTGACGCACTGGCCACGGTTTTCGAGGCGCTCGGCCGGGCGATCTTCGTCTCCGAACAGCCCGGCGCCGCACAGACCATGAAGTTGATCAACAACCTGATGGCCGCCACCACCCTGGCGGCGACCGCCGAGGTGATGGTGATGGGCGTCAAGGCCGGACTCAGCGCCGACGTGATGATCGACGTGCTCAATGCCGGATCCGGCGGGACACACGCCAGCCGCGACAAGTTCCCGCGCGCGGTACTCCCCCGCACCTTCGACTACGGATTCGCCACCGGCTTGATGGCCAAGGACGTCGGGCTGTACCTGGATGAGGCTGTCTCCCTGGGTCTGCCGGTCGAGATGGCCGCAACCGTGCAACGGATCTGGGAGCAGACGCTGCACAGCGAAGGTGCAGAATCCGACTTCACCTCCGTCATCAAACCGATGGAGAAGACCGCGGGCGTCATCGTCGAGGGCGAACATCGATGAGCATGCGTGGCAAGACCTGCGTGATCACCGGCGCCACTTCAGGACTGGGCCGTGAGTCCGCCAGTGCCCTGGCTTCGGCCGGGGCACACGTGGTGTTGGCGTCCCGCAACGTCGACGCACTCTCCGAGACCCGTGACCGCATCCTCACCGAGATGCCCGGGGCGCACCTGTCCGGCGTCGTCGTCGATCTCGCCTCACTGACGAGTGTTCGCCAGGCCGCATCGCAGATCGCCGACGTCGCCCCGGTGATCGACGTGCTGATGAACAACGCCGGGGTGATGTTCACCCCGTTCGGCCGCACCCAGGATGGCTTCGAAACACAGTTCGGGACAAACCATCTGGGCCACTTCGCGCTGACAAACCTGCTGCAGCCGCAGTTCGTCGAGGGCGCCCGCATCGTCAATCTGTCCTCCGAGGGCCATCGTCTCGGTGACATCGATCTGGACGATCCCAATTGGGAGCGCCGCGATTACGACAAGTTCGCCGCATACGGCGCGGCCAAGACCGCCAACATCCTGCATGCCGTCGCGCTGGACCAACGGCTTCGCGATCGGGGTATCCGTGCGTTCGCCGTGCATCCGGGGATGGTCGCCACCAACCTGGCCCGGCACATGTCGCGCGAGGATGTGATCGCGGTCAGCGGGCAGGCCCGCTCGCATGCCATCGAAGTCGTCGCCCCGGAGCAGGGTGCGGCCACCCAGGTGTGGGCGGCGGTCAGCACCGACCTCGACGGCCGCGGCGGGCTGTACCTTGCCGACTCCGCGGTGCGCACCGATGCCGAGCCCTATGCCATCGATGCCGACCGGGCCGAAAAGCTCTGGGAGGTTTCGGAATTTCTGTGCGCGACGCCTATTTCTTGAGCGGCGCGCTCAGGTCGTACACCGTGTCCGAGCCCACCTTGGTGGAGGTGAAGTTCGCCTTCACCCAGTCGGAGATGTCGGTGTGCGAATTGTTGCTGAAGAAACCGCCGTGGTCGCTGCCTTTGGACTCGGGCAGGATGTAGTAGGCAATCTGCCGGTCGGCGACGTAGGTCTGGAACTGCGCCAGCGTCGGCACCGGATCGCTTCCGGTGAAACCACCGATCGCCATTACGGCTGTGTCGGTGGACAATTCGAGGCCGGCCGCAGCCCCGGACCGGTTGATGGCCGCCGACCATTTGGTGGTGGCGGCCCGCAGCATCGCATTCACCTCGGGATTGTCGGAATGCCAGCCGTGCCCGTGGTCGTCGTCGGGATCGGCCGGTCCGACGCTCGGGCCGCCTCCGGTGTGCGGCTGCCCCAGGGTGGCCACCATGTAGCTCGTCGTACCGCCCAGTCCACCGATCAGCGCCGCCGCCAGCGCGACGGTCGCGGCAGTACGGTGTCCGCCACGCAGTGCCCACAGCAGGACCGCAGTGGCCGCGACGGCCACCATCAGGATGGCCCACCGCAGGGGTGGAAGCCACGACGCATTGCGGCCCAGGATCCAGAAGCTCCACACTCCCGTGCCCAGAAGCATGGTGATCAAACCGATCTGACCCAGCCGGTCGTCACGCCGACGCCACATCTCCTGGATGCCGATCGCGAACATCGCCGCCACCGCGGGCACCAGAGACAGGCAGTAGTAGGGGTGCACGCTGGTCTTCATGAAGCTCAGCACCAGACCGTCGATCACCAGCCAGGTGCCGAACAGGATGGCCCCGGCCCGCACGATGTCGGTGCGCGGCGCTCGACCGCGCGACACCAGCACCAGCACCACCGCCAGCAGGGCGGCAGGTACCAGCCAGCCGATCTCGAAACCGAACTCGCCGGTGAACAATCGCGCCAGGCCCTGGGTCTGGTTCCCGAATCCACCGAAGCCACCGTGCTGGCCGCCGGCGGCGTGGGCCACTGGATCGACGTCGACGTGCATGCCGTAGTGGTTGTGACCGAGAACCCGGCCGAATCCGTTGTAGCCCAACACGAGATTCATGAAGTTGTTGTCGGTCGACCCGGCGAGGTAGGGCCGCGACGAGGCCGGCCACGCCAGGGTGAGTAACACGAACCAGCCCGACGACACGAAGAAGGCGACCAGTGAGCCCAGCAGGTGCAGCAGCCGGCGGCGAACCGTGACGGGCGCGGCGATCAGGTAGACCAGCCCGATGGCAGGCATGACCATCAGCCCTTCGAGCATCTTGGCCAGGAACGCGAATCCGAGCGCGACACCGGCCAGCGCCATCCAGCGGGCGCCGTACCGGTTTTGCTCCTCGCGTCCGCGGTGGTGCTCCAGTGCCCGCACCGCACAGTAGGCGGCGGCCGTCATCAACAGCACCATCACCGCATCGGGATTGTTGAACCGGAACATCAGCGCCGTCACCGGCATGAGGGCCAGCGCGGCACCGGCCAGCAGCGCGGCGCGGGGGCCGCTGATCCGGCGCACCGCGCCGTAGAGCAGCGCGACGGCGGCGACGGCCATCAACGCTTCCGGGATGAGCATGCTGGCGCTGCTGAACCCGAACAGCTGACCCGAGAGCGCCATCACCCACTGCGATACCGGTGGTTTGTCCACGGTGATGAAGTTGTTCGGATCCAGCGACCCGAACGCCCACGCCTCCCAGTTGGTCGATCCAGCCTGTACTGCGGCGGCGTAGAAGTCGTTGCCCATCCCGTTGACGGTGATGTTCCACAGGTAGGCCGCGGCCGTGGCGATCAGCAGCGCTGCCAACCCCAGGCGCCCACGATCGACTCGCCGGGCACTGGGCGGGGCGTCGAGGGCAGGCTCAGTGGAGGCATCCTCCAACGTCGTCGTCACACGTCCATTAAGTCGGCGCCGGCTATGACTGAGCTATGTGGCCGCCGTGGGTTTGCTGGGGTCAGAGCGAGTCGACGAACAGTTTGTGGATGCGACGGTCGCCGGTCATCTCGGGATGGAAGGACGTCGCCAGCATCGAGCCCTGGCGCACCGCCACGATGTGGTCGGCGGCGCGGGCCAGCACCAACACGTCAGACCCGACCCGCTCGACCCACGGCGCCCGGATGAACACCGCATGCACCGGAGTGTCGAGACCCTCGAAGTCGACGTCTCCCTCGAAGGAATCGACCTGACGGCCAAAAGCGTTGCGCCGCACTGTCATATCGATACCACCGAGAGGAAGCGCCTCCCGCCCCTCGGTGCCGGCGTCCTTGATCTCACTGGCCAGCAGGATCATCCCCGCGCAGGAGCCGTAACAGGGCAGCCCCGCGGCGATCCGCGCCCGCAGCGGTTCGAGAAGGTCGAACTCGCGCAGCAGGTGGCTCATCGCCGTGGACTCGCCCCCGGGGATCACCAGGGCGTCTACCGCGTCGAGTTCGGAAAGCCGCCGCACGGTGCCCGCTTCGGCACCCGCCTCACGCAGCGCAGCCAGATGCTCGCGAGTGTCACCCTGCAGCGCGAGCACCCCGACCCGAGGGCTCACGAGCCGTCCGCCGGCGCGACGTTGCGCTGGTAGCGGGTCAGGCCCTCCTGCATCACCGCGGCCACCATCTCGCCGTAGCGGTTGAAGATCTTGCCCTGGGTCAGCGAACGCCCACCGCATGCCGAGGGTGAGGACTGGTCGTAGAGCAGCCATTCGTCGGCGCGGAACGGCCGCATGAACCACATGGCGTGGTCGAGCGAGGCCACCATCAGTTGTTTACGCACATCGAGATGGTTGACCTGGGCCGAACCCAGCAGGGTCAGATCGCTCATGTAGGCCAGCGCGCAGATGTGCAGCACGTGATCGTCGGGCAGCGGGTCGCGGTGGCGGAACCACACCTGCTGCTGGGAGGCCTTGCCGGGAATCCGCGCCACCAGGTCGCGGGGCACGATCCGCACGTCCCATTCATCGAACTGGGCGAACCCGGCGTCGTCGAACGCTCCCCCGGACCGGAACCCGGGCAGGTCGTCGGGCCCGGGCGCCTCGGGCATCACGTCCTGATGTTCGATGCCCGTCTGGTCGGTCTGGAAGGACGCCGACATCGTGAAGATCGTCTCGCCGTGTTGGATCGCGCTCACCCGGCGGGTGCAGAACGAGCCGCCGTCACGGATGCGCTCGACGATGTACACCGACGGCGCCCGGGCATCGCCCGGACGCAGGAAGTAGCCGTGCAGGGAGTGCACCTGGAACGTCGGCTCCACCGTGCGCACCGCCGAAACGAGCGACTGCCCGGCCACGTGACCGCCGAACGTGCGCTGCAGGAAACCCGACTCCGGGCTGAACACCCCACCGCGATAGATGTTGACCTCGAGCTGCTCCAGGTCGAGGATCTCTTCAATCGCCATATGAGGTGTTTACCAGCCGCGTTCGGCAAGCCGGTGCGGCTGGGCGATCTCCTCGACGTTGATGCCGACCATGGCCTCACCGAGACCGCGCGACACCTTGGCCAACACATCGGGATCGTCGTAGAACGTGGTGGCCTTGACGATCGCGGCGGCCCGCTGGGCCGGATTGCCCGACTTGAAGATACCCGACCCCACGAACACGCCCTCGGCGCCGAGCTGCATCATCATCGCCGCATCCGCCGGGGTGGCGATGCCGCCCGCGGTGAACATCGTCACCGGCAGCTTGCCGGCCCGGGCCACCTCGACCACCAGGTCATACGGCGCCTGCAGCTCCTTGGCCGCGACGTACAGCTCGTCTTCGCTCATCGAGGTGAGCCGACGGATCTCGCCGCCGATCTTGCGCATGTGGGTGGTGGCGTTGGAGACATCACCGGTGCCGGCCTCACCCTTGGAGCGGATCATCGCCGCACCCTCGGTGAGCCGGCGCAGCGCCTCACCCAGGTTGGTGGCACCGCACACGAACGGCACGGTGAACTTCCACTTGTCGATGTGGTTGGCGTAATCGGCCGGGGTCAGCACCTCGGACTCGTCGATGTAATCCACACCCAGGCTCTGCAGGATCTGCGCCTCGACGAAATGCCCGATCCGCGCCTTGGCCATGACGGGGATGGTGACCGCGGAGATGATGCCCTCGATCATGTCGGGATCGCTCATCCGTGACACCCCGCCCTGGGCGCGAATGTCTGCCGGGACCCGCTCCAGGGCCATGACCGCGACGGCACCCGCACCTTCGGCGATCTTCGCCTGTTCGGGGGTGACGACGTCCATGATCACGCCGCCCTTGAGCATCTCAGCCATCCCGCGCTTCACGCGCGCGGTACCGGTCTGGTTGCTCGAACCGTTCTGCGCTGCGATATCCATCGCAATCACCTCCAAATTTCAACTGATTCAGTCTAGTAGAGCCGCCAAAGCCATTAAATCCGCAATCACCGAATGGCTTGCAGCTCCCGATACGCGGTTCCACGCGTATTCGCCAGCGGCGCCGTCGACTGTTCGGCCAGTTCATTGGCCTGAGCCAACAGCTCACCCAGTTGAAGCGGATACACGGCCTCCCCGCCGGCAACCAACTCGGCGATCATTGTCGCATCGCACCAGCGGTGCCCGTGAATGTAGTGCCGTTCCAGCGTCGTGCGCCCCGTGGCCGACGGCTCGAACCGGGTGGTCCGATGGATGAAGAAGAACTCCTCGCTGCGGATCACGGAGGCGTTGAAGTCGATGACGGCCTCGCGCCGCCACACCGGCCCCACCAGCTCGGCCGGCGTCGCCTGCAACCCGGTCTCCTCGGCGAGCTCACGTACCGCCGCGGCCGCCATGTCCTCGTCGGGGCGGACAGCGCCGCCGACGGTGAACCACCACCGCGGCGCCGGATTGTCCGGGTTGTCGATCGCGGGGTCGCTGCCGTGCAGCAGCAACACCGCGCCGGTCTCGTCGAGCAGTACCACACGTGCAGAGGTCCGACGGCTCACCGGGTTCACCTCGGCTTGCGAGTCCGGGCGTTCGACGATCTCGAAATAAGTCGGCAACGCGGCGGTTCCACCGAGCCGAAGCGCCCGCACCATCGGGCGTTCCCGCAACGCGAGCGTGTCGCGGACGGCGTCGTTGTGGAAGCGCCGGGCCAGCAGCACCCGGGCTTCGGCATCGGCGAGTTCGGCGACCAGGGCCACCGGCAGCTCGGCCGGGTCGACCGCGGTCAGTGCGGCCGACAGATCGTTCTCGGCCGCCTCCCGCGCCGCACGCGGGGCCCGCTCGGCGGCGTCCGCCAGCTTCGCGAGACGTTTGCCCTCGGGAGCGCCGGCGTAGGCATCGACCGCGACGGCACGGGCCACGACGGCCCGGCGCGCCAGTACGCCGTCCAGCGCCTGCCACGACAGGTCGTAGCGCACGTGGAGCCGATCGAGCCGGTTGGCGGTCTGATACGCCCATCCTCCGACGAGCAGCAGGATGACCAGCAGGGCCAGTGCCGCGATCACTATCCAGGTCGACATGCTTAGTCGCCCACCTGCACTTTCACCCCGGCGCTTGCCACGGTCTCATATACCCGCATGATCTGGCCGGCCACCACCGACCAGTCGTAGCGCGCCACCCGCTCGGTGGCCGCGTCGATGTACCGCTCGCGCAGTGCATCGTCGCCGAGTACCTCGATCAGCGCGTCGGCCAGGGCGTCGGCATCGCCGACCGGCACCAGGCGGCCGGCCTGGCCCTGATCGAGAACGCGGGCGAAGGCGTCCAATTCGCTGGCCACCACGGGCGTCCCGGCCGCCATCGCCTCGACCAGCACGATGCCGAAGCTCTCCCCGCCGAGGTTGGGTGCGCAGTAGACATCGGCGCTGCGCATCGCCGCGGCCTTGGCGTCGTCGTCGACCTGCCCCAGGAAATGCAGGTGCCCGGCGAGCTCCCCGGCCTCCTCACGCAGCGCGTCCTCATCGCCGCGGCCGACCACCAGGATCTCGATGTCGGCGAACCGCCGCACCAGTTTCGGCAGGGCACCCAGCAGCACCGGCATGCCCTTCCGGGGTTCGTCGAAGCGCCCGAGGAACAGCACGCTGCGGCCGGGCCGCGGATAGCCTTCCAGCCGGGGCGCATTCGCGAACGACGGCACATCGACACCGTTGGGTATCTCGACCGCATCCGAGCCGAGAGCCTCCATCTGCCAGCGCCGGGCCAGGTCCGACACCGCGATGCGGCCGACGATCTTCTCGTGGAACGGACGCAGAATCCCCTGAAACACGCTGAGCGTCAACGATTTTGTGGTCGAGGTGTGGAAGGTCGCCACGATCGGCCCTTCGGCGGCCTGCAGCGCCAGCATGGAGAGGCTGGGCGCGTTGGGCTCGTGCAGGTGCAGTACGTCGAAGTCGCCCTCGGCGATCCACTTCTTGACCTTGCGGTGAGTGGCCGGCCCGAACCGCAGCCGGGCCACCGACCCGTTGTACGGGATCGGGACGGCCTTGCCGCCCGACACCACGTAATCGGGCAGCTTCACATGTGGCGACGACGGAGCCAGGACGCTGACGTAGTGTCCGCCCGCGCGCATCACCTCAGCCAGTTGCAGCACATGGGATTGCACACCGCCCGGCACGTCGAACGAATACGGGCAGACCATCCCGATACGCATGGCCTCAGGTACCTAACCGGGCACGACGCTCGTCGGACAGATCGGCCAGCCACTGCGGCTGCAACATGTGCCAGTCGGCGGGGTGTGCCGCGATGTTCGCCTCGAACCGGTTGGCCAACTTCTGGATCACCACGGACACATCCCCTGACGAGGTGTCGAGCGCGTCGAAAATCTCAACGATGCAATCGTCCCCGTCGTAGTGGACATGCGCCGGATGCAACGGGGCGCCGGTCTCGATGGCCAGTCTGGCCGGCCCGGCGGGCATCCGGGTGGGCTCGCCGAAGAAGTCGACCTCCACGCCGTTGCGGGTGAGGTCCCGGTCGGCCATCAAGCAGACGAACTTGTTGTCCCGCAACCGTTCCGAGAGCACCTCGAACGGCGGACGCTCGCCACCGGACAGCGGGAACACCTCGAATCCGAGGCTCTCCCGATAGTCGATGAAGCGCCGGTACAGCGACTCGGGCTTGAGCCGTTCGGCGACGGTGGCGAAGGTGCCGAACTCCTGGGCCATCCACACCCCGGCCATGTCCCAGTTGCCGCTGTGCGGCAGCGCCAACACTCCACCGCGGCCCGCCGCGTGGTCGGCCCGCAGTTTGTCGGCGCCGATGAACACCTCGTCGAGACGCTTGGCCACGGCGGTCAGATCCATCGAGGGCAGCCGGAACGCCTCCCGCCAGTACCGGGCGTAGGAGGCCAGTGCAGCCCGCATCAGATCGTCCGGGACCTCGGCCGGGGCCACCCCGATCACCCGTGCCAGGTTCTTGCGCAGCTGCTTCGGTCCACCGCCACGGGAGGCATAGAGGGCACCCGCGTCGAACACGTTGCGCGCCACGATCTCCGGCATCGCGCGAACGAGCTGCCAACCTGCCGCATAACCCAGATCGGTCACCTGCCCGGACAGCGGAATGTTCACGAGGCTCCCGGATCCGTTGTGTCGCCGCCCTCGGGCTGTGAGGGCTGCAGTGGTTGCAGCGGGTCCATGGCACCCGCCGACGTGCGCACCGCGTGCAACCGCTGCGCCACGGTGATGACGCTGGCCACGGCCAGCAGCCATGCGGCGGCATGCAGCAGCCACGGCACATGCAGGAACGGCACCCCGGACAGCCCGGCGCCGACCAGCACGATCACCAGTCGCTCCGGGCGCTCGATGATGCCGCCGTCACCGCGCAGACCGCTGGCCTCCGCGCGGGCCTTGATGTAGGAGATCACCTGAGAGGTGACCAGGCAGATGAGCAGCGCCACCGCCAGCGTGGCGCTGTGCAGGCCGAACGCCGCCCACCACAGCAGGCCGGCGAACACCGCGCCGTCGGCTATCCGATCACACGTCGCGTCCAGCACTGCGCCGAACCGGGTGCCGCCGCCGCGCTCGCGGGCCATCGCGCCGTCGAGCATGTCGGCGAGGACGAAGACGAACACGGCGAACGCGCCCCACCACAACTGACCCATCGGGAAGAGGGTCAGCGCGGCGGTGACCGACCCGGCGGTGCCGACGATGGTGACGATGTCGGGGGTCAGGCCCGCGCGCAGCGCCGCCTTGGCCACCGGCCGCGACAGCTTGGCGTAGGCCGCCCGGCTCATCAGGAACAGGTTGCTCACGGCTGGCGGGCCCATTCTCCTGCCAGCAGCTCCCGGGTCTCGCTCAGCAGCTGCGGAATGACCTTGGCGCCACCGATGATCGTGATGAAGTTCGCGTCGCCACCCCAGCGCGGCACCACGTGCATGTGCAGGTGCTCGGCCAGCGATCCCCCGGCCGAGATGCCCAGATTCAGGCCGACGTTGAATCCGTGGGGGCGCGAGACGGCCTTCATGACGCGAATGGCCTTCTGCGTGAACGCCATCAGCTCCGCGCTCTCGGCCTCCGTGAGGTCCTCCAGTTCCGACACCCGCCGGTACGGCACCACCATGAGATGACCCGGGTTGTACGGGTAGAGGTTGAGCACGGCGTACACCAGTTCGCCGCGGGCCACCATCAGCCCGTCCTCGTCGGACATGTCGGGGATGTCGGTGAACGGCTGCGACGAACCGGCCGAGCCGACCTTGTTGTCGCCCTTGACCGCATCGACGATGTAGCTCATCCGGTGCGGTGTCCACAGCCGCTGCAGGTGGTCCGGCTCGCCCACCCCGTGATCGACGATCGACCGCTTGTCGTCGGTCACTGGCTGGTGCCTACTTTGACCAGATCGGCCGTCGGCACCGCGTTGTTGCGGTCGGCGATCCACTTCACGATCGCCTCCACGGCCTCATCGACGGGCACACCGTTGATCTGGGTGCGGTCACCGAACCGGAAGCTGACCGCACCGGCTTCGAGGTCTTTGCCCCCGGCCAGCAGCATGAACGGCACCTTCTGGTTGGTGTGGTTGACGATCTTCTTCGCCATCCGGTCATCGCTGCCGTCGACCTCGACCCGCACGCCGCGCGATTTCAGTTGGGCCGCAACGTCATACAGGTAGTCCAGGTGGGCATCGGCGACCGGGATGCCGACCACCTGCACCGGCGCCAGCCAGGCCGGGAACGCACCCGCGTAGTGCTCGGTGAGCACCCCGAAGAAGCGTTCGATCGAGCCGAACAGGGCGCGGTGGATCAGCACCGGGCGCTGCCGGCTGCCGTCGGCCGCGGTGTACTCCAGCTCGAAACGGTCGGGCATGTTGAAGTCCAGCTGGATCGTCGACATCTGCCAATTGCGACCCAGCGCGTCCTTGACCTGAACCGAGATCTTGGGGCCGTAGAACGCCGCGCCGCCCGGATCGGGCACCAGGTCCAGACCCGAGGCCTCGGCCACCGACCGCAGGGTCTCGGTGGCCTCGTCCCACATCTCGTCGGAGCCCACGTACTTGTCGGGATCCTTGGTGGACAGCTCCAGGTAATACTCGTCCAGGCCGTAGTCCGACAGCAGGTCGAGCACGAACTGCAACAGCGAGGTCAGCTCGTCGCGCATCTGCTCACGCGTGGTGTAGATGTGCGCATCGTCCTGGGTCATGCCGCGCACCCGGGTCAGCCCGTGCACCACGCCGGACTTCTCGTAGCGGTACACCGACCCGAATTCGAAGAGCCGCAACGGAAGTTCGCGGTACGAGCGGCCGCGCGCCCGGTAGATCAGGTGGTGCATCGGGCAGTTCATCGGCTTGAGGTAGTAGTCCTGCCCGGGCTTGCGCACCGTGCCGTCGTCGTTGTACTCCGCGTCGATGTGCATCGGCGGGTACATGCCGTCGGCATACCACTCCAGGTGGCCCGACGTGATGTAGAGGTGTTCCTTGGTGATGTGCGGGGTGTTGACGAACTCGTAGCCGGCCTCGGAGTGCTTGCGCCGCGAGTAGTCCTCCAGCTCCTTACGGATCACACCGCCCTTGGGGTGGAACACCGGCAGACCGGAGCCGAGCTCGTCGGGGAAGCTGAACAGGTCCAACTCGACGCCCAGCTTGCGGTGATCGCGACGCTGCGCCTCCTCGATGAGCTCGAGGTGGCGGTCGAGGGCCTCCTGCGACTCCCAGGCGGTGCCGTAGACGCGCTGCAGGCTGGCGTTGTTCTGGTTGCCGCGCCAGTACGCGGCGCTGCTGCGGGTCAGCTTGAACGCCGGGATGTACTTGGTGGTCGGGATGTGCGGGCCACGGCACAGGTCACCCCAGACCCGTTCCTTGGTGCGGGCGTTGAGGTTGTCGTAGGCGGTCAGCTCGTCGCCGCCGACCTCCATCACGTCGGGATCGCCCGACTTGTCGTCGACCAGCTCGAGCTTGAAGGGCTCGTCGGCCAGTTCCTCGCGAGCCTGGTCCTTGGATTCGTACACGCGCCGGGAGAACAGCTGACCGTCCTTGACGATCTTCTGCATCCGCTTCTCGAGCTTTTCCAGGTCCTCGGGCGTGAACGGCTCTGCGACGTCGAAGTCGTAATAGAAACCGTCGATGATCGGCGGGCCGATTCCCAGCTTGGCCTGCGGGAACAGGTCCTGCACCGCCTGGGCCAGCACGTGGGCGCACGAGTGCCGGATCACGCTGCGGCCGTCGTCGGTGTTGGCGGCCACCGGCGTCACCTCGACATCGGTGTCCGGGGTCCAGGAAAGATCACGCAGGCGCCCATCGCCGTCACGCACCACCACGATCGCGTCCGGGGTCCCACGGCTGGGCAGATCCGCCTCGCGCACCGCCGCGCCGGCGGTAGTCCCGGCCGCGACCCGGATCGGTGCGGCGGGGGCTGGGCTGGGGGCGGCGCTCATCGGGGAGTCTCCTACCATGCAAGGGCTAGTGCGAACGCTGACATGTTATCTGTGTGGGCCATCGGGGTTGCTGATCAGGACCCCAGCCCGATAGGGCTCTTGAGCCATTCCTGCTCCAGCCCGACCAGGCCCGCGGTCAAGCCGATCACGCCGAACAGCCACAGCGTGCCCACCACGACCAGTCCGGT
Organism: Mycobacterium sp. NPDC050441; assembly: GCF_040655355.1. Taxonomy (NCBI): domain Bacteria; kingdom Bacillati; phylum Actinomycetota; class Actinomycetes; order Mycobacteriales; family Mycobacteriaceae; genus Mycobacterium; species Mycobacterium sp. NPDC050441. The sequence continues at coordinate 341,222 of NZ_JBFAJS010000002.1, read as the reverse complement.
GAACGCCGCGCTGATCCCCTTGACCGCGACGTGCTGACGATCGAACCAGGCCATCACGGCGTCATAGCGGGCCCGGACATAGCGCAGCGCCCGCTTGGCGAAGTCGAATTCGCTGGCCAGGATCGCCAAGCCGAGAAACACGATGGCCCAACCGGGACCCGGGTACGGGATCGCCACGATGCCGACCGCGAGCACGAGTGTGCCGACGACACCGACGACGATCCGGTAGACGAATTCGGCGGCCGGGCGTGACCGCAACCGCTCCCGCCAGCCCGTCCAGCGCTGCTTCACCGCGGCGAGATTGGCGGCCAGACTCATGGCTGCCCCGGCTTGAGCCGTACGAACAACGCCTCGGCCTCGGCGAGCACGTCGTCGCCGTCGAGCAGCCTTCCCACGACGAAGATCTTGCGGCCCTCGATGCGGTCGATGCCGGCCTGCACCTGCAGATCTTTCTCGATCGGGGCGATCTTGCGGTAGTTGACGTGCAGATACGCGGTGCGCTGATACATGCTGCCGGTCAGTTTGGCGGCGGTGTAGCCCAGCAATGAATCGAACAGCAGCGCCAGCGACCCGCCGTGCACCGCGCCGTTGCGGCCGAGGTGAAAGCGCCGGAAGCGGGCGGTCCCGGCGATCCGGTTGTCGGCGGTACGTTCCAGATTCACCGGCACGTTGTTGACGTTGCCGCGGTTGGGCAGGTCCATCCGCCGGCCGGACGGTGAATTCCATTCGTCGGCCTCATAGGGCGCCAGCAGTGCCGACACCTTTTCGATCAGATCGGCGGCCTCGGTGATCACCTCGTCGGGGGCGTCGGCGCCGCGAGCGTGGTCCTGCAGGGTGCGCACCGCCTCGATGAACCGGCCGTAATCGGGGCCGCCGCGATCGGTTGGGTCGGGCGGGTTGAACCCTCCGCCGGGGTGCGTGCTGGCGGTGTCGATTTCTGGGGCCACACCGCCACCGTAAAGGTGCCATGGTGGTGGACGTGAAACTGCACGACCTGGCGCAGCTGTCATTGACCTATCCGGAGGTGGGCGCCACGGCCGGCGACCTGCCCGCGGGCTATCGCCACATCCGGGCATCGGCGGAGATCGGCACCGGCCGCGATCGCTTCGAGCGGGCCGGCGCGGACGTGTTGCGGTGGGGTATGCAACGCGGCGCGGGCCTGCGGGTGCGGGCCACCGCCGAGGCCGCCGCGGTGGGTACCGAACTGGTGGTCCGGATCGGACCCATACCGGCGCCGTGCCGGGTGGTCTATGTGCTCGACGAAGCCGACCGGCGGGGTTTCGCCTACGGCACCCTGGACGGCCATCCCGAATCGGGTGAGGAGCTGTTCTCGGTCCGGTACGACCCGGCGACGGACACCGTGCACGCCGAGGTGGTCGCGTTCTCCCGGCCCGCCACCTGGTGGAGCCGGTTGGGTGGGCCGGTGACGCTGCTGCTCCAGCGGGTGGTGACGCGCCGCTATCTCACCGGCATCTAGGCCGCCCGGGGTCTGTCGGGGCTTCATTTGCCGGACGCCCGAAGCGGGGCCGGTGTGCACCTGGCAATGCCAGATTGCAGCAATGACCGATGTCGCGTTGAGCTCGTCCACTGATGAACACAGCCGCACGGGGTTGTCGGCCGACGCGTTGCGCCGCGCCATCGCCGACCACCTGAGGTATTCGATCGGCCGGCCGGCCACGGTGCTGACCCCCGAGCACTACTACCGGGCACTGTCGCTGGCCGTGCGCGACCGCATGCAACAGCGGTGGATCGCCAGCACGCAGACTTTTCTCGATCTGTCCCGCAAGGTGACCTGCTACCTGTCGGCCGAGTTCCTGATGGGCCCGCAGCTGGGCAACAATCTGCTGAACCTGCAGATCGAGTCCGCCGCACGCGAAGCGCTGGCAGCGCTCGGTCAGGACCTCGACGAGGTCCTGACGTGCGAGCAGGAACCCGGGCTGGGCAACGGTGGCCTGGGCCGCCTGGCCGCCTGCTACCTCGACTCCCTGGCCACCCTGGAACGGCCCGCGATCGGCTACGGCATCCGCTACGAGTTCGGGATCTTCGACCAGGAGATCCGCGACGGCTGGCAGGTCGAAAAGACCGACAACTGGCTGGTCAACGGAAACCCCTGGGAGATCGCCAAGCCGGACGTGAACTACCGGGTGGACTGGGGCGGGCACACCGAGGCCTACCAGGATGCGGCGGGCAGTTACCGGGTGCGCTGGGTGCCGCAACGCACGATCAAGGGCATCTCCTATGACACCCCGATCCAGGGTTACGGCGTGAACACCTGCAACACGTTGACACTGTGGAGCGCGCGGGCTGTCGAATCGTTCGCCCTCGACGCGTTCAACACCGGGGACTACTACCGCGCGGTAGAGGACGAGGTCACCTCCGAAACGGTGACCAAGGTGCTCTACCCCAACGACGAACCCGAGGCCGGAAAGCGACTGCGGCTGCTGCAGCAGTACTTCTTCGTGTCCTGCTCGCTGCAGGACATCCTGCACATCCTGGAGGATGTCGCAGCCCTGCCCGTCACCGCCCTGGCCGAGCAGTTCGCGTTGCAGCTCAACGACACTCACCCCTCGATCGGTGTGGCGGAGTTGATGCGCCTGCTCGTCGACGAGCGCCGGCTCGGCTGGGACGAGGCCTGGGCGATCACGGTCGCGGCCTTCGGCTACACCAACCACACCCTGTTGCCGGAGGCGCTGGAGACCTGGCCGCTGGCGTTGTTCGCCGAGTCTCTCCCCCGGCATCTGGAGATCATCTACGAGATCAACCGCCGCTTCCTCGACGAGGTCCGGGCAGCCTTCCCCGACGACGAGGACCGGGTGCGGCGCATGTCGCTGATCGGCGAGGAGGGCGGCAAGTCGGTACGGATGGCGCACCTGGCCACCGTGGGTAGCCATGCGGTGAACGGTGTCGCCGCGCTGCACTCCGAGTTACTCAAATCCAGTGTGCTCAAAGACTTTTACGAGTTGTGGCCGCAGCGTTTCTCGAACAAGACCAACGGCGTGACCCCACGCCGGTTCGTGGCCCTGTCCAATCCGGGACTGCGGGGCCTGCTCGACGAGACCGTGGGTGAGGGCTGGCTGACCGATCTCAACCGGTTGCGTGATCTGGAGCCGTTCGCCGACAACGCGGTGTTCCGGGGGCGCTGGCGGGCGGTCAAGCGCGCCAACAAGGTGCGGCTGGCCGGTTTCGTGCGCGCCACCACCGGCGTGGAACTGAATCCCGACTGGTTGTTCGATGTTCAGGTCAAGCGCATCCACGAGTACAAACGCCAGCACCTCAACGTGCTGCACATCATCGCGCTGTACCACCGGCTCAAGTGCGACCCCGGCCTGACCGTGCCGCCGCGTGCGTTCATCTTCGGCGGCAAGGCCGCACCCGGATATTTCATGGCCAAGCGAATCATCAAGCTGATCAACGCTGTCGGCGAGACCATCAACGCCGATCCCGACGTCAACCGGTTCCTCAAGGTGGCGTTCGTCCCCGACTTCAACGTGCAGAACGCCGAGTTCATCTATCCGGCCGCGGATCTTTCCGAACAGGTTTCGACTGCGGGCAAGGAGGCCTCCGGCACCGGGAACATGAAGTTCATGCTCAACGGCGCGTTGACCATCGGCACGCTCGACGGCGCCAACGTCGAGATGCGCGACGAGGTGGGTGCCGAGAACTTCTTCCTGTTCGGCCTGACCGAGTCCGAGGTCGAGGCGGTCAAAACCGGCGGCTACCGGCCGGCCGACTACATCGCGGCCGACGACGAGCTGTCAACTGTCCTCGACCTGATCTCGTCGGGCCGGTTCTCCCGCGGCGACACCGAGGTGTTCCGGCCGATCGTCGATACCCTGCGCTACACCGACCCGTTCCTGGTGCTCGCCGACTATGCGTCGTATGCGCAATGCCAGCAACGGGTTTCGACGGCATGGCAGGACCCCGAGGGTTGGACGCGGATGTCGATTCTGAACACTGCCCGCAGCGGCAAGTTCTCTTCGGACCGCGCGATCACCGAGTACTGCGACGACATCTGGGGTGTGGGCCCGGTCAGCGTGGAGGTCCCGCCAACCGCGCCGTAATGCGCCGGCGACCGTCCGGCGTTCGCTAGGCTCGTAGCTCACCCCTTGACGGGGTGTTGCCGTCGGTCATCATGCTGGTGTTCTTCGGCTTCCTGCCGATCCTGCGCAACGTACTGGTCGGGTTGGCCGGCGTGGACCGCACCCTCATCGAGTCCGCCCGCGGAATGGGCATGGGTCGACTTGCCACGCTGGTCCGCCTCGAACTGCCGCTGGCGTGGCCGGTGATCATGACCGGGGTGCCGCAACTGCCAACGGTGACTGCAACTTCGGGGAGGTGTTCACCACGGACGGCCGCATCCCCACCCTGAACCTGCGGGTGCTCTCCGACGACAAGCAGTTCTTCCCGCTGTACAACCTCACCGAGGTCATCGCTAGCGACCTGCTCGACGCCCATCCCGAGCTCGCCGAGATCTTCGCCCAGCTCAACCCGCGGCTCACCACGAAACCATGATGACGCTCAACGCGAAGGTCGACAGCGACGGCGACGACCCGGCCATCGTGGCTCGGGAATGGCTGATTCAGCAAGGGCTGCTTACGTAACCCGATTTCGCCGACCGCCGTACAACAGGACACAACTTGGCTAGCCTGGCGAACTATCTCAGTGCGGCGACATCGAAGGCAGAAAACCTATGACATATCGGGTTATTCAGTGGGGTACCGGCGCGGTGGGGGTCGAGACACTGGCGGCGACGCTGGACGACCGGCCGGATCTCGACCTGGTCGGGGTACGGGTGTACTCGGAATCTAAGGACGGCGTCGACGTCGGCGACCTGCTGGGCCGGCCGCCGATCGGCATCCGCGCCACCACCGATGTCGAGGCCATCCTCGGACTGGAGGCCGACTGCGTCGTCTACACGCCACGGATCACGGATCTGGATGACGTGTGCGCGCTGCTGGCCGGCGGCAAGAACGTGGTAACGACAGCATTCCTGTTCCACCCGCAGCGGATGCCGGAGGCCGAGCGGAACCGGCTGCTGGCCGCCTGCACGGCGGGCGGCACCACCGTGCACGGCAGCGGGCTGAACCCCGGCAATCTGTCCGGCGCCCTACCCTTGGTGCTGTCGGGCATGAGCCGCCGGATCGACAAGATCACCCTGCAGGAGCGCGCCGACTGGTCGGACTACGACAGTACGCACATCACCTTCGACAACATGTCGTTCGGCCGGCCGGTGGACGAGATCCGGGTCGACGCCAGCGATTTCCTGGCGTTCAACAACGAACTGTTCACCGAGCAGGTGTGGCTTCTGGCCGACGCGCTCGGCGCCGACATCGATGAGGTGACCTCGTCGGTGCAGGCCGTTGCCGCCCGCCACGACCACCAGATCTTCGACCACCTGCTGGCCGCCGGCACCACGGCCGGGCAACGGTGGAACTGGGTCGGGGTGCGCGACGGCGAGCCGCTCATCGAGATCGAGACCTTGTGGACCGTCGGCAACGAATACCCCGATAACTGGCCGCGGCCCAAGCACGGCTGGACGCTGACCATCGAAGGTGACCCGTCCATGCAGACCCACTTCGTCAGTCTGGCCAGCTTCACCCGCGAGGCCACGATGGCCGAGCATGTGCGGGCGGCCAACGTCGCCACGGCGATGCAGGTTCTCAACGCAGTGCCCGAGGTGTGTGACGCCGAGCCCGGGTTCGCCACGCTCGCGACACTGCCATTGATCCGCAGCCACACCGGGTTTCGGCGGCGGTGACTACCTGACGATGGCCGAACTGGGTTCCCGCGGGGCGCCCAGCATGCCCCGGTGCGACGGCGGTACCCGGCCGCCTTCGTCGGTGATGCCGTAGCGGGCCGCGAGCTCCGCGCCGATCACCGTGTGCCCGGACAGCTGCGTCAGATCGGGATCCCGGTACAGCGCGTTGATGAGATGGCCGGTGAACTCCGGAGTCTCGGCGTGCTCGGCGGTCTTGGCCAGCGCGTCCGGGTGACCGGCGAACGCGGCCTTGAACTTCTCGGTGAGCAGGATGCCCATCCAGATCGACACCGTCGATACCCCGGTACCGGCGAAGTCGACCGCCATGTCTGCGGCCAGTTTGTCCACTCCGGCCTTCTGTGCACCATAGGCCGGACCGTGCATGTAGCAGACCGATCCGGGCGAGGAGGTGAACGCGATCAGGCCACGGCCGGCGGCCAACAGCAGCGGCGCGGCATGCCAGGACGCCACGTAGGCCGAGCGCAATCCCACATCCAGCACATCTGCCAACTCGATCGGCTTCTCCCAGAAGGGTTTCGGGTTGACCAGGTCATCGTGGACCGCGGCGGCGTTGTTGACCAGAAGGTCCAGCCGGCCTTCCTGCTCGGCGATCCGCTCGAACAGAGCGCCCACCGCGGCGTCGTCAGAGTGGTCGAGCTGGACGGCGATGCCGCCCTCCCCCGGATCGGTCACCGTCCGTCCGGTGACATACACCCGCCAACCCGAGGCGAGCAGGGCCGCGGCGATCCCGCGGCCCGCGCCGCGACTCGCCCCGGTGACGACAGCGATCGGGGTGTCCACGAGTATCAACCTACGGGGCGGGTCTCCCCGCGTGCGTGAAGGCCGTCATGTCGGTGCCGCGCTCGTATTCGGCCATCCAGACGGCAGCCCATTCCGGCAGCGGTTGGGCGGCTGGGTCGTGGTGTGGCAGCTGGGACAACGCCAGCCGCCACACCATCTTGGCCAGGTCGCCGGTGGGAACCGCGTCGAACAACGTCACCGGCCCGCTCCGCAGTGCTTTGCGGCGACGACCGCCCGGCCCCCGGTACTTGAACTCGTCGACGAGCAGGCGGATCGACATCAGCTCCTCGGCCGATACGCCGCGTTGTTCGAACGGGACGACCTCGTCGACGACCCGTGCGATCGCCGCCGCCACCTCACCGATGTGGCGGAACGTGGCCCGCACCTGGCCGACGCGGTACCACGGGTCGTCGCTGAGGTGGCGGTACAGCATGAGCCCGGAGCTACGGTGCTCGATCTCCTCGACGAAATGCCACGTCATCAATGCGGCCACGCGCCCGTCCGCTCCGTTGAACAGCGAATCACGGTTGTCCAGAATGACTTTGAACAGCGGGGTGAACGTGGCCTCCAGGTTGGCGATATAGGCGGCGTGGAACTCGACGGGGTGGGCGGCGATGAGATCGTCGAAGGACTGCGTCGCCGCGTCATACGCACGTTGCAGCCCCGGGTACTGCTCGATCAGGGCAGCCATGTGCTTGCGGTGCGCCGCCGCGTGCTGCCCCTCCTGGCGCAGGAACGCATCAGCCTCGGTGGCAATCTCGGGCGACTCGTCGAACCTGTCCTGCGCCGTGCGCAGGGCCTTGATCAGATACCGCTCGAATGGGACCGCGATGAACGTGAACACATTGCAGAACATGCCGAAGTTCGGGTTGGCCGGTTGCCAGAGAAACGGCACCGTCGCATCGAACTCCCAGCGGATCTTACGAACAACCAGGTCGGTCATCGCTCGAGCGTGACAGCTCCGGGCCCGTGCGTAAACCCGGCGACTCAACCCCGGCCGGTCAGCGCGAGGGCAGCCCGAGGCGTTCGAGCTGCTGCCGCAGCCGGTGTCGCCCGGACAGGGAGTGCGGACCGGCCAGCCGGCTCAGCACCCGTTCGCTCCAGCTGCCCGACAGTCCGTAGCGCGTGTTGTAGACCGCCAACCGCTCGTCGTAGGCGGGCAGATGCGAGTCGGCTGACTGCGCGTCATACCTCTCGTGGTGCAGAACCGCGGCCTGGGGCAGCCGCGGTTTGATCCCGGCGTTCTCCGTCGGATCGGGTATACCGACGGCCAGCCCGAAAGTCGCCACGGCGTGCGGCGGCAGACTGAGCTCTGCGGCCACCTCCTCCGGATGGTTGCGGATGGCGCCGACGAAAACAGTTCCCAGACCCTGCGATTCGGCCGCCACGACGGCGTTCTGCGCGGCCAGCGCGGTGTCGACGAACCCGATGATCGTGGATTCGAGGTAGTCCGCGCCGTCCAGCGCTGCCCCGGACCGCTGCGCCAACCGGCGGGCCCGCCCCAGATCTGCCACCCAGACCAGGAACAGCGGGGCCTCGTTGATGAACTCCTGGTTGTTCGCCAGGGCGGCCAGCCGGGCTTTGCGCTGAGGATCCCGGACGGCGATCACACTCCACGGTTGCAGGTTCGAGCTGGTCGCCGCGGACTGGGCCGCGGCGACCAGCGCCGAGAGTTGTTCATCGCCGATCGGCTGTGCGGTGAACTTGCGCACCGACCGGTGCGCGAGTTGCAGCGCCAGTGTCGGGTTGTGGACGTCGAGCGCGGCATCGACATCGCCGTAGCGCGCGATAACCGTCATCAGGATCCGAGGAACGGCTCGCCGGACACCGATTCGGACACACGTCCGTCGACCCCGGTGGGGACATCGCCTTCGAGCGTGACGCGGTACAGCACCCGGTCGTAGTCGAGGTGGCCCGCGTCATCGATCGCCAGGTGCGCAGTGGCCCGGTTGTCCCAGAACGCGATACTGCCCGGCGCCCAGCGGAACCGGACGGTGTACTCGGTGCGCGTCGCCTCATCCCACAGCAGCTTCAGGATCCCCTCACTCTGCGTCGGTGTGTAACCCCGGATCTCGCGGGCACCACGGGTGAAGCCGGGACTGACGAACAGTGCGCGCTCCCCCGTCACGGGATGCACCCGGACCGCGGGGTGATAGGTCACCAGATTCGCCTCACGCACCTTGCGGTCACGCTGGCTGCCGGCCACGGCACGGGTGTTGAACTGGTGCCTGATGTCGAGCTTGTCGGCGAAGTCACGCAGATCCTTGGGCAGGTTCTCGTATGCCGCAACGAGGTTGGTCCACGCGGTGTCGCCACCATAGGGCGGCAGGATGTGCGCCCGCAGAATCGAGGCCGCGGGCGGGTTCACCAGTGCGGTGACGTCGGTGTGCCAACTGTTGTCGTACGAGGTGCGCTTGCGGCCCAGGTGGCGCTCGTAACGGCGGCTGTCGATCGGCAGGATCTCGGGGAACCCGTCCGGCGCTTCCTCCTCATGCGGATGGGCCGGGGTCACCTTGCCGAACTTCCGCGCGAACGCGACCTGTTCGGCGTGACCGATTTCCTGATCGCGGAAGAAGATCACCTTGTACGTGTGCAGCGCGTTGCGGATCTCCTCGATGACACCGGCTTCCAGATCGGTGCGCAGATCCACACCGCGGACCTCGGCGCCGATGTAGCCGGCGACCGGCACGATGTCCAGACCGGTGTCGGTGAGAGGACTGCTGTCCCTTACTTTTTCGGTGACGTCGGTCATGTTCGGCTCCCTTGGATGGCGTGGCAATGGGCTGGCGAGACGGTCTGAGCTGCCTCACTCTGGTCAGCGTCGGCGCGGCGGTGACCGCGAACAAGCGTCTTTGGCTACCGGAACCTTTCAGTGCGGCTTAACATCTCAGGCGATGCCAGCGGGCACGAGAATTACAACCGCCGTGATTTCTGCGACCCGCGCCGCACAAAGCCCTGATCAGGGCCTCGGCCCAGGTTGAACGAGGCTGCACAGCGGCCGTCTCCGTCCGCCGATTCTGCGAACATCACCTCGCAGGAGGTAGGAGATGCTGGACTTACGTCGGATGATGTTGTTGTCCGATCTCGCAGACCTGGGCTCGGTGACCGCCGTGGCCGAACACCGCAACATCACGAGTTCTGCGGTATCCCAACAGCTTCGCGTCCTCGAAGAGGAGGCGGGAGCGGTGCTGTTCCGCCGGGACGGGCGAACCCTCGGACTGACCCGAAGCGGCCAGGTCCTCGCCGAGCACGTGCGTCGCGTGCTGGCCGCCGTCGACGAAGCCATGAGTGCGGTCGCCGAGACCAGGGACCGGGTGGCGGGGCAGGTCGCGATCGCCACGTTCAACATGGGGATCCCGACCCTGGCCGTTCCCCTGATGCAGCGGCTCAGTGCTGAGGAGCCGAATCTGCGTGTGCAGGTTCAACAGGATACGAGCGTGGCTGCACTACGGTTGCTGCGTCAGAGTGAAGTCGACGTCGCGATCACCTGCCGGTACGACTTCCTCGGGCCTGATTCCACCGGCGGCCTGACCACGGTGCCGTTGCTGTTCGAACCGTTCGTGCTGCTGGCTCCCACACAGTCGCACCTGCGTATCCGCACGCAGGGCATATCAGCACTGGCCGACGGGTTCTGGGTGACCGGCCCGCAGAGTTCCGGCCTGGATATCGCCGCCACACATGCGTGCGAGAGCGCCGGTTTCACACCACAGGTCAAGCACCGCCTGATCGGAGCGCAGAACATCTGCGAGCTGGCGGCCACCGAGGTCGCGTCGGCAATCGTGCCCCGGCTGTCCGTTCCCGCCAGACTGGAAGGTCTGATCGTAGAAGGCCTCGCACTCGGCGGTCGCACCATCAGTGCCGTGGTCCGTGCCGGCCGACAGCGCGATCCCAACATCGCGCTGATTCTGCGTACATTGCGGGCGATCGCAGATCAGGCGCTGCCCGGGCAGTCCACCGAGCCGCTGGGTGTCGCATCGTGACAACGTCCCGACCAGTTGTGGTGTACGGAGTCGGCGCCATCGGCGGTGTGATCGCCGCTCGACTGCGGCGGGCCGGGTTCGACGTGACTGCCGTCGCCCGGGGCGAGCACCTCGACGCAATCCGTTCCCGCGGCCTCACCCTGGTGACGCAGGCAGGGACCGACACCGTGGCACTGCCGGCCGCACGCAACGCCGGCGAGGTCGACTGGTCGGCTGACCCGGTGGTGATACTGGCGGTCAAGAGCCACCAAACCGCCTCGGCCCTGGATGATCTCAGCGCCCACGCACGGCCGGAGACCCCGGTGTTCGTCACCCAGAACGGAGTGGCCAACGAAGCTGCCGCGCTGCGGAGGTTCGCCAACGTGTACGGCGTCACGGTGATGCTCCCGGCCGCTCACCTCGACCCCGGCGTGGTCATCCAACAGAGTCATCCGGTGGCGGGGATCCTCGATCTCGGGCGCTACCCCACCGGCCATGACGAGCCCGCCGAACACGTCGCGGCCACTTTCCGCGATTCCGGGTTCCATTCGTTGGTCCGCGATGATGTCATGGCGTGGAAACACCGCAAGCTGATCGCAAATCTCGGCAACGGTGTGATCGCGGCGTACCGTCCGGGACCCGATGCCGACGAACTAATCGCCCGCGCCCGCACCGAGGCCGAACATGTGCTCACCGCGGCCGGGATTCCCTTCGTCACCGCCGAACAGGACGCACTACGCCGCGGGGATCTGCTGCAAGGCCGGGTCAACGGCGACTACTTGAGCTCCACCTGGCAGAGCGTGGCCCGGGGCCACACTCAGGTCGAAACAGACTGGTTCAACGGCGAAATCGTGCTTCAGGCCCGCCTGCACGGTATGCGCGCACCCGTCAACGAGCTGATCCAGCGGGTCACCGCCGACCATGCCCGCGTGGGCCGTCCGGTGCGTTCACTCGACGCGGCCGCCACGCTCAAGAAGCTCGGGGCCGCCACGAGTCCGCCGCGCCTCCACGACATCCCGGTCGCTTCACCCTAGGCAGCCGTGGTCCAGGCGACCGGCAGGTGCTTGACGCCGTGCACGAACGCCGAACGCAGGATGGCGGGTTCACCGATCGCCACGATGTCGGGCACCTGGCGACGCAGTTCGTCGAAGGCCACCCGGATCTCCCGCCGGGCGAGATTGGCTCCCAGGCAGAAATGCACCCCGCCACCGCCGAACCCGATGTGCGGATTGGGGTTTCGCAACACGTCGAACCGCCAAGGATCAGCGAAGGTCCGCTCGTCACGGTTGGCCGAGTTGTACCACATCGAGACTTTGTCACCCGCCTTCATCTGAACGCCGCTGCGCTCCACGTCCGCGGTGAGTGTGCGCCGCATGAAGATGATGGGCGACGCCCACCGCACGATCTCGTCGACTGCCGTCGGCGATACCCCGTCGAAGTCGTTCCACCATCTGGCGCGTTCGTCGGGATAGCGGCTCAGCGCCACCATGCCGTGGCTGATCGCGTTGCGGGTCGTATCGTTGCCCGCGGCCGTCAACAGGATGAAGAACGACGCGATCTCGTTGGACGACAACCGTTCTCCGTCGACTTCGGCCTCCACCAGGCTGGACGTCAGGTCGTCACCGGGATGCTCGCGGCGCTGTTCGGCCAATGCGACGCCGTAACCGGCCAGCTCGGTGGCCACCTGCAGATACCCACTGAAATCGTCGATGGACACCTCGTCGTCCCCGGCTCCCATGAGCACCGAGGTCCAGTGGAAGAGCTTGGCGCGATCCGCTTCTGGGACGCCCATCATGTCGCAGATGATCTGCAGCGGTAGCGGCGAAGCCACCTCCTCGACGAAGTCCGCGGTGCCATCCGGATGTGCGTCCACCATCTCCCGCACCAGGCGATGCGCGCGGTCCCGCACGCTCTGCTCGATCCGCGCGATCACCTTGGGCGTGAAGGCGCGGTTGACGATGCACCGCAGGCGGGTATGGCGGGGGTCGTCCAGCGTGATCATCGACCCGAAGAACTCCGCGATCTCGGCGGGGACGTCGTTGAGTGTCGTGCTCGTCGGACTGGAGCTGAACAGCTCGGGATGCCGGCTGGCGAAGTGCACATCCTCATAGCGGGTCAGCGCCCAGTGCCCGGCGCCGCCGGGGAATCCGGCGTAGTCGGCCACCTCGAAAAACGAGATCGGGGCGTCGTGACGGAGTGTGGCGAAGGCTCCATCTCGAACATCGTCGTCACGCCCCCAGAAGTCGAGCGACCCGAGGTCGACCTCGGCAAGGGGCACCGACAGTGGCACTGTGCCGTTGATGCGGTGGGCGATGCCGGTGATTGCTGTCATCGTGGTCCTCCCCGCGTTACCGGCGACACGGACCACCGGTCATCGGCCCCGCCGCCTTCCCCGCAGTGTGACATCCCGCACAGCGCCGGTCCAGGATTGTGAGCCCAATCGTGGTGCAGCTACTGGCGTTCGCAATCAATCCGTTGGGTTGCCGCGATCTCGTCGCTGGTCGTCAACCACGCGTCAGGTTGCGCGGCAAGGTACTCCAGGACCTGCTCGAGGTACTTGTGCCGGAAGGGTTGTCCGATCACGAAGGGGTGCAGCGCCAATGCCATCACCCGGCCACTGGTAGCCGAATCCGCGTGCAGCTGCTCGTACTGGTCGATCACCATTTGCACGAACTCGCTTCCGGTGAAACCCTTCCCGAAGATCAGAAGGTCGTTGAGTTCCACCGAATACGGCACGCTGAGCATGCCTGGGACGGTCAGCGGGTAGGGCTGGTCATCGTTGGTCCAATCGAGGACGTAGTGAAAACCGAGTTCGGCCAACAATTCCGGGGTGTGAGCGGTTTCGGTCAGGCCCGGCCCCATCCAGCCGCGCGGGCGCCGGCCCGTCGCGTCGGCGATGTCGTCGGTGATCGAGGCGAGAATCCGACGCTCCTCGTCGACGGCCAGCCCGGTGTGCAGTATCGAGTTGGTCTGCCCGTGCGCCAGCCACGTCCAATTCCGTTCCACACCGGCGGCCACGATCTGCGGATGATGCTCGATGACGGCCGAATTCAGCAGCACGCTGGGACGGATGCCGTGCCGGTCGAGGGCCTCGATCGTGCGCCAAATCCCCACCCGCGCGCCGTAGTCGCGCCAGCCGTAGTTGAGCGCGTCCGGAGTCAGCTCCGCGGTACCCGGCCAGATGCTCGTCGAGGGCCGGTCGGCGAGGAAGTGCTCGACGTTGAGCCCGATGTACACCGCGACACGCGCGCCGCCGGGCCAACGGATCGGCGCGCGTTCGGTGATCGGGCTGTAGGCGAAAGGCGGTTGCGACGTGGTCATGCCGAACGGTACGAGCTGACACCAATGTCAGGGTCAAGTCGCGTCGGTATAACTGGCATATGCGTATAGGCGAACTCGCACGCCGCACCGGGGTCAGCCAACGGTCGCTGCGCTATTACGAACAGCAGGGCCTGCTGGTGTCCGACCGCACACCGGGCGGGCAACGCGAATATCCGGAGAAGGCGGTCGACCGGGTGATCCGCATCCAGGAGCTCTATGCCGCCGGGCTGCACAGCCGCACCATCTCGTCGCTGCTGCCCTGTATGCGCGATGTCGACGGCGGGCCTGCCCCACAGGCCACGCCCCGCCTGTTGACCGAGCTTTCGGCCGAACGCGACCGGCTCGAGCAGGCGATCCGGGACCTGTCGACGTCCCGCGAGATTCTCGACGGGGTGATCGACGCGGCGTCGGGCTGACACAGCGCCTAAAGACTGTCGAGTGCCGCCTGCAGGCGTCGGCCGACCTCGGCTGCGATATCGGCCAGCGCCGGCGCGTCGGTCACCTCGGCCATCAGGTTGGGGTTCATCGCCTCGACGACGACCACCGCGCCACCGCCAGGACCGGTGCGCAACACCACGTTGCACGGCAACAGCACACCGATCTGAGGAAGTGCGTTGAGCGCCTGCTGGGCGAACTGGGGATTGCAGGCACCCAGGATCAGGTAGTCCCCCAACTCCGCACCGGCACCACCGCCCAGTTTGGCGTCGAGCGTGGCCCTGATATCGATCTCGGTCAGCACACCGAACCCCTGGTCGGCCAGCGCTTCTCGCGTGCGAGCGACAGCCTCGTCGAATGGGCCTCTTGTGGTGGCCACCAATGCGATGTCCATCTTGTTCCTTCCGTCCTGTCCTGGCACCCGCGTTTGACCTCACGCTACGCGCCGAGATGTCGGACGATGCGGAACAATCGTGTGCGCGATGACTGACGACGACGATCCCCCAGCGTTCAACCGGCGACCGCACATACTGCGGCTCGTCGCCTTCGCGGCGTTACTGTTCGGCCTTTTCTATCTGGTGGCCGTCGCCCGCGTCATCGATGTCGACGACATCCGAAGCCTGGTCGCCTCGACCGGTCCGGCCGCGCCGCTGGCCTATGTCGTGGTGTCGGCCTGTCTCGGGGCGCTGTTCGTGCCTGGCCCGATCCTGGCCGCGGGCAGCGGTGTGTTGTTCGGCCCGGTGCTGGGCACCTTCGTGACCTTGGGCGCCACGGTCGGCACGGCCGTGGTGGCCAGCCTGATCGGCCGGCGCGCCGGCCGTGACAGCGCGCGGGCCCTGCTCGGGGCACAACGGGCCGACCGGCTGGACCACCAGATCCAACGGGGCGGCCTGTGGGCGGTGGTCGGGCAGCGCTTCGTCCCCGGACTTTCCGACGCCCTGGCGTCCTATGCCTTCGGCGCGTTCGGGGTGCCGTTGTGGCAGATGGCAGCCGGGGCGTTCATCGGCTCGGTGCCGCGCGCATTCGTCTACACCGCACTGGGCGCCTCGATCGGTGATCTGTCGGCCCCGCTGGCCTATACGGCCATCGGGGTGTGGTGCGTCACCGCCGTCATCGGAGCGTTCGCCGCGCACCGCGGCTACCGGTCCTGGCGGCGTCACCACTCCGAGGCCGATCAGGCCCCGGAGCAGACCTCCTAGCCGCTACTTACCGAAACCGGCGTTGCGCAGGGCGTCGGCCATCGAGCCCGTCGGCTGGTTGGATTCCCGACGACCGGAGTTGTTGCCGCGGTTCTGGTTTCGCCGGTCGCCTCCGCGACCCTGGTTACCGCCGCCGCGACCCTGATTGCCGGCACCTTCACGACGGTTCTGGCCACCCTGGCCACCCTGGCCGCCCTGGCCGCCCCGGTCGGGCCGCTTGCCCTGCTGCGGGGTGTCGTTGAGCCTCAGGGTCAACCCGATGCGCTGCCGCTCCACGTCGACCTCGACGACCTTGACCTTGACCACCTGTCCGGACTTCACCACCTCGTGCGGATCGGAGATGAACCGGTCGGCCATCGCCGAGACGTGCACCAGACCATCCTGGTGCACGCCCACGTCGACGAAGGCACCGAAGGCGGCCACATTCGTCACCACACCCTCCAGCACCATGCCGGGCTTGAGGTCGGCGACCTTCTCGACACCGGCGGCGAAGGTGGCGGTGGAGAACGCCGGACGCGGGTCACGCCCGGGCTTCTCCAGTTCGGCCAGGATGTCGGTCACGGTGGGGACACCGAACCGCTCGTCGGCGAAGTCGGTCGGCTTGAGCCCCCGCAGGGTGCGCTCGTCACCGATCAACTCGGCCAGCGTCACGCTGGAGCGGTCCAGGATGCGCCGCACCACCGGGTACGACTCGGGGTGCACGCCCGACGCGTCCAGCGGGTCCTCACCGTCGCGGATCCGCAGGAAGCCCGCGCACTGTTCGAAGGCCTTGGGGCCCAGGCGCGGAACATCCAGCAGCGCCTTGCGGCTGCGGAAGGCACCGGCGCTCTCTCGGTGCGCCACGATGGCCTCGGCCAGGGATTCGGTAACTCCCGAAACCCGGGCCAGCAGCGGCACCGAAGCGGTGTTGAGATCCACCCCCACCGCGTTCACCGCGTCTTCGACGACGGCATTGAGGCTGCGCGCCAACGAGCCCGGCGTCACATCGTGCTGGTACTGCCCCACCCCGATCGACTTCGGGTCGATCTTGACCAGCTCGGCGAGCGGATCCTGCAGGCGACGGGCGATCGAGACCGCGCCGCGCAGCGTCACGTCGAGGTTGGGCATCTCCCGAGCCGCGTATTCCGAGGCCGAGTACACCGAGGCACCGGCCTCGCTGACCATGGCCGTCACCGGCGCTTTCGCCCCGGCCGACCGTATGTCGGCGATCAGCTCGGTGGCCAGCGCGTCGGTCTCGCGCGAGGCGGTGCCGTTGCCGACGGCGATCAGCTCGACGTTGTGCCGGGCGATCAGGGCCGCCAGGACGGCTTTCGACTGGTCCCACTGCTTCTGCGGCTGGTGCGGGAAGATCGCGCACGTGTCGACGACCTTGCCGGTGGCGTCGACGACGGCGACCTTGACCCCAGTGCGGAAACCCGGGTCCAGACCCAGGGTGGCGCGGGTGCCGGCCGGTGCGGCCAGCAGCAGGTCCTTGAGGTTGCGGGCGAACACGGCCACCGCCTCCTCCTCGGCGCGCTGACGCAGCCGGATGCGGGCGTCCACCGCGGCCGAGATCATCAGCTTGGCGCGCCACGCCAGCCGCACGGTGGTGGTCAACCACGGCGTGGCCGGGGTCTTGGCGGCCATGTCGATGCCGAGGGACTGGGCGATCATCGCCTGGTACAGCTCGTCCTCACCGCCGTCGAAGTTCAGTGACAGCGCCTGTTCCTTCTCGCCGCGCAGCACGGCGAGCACCCGGTGCGACGGCATGTTCTCCAGCGGCTCGGAGAACTCGAAGTAGTCCCGGAATTTTTGCGCGGCCGGGCTTTTCGCCGCTTCCTCGGACCACGGGCCGGTACGCAGTGAGCCGTCGGCCCAGAACTTCTCGCGGGTCGCGCCGACCAGCTCGGCGTCCTCGGAGGCACGCTCGATGATGATGTGGCGGGCGCCTTCGAGCGCCGCCGGCGCATCGGCGACGTCGTCGTTGAGGAACTCGCCGGCAACCTCGTCGGGCACCAGCGTCGGATCGGCCAGCAGCCGCTCCGCCAGCGGCTCCAGGCCGGCTTCCTTGGCGATCTGGGCCTTGGTGCGCCGTTTGGGCTTGTAGGGCAGGTAAATGTCCTCGACCCGGGCCTTGGTCTCGGCGGCCATCAGGGCCGCCCGCAGCTCGTCGGTGAGCTTGCCCTGCTCCTCGATGGAGGCCAGCACGGCGTCACGACGCTGGTCGAGCTCACGCAGGTAGCCGAGGCGCTCCTCCAGGGTGCGCAGCTGGCCGTCGTCGAGGCTGCCGGTGACCTCCTTGCGGTACCGGGCGATGAACGGCACCGTCGCACCCTCGTCCAGCAGGGCCACCGTGGCGACGACCTGCCCTTCGCTCACGGCGAGTTCCTCGGCCAGACGGGCGGTTACGGATTTGATGGTTCCCACGGTCACGCTCTGAGTCACGTCGGAGGACCCTACCGAATCGGACGGACAACACTCGGGCACGCCGGTGTGTGTGTCCGGCCACTAAAAAACGGCCCCGGATTTCTCCGAAGCCGTTGGTGGTGATGGTGGTGGTCCCGGCTGGGTTCGAACCAGCGACCTTCCGCGTGTGAGGCGGACGCTCTCCCACTGAGCTACGAGACCGTGGGAACGACGTCGAACACTAGCACGCATCGGCGGCCACGCCCGAATCGGAGTACGCGCAATCGACTTGTTTGATTTGCCAAATATGCACGCCGACGTGGGCGTATGGTCACCCGTCATGGTTCACCTGCGGGTCCGCTGGCCGGCCGTCGGCGGCGCTGTTTTTGCTGCTGGTGCACTATTTTCGGGCTGCCACAGCGCCCCGGCTCCGATGACAGATCGAGGCTTAGACGTAACGCCGAACATCCAGAGCGTCGCCGACCTGGTGAACCGGCAGGTCACGGGGCCGATGAGCTTCAGCTCACCGTCGGGCAACGTGCGGTGCCACCTCGACGCCACGACGGCGCGCTGCGACATCGCCGAACGTAACTGGGCCCCACCACTGCGACCTGCCAGTTGTGCGTTCGATTACGGCCACGGGATCACACTCAGCCCGGGGCGGCCCGCGCAATTCGTCTGTGCCGGCGGCACCACGCCGAGCGCGGGTGTCCAACTGGGGTACCGGGACTCGATCACCGCCGGGACGCTGCGCTGCGAGAGCGCTGGGACGGGCATCACATGTCTCGACACCAAAACTCGTCACGGATTCACTCTCTCGCGGGCGGCCTATCACCTGTTCTGAAACACCGTTTTTGGCCGCGCGTTGCCCTCCCGTAATGGGGATTTGTGTCTGCGCGCTTCGGTGGACTAATGTTCTGCATCGCGACGGGCGACGATCTCGCTCGTGGCGCGCGGATGTAGCGCAGTTGGTAGCGCATCACCTTGCCAAGGTGAGGGTCGCGGGTTCGAATCCCGTCATCCGCTCGAAGGTGCGATCGTGGCATCAACCCCAAATGGTGGAGTGGCCGAGTGGTGAGGCAACGGCCTGCAAAGCCGTGCACACGGGTTCGATTCCCGTCTCCACCTCCAAGAAGGAGTTTCAACCCGCGCGATTAGCTCAGCGGGAGAGCGCTTCCCTGACACGGAAGAGGTCACTGGTTCAATCCCAGTATCGCGCACCATCATAGCCCCTGATCAGGGGCTAGTTTTTACTCCGCGTCAGCGGTCGTGAACTAGACGTGAACTGACTTGGGCAAACGTGTCCGTAACGCACGCCGCATGTTTAGGTTTCGGCAGCACTTCGTGTGTCGGCGTCGAGGACTCCGGCCAACCGTCCGCCGGCACCTCGGAACGTCTGGGCTCCGCTGGTCGGATTGTTCGCTTGCAGGACTCTGGTTCCGAACTGCTTTCCGTCGATGCCCTCGGTGATCACGAAGTGAAACTCTCGCTCACTAAGAGTTGCCATACCGCTGGAGTAGTTCGTTCCCCGGAACTGCCCGTGCTTTAGCGGCACCTCAACTCCTCGCACAGCGAGCGTCCCGTCGATGTTGAACGACACAATACGCCGCAGCCACTCGGCGCCTTCGCCGCCTTCGCGTCCCTGCAGGAAGATCGGTCCCCCGTTTATGACGATCGGTCCGGGCTGCTCCAGGTTGAAACGCTTTTCGTCGCCGACGCCGCGTAGGGATCCGATTTCGCTGACATCAATCTTCTTACGCACCCAATGCGTTACTAGCTCGCCGATACTCGCAACGGGATTCGAGTCGCGGTCGTACACCGCTGCGGAACCCCAGATGTCTGGACGAACCTCGACGGGCAGGCTTGTCGGGGGGTCAAGAACGAAGATCACCTTCTCCGCCGCGAAATCGAGTGTCTCCAGCCAGAGACTCGTCAGGTTGTTGACAATCTCCCCCACGAAACCAGGTGTGACCTCACCCGGACTAATCGCCTCGATGTTGAGAAACTCGGCTAATACCAAGGCGCTCTTGGTGAATCCGCCGGAACAAACGAGCACGGTCTTGTCGATGGGCAAGTGGCGGTGCTTTCCATACATCCGTTCGACCCACTCGATGGTTTGCGGCCTACTTGATGATCGGCACTCGATGCCGATCACAACCTGATGTCCACAAACCTCCCCGACAGCACAGATATCCACCTCACGGTCGGGCACCCCGGGGACCTTGCTGCGCAGTTCAACAGAAGGGGTCGCCACATCCTTACCAATGATCTGGGTGAGCAAGGTTATGAGTTCTTGAAATTCGTTGGTCCGCTGAGGCACGCCAGAAACCTAACGTTTAGGCGATCAAGACATCCCGAGAATCGACAGTCAGCCTGTCCCCCATGCGACATATCAGTGCCCGCCACGCCGGATCCATCCACCAACCCGGCCCGGCCCGCATTGTCATACTTGCGGGCATGTTCGACCCAGAACAGTGGGGAACCTACGCGGACTGGACGGGATCACTCCTAACCGGTCTGTCGGTCCTCGCCGCCGCCGTCATCTACTACTTCGACCGTCGCCGTGAACGCAGGTCTCAGGCAGGCGCGGTCTTGGTGTGGCTGCACCCACACGAGCACGGTCCGCCGACCATCAAGATGCGGAACATGTCTGATCGGCCAGTGTTCGATTACGGATTCCTTGTTGTTTCCCGATCACAGGGCCAGGTGGCCAAGACGGCTCGCGAAGGATGGAACCACGGAAGGTTTCCCTGGCCGAAACATAACAAGTTCTCGCATCACGACCGTCACACGCTGCTGAACTTTCACGATGGCAGCGAGCTCTATCTGAGCCCGGATAAGCAGGTGATGTACGACCCAGAGCTTCAGTTCAGTTCGGCGGTCTACGACTACTTCGCATACTTCCGCGATGCTGCGGGCCAATATTGGGTCGTGGACGCACGTAGGCAACGGCCCGTCAGTGACTGGAGGCGGTGGCGACTCCGCATAGGTCCCGGTGGGCTCGACGCAAGTTGAGGGGGCCAAGCTGTTGCCCACAGTTCACATCTCCGGCGACACAACCACCGTGTCGCCGTGACCCCATGGCAGAAGCTCTGACGGCACCTTCCAGAACGGCACCGTGACCGTTTCGCCAGTCTCCAGGGCATCCAACAGATACCGGGGGCGGCGATGCTGGCCCACAACGCCAAACCGCTTCTGCAAGTCCCGTTCCCGGTCCAACAGTCGCCGGTACACCGGGCCTATGCCATCGCGTTGCTGCACACCCGAGGTCGCTGATGCTGAAAACCTCGGCATCACTGCACCACCTGGACCGGGCGCGGCCCCACCCGGGCAGCATCACGCTGACGCTTACGGTTCCATCGCGCATTGGCTGCCGCTTGTTGCTGGCGAGCCTTCGGAACATCATCGGCGGGAGACACCTGGGAGACCATCTCCAGGACACGGCGCTCATGGTGACGAATCTCGGCAGCCAGCCGTGCCAGCGCCGACACGCTCCGCTCACCCGAGAAATTCTCGTCGTACACCCGCTGCAATTGCTCGGCGCGGTCCGCGTGACGGGCAGCCGAGTCGATCACCTCCAGATCGAGAGCGGTCCATTCCCACCCGGGACCCCGTTCGGCCAGGGCGGCATTCAACCGTTACCGCAGTGCCTCACCCGCAGCCTTTGCCATGACACCGAGTGTAAGCGCGGTCCATCACGCCAAATCTGTTGGCGGACAATGGTATACGTGACGCTGACAGACGTTGCCACACAACGTGATCCAGCCTGCGCCGAAAACATGCCCTGACCTGCGGCTTCCAGAACGGCACCTTCTTCAAGCTCGGCCCTACCGACCCAGCACAGGCTGCAGCCGAACTCGCCCCGATACTCGTAGACTACGAAACCGTCTACCTCAGCTTCAACGGCATGCGCGACTCCGTCATATTCACCGCCAAGCGCCTGATAGCGATCAACGTCCAAGGCCTCACTGGCAAGAAGCGGGACTACTCGTCACTGCCCTACAGCAAAATTCAAGCCTGAAGTATCGAAACCGCTGGGCAGTTCGACCTTGACGCCGAACTCGAACTCTGTTTCCCCGGATTGGGCAAGGTCCGCCTGGACTTCAAGGGCAAGGTCGACATCCGAACCATCGGAAAGCTCAGCGGCCAACACGTGCTTTAGGGGTAGGTGCGATTCACGCCGGAGCACGAATCAAACCCTCCCTTATCGGCTAGCCACACACCGGCTAGATTGACCCTTCCGCCACGTGTCACTGAGAGGGGCATCGATGTCGATGAAATCGGTCTTGCCGGAGTGGTACGGACACGACGACGACACGCTCAGCGAAATCCTCAGAAACGGAACCATTGCCCTCGACACCAACGCGCTACTTGATCTCTATCGCGTCGGCAAGCAACAACGCACCGAGATTCTTGGCGTCTTGGCTGCCTTCAGTGATCGGCTGTTCATCCCTTACCAAGTCGCTCTTGAGTTTCAACGGAGCCGGCTAAATGTGGTGCGGGACAACGGAGCCATCTACGACAAGTTGGCTGGCGTCTTCGACCTGAAGCAAGAGCAACTCAACGGTATCCGGGACCCTCAACTCAGGGCGGAGGTCGAATCGCTCTTCAATGAAGTATCCAAGCCTTTCAAGCATCGACTCGACCACCTGCGGAGTGAACACGCACTCACCGTCGAGGCCGCGAAGAAATCCGATCCGGTACTTGATGCACTGGACGATTTGCTTACCGAAGGCTCGGTCGGTGCGCGCCCCAGCGATCAGACACTCAAAGACCGGCGCGCAACGGCGACACGACGAATTGCCGACAAGATCCCACCTGGATTCGCTGACGCCAAGAACAAGGACGACCCCTCTGGCGACTACCTGATCTGGGCGGAACTCCTCGAACACGCAGCCAAATCGAGCCGACCGCTGATCTTCGTCTCCAATGACGACACGAAAGGCGATTGGTACCGGGCGAGAATCTCCGGCCATTCGCTTGGGCCCCTGCCCGAGCTGGTCGCCGAGATGTACACCGCAATGCCCGACCACCCGTACCACCAAACGAATCTGGCCTCGTTCCTCTCGCTCACGAAGCAACATCTCGGGTTGTCAGTCGGTGAGGAAACGATCGATACAGTGGAGCGAATTGAGGTCTACAACCCGCCCACGGCAGCCGACATCGGCAGGGCCATGGGTGAGGACGCTGCCCTGCTGGCACTAGGCCAACGGGCGGTACACGATCCCAAGCTATTCGCCGTGCTGAGGCACCGGCTAGACGAAGGCAGTGACCTTGAGTGGCAGCTAGCGGAGGCCCTCGCCGCGCAGCCTCAACCAGAAATCAACCGAAACCCTCCGGACTTGGCCGATTGGTGGCCCGTTCGCAGCCCTGCGGAATGGGTTCGCGTAATCAGAAGGTACCCAACCGTGAGCGACATTGACACCGAGCCAGATCCACCGTGAACTGCTGCCGGATCTCGCGCAGACCGCGCATTACGTGTCAGGCGCTCATCACAGGTCCTTCTTGTGGGCCTGATACGTGCTGACCCCGCTAAATCGTTAATAGGGTCTGTGCTGACCGCACTAACCGCAGGCAGGGTGAGTCGGTATTGGAGGGTCATTTGATTGCCGCGAGCGTGTGGCGGGCCGGGAGACTACCCACAGGCCGTGTACAACGGCGGCCTTGCGGGCACATTTGACGGTCGCTGGCGATGCGCCGAGTTCGTCAACAACTCGCTGGTTCGCCCGCCAGGCGTTTTGGCCCTTTGGGTCGGCGGTAGCCCCGATGTGAGCGATGACAAGGCGCTCGACATATGTCCAACTTTCCTTGCTGTCCTTAATAATCCGATATACCCGAGAGTTACCTTCGCCGCCATGACAACCACCAGCCGTTGGGGGTACGGCCAATTCCGGCGCGTAGGTGCTCGGTCAGTTGACGTTGTGCGTTTTGACGCTGGCGGCGGGTGCGACGCGACTCAACTGGTGTGACGCGTCCGTTGGCCGTTTTCACCAATTCAGACACGGCTATGCGCAACTGATCTGAGCGCTCCTTGTGCCGAGCGACAAACCGCTCAGCCGCGTCGGCGCTCGGCCATCATGCGGGCATATGGTCCTGTATCTGTGGATCCCACGCCGGCGATGGGCAGCGACAGGATGACGGCTGCCCGTGCACACCTTGCGGCACCGGTTCGGGACACGCGCCTATGGCCGATCCCGTAACGTGCGCAGTACAAGTTGCTGCTCTGAGATTCGAGCGCGGCGACCATGAGCGGCACGCCGCCGTCGACGACGGCGAAACTCGGTCCGCGATGAACTGTCTGAGCGCCGGATTGTTTCGGCCTGTTCTTATATTCTCGCGCCGTGCCGACAGAACAGGGTGGGTTCGCGTTCCCGGATGGCCAACGTCAAGCGCTGAGTGCTTCATGGCTGGTGAGGTTCGCCGGCGAGGCGGGTTATGACGTGTCACAATCCAGCCTTTCATTTGCGCCGTTCGTCATCGGACCGCAGGTTGAGGGCTTCCACATCGAGGTAGCCCCCGCAGACGAATACCCCTGGATCACCGCTATCGCGAGCGATCCGGCCCACCAAGAACGTATCGATGACCTAGCACGACGAAGCGGCGATCGCGCCGCAGTCGGCGACCTAGGCGGCTGGGTTTGGTACGGCGCAACGCTTTCCAGCGAGCCCCCGCAGATCGCGGTGCCGTTCATGGATCGCTTTCTAGAGCAGCTCATGAATCAGACGCGTTTCGTCGGGTGGTTTCGAATCGGAATCGGGGTTCTGCTCGAGTTCCGCGAGGAGTTGCCTGAAGGACAAGAGATCATCGAGGGCAATCCGTTTGTGGTCCATCGATCCGTGATCAACGTCCACATCGCCGCCCCTGGGCC
This sequence comes from Mycobacterium sp. NPDC050441, assembly GCF_040655355.1. Lineage (NCBI taxonomy): Bacteria > Bacillati > Actinomycetota > Actinomycetes > Mycobacteriales > Mycobacteriaceae > Mycobacterium > Mycobacterium sp. NPDC050441. The sequence continues at coordinate 316,496 of NZ_JBFAJS010000002.1, read as the reverse complement.
CGCGCGGGGACCGGCGACCGAGCCGGTCGCCCACCGCTTCCTGGAGGAAGTTGCAGCGCTATGCACGTTCGTCCTTGCTCGACCCGTTGACTTCCCGCCCGCCATACACCCGGTGGATGCAGCTATCGCGGCAGATCTCAACAACAAAATGCAGGATCCCAGCATTGGAACTCTCGCACGCAACGGCATGCCACTCGACATTTACGATGGACTGTTTCTGCGCGGGGGCATGGAATCCCTCGACCGTGTGCGCGGAGCGCTCCTTACCTACGATTCCGCCGTGCGGCAACACCGCGAACAGGTGGCCCTCATCTTGTACGTAGTCGCCGCCGAGTGCCTCACCAATCCGTACCAGCCATGGAAGACGGAGCGCTTGACGGCGCGATTCATCGAGTTCTTCGACGAGCTCATGCCGGGAGACCTTGACGCCCTCGTACAGCACGACAACTTCGAAGCCGCTTTCGGCATCAAACGCGGCAACCGAACAGCCCGCAAACTGCGCCGAATGTTCCTGTCATCCATCTACAACGAGCGGTCTGAGCCGGTGCACGAAGGTCTGTCAGCATCGTTCCAAGGCCTGGCAGGGCTTGGCGGCCCCGCGCAGCTAAGGCGAGCACTATCATCGCAATTCGCGCAGAACGCAATTCTGCGATTCATCGAATCGCCGAGAACCACCCTGATCGGACATCCCGCCACCGCACCCGCGGATAATCCACCAGAACCAGACCCGGCGTAGCGCGAAAATCCGACGCAGATCATCAACATCGAGCAATTCATCGACCCGCCGAAAATCGGCACGGAGCAGCAGCAGCCGTCCGGCAGGGCCGCCGGGCCGCTACCGCAACCGACAAATGCGCGGCCCATCTCGGCAAGGCTTCGCACAGCCGTTTAGACGCAGCCGCACCCCGTCAGCTTCCGCCGACTATTGCTTCTGGGGACCTTCTCAGACACCGCAGTCGTATTTGCTGCAGGTGTCACCAGGGTGAATGACGAGACCGCCGCTCAATGATCCGGGCACGGTTCGCGACGATTCCAGTCGCCCGGCAGCGCGTTAATTGACTTTGTAACCATAGATCCATCACCATCGCATGGGTGACGCCACTCAACGTCGTCGGAATGTGCAATAACTACTTTACCGTACCTGCCAAGATATGTTGTCCATACTTCATCTGATGACAGCACCTTTCCTGTAGCAGGTTCTGACTCCTTCACTTTAACCGACTCGCTTGGAAGCCAACCGTAAGGCATATAAATCAGCGACATTAGGGACGTCAACACAAGAAAAGCGATCAGAAGCGGGAAATCGTAGGGTGGCGCCTGCACCGCTGACGCCTCGGGGCCCGATGAGCGGCGGCGATAACTGGTTCGGACCGCGGCCACCCCCTTCCATGATCCCCACATGAGAAGCGAAAAGACTATTATCGCCAAGTAGCCGAGTTGAATAGTCGCGAGAGATATCGTGACTGCGATGATGACAACCAAGGCAGGCAAGTTCATCACAGTACGAAAATCATTAAAACGAGACACATTCGCGATGGTCCACATCAATGCTGTCCAGATAATGAAAACTGGAATCAGTGGCAGCACCACGCCAATTACCAGGCTTCCGATATTCAAACCTCTGATGATGTATCCGAAGATTGCCGGATCGCCCGCCGACACGCTCAGAATGTTGACGGCTGCGATAGCGAATGGCAATAAGCCTAGGCACCATAAGATGTTCTGCCGAACAAAATGGACGAAGTCCACAGGAAGTCGTGCGGATCCTTCCTCAACACCGAAATCTTCAACGTCGGGATTAGCGCCTGCTTCAACATTAGGAATGTCAGTCATGTGCCTGACGGTAGCGCGACGGACTGACAAGTCCCTGCACTACTCAAATCGTTGGTTTTCTCCCAGCACTCGCCCATTAGTAGGTGAAGGGCCAGTGCATGTCCGCAGCCGCTCACACCCCTACAACTGTGCACTCCGAACCGTTCCGCCTCGCAAGGCTCTGAATGCGAAAACAGGTGGGCACCATCCCGGCCGCCACGGGCCGTGTAATGCCTGAAGGCGGTATGAATCTCAAACCTTTCCAGGGCTACTGGCCACTGTCTGCTGCCGTCCCAGATTGACGCGCCTGAAATAAGGCTGTAGATGAGCCGTGAGAACTCTGCGACTCGCTTAACTATTGAATACAGGAGGATCTATTTGCTGAATACGAAACGAACGCTCCTATTTGCAAATTCGCGCTGGTCGTGGTTCGCAGAGCTGTGCGCCGTCGGTCATGCCTGGGTTCCTTCCGGCGCCTCCGAGGGGCGTAGCGGTCGGCGATGTGCAGATCGTCGACGCCATAGCTTCAGCGCCATCGACGCTGCCGCCACGTTTCAGATCACAAGGTTTCGACCCGACCCGACTCCAAATTGCCACGCGGAACCGGCACCTATGCCGGCGGGGGTGGAGGCGCAGGTACAGCGGCGGGCGGGATGGGGTTCGGGATGATGGCGCCGATCACCGGCGGCGGCGCCAACTGAGGGCCGGGCGGCAACGCCGGTGCGGGCACCGGAGGGCCGGGCGGCAACGGCGGGGGCAGCTGAGGAGCCGGCGGCAGCGGGTCGGCGACCGCGGCAGGGTCAGCGACCGGGTTGCCCGGTGGAACGTCTTCGAGCCGGGTGGCGTGAACGGGCACGGTGATCACCGCACCTTGCAGCCCGCACTCGTTGGATTGGATGGTGGTGGTTTGAGCGCCGGTCAGCCCGCCGTCCGGCTGTGGTGTCAATGCCAATGCCGTGTCCATTGCCTGCGCTTGCCCGACGATCGGCGCCTCGCAGGGCAGTGAGCCTCTCGCTGGATCACCCAGCCAAGAGTTGTTGATGAAGCGGAACACCGCCGTCATGCCGCCACTTTCCAGGAAGGGGACGGCATGGTTGGTGCTGTCCATTCGCGTCGACGTCGTGACGCATCCCGAGGGCTTGCAGGTCGATCGGAATGCCCACCAGTAGCTTGCGATTTGGTTGCCCGCCGCCGGCCACGGGTTCCCGTTGAGGGTGGCGTGGGGGTTGTCGTAGTCGAGGCGGTAAAGGCCGTCGAAGACCGGGCTACTGGGCACTGGGGTGGCCGCCGCATTCGTAGCGCTCGCAGTGGCCGTGCTCGGCGGTGGGCTCGGCTGCTCACTCGCCGCGGCATCGGCGGATGGCCAAAGCTGCCACAGACCGACGCTGGCGATGACGCCAACCGAGGCGATGGCCGCTGCGTGCACCCAGCCTGGTTTCTGGGGTACCCGATACCCGGTCAGCCGTTGACTGGGTATCGGCGCGGCCGGTGCGGGCGCCAAAGTCAATGCGGGCATCGGGGTTTCATCGGCCAGTGCGTGTGCGAAAGCGCCGCAGCTGACGAATCGGTCAGCCGGGTTCTTGGCGAGGGCCTTGGCCAGTGCCGGGTCGAGGTCGGCCAACTCGGCGCGGATGTCGGCCAACGCCGGCGGCTTCGAGTTGATGTGGCGGCTGACCACGACTGCGGGATTGGCGTGCGCGAACAGTTGCGTCCCGGTCAGCAGGTGGTACGCGGTGCAGGCCAGGGCGTACTGGTCTGCGTGGCCGTCGACGTCCTCCCCCACCAGTTGTTCCGGTGCTGCATAGCCGGGCCTGTCTCCGGCCCGGATGTCGCGGGCGATACCAAGCCCGGCGAGAACGGCGCGGGGCTCCGCATCGCCGTCGACGTCAGCCAGGATGATGTTGGCCGGCCTGACATCGCGATGCAGCAAACCATGCTTGTGGGCATAGTCGAGGGCACCGGCAACCGCGATGATGATGCTGAAAACCTGTTCGCGCGGTAGGCCGTTCGGGTATCGCTGATCGAGGAGACCAGCGAGGTCCCTACCGTCGACGAAGTCCGTCGATATCCAGAGCTGACCGTCGTGTTCCCCGCAACCACGGACCCTGGCGATGCTGGGATGCCACAACGTGGCAGCCAAATCCCCCTCACGGCAAAACCGCTCCCGGTACACGGGTTCGGCGGAACAATCCTCGGACAGCACCTTGAGCGCGTCACGTCGAGGCCGCCTGGGATGCTGAGCGAGGTAGACATCCCCTGTCCAGCCTGAGCTCAGCGGTCGAACAATCCGGAACACGGAGAACGTCTCACCGACGTCGAGCGGCATCTAGGAATCCTACGAACTGCCCTCTGACGCCTGACGCCGGCATCCCGATCACCGACGCTCGCGCCGCGTTGCGCACTGTTTGCGTTGCCCCACAATGTAAGTCAGACCGAGGGATTTGTGTCTACACGCATCGGTGGACTAGTGTTCCGGATCGCGACGGGCGACGATCTCGCTCGTGGCGCGCGGATGTAGCGCAGTTGGTAGCGCATCACCTTGCCAAGGTGAGGGTCGCGGGTTCGAATCCCGTCATCCGCTCGAAGGTGCGATCGTGGCACCACGCCCTGCTGGGCAAGCGCGTGAATCCCCCGGGCCGATCAGCGCGTGACCACGTACCGCTCGGTCGTCCAGCGGCCCAGTTCTGTGCGCCAGGTGAGCGCGAGATCGGATCAGTCGCGTTTCGCTTCGTAGCGCAGCAGGACCGTGCCACACGGGAAGGTGCGGTTCTCCAGCAGTCCCAGCGCTATCCATGACGGCAGGGTCGGGAAGAACGGGGTGCCGCCGCCCACGGCGACGGGCGCGACCACGATCCGGTACTCATCCACCAGTCCGGCCTGCACGATCGGCGCGGCCAGCGTCGCGCCGGCCACCTCCAGCGTGCCGTCGGTTTCGGCCTTCAGCTTCGTCACCACCTCGACCGGGTCGCCGCGTTCCAGGCGGGAGTTCCAGTCGACGGACTCGAGGGTGCGCGAGAACACGACCTTGGGCATGTCGCGCCAGATGCGGGCGAAGTCGACGATCAGCGGGGTGGCGTCCGGGGCCGTGTCGGCAGTCGGCCAGTACGCGGACATCAGTTCGTAGAGCCGCCGTCCGTAGAAGGAAAGGGCGGTCTGCCGCTCGAAGTCGTTCCAGTACTGGTGCAGTTCTTCGCTGGGATCGGACCAGTCGATGTTGCCTTGTGCATCGGCGATGTACCCGTCCACCGACACGTTGAAGCCATAGATGAGTTTGCCCATGCAGATCAGACTGCACCGGAAAGCAGAATTCATCGCGCCGCCACACGGGATATTGTTCAAATCCTCGTGGATTGGCGAGCGTCAGGCGGCCTCGATCAGCTCGAATGCCATCGCGAGCCCGGCGCCTTGGTGACCTTGCTCCTCAAACACACTGTCGCGAAAGTAGATTCGATGGTTCGGTCACTCGGCAGACTCAGCGGATGGCGTCCTGGATGCGCTGAGTCAGCGCGGGATCCCCACCCTTCGGCGCCAAAATGTCGGCCCACAGGTCGGCGGCATCCGGGCCGAAGGCATGCCCGTACCCGTAGGGCACGTCGGCCGAGAAGATCATGTCCAACGTCACCTGCCAGAACGTCACGAACGGCAGCCATCGCATCCCCGGGTCCACATCGGGTCCCAGCGGTTCCCGCAGCCAGTCCGGGCAGTGCAGCAGCAGATCGAACGACCACCACGTGATCGGATCGCTGGCATGCTGCCAGAACACCACGCGCGGAAACTCCCAGGGCCCAGCAAGATTCACATCGGAGGTCCGGGAGGCGAAGCGGATGTGGCGCCCTCCGTCGATCACCGGCAGGCGTTCGAGCGAGCCGGGATCCCGGTTGGCGGTGAGCCGCCCCCAGGGCTGCGCGAAGTTGGGCGTTCCGACCAACAGCGCACCGTCGGTACGGGCGACGATATCCGCGCCGGAGGCAAACGCCGACTGTCCGCCGAAGGAACCCAGGCTCTCACCGAATACCACCAGTTTCGGCCGCTTGTCCTGCGGCAGTGCTGCCCAAACCCGGTGCACCGCTTCGAACAATGCCTGTCCGGCCAAGGGCGGAGTCTCACGATCGGCGATGAAGGACAGCGCGCTGGGCAGGAACGAATACTGCATCGATGCGATCGCGGTGTCCCCGCCATTGACGTATTCGAGGGCAGCCGCGACGTTCGGGTTCACCCATCCCCGCCCGGTGGTGGTCACCACGGCCAGAACCTTGCGGTCGAAGGCGTGGGTGCGGCGCAGTTCGGCGATCACCTGCTCGGCGATGCCTTCGACACTGTCGGCGGAGGTGCGTCCGGCGTACACCCGGATCGGGGTACGCGCCGGGGCGCCGGTGACCTTCGAGATCTGTTCGGCGCCGGGGCCGTCGGCCACGAACGTACGGCCTTCGCGCCCGAGGGTGTCCCACGCCTGCGCCGAGGCCGGCGAACCGGAGCGTTCGGGCGCGCTCGGCTGGGTCACGCCCTCGGCCGTGCTCTTGTCGGCCACCTTCGCGGAACGTTCGGACATGCTCAGCAGGCCGCGGTGCAACGCACCGTCGAGCCCCATCACCACCAGCGCCACCACGATGACCACCGCGGCCAACCGGGCCACCGGGCCGGGTACGACCCGGCCGCCGAGATCGGTCAGACGATTGGTGGCCCAACGTAATCCACGCCCGATCGCCACGAGTGCCAACGCGATCGCCACCGCGAGGAACAGCACCAGGAGGTAGAAGGACCGCTCGGCGTGCGGCATGCCGATGAGTTCGCGCAGGATCTGCTGCCACCATGACCCGAGCACCAGAAACGTCGGGACGACCACGACGGCGACCCCGGCCAGCGTCCACCACCCGATCCGTCGGGTGCGCGAGGACCATTGCGGACTGATGCCGCAACGGCGCACCACCCACGCCATGGCGCACCCCAGCCCGTATCCGATCCCGACGCTGATGCCCGTCGCGACCCCCTGCAGATACCAGGCCCGCGGCAACAGGGACGGGCTCATCGACCAGGCGAAGAACAGCAACGCGCCCGACAATCCGACCGGATGCAGGGTGCGGGCGGCGGTCACCACGCGCCGACGGAGGGGTAAGTCCCGCAAGGCACGCAGCACGAAGTACCGTCCTTCACTCAGTTGGGTATCGAGACTGTAGTGGACCGCGCGGTCACCACCAGGCAGCTAAGCCTGGACTAACAGAATCCGCTGGCAGAGCCGGCGTTAGAGTCGAGCGTGCCCAGGATCAGCGCCTCATCGGTCGAAGAACACCGCGAGCTGGTCCAACAGCGCATCTTCGAGGCTTTCGCCGCACTGATGGCCGACCACAGCTTCGACGCGATCACGATGGCCAAGCTCGCGGCCGAGGCCGGGATCGGGCGGACGGCCATCTATCACCACTTCCCCGACAAGGAGTCGGTGGTGATCGCGTTCGCCTCGCATGAGACGACCCGTTACCTCGACGGATTGCGGGCCGCGCTGTCCGCGGTCGACGATCCCGTCGAGCGACTGAGGGTCTACATCCGGCATCAGCTGGAGGCCGGGCAGGAATTCCACATGGGCATGGGCATGCAGCTCTACGGCGCGCTGTCCACCGAAACCATGCTGGCCATCCGCGACCATGTGGTGGCCGTCGAAGACGTGCTGCGCGAGATCCTGTCCCAGGGCGTGGCTTCCGGTCAGTTCATCGTCGACGACGAGGCCGCCACCATGTCGTTGATTCATGCGTGCCTGGCCCCGCGCCACCTTCCGGTGACGGCGATCGAGCAGTTTGTCCTGCGCGCACTGTCCGCGCAAACGTAGGACCCCACGGCACGCAACCCGGTGCTAGGTTTCCTGACAGATTGTCGGCATGATGTTGACAACCTGTCGTTAAAACACCTGGAGCCAGAGTATGCCGAGCACCGTTGTCCCCGAGGCCGTCCGATCGCTGTCCGTCGCCATGCGCGAGGACTCGCGAAGCGAACACGACGCCGCCGAGCAGTCGTCGTTCATGTCGGAGTTGCTCAGCGGGCGGGTCAACGGCCAGGGCTACGTCGATTACCTGCTGCGACTGCGCGCGGTCTATCGCACGCTGGAGGAGACGGTCCGAGCCCGACGGGCCGACCCGGTCGTCGCCGTTTTCTACGACCCGATGCTGGAGCGGTTGGCCACCATCGATGCCGACCTTGACCACTGGGCCCCGGGCTCAGCGCGCGACGTCGACTCCCCCGCCACCCGCGCCTACTGCAACCGGATCACCGAATCCGCCTGGGGCGGCGCCCTTGTCGCTCACCACTACACCCGCTACCTCGGCGACCTGTCCGGCGGCCAGGCCATCGGCCGGGTGCTCGACCGAGCGTTCGACCTACAGGGCGCCGGTCTGTCCTTCTACGAATTCCCGATGCGCCCCAAGCCGTACAAGGACGCCTACCGGGCCCACCTCGACGGCCTCGACCTCGACCAGGACGACGTCGACCGCGTCGTCGACGAGGTCAAGGTGGCTTTCGCGCTGAACCAGGCGTTGTTCGACGAACTCACCGCCAACCTGGCTGCCTACCGCCGCTGATCCCGCCCCACCCAAATTGACGATTACGGCAAGTACATAGGAAGTTCATACCCCAAATCGGCAAAAGTTAGCTTATGCTAACCATACTTAGCCACTGGGGGAGCAAAGAATCGAGAGGAGCTACCGGGCCGCCTGCACGCACTGCACCCCGGACAACACGATGACTACCTGCACCCCCATCCGCACGTCGGCAAACGACGACGCCACACCGCCCGTCCTTGGAGGTCTGCGATGACCGCCCCGGTGTGGATGGCATTGCCGCCCGAAGTGCATTCGGCGTTGCTCAGCAGTGGACCAGGCGCTGGGCCCCTACTGGCGGCGGCGGGGGCATGGAGCTCTCTGAGCACCGAATACTCCTCGGCTGCAACCGAATTGACCACGCTGATGGGCACGGTGCAGGCCGGAGCGTGGGAGGGTCCCAGCGCCGAGCGGTACACGGCGGCACACCTCCCTTACCTGGCCTGGCTGGGCACCACGAGTGCGAGTAGCGCACGGGTGGCCACCCAGATCGAGACCGCGGCAGCGTCCTACACCGCCGCCCTGGCGGCCATGCCGACCCTGGCCGAGCTGGCCGCCAACCGCACGACCCTCGGTGTGCTGGTGGCGACCAACTTCTTCGGGATCAACACCGTCCCCATTGCGGTCAATGAGGCCGACTACGTCCGGATGTGGATTCAGGCCGCGACCACGATGACCGTCTATCAGGCGTCCACCGAGGTTGCGGTGGCGATCGCACCGCCGTCCACGGCGGCACCGGTGCTTCTGGCACCGGGCGTCGGCGAAGCGGGTTCCGGGTCGGCCACGATGATGCAGTCCGCGGCCCAGGCTCGGGCCGGTGAATCGGGCTCTTCCCTCGGTGTGAGCGACGTGATCAGTTCGTACGAGGAGTTCATCGAGTGGATCAAGGCGAACGACCCGATCGGGAACTGGCTGGCCGGGCAATCTGAGCATTTCTACGGAATGTACGACCAGCTCAGGGAATTCATTCTCGAGCCCTGGCGGATTCCGCAGGTCCTCGCCGAGATCATTGCCGACCCATCGTTGTTGTTCAGCACCTACATCAATGTGTTCTTCCTCGGTGCCTACACGGCCGTGTTCGCCGTACTGGGAACCCCGCTGTACGCCGCGGCGGTCGCCGCGGCCTCCCCCGCGATGCTCGGTCTGCTCGGGATCGTGGGGCTGGCCCAGGCCTATGACATTCCGATCGACGCGCCCGCCCCCGCGGTCGATCAACCTGCCGAGCACCCCGCGGTCGCCGCGCTCCCCGGGCCCTCGTCGCCATCGGTTCCCGCGGGCGCCCCGGCCCCGCCGGCGCCCACCTCGGCACCGGTCACCCCGGCGCCGGCACCGACCCCGATGGCAGCCGGCGCCGAAACCGGCATGTATGCGGTGCCGGGCGGCGGTTCCGGATTCGGTTTCGGCCCGACGATGCGCCACGGCGCCACCGCCCAGGCCTCGGACTCCGTCGGGTCGTCCGCTGCCGCGGCGGCGACGGCTGCTGCGATCAACAAACGACGGTCGCAGGCCCGTAAGCGCCGTGGCGGGACCGCCAAGGACCGTGGTTACCGCTACGAGTTCATGACGGCCGACGGTGCCGCACCGCCGCCCGAGCAGCCCGTCGCCACAAGCGCCTCCGACAGCGGCGCCGGAAACCTCGGATTCACCGGCACCGCAGTGAAGTCCACCATTGCCGGACCGGCCGGCATGACCACGTTGACCGACGACACCTTCGGAAACGGCACGACCATCCCGATGATGCCGGGAAGCTGGCAGGTCGATACGGATGCCCCACTCGGGGCAGACCGCGAAGGCGATGCCTAACCGATCCATGTTGAGGCGGTGAACAATTCGTGAGAATCCGCGAAATCGGCCGTCCACGGGGCGCGGCACCGGGGCGCACACGGCAATACTGGTGATTCCGAGCTGACGGGAGCGCCGGATGACCAGGGACACCACACAGCAGCCCTTCTCCTGGGATAGCACGCTCCCGCACTTCTCCACCGTCGAGAAGCACGGCCGGATCACGGTGCCGGTCACCCAACCGTCGGAAACGCTGCGATTCTTCGCCGCGCTGACCTTCGTCCTGTGGGTACCGGTCGCCGTCGGCGCAGCATTCTGGATTCACGGCATGACGTCACACGAACCGTCGACATGGCTGGGCATTGCGGTGATCCTGGGTTCGTTCCTGCCCGCCATCCTTGCGAGCATCGTCGCCGACGAGGCACGCGACACGTTCGGCCAGCGCAGCACCGGCAACCGGATGGCCGTCATACCCGCCCTGGCCGGCGTCGCGGTCGGACTGTTGGGGGCCGCACTGTGGATCAGAGGCGTTACCGGCGGGGCGCTGGCGCTGACGAGCGTGGTGTGCGCGGCCGGCGCGGCACTGGCCACCGTCGCGGCGTGGCGGGGCGTCCGCTACACCCGCGGCCGCCAGGACTGGCTGGTGGCCCTGCGCCGGCACGGTGTGCGTTCGCCCGGGGTGCTGCGCGAGGTGGAGTTCCGGCAGCGCTGGACCGGCGACGACCCCGAGTTCACCGTCACCGTCGAATTCGAGGGCCAGACCGGGCGCCGGACGGTGACCGCAAACATGGTCGCCAATCACGCCCGCGTTCCGATGGCGGGGTCACCCGTTGTCGTCTTCGGTGCGCCTCAGGGCACCGGCGACGACGTTCTCATCGAACTCGACCCCGCCGACCCGCCCAGGTTCGACCGTGATCCCAGCGGCCGGTACCGAAAACCGAGCGGGAATTAGCCCTCGCGCTTGGCCAGCTCTCGCAGCACCAGATCGGTTGCGTCCCAATCCATGCACTTGTCGGTGACCGACTGGCCGTAGGTGAGCGGCCGGGCCTCGGGCGACTGCGCGCCGGCGACCAGGAAGCTCTCCAGCATCACACCGCTGATCGGCAGCCCGTCGCGCACCATCTGGGCGATCTCGGTGGCCACCGACGCCTGGCGCACATGGTCCTTGCCGGAATTGGCGTGGCTGCAATCGATCACCACACGACCGGGTAGCCCGGCCCCGGTCAACTTGGCCGCGGTCGCGGCCACCGCATCGGCCCCGTAGTTCGGTCCGTCGGTGCCACCGCGCAGGATGACGTGGCAGTCCTCGTTACCTACGGTGCTCACCACAGCGCCACGGCCCATATCATCCATACCGAAGAACACATGTTGGGCCGCAGCGGCTTTCACGCCGTCGACGGCGACCTGGATGTTGCCGTCGGTGCCGTTCTTGAACCCGACCGGCATCGACAGACCCGATGCCAACTGGCGGTGCACCTGCGACTCGGTGGTCCGGGCGCCGATGGCTCCCCACGCCACGGCGTCGGCAATGTACTGCGGGCTGGTCGGTTCCAGGAACTCGCACCCGACGGGCAGGCCGATGTCGATGATGTCGAGCAGCAGTTGACGGGCGATACGCAACCCGCGGGCCACGTCGAAGGTGCCGTCCATGCCCGGGTCGTTGATCAGGCCCTTCCAGCCGATCGTGGTGCGCGGCTTCTCGAAGTACACCCGCATCACGATCTTGAGCTGGTCTTTGAGCTCATCGGCCACCTTGACCAGGAGGCTGGCGTACTCCAGCGCGGCCGCGGGATCGTGCACCGAACACGGGCCGACGACAACCAGCAGGCGGTCGTCACGACCGGCCAGGATGTCGGCGATCTCATCGCGGTCGCGGGCCACCCGCTCCGCACGGCGCTCCCCCAGCGGGAATTCGGTCAGCACATCGTGCGGGCTGGGAATCGCGCTGAAACTGCGAACCCGACGGTCCGATGTGGCGGGGGCGTTGGCGATCTGCGCCAAATTCATCTTCAGGTGCCTTCCTGGTGGTGGGCACCTGGCAAGAGTTCCGGCGCCCTGTAACGACGAAAGGCAGCGACCTATGGTCACTGCCTGGGCTCCGGGTGGATGCGTGCTTAGTGCTGCGCTTTATCGGCTCCGCCCGGAGCCTCGATAAAGCGCCAATAGCTGGCACACACACCGATAGTCACGTCGGCCAGGCTACACCACCACCGACGCGGGGCCACAACCGGTGCGTTCACAACCGCGATTTGTGACCACGCCCTACGATCCTGGGCATGCCGCTCAGCCCCCGGATGCCCGAGCTGGCAGCGTTCGAAGTGCTGCTGGCGATCGCGCGTACCGGCAGCCTCGGAGCCGCCGGGCGTGAGCTGGGTCTCACCCAGCAGGCGGTATCGGCACGGCTGGCCTCGATCGAATCGCAGACCGGGGTGCGGCTGGTACAGCGCAGCCCCCGTGGATCCCAGCTGACCGCGGCCGGCGCGGTCGTCGCCGAGTGGGCCGACCAGTTGCTCGACGTCGCCGGGCGGGTGGACGCCGGGCTGGCCTCGATGCGCACCGAAAGCCACGGTCGCGTCACCGTCGCGGCCAGCCTCACCATCGCCGAACAACTCATGCCGCGCTGGCTGGTGTCGTTGCAGGCCGATGCCGCACGCCGCGGCGTGAGCGCACCCGAGGTCATCCTCACGGCGGCCAACAGCGATCAGGTGATCGCCTCCGTACAGGACGGATCGGCCGACCTCGGATTCATCGAATCACCCAGTACACCAACAGGACTGAGTAGCCGGGTGATCGCCCATGACGAGCTGGTCACGGTCGTGCCCCCCGATCACAAGTGGGCCCGCCGAACGGCTCCGGTCAGCCCCGCCGAGCTCAGCGATACCCCGCTGGTGTCGCGCGAAACCGGTTCGGGCACACGGGACGCCCTCAGTTCTGCGCTGCGCGCCGCACTGGGCCCGGCGAGCTGCCAGGCCGACCCCGCGATCGAACTGTCCTCGGCAACCGCGATGCGCGCCGCGGTGCTGGCCGGCGCCGGGCCTGCGGTGATGAGCCGGCTGGCCGTCGAAGACGATCTCACCCTGGGCCGGCTACGTGAGGTGCCCGTGGCCGGGCTGGACCTGCGCCGCGAATTGCGCGCCATCTGGTCGGGTGGCCGCACCCCGCCGGCCGGAGCGGTACGCGACCTGCTCAGCCACATCGGCGCGGCGCGCTGACCTCAGCCGCGTAACAGCCGGCCCGACCGCACACCGCGCAGCGTGTTGGTCGCCACGGTCGCCCACGCGCCCAACAGCACCATGTACAGCGCGACGGCCAGCCAGGAAATGGCGACCGCACCGGTGGCGGCGCCCAGCGCAGACGCTCCCGTCACGCAGGTTCCCACCGGGAAGGTGAAACTCCACCAGGTCAGGCTGAATGACAACCCACGCCGCGCACCGTGCACCGTGAGCGCCGTCGCGAGGCAGAACACGAACGCCCCGAAACCGCCCATCACCAGGCCGTACACGATGCCGAAGGCATGCAGCGCCGACACCATGGCCGCATCGGTGAGCACCGACCCCGCATGGGACGCCAGCAGATTGGCCGCGGTGATCGACTGGCCGACAACGCCGAGCACGATCCACACCGTGGGAATCGCCTGCACCTGACTGAAGCCGCCGTGCATGAGCCGCGAATACACCATGGTGGTGGTGATCAGGCCGGCCAGCAGGCTCAAGCCGAACATCGCGTAACAGGCCACCAGCAAGGTCATCCCCGCCTGTCCCGGCCCGAGGTGCGACAGCAGCAGGGCGCCGGTGGAGGCAGAGACCATGGGAGACACCACCGGCATCATCCAGGCCGGCGCCGCCTCCACATCGGTGTGATCCTCACGGGTGATCATCGCGAACGGAAGCCAGAGGCTGACAACCAATCCCAGCGCCGTGCCGGCGGTCCACAGCACCACGTCGAGGGCCAGCGCCGCGGACGGGCCGATGAGGCCCGGCCCGAACAGCAGCGCGCCCGCTCCGACGGTGAGCAGCGCCATCGCCGGGGCGCCGTAGAACTGCCCCACCACGTGGTGTGCGGCATAGGCTTTCGCCTGTTCCCGATGCCGGATCCAGTGCGTGGCGAACGCCGCGGTCAGGACCACCAACACTGTCGCGGCGAGAATCCATACCGCAGTGGCGAATTCGTGCAGCCCCGGCAGGCGCAGAGGCAAGGTGGCCGCGGCCGTCGCGACGATCCCGGTCCCCATCACCGAGGCGAACCAGTTCGGCGTGATGTGGCGGAAGAGCGAACCCGCGCTGTCCAGTTCGGCCAGCAGGGCGGTGTGGAACGGCCTTTCCGCCGTATAAGACGCGGTGTAAGTGGTCACCTCACCAATGCTGGTGGCTGCGACCGATCACCGGTAGGCACCACAATGTTGTGGCGTCACAAACCGAGCTTGTGACTCAGACGTAGCGGTTCCGGCCGGCCAGCGCACCCGCCACCATCTGCACCAGGTAGATGACGAGCACCATGGCAAACGGCGCCGCCCAGCCGGCGGTCACGTCGTGAAGCAGCCCGAACGTAAAGGGACCCACACCGGCCAGCAGATAGCCGAAGCCCTGCGCCATCCCCGAGAGCCGCGCGGTGTCCTCGGCGTTGCGCGCGCGCAGCGCAATCACCGTGAGCGCCAACGAGAACACGCTCATCCCGATGCCCACGAAGAAGCTCCACAGCAGCGGCGCCGCACCGGGATCGACGAGCAGGCCGATCATGCCGATCATCCCGACCACGCCGAGCCCGACGATCCAGCCACTCTGGTTCTTCTGCTTGGCCGCCAGCGGCGGAACGATCAGGCTGATCGGGACGGCCAGGATGGACACCAACCCGAGCAGCAGGCCGGCGTCGGTCTTGCTGACCCCGCTGTCGATGAACACCTCGGGCAGCCAGCCCATCACGATATAAGCCAGGAACGACTGGCAACCGAAGAACAACGTGATGGTCCAGGCCAACGGACTGCGCAGCAGGGAGCGGCCGGCCGCGCCCGACGAGGCTGCTTCGGTGCGGGCCGTGCTGATTCCCCGCGCGCCCACAAGCCAGAACAGCAGCGCAAGAATTGCCACCAAAGCCCAAGAGCCCAACGCCCCCCGCCAGCCGCCGAGCAGGGGCTCCAGCGGTGGGGTGACCGCCGAACCCAGCGCCCCGCCACCCTGCAGGGCCGCGGTGTAGACACCGGTCATCAGACCGATCTGGGCGGGGAACGAACCCTTGATCACGACCGGGATGAGCACGTTGACGAGCGCAATACCGCCGGTGGCCACCAGCGTTCCGCCGATCACCACGTATGGCCCGTCCAACACCCGGGCGACGAGGCCGATGCTCAGGATCACGAGGGCGACCGAGATCGCCCGGCCCAGTCCGATCCGGCGTGCCAGCCACGGCGCGGTCAGGCCGGCGGCCGCAAAGCACAGCCCGGGCAGAGTGGTCAGCACGCCGGCCCAGACAGCGGAGGCGCCGAGCGACTCACGCATCTCGCCGAGAACCGGTCCGATGCTGGTGATTGCCGGGCGCAAGTTCAGCGCGGTCAGGACCACCGCGACGACCAGCAGTGCACCGCCCGCCGCCATCTGTGCGGGGCGGACCTCTACGGCACCGTCGAGCTCGAGCTCCAGATCGTGCTCGTAACTGTTCAGGGCTTTGTTGCGCAGGGTCCTACTCACCCGGCTATGATGCCATACATCCCATGATTGGATGAAAGGGCCAATGAAAGGACGGAAGAGTTGCCGCTCGCCACAACGCGACGCACAGGCTTGGTCGACCAGGTGATCGAGCAACTGCGCACCCTGGTCACCTCGGGCGAATGGCCGGTCGACAGCCGGATCCCCACCGAGCCCGAACTGGTCGAGGCCCTCGGCGTGGGGCGCAACACTGTGCGCGAGGCGATCCGCGCCCTGGCGCACAACGGCATCTTCGAAGTACGACAGGGCGACGGCACCTACGTGCGCGCCACCAGCGAGGTATCCGCAGCCCTGCGCCGGCTGTGCGGGTCCGAACTGCGCGACGTGCTGCAGGTCCGGCGCTGCCTCGAGGTGGAGGGCGCCCGCCTGGCCGCCGTCGCCCGCACCGAAGAAGATCTGGTCGAGCTGCGCGCCCACCTGGCACACACCAACACCACCGACCATGCACGGTTCACCCACTCCGACACCGAATTCCACCTGGCCGTCGTGCGTGCGTCGCACAATCCGGTACTCGTCGAGATCTACCGCGGGCTCCTGGAGGCGATCACCGCCAGCGTCGCGACGACAAGCGCAGGCCCCGGCGGGATGTTCCCGCACGACGATCTGGTCGAAGCGATCGCCGACGGCGATGTGGAACGCGCCGGGCGGGAGGCCGCAGGCTTTCTCGATGAGCTCCTGGAACGGTCCCCGACTCAGGGCTGCTGAGACTTCCCCGCCTTCCAGGATTCCGACCAATCCCACAATCCCGACAGCGCCGCCCCCAGTCCGGCACCGGCGACTGTGAGTTCCCATGCCCCGGTTTCGTTCTTGACAACCAGTCCGGCGGCGACGAGTTGTTGCAACCGCTCCGACAACATGCTCGACGAGCAATTGCCCATGTGTCGGCGCAGCTCAAGGAAGCCCAGCGACCCCGGCTCGAGCTCCCAGATCACCCGCATCACCCAGCGCTGCCCCAGCAGCTCCATGACCGCCAGCATCGGCGCATTCGCCGGGTCTTCGCCACGGCGAACGAACTCAGGTCCAGTTGCGCTTCTCATTTAGAACCATCATATTGGTTCTAAATCAGAAGCACGGAGGCCAGTCATGAAAGTTGCGCTCGTCACCGGCGCATCACGCGGGATCGGCGCCGAGGTGGCCCACCAACTCGGCGCGGCCGGCGTGCACGTGATCGTCAACTACCGCGAGAAAACCAAGCGGGCCAACGCGATCGTGAACGCCATCTCGGCGGCCGGCGGCCGGGGTTCCGTCGCGGGCGCGGATATCTGCGATCTCGACGCCACGGCCGACATGCTCAGCAGTATCAGGGATACGTTCGGCCGCTTGGACATCTTGGTGCTCAACGCTTCCGGCGGGCTGGAGCGCGGCGCCGACGCCGGCTACGCCATGCGGATCAACCGCGATGCCCAGGTGCGCCTGGCCGAGCTTGCGCTACCACTGCTCAGCCCGGGTGGACGCATCGTGTTCGTCACCAGCCATCAGGCCCACTTCCACGGACAACAGCCCGTTCCCGCCGATTACCTGCCCATCGCTGCCAGCAAGCGCGCCGGCGAGGATGCGTTGCGCGCGATGCAGTCCCGTTTCGACGACGCCGGGGTGTCGTTCGTCGTGGTGTCCGGCGACATGATCGACGGCACGATCATCGTGCGACTGCTGGCCCGTCGCGATCCGAATGCCATTGCGGCCAGGCAGATTCACGGCGCCCTGCCTACCGTCGAGGAGTTCGCCGGGGCGATCGCCGCCGCCGCGCTCGGGCCCGCCACCTCGGAAGACACCGTGTATGTCGGCGGCGCCGACTACATGGCCGCCGGCAGCACGTAAAACATATAGGTGCGCAACTGCGCACATATTGACATACTGGCGGGGTGGCAAGCATCCACCCCGTGCGCGATCCCCTGTTCCGGCGCCTGTACGCCGCACAGGTGGTGGCCCTGCTGGGCACCGGACTGCTCACCGTGGCGCTCGGACTGCTCGCCTACGACGTGGCCGGCACCAACGCCGGGGCCGTGCTGGGAACCGCGCTGGCGATCAAGATGGTCGCCTACGTCTTCGTCGCCCCCGTGATGGCCGCGGCCTGCTCGCGGCTGCGGCCACGGCCACTGCTCATCGCAACCGATGTGCTGCGCGCCGCCGTCGCGCTGTCCCTGCCGTTCGTCGAATCTACTTGGCAGATCTATCTTTTGGTGTTCGTGCTGCAATCGGCGTCAGCCACGTTTACCCCGGGCCTTCCAGACCGTGATGGCAGCGGTCCTTCGCGACGAGCACACCTACACACAGGCGCTGTCCCTATCGCGGATGGCGTATGACCTGGAATCCCTGGCCAGTCCGATGCTCGCGGCGGCCCTGCTGACCGTGGTCGACTACCCCACCCTGTTCCTCGGAACCGTCGCGGGATTCCTGTCCTCGGCCACCGCGATCTTCTCCGTGCGACTGCCCGGGTCACCGGAAACGACACGGCCACAGCCATTCCGGGAGCGGATCTGGCGCGGCGCACAGGTCATGTGGGCCTCGACCGACCTGCGCGCCCTGCTCGCCTTGAACCTGGCCGTCGCCGCGGCGACCGCACTGGTAGTGGTCAACACCGTGGTCTACGTCCGCGATCTCCTCGGCGGCCACGCGAACGGTGTGGCGGCGGCACTGGCGTGTTACGGCGGAGGATCGATGCTGACGGCGCTGGGTGTACCGCGGCTTCTACTGCGTACGTCCGATCGTGCGGTGATGCTCGCCGGCGCGGTGATCTGCACCTCGGGACTGGGCGCGACAACGCTTTTCCTGTCGGCAGCGCCGGGCGGGTTCGCGGGTCGGGCCGCATTGGCGGTCCTCTGGGCGGCCCTCGGCATCGGCACCTCGATGGTCAACACCCCGGCGGCGCGGCTGTTGCGCCGCAACTCCACCGTCCAGGACCGCAACGAGGTCTTCACCGCACAGTTCTCGCTGTCCCATGCCGGTTTTCTGCTCACCTACCCGGTGGCGGGCTGGGTCGGCGCCACGCTCAACCAACCTGTTGCCGCCCTGTTGCTGGCCGCACTGGCTACACTCGCGACACTGGCAGCAGCCGTCATCTGGCCGCGTCGCGGGAGGGAGTTCCATGGCAGCGCAGCCCGGGAATCCGTCGTCTCGGCCGCAGGACAGTCTGGTCCATGAGGGCGCGCCCAACGACGAACGCCTCGACGTGGCCAGCGAAACATTCCGGATGTTGTCGGATCGCACCCGGCTGCACCTGCTATGGCTGCTGGCGCAGGGCGAGGCCGATGTCACCGCCCTGGCCGAGGCCACCGGGGCCTCCCGTACCTCCATCAGTCAGCACCTGGCGAAACTGAGATTCGCCCGCATGGTGGAGACCCGAAAGGACGGCCGACGGGTCTACTACCGCCTGCGCGACGGTCATCTGAGCCGCGTGGTTCAGGAAGGTCTCAATCATGCCGATCATCGCGTGACCGGGGAGCCGTCCCACCCCTGAGTCAGAAGGGGGCGTCCTCCACCCGCGCGCGGGTCAACGGCAGCTGAAGTAACAACCGCGCACCACCCAGTGGGCTCTCGATCAAAGCAGCTGTACCACCGTGCAATTCGGCCTGTTGCGCCACCAGAGCCAAGCCCAGCCCGGATCCCGACCGCGACGCCGTCGATCCGCGGGCGAACCGCTCGAAAACCTCGGCCCGCTCGGCCTCGGGCACCCCGGAACCGTTGTCGTCGACCACGATCTGCACGTCGTCGGCCGAACTGACTGCGCTGAGCCGGATTTCGGTGGCGCCACCATGCTTGACGGCGTTGGCGATGGCATTGTCGATCACCAGCCGCAGACCCGCGGGCATGCCCAGCATCAACACGGTCGGCGAGGGCATCAGCGTGGCCCGCAAGCCCGGATAGGTCCGCAGAGCGTCGTGCGCCGCGCGGTCGAGCAACTCGGTGACATCCATCGGCACGAAATCCTCGACCGTGGTCAACTCCCCCTGAGCCAACCGCTCGAGGGCGGTCAGGGTGCCTTCGATGCGGCTCTGTGTGCGCATGACATCCCCGATCACCTCCTTGCGCTGCTCGTCGGTCATGTCCAGGGTCGAAAGCACTTCCAGGTTGGTGCGCATCGCGGTGAGCGGGGTCCGAAGTTCATGGGAAGCCACCGCGGCGAAATCGCGGGCCGATTCGAGCGCAGCCTTGGTGCGCTCCTGCTCGTTGCCGATGCGCGCCAGCATGCCCTCGACCGCCTCGGCGATCTGCACGGCCTCACGCACACCGCGCACCTGCACCTCGTCGGGTTTGGACTGGGCGTTGATGGCGCGGGCCTGCTGGGCCAGCAGGCGGAACGGCGTGATCATCACCAACGAGATCATCCAACCCACCACGATGGTGCTGCCGATCACGCCGCCACAGATCAGCAACACCCGCAGGTGCAGTTCATCGATCCGGCGCTGCGTCTCGGCCAGCGGCGCCCCGAGGGCGATGATCGCCGGGCCCGCCGTGAACGTACGCACGCGGTACTCGACCCCGTCGATGGTGGTGTTGGTGTACCCGTTCTCCAGCCGCGGCAGGACGATGTCGCTGGGCACCGAGACACTGACGCCGCCGATGTGCGCCGTACGGACCAGACCGCCGTCGTCGGGCATGGCCTTGTCCGCAGACCCCTGCTTCGTGGCGGTGAGCAGCGTGCTGACATCACCGAGGCTGCTCAGTGAATCCAGGCGCCGGTCCAGCTGGCTGTACTGGTCGTTGGTGACGCCGATCCACACCCAGGTCCCGAGCGTGATGACGGTGACCACCACCGACAGCGCACCCACGATGACGATCGTGCGCAACGACAACACGCGCATCACCGGCCGCAGCACGGGCCGCAGCAGCGCCAGGACGCGATCTTCGAGATTCACTGGCGTCATCTTGCCCGATCCGCGCGGGCCGGCGCCCCCAGCACCGCGTCACCGACGAAATCAGCGTCAACTCACGGTTGACGATTACCTACCGTCAACCTACAGTTGACGCATGAGCAAACCCGTCACCATCACCAACCCCGTCCGCCTCGACGACCTCATCGGTGCGATCAAGAAGGCTCATACCGAACCGCTCGAGCAGTTGATCGATGCCGTGATCGCCGCCGACGCGCTCGGCGAGATCGCCGACCACCTCATCGGACATTTCGTCGACCAGGCTCGACGCTCGGGTGCCTCCTGGACCGACATCGGCACGGCCATGGGCGTCACCAAGCAGGCCGCCCAGAAGCGGTTCGTGCCAAAGGTTCCCGCTTTCGACCCGTCCACCCTCGACCCCAACGCCGGATTCGGCCGGTTCACCCCGCGAGCCCGCAACGTCGTCGTGGTCTCCCAGAACACCGCGCACGCGGCAGGCAACGCCGAGATCACCCCCGAGCACCTCCTGCTGGCACTGTTCGCCGAACCAGACGGAATCGGCGCCAAACTCCTTGCCAACCAAGGCATCACCGCCGAAACCGCCCGCGCCGCCATCACCCTGCCGCCGCCCGCCGGAGCTGTCCCGGCCCTGATCCCGTTCAACGCAGGGGCCAAAAAAGCGCTGGAACTGACCTTCCGCCAAGCACTTCGGCTCGGCCACAACTACATCGGCACCGAACACATCCTGCTCGCGCTGGCCGAGGCCGAAGGCGACGACGGTCCGCTGCACCGTCTCGGCGCCGACCCCGCACGGTTCGAGGCCGAACTCGCCGTCGCGCTGGCACCGTTCACCGCGAAAGGCGAGGACACGGCCGGACAGTGAGCGGGGAATGAAAGCGCCCGCCCAACCGTAGAACGTGACGTGTTACTCAACGACGCCGCACGCGACTTCATCGGCGCAGGTGCCGACGCCACGCTCGTGACCCTGAATCCGGACGGGAGCCCGCAGGTCACCCTGGTCTGGGTGGCCCTGCAGTCCACCCCGGACGGCGACGAGCTCGTCACCGCGCACCTGGCCGAACACAAAAAGGTCCGCAACGTCCGCCGGGACCCACGTGTCGCCCTGACGATCGTCGATCCCGGCCGGGTGGGCGAGGTGATGCGTCCATACCTGTCGATCACCGGCACCGCCCGCGTCGTCGAGGGCGGCGCACCGGAACTCCTCAAAGAGCTGGCCCAGACCCTGGCCGCCCCCGACGTTCCGTTCCCGCCCAAGGACGCGCCGCCCGGTTGGCTCACGCGCATCCGGATCGACAAGGTCGGCGGCGTCGGCCCCTGGGTGTCCTGACCCATCCGGCTGTAACACGTTTCACTCTGTGCGATCATGCCTGGCATGCCTCGCTGGTTTGCGCTCATGTTCACGGCCCTGGTGGTGGCGGTCACCGCCCTGGTGGCCCCTCCGGCGGCCTCGGCCGAAAGCACACCGATCGGCAACATCGGCGACACGCTCCGCGTCGAGACCGCCAACGGCATCGTCGCCGACGTCACCGTGCACGACGTGCTCGCCAGTGACGTTCCGCCCGGCTGGGGATGGAACGGATCGCCGCGTTGGCGCGCCCAGGGCGGCCCCTGGCGGGTCCCGATCACGGTGACCACGATCCAGGCACCCAACCCGTACGCGATGGCGCTGGCGTTCACCTTCAACGGCGTCACCCCGTACGCCGACGCCTACGCGCCAAAGCACACCGATGCGCCCAACCGGCTCGAGGCGGCGCTGCGCAACGCACCGCCGGGAGCCACCGTCAACGGCGACGTCTACTGGGACGTCTACCGGGCACTGGTCACCAATGTGGTGTTGACCGACACCAAGACCGGCGAGCACCTGGCGCAGTGGAATCTGTGGCAGCCGGGCGCGCCGCTGCCTTGATTGTGACCCGTGCCGCGGCGGCCGACCTTCCGGAGCTCGCCGCGGTCGCGGCCGCCACGTTTCCCCTGGCCTGTCCCCCGTCGGTGACGCCGGACAACATCGCCGCATTCATCGCCGAAACCCTCTCCGAGGAACGCTTCGGCGAGTACCTCGCCGATCCGAACCGGATCATGCTGGTGGCCCGTGACACCTCGATCACCGGCTACGCCATGCTGATTCACGGCGTTCCCGAGGACGCCGATGTGCAGCGGGCGGTGACGCAACGGCCCGCGCTGGAGCTGTCCAAGATCTACGTGCTGCCCGATCGCCACGGCGGCGGTGCGGCCCGGGCCCTCATGACCGAGGCCCTGCAGACCGCGGCCGATTCCGGCGTCGGCTGTGTGGCTGGGGGTCAACCAGCTGAACCAGCGCGCCCAGCGCTTCTACGCCAAGAACGGTTTCACCGTCAGCGGCACCAAGACCTTCCGGCTCGGGACCGGCGTGGAGAGCGACTACGTGATGGTCCGCCCCGTCGGCCCGCCGGTCTAGACGGTGTTCTGCGCGGCGGCGGTCAACGCCAGCAGGCGCGAGGTGGCCCGCAGGTACTTCTTCCGGAAACCACCGGCCACCATCTCGGGGCTGAAAATGGTGTCCAGCTTGGTTCCCGACGCCAGCACCGGGACACCCGCGTCGTAGAGCCGGTCGGTCAGCGCCACCAACCGCAGCGCCACACTCTGATCCTCGATCGGGTGCACCCCGGTGATGAACACCTCGGTGACATCCTCGATCAACGCGTGATAGCGCGACGGATGCATGGTCGCCAGATGCGCACACAGCACGTCGAAGTCGTCGAGGGTCGCGCCGATGACGCCCTCGGCCCGCTGCGCCACCTCCTCGTCGGACAACGGCTCGGGGGCCGGTGGCAGATCACGATGGCGGTAGTCGGGACCCTCGATCCGCACGGTGGTGAAGATCTGGGCCAGCGTGTTGATCTCGCGCAGGAAGTCCTGGGCGGCGAACCGGCCCTCACCCAGCTGCTCGGGCAGCGTGTTCGAGGTGGCCGCGATCGACACGCCGCGCTCCACCAACGCCGAGAGCAACCGCGAGATCAACGTGGTGTTGCCCGGGTCGTCGAGCTCGAACTCGTCGATGCACACCAACGAGTACTCGGAGAGCAGGTCGATGCACTCGTTGTAGCCGAACACACCGGCCAGCTGGGTCAGCTCGCCGAAGGTGGCGAACGCGGTCGGGGCATCGCCCTGCGACAGCGTGTAATACGTCGAGGCCAGCAGGTGGGTCTTGCCGACACCGAACCCGCCGTCCAGGTACAGGCCGACCCCGGGCAGCACCTCGCGCTTGCCGAACAGCTTCTTCTTTCCCGCCCGCCGAACCGCGGCCTGTTCACAGAAACTGCGGCAGGATTGCACCGCCGCGGATTGGGACGGTTCGGCCGGGTCCGGGCGGTAACTGTCGAAGCTGACGTCGGCGAACGTCGGCGGCGGAACCAACTGTGCGACCAACCGCTCCGGCGTGACGGTGGGATGACGATCGGCGAGATGAGCGACGCCGCTGGACCCGTGCATTCAGGCAGCGTAACGACGTGCTCCAATTCAGTTCATGTCCGATGACACCGCCGGGACAGACCTGACCGTGCTGGGAAACGTCGACAAGATCGCCGACGGACAGCTGGCCGACTACTACGCCTACCCCGATGACCTGCAGCGATGTTGGGTGCGGGGCAATATGATCAGCAGCCTGGACGGCGGTGCCACCTCCGATGGCAAGTCCGGTGGGCTGGGCGGCCCGGGTGACCGGGCTGTGTTCAATCTCATGCGTCAGAGGGCCGACGTCATCCTGATGGGCGCGTCGACCGTGCGGATCGAGAACTACTCGGGCGTGCAGCTGTCGGTGGCGCAACGGCAGGAACGCCAACGACGCGGACAGGCCGAGGTGCCGCCGATCGCCGTCGTCACCGCCTCGGCCGCGCTCGACAACGACGCCAAGTTCTTCACCCGCACCGAGGTGCCACCGCTGATCCTCACCGCCACCAAGACCGTCGCCGACGCGCAGCGACGGCTGGGCGCGGTCGCCGAGGTGCTCGACGCCTCCGGCGCGGACCCCACCCGCGTCGAGCCGGCCGTGGCATTGCGAATCCTGGCCGAACGCAAGCTCTTCCGGGTGCTGACCGAAGGCGGCCCGTCGCTGCTGAGCCTGCTGATCGAAAACGAGCTACTCGACGAGTTGTGCCTGACCGTGGCACCGATCCTGGTCGGCGGGGTGGCCCGACGCGTCGCGACGGGTCCGGGCCAGGCGCACACCCGGATGCGGCCCGCACACCTGCTCACCGACGACGAGGGCTACCTGTACACCCGCTACGTCCGCGGGTAGCGCAAAGCGTGTCGCTACTGTGGTCAGCATGCGTCATCAGCTGGTGAAAGCCCTGAGGAGGTCGGCGGTCGCCGCTCCCGTCCTGTCACTACTGCTCACCGCATGCTCACCCCTGCTGGCCGCAGATCCGCGCTATGCCACCAACTCCGGCGCCCACCCGCAGGGACAGCCCGAAAGCACCTTGGCGGCCCCGCCCGGTCCCCCCGGCATCGAAGCGCCCAAGAACGACCTGTCGTGGCGGGACTGCACCCCGCGCGTGTTCAACGGCGCCGGCATCCCGCCGCTGCCCGACATCACGCTGGACTGCGCGACCTACGACGCGGACCTCGACTCCATCAACGGGGCCACCGGCACGCTCAGCATCGGCGTGGTGCGGGCCCGATCCACGCAGACCCCGCCCGACGCCGGCCCGCTGGTGATGACCACCGGATCCGACATCCCCACCTCGGTGCAGCTGCCGACGTGGCTGGCGCGCTCGGGAACCGACATCCTCAAATCGCATCCCATCGTCGCAGTGGACCGGCGCGGTATCGGGATGTCCGGGGCGGTGGATTGCCGCGACGTCTACGACCGTCAGGAAATGCTCGACCAGACGCAGTTTCAGGCCGGCGACGATCCGGTGGCCAACCTGGGTGCGGTCACCATGACCGCCACCACCAGTTGCACCGACACGATCGCCCCGGGCGACTCGGCCTACGACAATGCGCACACCGCCGAAGATCTGGAACGGCTGCGCAGCACCTGGGATGTGCCCGCTCTTGCGCTGCTGGGCGTCGGCAACGGCGCGCAGGTGGCGCTGGCCTACGCCGGCTCGCACCCCAACAAGGTGTCCCGGCTGATCCTGGATTCCCCGCTGCCGCTGGCAATCGGTGCCGAGGCCGCGGCCGAGCAACGTGTCAAGGGCCAGCAGGCCGCACTGGACGCGTTCGCCGCGCAGTGCGTGGCCACCAACTGCGCGCTGGCGCCGGATCCGAAGGGGGCCGTCGACGCGCTGCTGGCCGAAGCCCGGGCCGGCCGCGGCCCCGGGGGCGCCTCGGTGGCCACCCTGGCCGACGCGATCACCACCGGAATGGGCTTCCCGCAAGGTGACCGGGTGGCCGCCACCAACAACCTGGCGGGCGCCCTGGCCGCAGCTCGCGCCGGTGACGCCGGCCCGATCTCGGGCCTCATCACCCAGGCCGACAACCTGCGCCAATCCGACGGCCAGTTCGTCAACTCGTGCAGCGACGCACTCAACCGGCCCACCCCGGACCGCGTCCGCGAACTGGTGGTCGCCTGGGGCAAGCTCTATCCGCAGTTCGGCGCCGTCGGGGCACTGAACCTCGTCAAATGCCTGAACTGGCCCAGCGGCACCGCGCCGAAAGACCCGCAGAACCTCAAGATTCCGGTGCTGCTGCTCGGCGTGCACAACGATCCGATCGTCGGCAACGAGGGCGTCGCCGCAGTTGCCGCGACCATCATCAACGCCGGCGCCAACAACCGTCGCGTGATGTGGCAGGGCATCGGCCACGGCGCCAGCATCTACACCCCGTGTGCGCTCCCACCGCTGACGGGTTACCTCGACAGCGGCAAACTGCCCGAGACCGACACGTACTGTCCTGCCTGACGCCGGGCTCGATCGGCGTCGGTGTACGGTTCGCTGGTGGCCGAAGCAGAATCCCCGACCAATTCAGTCCGAGTCGGTCTTCTGAACTCCTTCCGTCCCCGCACCTCAGCGCCAAGCACCGGCTCGGTGCTGCGCTCGGTGTTGTGGCCGATCGCGATCCTGTCGATCATTCACCGCAGCTACGTGCTGGCCACCAACGGCTACATCACCGACGACTTCGGTCCGGTGTACCGCGCGGTCTCGAATTTCCGTCGGCACTGGGCCATCTACAACGAGCATTTCAACTTCGTCGACCCGCACTACCTGTACCCACCGGGCGGCACTCTGCTGCTGTCTCCCTTCGGGTTCCTGCCGGAGTTCGCGTCGCGCTTCTGGTTTGTCGCGTTCAACGCGTTGGCCGTCATCATCGCGGCCTGCCTTCTGGTGCGGCTGTTCAAGTTCTCCCTGACCTCGGTGGCGCTACCGGCCCTGCTGCTGGCCATGTTTTGCACCGAATCGGTCACCAACACACTGGTTTTCACCAACATCAACGGCTGCGTGCTCCTGGGCGAGGTGCTGTTCTTCTGGTTCCTGCTCAAGGGCGGCACCCGCAACGTCCTGATCGCCGGCGCGGCCATCGGGCTGACACTGGTGGTCAAACCCCTGCTCGTGGTGCTCCTGCTGCTGCCGCTGCTGAACCGGCAGTGGCGCGCCCTGATCACGGCAATCGGTGTGCCCCTGGTGTTCAACGCCGTGGCCTGGCCGCTGTCGGCGGACCCGATGGGCTTCGTGCGCAACACCGCGCCCTACATCCTTGAGACCCGCGACTACTTCAACTCCTCGATCCTGGGCAACGGCATCTACTACGGGCTGCCGATGTGGTTGATCATCGTGCTCCGCGTGAGCGCCGTGGTGCTGGCAGTCGTCAGCCTGTGGCTGCTGCACCGCTACTACCGCGAACGCGACCAGCTGTTCTGGATGCTGACCTCCTCGGGCGTGCTGCTGGTCAGCTCGTGGCTGGTGCTCGGGCTCGCCCAGGGCTACTACTCGATGATGCTGTTCCCGTTCCTAATGACGGTGGTGCTGCCGAATTCCGTGATCCGGAACTGGCCGGCGTGGCTGGGGATCTACGGGTTCATGACCATGGACCGCTGGTTGTTGTGGCGCTGGCCGACCACCGGCCGGTTCCTGGAGTACATGAAGATCACCTACGGCTGGTCACTGTTGTTGATCGTGGTGTTCTGCGTGCTGTACTTCCGCTACCTCGACGCCAAGCAGGACGGCAGGCTCGACGAGGGCATCGACCCGCCGTGGCTGAGCCGACCCAAGGAAGCCGAATCAGTCTGACGTGAACTGCATGACCTGACCCGCCAGCCGGGTCCGGGTCTGCATCGACAGGCCGTGCCGCGCGCAGACCTCATCGAGTTCATCGGGATTCACCAGCCGGAACGGTGACCGGTCGAGCCGGTGGATCGCGGTCGCCACCGGCGTACGGGTCAGGTCATAGCCGGTGAACACCCCGCCGGGCCGCAACACCCGGGCGATCTCGGCGATCGCCTTCTCCCAGTCCACGATGTGGTGCAGCATCAGGCAGCTGAGCACCGAATCGAACGAGTCGTCGGTGAACGGCAGGTCGGTGGCATCGGCCCCGCGCACGGTCACATCTGGAAACGCCTGCAGCCGCTGGGCCGCGGTGCGCACCATGGCCGGGTCGAAGTCGGTGGCGGTGATGGCCAGCTCCGGATCGGCCTGCCGCAGGCGGGCCGCGATATCACCACTACCCGAGCCGATTTCGAGAACATCGCGGCCCAGGCGAGCAACCGGAATGCTGCCGAGCACGGCCTGCCCGGTGCCGCCCCGCCACAGCGCCGTCTTGCAGAAGGCGCGCTCGATCTGTGACATTGCCGGCATGTGAGCTCCCGTCGTTGTGGGCTGATCCTGCATCGAGCGTCGCGCAAATCCCGGTTCAGCGCTTGTACGGATCCGTCCGATCAGCCCAACGCACGCGCCACGTCGCTGGGGGCGATTCCGGTCAACTCACGGCACACCCGGGTGGCGTGCGCACCGTCGGCGAACCCGGCCAGGTGCGCCGCATCGGTGATCGATTCACCGGCGCCAAGGTGCTCCAGCGCGGCCAGCAGTCGCGTCCACCGCGCCATCGCCCCGAACGAGGTCCCGGTCTGCTTGCGGAAAAGCCGGCCCAGATAGTCCGCCGACATCGCCACCTCACCGGCGACCGACCCCAGATCGGTGCGACTGGGGATCCGGGCGGTGACCAGTTGGACCGCCTCGCGCACCTGCGGGTGCACCGCCGCTTCGGTCGGGACACCGACCCCGCCGAGCAGCGTGTGGACCACCAGGTCGGCCGCCCCGGAGAGATCCTCGGCCCGTACGGCGGCCGCCACCGCTGCGGCAAGCGACTCGGCGCCGTCGATCGCCCACACGCCGGAGCTCGCACCCCGCGCCTGGATCACGGCGTTAAGTGTTGTTGCCGTGGATGTTTCGGGTCCCAGGTAGATGGACAGGGCCGCGCTCGCGCCATCCGGACGCATCGCATGCCGGGTGCCGCCGGCCACCGCCGCGATGGAGCACCGCTGGCTGGTCCCGTCAGCAGCCACCAACGCCAGCGGGCCATCGATCCCGACTGCGAGTTGCACCGCCGGATGGTGGTGCAACTCGATGTCACCGAACGACCCCGCCACCGCCGTCACGCCGGGTCTGGTGATCCAGCTGCCGCGCATAACGCAGGCTACCGCGGGTACAGCGGCGGTTGCTTGTACAGATCCGTCGTACCTGGCGCGCCTCGGTCCACAGCACGTAACTTGGGGATATGACGACCGACGGTCCCAAGCTGGAACTGACCGATGACGAGTGGCGCGCCAAGCTCACCCCCGAGGAGTTCTCGGTGCTGCGCCGGGCGGGCACCGAGCGCCCTTTCGTCGGTGAGTACACCGACACCAAGACCGAAGGTGTCTACGAGTGCCGGGCCTGCGGAGCCGAACTCTTCCGCAGCACCGAGAAGTTCGAATCCCATTGCGGCTGGCCGTCGTTCTTCGATCCGGCCGATTCGGCCGCGGTCATCCTGCGGTCGGACGACACACTGGGGATGCGCCGCGTCGAGGTGATCTGCGCCAACTGCCACAGCCACCTCGGCCACGTGTTCGAGGGCGAGGGTTACCCCACTCCGACCGATCAGCGGTACTGCATCAACTCGATCTCACTGAAGCTGGTGCCGAAAACCGCCTGACACCGAAGGCCCCGTCCATGTTTCGATCCGTGCAGGACCGTCGCGATCTGGGCCGGGCTGCGCGGTCCACGCTGCCGAGGTCCGCGCTGGCCGAGCTGCCACCGGCAACAGACCGAGCGGATCCGGTGAAGTTGCTGCAATCCCAGGCGCCGACGCGGATAGCCGAACTCATTCCGATCCGGTACGGCCGCATGCTGGCGACGCCGCTGGCCTTCTTCCGCGGCGGCGCGCTGATCATGGCGGCGGATCTCGCCGCGGGTGTACATACCGGGCTCACCGCCCAGCTGTGCGGCGATGCGCATCTGTCCAACTTCGGCCTGTTCGCCTCGGCGGAACGCAACCTGGTGTTCGACATCAACGATTTCGACGAGACCCTGCCCGGGCCGTGGGAGTGGGATGTCAAGCGGTTGGTGGCCAGCCTCGCAACCGCCGCTCGCGTCAACGGATTTCAGCCTGCTGACACCGCCACCGCGGTCCGCGCGTGCGCGGCTGCGTACCGGGAACGGATGTTGGAACTGGCCGAGATGCGCGAGTTGGACGTGTGGTACGCGCACACCGTCGTCGACGCGGCACTGGAAGCGAGCGTCGACACCAAGTACGCCGCGTCGATCCGGCAAACAGCCGCCAAGGCCCGCACTCGCGACAGTCTGCAGGCCGCCTCGAAACTGACCCAGGTCGTCGACGGACAACGCCGCCTGGTCAGTAATCCGCCGTTGCTCGTCCCCGTCGAGGAACTCGTGGGCGCCGATGAGGCCGGCCGCTACGCGCAACAGATGGGCGCGCTGGTGGAGCGCTACCGCCAGAGCCTGGATCCCGCCCGGCGCTGCCTCATCGACCGGTTCCGGTACGCGGCCATGGCCCGCAAGGTGGTCGGGGTCGGCAGCGTGGGGCTGCGGTCGTGGGTGGTGATGATGCTGGGGCGCGACGACAACGACCCGTCACTGATCCAGGTCAAGGAGGCCCAGCCGTCGGTGTTTGAGCGATACCTTGGCGCCAGTGAATATGCCAATGCCGCACAACGCGTCTCGGTCGGTCAGCGGCTGATGCAAGCCAGCAGCGACATCCTGTTGGGCTGGTTGCACGCGGTGGGCCCGGACGGCCACGAAGCGGACTACTACGTGCGGCAGTTGCGCGATTGGAAGGGTTCCGTATCGATCGAGTCGTCCGACCCGAGGCTGCTCGCCGATTACGGACGATCCTGCGGACATGCTTTGGCACGTGCCCACGCCCGCACAGGTGACCGCATCGCGATCGCCGCATATCTCGGCCACGGCGACGTCGCCGATACCGCATTCGTGCGGTTCGCCGAGGCCTACGCCGACCAGAACGGCCATGACTACGCGGCATTACAGCAAGCGGTCGCCGACGGTCGGATCAGCGCAGAGTCCGACCTGTAGCGCCCAGCCGAATTCGTCACGTCGAACGACGGAGATCAGTCCACCCGGGTGGCGTGGACTTCCCAGAACGGCATGTGCACCCGGCCGCCGACCAGCCACGGCTCGATCACGCGCAGCCGCTCCAGCAGTGGGGTCATCTGGTCGGCCATTTCCGGATTGCGGGCCGCCATCGCCTCGAAGACCTCGACGCTGACGTTGCCCTGATACGTGGTCGTCCCGAGATACGTGATCTCCCAACCGGCGTCGGGAAGCACCCCGCGGAAATCGTCGGCGGACATCGAGCGTGGCATCCTGAACCCGTTGACGTTGTGCTCACCGAACTCGTACATGTACAGGCGCGCACCGGGTTTGGTGGCGCGATGCAGTGCCCGCGCGTACGAGTTCTGCAGCTCGGGCTCGTCGGTGAAAACGTGGTAGAAGGCGGTGTCGACGACGGTGTCGAACTTTCCTTCCAGACCCTCCAGCTTCGTCGCGTCGGCCACCTGGAAATCAACGGTCACGCCGGCCTTGCGCGCGTTCTCCCTCGCCCGCTCGATCGCTGTCGGCGAGGCATCAATACCCGTGGCCGACAGGCCTTTTGACGCGTAGTGGATGGCGTGGTGACCGGGCCCGGTGCCGGGATCGAGCACAGCACCCCGGACAGCGCCCAGCGCGACGAGCTGCTGCACGACCGGCTGTGGTCCACCGATGTCCCACGGTGTGGCGGCAGGCAGTCCGTGCGCCGTCCGCTCGTCGCGGTACATCTCTTCGAAGTGATCGGATTCTTGCGGGGCAGTCATGTCCGCGAGGGTAGACCCGCGGACTGAAAGACCAGGTCAGTGCGCCTACGGCAGCTTGGCGACCAGATCCTCGACGCTGACCCGCGGGCCGGTGAAGAACGGGGTCTCCTCACGGGTGTGGCGACGGGCGTCGGTGGCCCGCAGATCGCGCATCAGATCGACGATGCGGTGCAGTTCGGGCGCCTCGAAGGCGAGGATCCACTCGTAGTCGCCGAGGGCGAACGCCGGCACCGTGTTGGCCCGCACATCCTTGTAGCCGCGGGCGGCCATGCCGTGCTCGGACAGCATCCGGCGGCGCTCCTCGTCGGGCAGCAGGTACCACTCGTAGGACCGCACGAACGGGTACACGCAGATGTAGTTGCCCGGCTCCTCGCCGGCGATGAAGGCCGGGACGTGGCTCTTGTTGAACTCGGCCGGCCGGTGCAGCGCCACGCCGCTCCACACCGGGTCGCTGATGCGGCCCAGTGCGGTGGTGCGGCGGAAGTCCGAATAGGTCGCCTGCAGCGCCTCGATGGTCTCGGCGTGGGTCCAGACCATGAAGTCGGCGTCGGCCCGCAGGCCGGCGACGTCATACAGGCCACGCACGGCCACTCCGCGCTCTTCCTGGGTCTTGAAGAATGCCGCGGCCTCCTCGATGACCGGGGTGCGTTCCTCGCCCAGTTCCCCGGGATTCACCGCGAACACCGAGAACATCAGGTAGCGGATGGTGGAGTTCAGTTCGTCGTAGTCGAGCTTGGCCATGCGCCTATCGTGCCACGCCGCTGCGCACCAGTTCCGCGGCCGCCCGAGTGGCGGTGCCCACACACGCCGGCACCCCGATCCCGTCGAGATAACCGCCGGCCACCGCGAGCGTCGGGGGCAGCCCGGCGCGCAGTTCGGCGACCAGATCACCGTGGCCCGGCCCGTACTGCGGCATCGCGTCGATCCAGCGGTGCACATGGCTGTCCACCGGATCCACCGCGACACCGAACAGCGCGTTGAGATCACGTGCCGACCACGCCAGCAGATCGTCATCGCCGGTGTTGGCGGCCATCTCATCGCCGTAACGGCCGAAGGACAGCCGCACCATCTCGACGTTCCCGCGCCGGCCCCACTTGCGCGAGGACATCGTGATCGCCTTGGCGTTGAGACGCTCCCCCGCGGCCACGAGCACACCCGATTGCTGGGGCAACGGTGTCCCGCCCGGCAGCGCCAGGGCCACCACCGCCGCCGACGCCACCCGGATGCGGCGGGCCGCGGCCGCCGTCCGCGGCGCGACGTGCTCGATCAGCGAGGGCAGGTGCGGCGCCTGGACCGCCAGCAGCACCGCATCGGCGTACCAGCTCGCACCCTCGTCGTCGAGCACCGACCAGCCGCGTCCGCGGCGATCCACCCGCACCGCGGTGACCTGGGCCCACCGCACGTCGGCCCGGCGGCGTAACTCCTCGAGCAGCACGGTGTAGCCGCCGTCGACCGCGCCGAACACCGGTGCGTTGGACGGCGGCGGCAGCGCCTCGCGCACCGCCTCGGTGAGGCTGCGGGCCCCGCGATCCAACGCGGCGGCGACCGACGGCACCGCCGAACGCACCCCGATCGTGGCCGATGACCCGGCGTACACGCCGGTGAGCAGAGGGTCGACGGACCGCGTCACCACTTGCGGGCCGAACCGGTCACCGACCAGCTCGGCGACCGACGGATCGGCGCCGGGCGTCCATTTCAGTGGCCGGGCGCGCTCGTCGAGGATGCGCGCCACGGTCTCGTCGTCCACGAGCCCGAGCAGCGACGACGCCTGCGCCGGAATACCCTGCACAGTGCCTTGCGGCAACTGATGGAGCCGCGCGCCGCTGTAGATCAGCGGGCGGGTACCGGTGGGGCTGAGCCGGCGGCCGGCCAGGCCGAGCTCGCCGAGCAGATCGAGCATCTCGGGCCTGCGCACGATGAACGCCTCGGCACCGACATCGAACGGCTGCCCGCCGACCCGTTCGGTCCGCAGCACGCCGCCGAGCCGGTCAGCCGGATCGAGCAGCGTGATCTGCGCCCGAGGTCCGGCCGCGAGCCTCAACCGATAAGCCGCGACGAGCCCTGAAATGCCGCCGCCGACAACACAATAGGAAGCACTCACAGGGAGTGCACCAGGGTCACCGCCTCGGTGATGATGCCGGGGTCGGTCGCCGGCAGCACACCGTGGCCCAGGTTGAAGACGTGACCGGCAGCTCCCGCGGCCACCGCGGCCTTCCCGTCGTCGACCACCCGGCGCACCGCCGCCTCGGCCACCGGCCAGCCCGCCAGCAACACCACCGGATCCAGGTTGCCCTGCAGGGCGGTGCCCGGTTTGACTCGGGCCGCGGCATCCACCAGCGAGGTGCGCCAGTCCACCCCGACCACGGTGGCCGGCACGGAACCCAACGCCTCCGACATCGCACCCAGCAGTTCTGCGGTGCCGACGCCGAAGTGCGTCATCGGCACGCCCGCCGCGGCCATCGTGGCGAACACCCGGGTGGTGTGCGGAAGCACGTAGGTGCGGTAATCCGCCAGCGACAGCGTCCCGGCCCAGGAGTCGAACACCTGAAGGGCATCCACCCCGGCGTCGACCTGGGCCTGCAGGAAGGCGATGGTCAGATCGGTCAGCGAGGACATCAGGGCGTGCCAGGTGGCCGACTCCCCCAGCATCATCGCCTTGGTGCGTTCGTGGTGACGGCTCGGACCGCCCTCGACCAGGTACGAGGCCAGCGTGAACGGGGCGCCCGCGAAGCCGATCAGCGGCACCTCACCCAGCTCGCGCACCAGCATCGAGACCGCTTCGGTGACGGGCGAGACCTGCGCCGGATCAAGCGGTTTCATGCCTTCGACATCGGCCAGCGTCCGGATCGGCTGTTCGATCACCGGGCCCACGTCGGGGACGATGTCCAGCCCGATCCCGGCGGCCTTCAACGGCACCACGATGTCGGAGAACAGGATCGCGGCGTCCACGCCGTGCCTGCGCACCGGCTGCAGCGTGATCTCGCAAACCAGTTCGGGGTCGAAGCAGGCCTCCAGCATGCGGTGCTGGGCACGCAGCGCACGATATTCCGGCAACGACCGGCCGGCCTGCCGCATGAACCACACCGGCACACGGTGCGGGGTGCGGCCGCTCGCGGCGGCAAGGTAGGGGGATTCGGGCAGCTCCCGGCGGGTACTCATCGGGTCCTATGGTGCCACGAGCCCTCTGACGCGGGCCGTTGCCGGTTCGTGACGGCCTCACTCCGGCGCGCCTGCGTACCGTCCTCGCCTTATCAGCTAGCGTCAAATGCCGTGACCTCTGCCGAACCGGCCCAGTTCCGGACGGCGGTGGCGGCGATGAGCGCCACCACCGTACGGCCGGAAATCGAGCTGGGTCCGATACGACCGCCCCAGCGGCTGGCGCCCTACAGCTATGCGCTGGGCGCCGAGGTTCGGCATCCTGAGACAACGGATGTCCCGGAGCGTTCCGAGGGTGACGCCTTCGGGCGGTTGATCCTGCTGCACGACCCCGAGGGCGCCGAGGCCTGGGACGGCACGATGCGGCTGGTCGCCTATATCCAGGCCGACCTGGACTCCAGCGAAGCCGTCGACCCGCTCCTGCCCGAGGTGGCCTGGAGCTGGCTGGTGGATGCCCTGGAAGCACGCGCCGAGCACGTCACCGCCCTCGGCGGCACCGTCACCGCCACCACCTCGGTACGCTACGGCGACATCTCCGGCCCTCCACGGGCTCACCAGCTCGAGCTGCGGGCCTCGTGGACCGCCACCGATCTGGAATTGGGGCCGCACGTGGAGGCATTCTGCGAAGTTCTCGAGCACGCTGCCGGGCTACCGCCCAGCGGCGTCACCGACCTGAATTCCCGTACGCGCGCGTAAAAAATGATGGACGACGACCCTCAAGTCTCGGCAGACCCAGACGCCACGGAGCCCGAAGAGGCCGAAGCGACCCCGCTGCTCTCCCCCGCCGACGGAGTACCCGAGATTTGCGTCACGGCCGGTGAAATTTCATCTGCAGCAACATCTCTGGCGAAAGGCCGCGGTCCGTTCGCGATCGACGCGGAACGCGCATCGGGCTTCCGTTACTCCAACCGCGCGTACCTGGTGCAGATCCGCCGCTCCGGTTCCGGCACCGCACTGATCGACCCGGTCAACCACGGCGGCTCCCCGATCGACGCGATGGCGCCGGTGGCCGATGCCCTGTCCCAGGACGAATGGGTGCTGCACGCCGCCGACCAGGACCTGCCATGCCTGTCCGAGATCGGCCTGCGCCCTGGCAAGCTGTACGACACCGAACTGGCCGGCCGGCTGGCCGGTTTCGAGCGGGTCAACCTCGCCGCGATGGTGCAGCGGTTGCTCGGCCTGCAGTTGATGAAGGGCCACGGCGCAGCCGACTGGTCCAAGCGCCCGCTACCGCAAGAATGGCTCAACTACGCCGCCCTGGACGTCGAGGTGCTGGTGGAACTGCGCAACGCGATCGCCGCGGTGCTCGAAGAGCAGGGCAAAACCGATTGGGCAGCAGAGGAATTCGAGTACCTGCGCACCTATGTCGCACAACCCACCCGGCGTGACCGCTGGCGGCGCACCTCCGGTATCCACAAGGTGCGCAACCCGCAGGCGCTGTCGGCCGTACGCGAGTTGTGGACCACCCGCGACACCATCGCCCGCGGCCGCGACATCGCACCCGGACGGATCCTGCCCGACGCCGCGATCATCAACGCCGCCACGACCGACCCCAAGACGGTCGACGAACTGATCGCGCTACCCGTCTTCGGCGGCTCCAAACAGCGCAAGAGCGCGAAGGTCTGGCTGGACGCGCTGGCCCGGGCCAGGGACAACACCGACCTGCCCGAGGCCAACGAGGCCCAGAGCGGTCCGCCACCTGCGGCGCGGTGGGCCAGACGTAAACCGGAAGCCGCGGCCCGCCTCGAAGCCGCCCGGGCCGGTCTGGCCGAATTGTCGCAGCGGTTCTCGGTGCCCGCCGAGAACCTCATCACCCCGGAAGTGGTGCGCCGACTCTGCTGGGATTGGCATCCGGTCGGCGATGTGGCCACCGCAGTGGAGGAATTCCTCGTCGAGGCGAACGTCCGACCGTGGCAGCGGGAGCTGACGGTGCCCGTGCTGACCGTCGCACTCAGTACCGACTGAACGCCCGACGATTCACCCGCCCACCCGGTCGATGTGGGCCAGGAAATACGTCAGCACTCCCTGCGGATCCTCGATCTGCGGCCAGTGCGCGATGTCGTCGGCGAGCATCACCACGTCGGGATCGGGAATGACCTCGAGGTAGCGCTTGGCCATGTGCCGCCCCGAGTTCGGGTCCGACGGCCCGTCGATCAGCCGCATCGACACATCGGTCGCCCGCATGGCCCGCACCCACCGATTGCGGTGGATGTAGCGGTCGTTTACGAACCGGCCGACTTTGTGAACGACCCGCTTGCCGTCGTTGTATTCCAGGATCTGGTGGAACTTCTCCATCAGCTGCGGCGACGGTTTTGTGTTGACCCCGAACATTTCCCTGATGGTGGGCTCCACGAGCCGACGCGACAGCCGGCTGCCCTGCAGCGGACTCATGATGTCGCCCAACGGGGTTCGCGACATCGCCTTCTGAAGCAGCCGTGGCGTGTAGGCCTCGTTGAACAGCCCGCCGTTGAGCCAGGTGATCGACTCGATGTCCAGTGCCCCGTAGGACCGGTCACCGAACTCGTGCCGGGCCAGCAGTTCCTGGCCCACCGAATCACCCAGGTCGTGAGCCAGAATGTGGGCGTTGCCGACGCCGAGGTGATCCAGCAGCGCCTCGTGCATGTCGGCGTGGTCGGGCACCGTGTACCCATAGGCGACCGGCTTGTCGGAGAACCCCATCCCGATCATGTCCGGCGCGATGACGGTGAACCGTTCGGTCAACGTGGGCCAGATCAGCGACCAATCCCAAGAGTTGAACGGATAGCCGTGGATGAGAAGCAGATTCGGTCCACTTCCCTCGACCCGGTAGAAGATGTCGAAGCCCAGGTAGTCGAAGAACTGCCCGGCGTCCTTCCAGTTCTGCAGTTCGGCGTCCATGTCTGCAGCCTAGGAGCTAATCGACCTGGTGGCTGACTTCCCGATCGCCCACCGGTGCACCGATCGCGGCGATCCACCCGGTGATCTGGCGGGCGATGTGCTGGTCGGTCAGACCGACCGCGGCGAGCACCTCGCCACGCGAGGCGTGCTCCTGGAACACCTGCGGGACACCGAGATCCCGGCACGGCACGTCGATCTCGGCGTGGCGCAGTGCCGCCGACACCGAAGAGCCGATACCGCCGTGTACGCCGTTGTCCTCGACCGTGACCACCAGTTTGTGACGGCGGGCCAGCTCACCGACGGCTTCCGGAACCGGTAGCACCCAGCGCGGATCCACCACCGTGACACCGATGCCCTGGTTGCGCAGCCGCTCGGCGACCGCAAGCGCCATCGACGCGAACGAGCCCACTGCGACCAGCAGCACGTCCTCGGTCAGACCCTGCGCCGGGACGGCGAGCACGTCGACCCCACCGCGCCGCTGGAGCGCCGGAATATCGTCGCCCACATCACCTTTGGGGAACCGGAGAGCCGTCGGGCCGTCATTGACCGCCAGCGCCTCGCCGAGCTCTTCCCGCAGGCTGGCACCGTCGCGGGGGGCGGCGACCCGGATACCCGGGATGATGCCGAGGACCGACAGGTCCCAGACCCCGTTGTGGCTGGCCCCGTCGGGCCCGGTGACACCGGCCCGGTCCAGCACCATCGTGACCGGCAGCTTGTGCAGCGCCACATCCATCATCAGCTGGTCGAACGCCCGGTTGAGGAACGTGGAGTAGAGGGCCACGACCGGATGCAGGCCGCCCATGGCCAGGCCGGCGGCCGAGGTCATGGCGTGCTGCTCGGCGATGCCCACGTCGAAGAACCTGTCCGGGAACCGATCCCGGAACGCGCTCAGACCCGTCGGCCCCGGCATGGCCGCGGTGATCGCCACGACATCGCGGCGTTTGGTGCCGATCTTGACCAGCTCGTCGGAGAACACCGACGTCCAACCGGGGGCCGAAGCCTTCGTCGGCAGTCCCGTCTCCGGGTCGATGACGCCGCAGGCGTGCATCTGATCGGCCTCGTCGTTCTCGGCATGTGCGTAGCCCATGCCCTTGCGGGTCACCACGTGCACGATCACCGGAGCGTTGAAGCCACGGGCGTTGCGCAGCGCGGTCTCCACCGCGTGCTCGTCGTGACCGTCGATCGGGCCGACGTACTTGATGCCCAGATCGGTGAACATGACCTGCGGGGCGACCGCGTCCTTGATGCCGGCCTTGATGCTGTGCATGCACTGGTAGCAGAACTCGCCCACGACGGGCAGCCCGCGGACGGCCTTGCGGCCCTCTTCCAGGATCCGCTCGTAGGCCGGCTGCAGCCGCAGACCGGCGAGGTGGTCGGCGAAGCCGCCGATGGTGGGCGCGTAGCTGCGGCCGTTGTCGTTGACGACGATGACCACCGGCCGACCACCCGTGGCGATGTTGTTCAGCGCCTCCCAGCACATGCCGCCGGTCAAGGCGCCGTCACCGACGACCGCCACCACGTGGCGATTGCGGTGCCCAGTCAACTCGAAGGCTTTCGCCAGACCGTCGGCATAGGACAGCGCCGTGCTGGCGTGGCTGGACTCCACCCAGTCGTGCTCGCTCTCGCTGCGCGACGGGTACCCCGACAGGCCGTCTTTGCACCGCAGGGTGTCGAAATCCTGTGCGCGCCCGGTCAGCATCTTGTGGACGTAGGCCTGATGGCCGGTGTCGAAGATGATCGGATCGTGCGGCGAATCGAACACGCGATGCAGCGCCAAGGTGAGTTCGACGACACCCAGATTGGGGCCAAGATGTCCACCGGTTGCAGCGACCTTGTGGATCAGGAACTGACGGATTTCCTGTGCCAAATCAGTCAGCTCGGACTGTGACAGGTGCTGCAGATCAGCGGGACCGCGGACCTGTTCAAGCATCCAGCCAGTGTACGCACGCATCCCGAGGTCAGTCCTGCCGAGGCTGATAGACATCGGGCACACCGTCGTGGTCGGCATCGACGGTCTCCAACTGGTGAATGCGGCGATATGCGGCGTTGCGCGACACCAGAACCACCGACGCGAGCAGGCCGGCCACCACCGATCCGGTGACCACCGCGATCTTGACGTCATCGTCGGCAACGCTGCCATGCCCGAACGCCAGCTCGCCGATGAGCAGCGACACCGTGAACCCGATCCCGGCCAGCAATGCGACGCCGAGCACGTCGCGCCAGGCAAGGTCCTCGTCGAGGCTCGCGTGGGTGAAACGGGCCAACAGATACGTGGTCCCCAGCACGCCGATGGGCTTGCCGAGCACCAGGCCGGCGATCACGCCGATGGTCACCGGATGCGACAGCGCCTCGGTGAAGCCCGACCACCCGCCGACTGTCACGCCCGACGCGAAGAACGCGAACACCGGCACGGCGAATCCCGCCGAGAGCGGCCGTACGAGGTGTTCGAAGTGCTCGGCCGACGCGTGGCGGCCCAGCACCGGAACAGTGAAACCGAGCACCACACCGGCCACCGTGGCGTGCACGCCACTGGCATGCACGAGCGCCCAGGCCAGAATGGCCGGTGGCATCAGGATCCACCACTGACGTGCACCCCGCTGCACCGCGAACGCATATACCGCGATCGGGATCAGCGCCCCGGCCAACGGTCCGAGCGACACGTGATCGGTGAAGAAGACCGCGATGACGGTGATGGCCAGCAGATCGTCGACCACCGCCAGCGTCAACAGGAAGATCCGCAGCGCCGTGGGCAGGTGCGTGGACACCACGGCCAGCACAGCGAGCGCGAAGGCGATGTCGGTGGCGATCGGCACGGCCCACCCGTCGATGTTCTCCGGATGGCCCGAGAACAGGTTGATGCCGACGAAGATCGCCGCGGGCACCACCATGCCGCCGACTGCCGCCGCGATAGGCAGTGCGGCACGGGCCGGGTCCCTCAGATCCCCCGCGACGAACTCGCGTTTGAGTTCCACGCCCACGACGAAGAAGAAGATCGCCAGCAGACCGTCGGCCGCCCAGGCCGACAGACTCAGATCGAGGTGCAGGGACTGCGGGCCGACGACGAACTCCGAGAGTCGGTG
Organism: Mycobacterium sp. NPDC050441; assembly: GCF_040655355.1. Taxonomy (NCBI): domain Bacteria; kingdom Bacillati; phylum Actinomycetota; class Actinomycetes; order Mycobacteriales; family Mycobacteriaceae; genus Mycobacterium; species Mycobacterium sp. NPDC050441. Next base: position 275,375 of record NZ_JBFAJS010000002.1, on the reverse strand, counting down.
ATAGCCGCTCGACCACGGAGAATTGGCCCACACCAGCGCCGCGCCCGCGGCGGCCATCAGCAACGCGCCGCCGACTGTCTCGGTGCGCAGCAGCTCCGAGACCCGCTGCCACTCCGGCCATGACCCGCGCGCCAGCAGACGTCGGCTGCTGTGTTCACGGCGGTTGCTCATTGGGCTCCTGGGGTCAGCATGCATCGAACGCCGACCAGACTTCCCGGCACACCTGCGGTTCACGCTAACAGGTGCGGTACGTGAGCAAATATTGACGAAGTCCGTGGCAGCGCCTCAAACGGGCGGCAAAACGCCGACCATCATGATTACGTAAGGTGTAGACGAAGTCGATTACTCCGGGGTGCGGGTTGAGTCCATTCGATCACTATTACGCGCGTACCGCCCTGCTTGCTGCGCAGGGCAAGCGCGCCCGGATGCAGCGCCTTATCGGGGTCACCATCATCGGGTTGAGTCTGGTCCCTCTGCTGTTGCTGGTCAGCCCGAAGGGTCCGCACGGCGGCCTCCAGTACGTGGCGGTGGCCGTGGCCATCGGCGGGCTGACCCTGGCGCAGTGGTGGTGGCGGCGGCAATGGCCCAGCCGCACCCAGTCGTGGACCGTCGTGTCCATCGGCACGGCCTGTATCGGTGCAACCTGCATCCTGCTGGTGGACCCGGTCGTCGGCCTCATGGGTTCCAGTTCGTTGAGCCTGATCACCGCCTACACGGCATTCCTGCACAGCCGCCGGGTGCTGCACCTGACCTGGGCGGCCTCCGGCGTGATAGTGGCCTTCCTGGGCGTGCGGGTGGCGCTGACGGACGTCTGGCTGGGTGTGGTGGGCACGCTGGTGGCAGTGCTGGTGATCCTCAGCACCTCGGCGTTGTGCCGGATGGCCGTCGAGTTGATCGAACCCGACGGCGTCCAGCACCCGGGCGAGATCGACCCGCTGACCGGTCTGCTCAACCGCGAGGGATTCGACATGCACACCGCCACGATGCTGGGCTCCCACAGCCGCCACGACGATCAATACCTGGTGGTCGTGGCGGTCGGGATCGATGACATGGCGCTGCTCAGCGACATGGACGGCAGCCACAGCACGTTGCACGCCCGCGTCGCCGTCGCCCAGGCGATCCGCGAGACCGTGCGCCACAAGGTCCCGCTGGCCCATGTGTCCGACAGCGAATTCCTGATCGCCGACGTGTTCAAGACCAACGATCCCTCACCGCTGGTCAACCGGATCCGCATGGCGATCACCACCACGCCCATGCGGCTGACCGCCAGCATCGGCACGGCGTGCAGCCAACTGCGCCCGCTGACCGAGCTGCCGACCCAGCAGATCGTCGACGCCCTCGTGGCACTGGCCGACACCGCGATGAACCAGTCGAAGGACCAGGGCGGCAACCGCGCGACCTACGCGCACTTCCCCACCCCGACGATGGGCCCCGACGGTCAGGAGTGAGCCGGGCGCGTCCGTCGGCTCAGCGCGTCAGCACCGCGATGCACTCCACATGGTGGGTGAGCGGGAAGGAATCGAACACCCGCAACTCCTCCACGGCGTAACCGTGCCGCAGATACAGCCCCACGTCACGCGCGAACGAGGCCGCCTCACAACCGATGTGGATGACTCTCGGCACCTCGGTGGCCGCCAGTGCGTCGATCACCTCGCGGCCGGCGCCGGTGCGCGGCGGATCGAGCACCACGACGTCGGGACGTCCCGACTGCGCGGCCAGAGCCCGACGAACCGAATCGGTGACCACCGAGACCCAGGGCAGGTCGGCCAGCGCGCTGCGTGCCGCACGTGATGCTCCCCGGGACGTGTCGACGGTCAGCACCCGTCCGTCCGGCCCGACCTGTTCGGCCAGCGCCGCGGCGAACACCCCGGCCCCGCCGTACAGATCCCACGCCGTCTGGCCTGGCTGCAGCCCTGACCAATCGGCCACCAGCCCGCTGTAGAGGGCGCCCGCGTCGCGGTGGGCCTGCCAGAACGCCGTCACCGGCAGCATCCACTGCCGCCCGCCGATGCGCTGCACCGCTTCGTAATCACCCTCGATGACGCGCGTGGCATTTTTGGGACCGCCCGCGCGGCTGCCTTTACGGCCGGTCGCCTTGGGACCTGATTGCACGACGTGTCTGCGGCCGTCGGAATCCAGCACCGCATGCACATGCGCGCCCGGGGTCCAGCGCATCTCGGCCAGTCCATCGGTCAGCTCGGCAGGCAGTTGTCCGCAGTCGAGATCGGTGACCAACTCGGCGCTGTGGTAGCGGTGGAATCCGGCCCGGCCGTCGGCAGTGGTGTCCAGCCGCACCCGGGTCCGCCAGCCGGTTACCTCACCGGCACCGACCGGTTCGGCCACGGGCGGCTCGTCGCGCTGCTCATCGCGCCAGGTGTATCCGCCCAGCCTGGCCAACTGGTTGGCCACCACCGAGCCCTTGAGCCGCCGCGCCGCACCCGGCTCGGCGAATGCCAGATCGCAGCACCCGGCACCGTCGACGCCGGCGATACGGCACAGTGAAGCGACCCGATCCGGTGAAGGATCGATCACCTCGACAACCTCTGCGTGCCAATATGATCCGCGTTCGTCGAGCACCTTGACCCGCACCGTCTCGCCGGGCAGGGCGTAGCGGACGAACACCACGCGGCCGTCGTGGCGGGCCACGCAACTGCCGCCGTTGGCCGCCGGGCCCGTGGTCAGCGTGAGTTCGGTCATTCCAGGAATCCTCTGCGTGCATCACCCGGGGTGACGCGCGGCTGCAGCGCCTTCAACCGTTCCGACGAATTCAATTGCCACGGAACCGAAGTCACCATCACGTTGGGCATGAACAACAGCCGGCCCTTGAGCCGCAACGCGCTCTGATTGTGCAGCACCTGTTCCCACCAGTGCCCCACCACGTATTCGGGGATGAACACCGTCACCACAGTGCGCGGCGATTCCTTGGTCACCCGTTTGACGTAATCCAGTACCGGCCGGGTGATTTCGCGGTAGGGCGAAGCGATCACCTTCAACGGCACGCTGATGTCGCTGTCCTCCCACTGGTGCACCAGAGCGCGGGTCTCGGCGTCGTCGACGCTGACCGTGATCGCCTCCAGTACGTCCGGCCGGGTGGCCCGCGCATAGGCCAGCGCCCGCTTGGTCGGCAGATGCAGCTTCGAGACCAGGACCACCGCGTGGTTGCGGCTCGGCAGGACGATGTCGCCCTCGTCCTCGTCTTCCTTCTCGAGCTCGCGGGCCACAGTGTCGTAGTGCTTGTGGATCAGCTTCATGATCACGAAAAGGGCGCCCATCGCCAGGATCGCGATCCACGCACCGGCGAGGAACTTGGTCACCACCACGACCACCAGCACCGTGCCGGTGGCGGTCAGACCGATCGCGTTGATGACGCGCGAGCGCATCATGTGCCGGCGTTGGGCCGGATCGGTTTCGGTGCGCAACAACCGGGTCCAGTGCCGGACCATGCCGATCTGACTGAGCGTGAACGACACGAACACGCCGACGATGTAGAGCTGGATCAGCGCGGTCACCTCGGCGCGGAAGGCCACCACGAACGCGATCGCGGCGAAGGCCAGGAACAGGATGCCGTTGGAGAACGCCAGCCGGTCACCCCGGGTGTGCAGCTGCCGCGGCAGGAAACGGTCCTGGGCCAGGATCGATCCGAGCACCGGGAATCCGTTGAACGCGGTATTGGCGGCGAGCATCAGGATCAGCGCGGTCACCCCCGCGATCAGGAACAGGCCCACCGGGAAGTTGTGGAACACCGCATCGGCGAGCTGGGCGATCAGCGTCTTCTGGTCGTAATCCGGAGGCGCACCGATCAACTGCTCATGCGGGCGTTCGGCCATCTTCACCCCGGTGGCCTTGGCCAGCAGGATGATGCCCATCAGCAGGCTCACCGAGATCACCCCGAGCAGCAGAAGGGTGGTTGCCGCGTTACGCGACTTGGGCTTCCGGAACGCCGGTACGCCGTTGCTGATCGCTTCGACACCGGTCAGCGCTGCCGAGCCCGAGGAAAACGCCCGGGCCACCAGGAACACCAGCGCGAAACCGAGCACCTCGCCGTGTTCGGGATGCATCTCGAAGCCGGCGGACTCCGCCCGCAGTGGATGGCCCAGAACGTAGATCTGGAACAGACCCCAGCCCAGCATGATGTACATGCCGATCATGAACGCGTAGGTGGGAATGGCGAACGCCGTGCCCGACTCCCGCAGCCCGCGCAGGTTCATCGAGGCCAGCAACAGGATCGCCACCACCGCGAAGATCACCTTGTGCTGGCCGATGAACGGCACCGCCGAGCCGATGTTCGACATCGCCGAGGACATCGACACCGCAACGGTCAGCACGTAATCCACCATCAGCGCACTGGCCACCGTCAGCCCCGCGGTGGGCCCGAGGTTCGTGGTGACGACCTCGTAGTCACCGCCGCCGGACGGATAGGCATGCACGTTCTGCCGGTAACTGGCGATCACGATCAGCATGACGCCCGCCACCGCCAGGCCGATCCAGGGAGTGAGCGAGTAGGCCGTCAGCCCCGCCACCGAGAGCACCAGGAAGACCTCTTCCGGCGCGTAGGCGACCGACGACAACGCGTCGGAGGCGAACACCGGCAGGGCGATCCGTTTGGGCAACAGGGTGTGCGAGAGCTTGTCGCTGCGGAACGGTCGCCCGAGGACCAGACGGCGCGTCGCCGTCGAAAGCTTGGACACGAGAGCCAAGACTAAGCCCGAACGCGAAAAGTCGTCACAAAGCTGTAGCGTTCGAGTGCAACGGATAGGCGCAACTGCGCTCCTCTGCCACCGGAAAGGACCGTCGGGTGCGTGTAGTCGTCATGGGGTGCGGCCGGGTGGGCGCGTCTCTCGCAGACAGCCTGGCCCGCATCGGCCACGAGGTGGCGGTCATCGACCGCGACAGCACCGCGTTCCACCGGCTCTCACCGGAGTTCGCCGGTGAACGTGTGCTCGGCATGGGCTTCGACCGCGACGTGCTGCTGCGCGCCGGCATCGAGGAGGCCGGTGCGTTCGCCGCGGTGTCCTCGGGTGACAACTCCAACATCATCTCGGCCCGGGTGGCCCGCGAGACGTTCGGCGTCGAGCGCGTGGTGGCGCGTATCTACGACGCCAAGCGTGCCGCGGTCTACGAGCGGCTGGGCATCCCCACCGTGGCCACGGTGCCGTGGACCACCGACCGTCTGCTCAACGTGCTGACCAGGGAGACCGAGACCACCAAGTGGCGGGACCCGTCAGGCAACGTGGGCGTGGCCGAACTTCCGCTGCACCAGGATTGGGCCGGGCACCTGGCCACCGACCTGGAGGCCGCCACGGGTGGCCGGGTGGCCTTCATGATCCGGTTCGGCAACGGCTACCTGCCCGAACCGAAGACCGTGATCCAGGCCGGCGATCAGGTGTACATGGCCGCGGTATCCGGACACATCGCCGAGGCGCTGGCCATCGCGGCACTGCCACCGAGCGAGGACTTGGAGTCTCACTGATGAAAGTTGCCATCGCCGGGGCCGGGGCCGTGGGCCGCTCCATCGCCCGCGAGTTGCTTGAGAACAACCATGACGTGACGCTGCTGGAGCGCAATCCCACCCACATCGACGTCGACGCCATCCCGGCCGCGCACTGGCTGCTGGGCGATGCCTGTGAGTTGACCGTGATGGAGTCGGTCAAGCTCGAGGAATTCGACGTGGTGATCGCGGCGACCGGTGACGACAAGGTCAACGTCGTGGTCAGCCTGCTGGCCAAGACCGAGTTCGCGGTTCCACGCGTGGTGGCCCGCGTCAACGATCCCCGCAACGAGTGGCTGTTCGACGAGAACTGGGGTGTGGACGTGGCGGTGTCGACGCCGCGCATGCTCGCCTCGCTCGTCGAGGAGGCTGTCGCGGTCGGCGATCTGGTGCGCCTGATGGAGTTCCGCAAGGGGCAGGCCAACCTGGTCGAGATCACGCTGCCCGACGACACCCCGTGGGGCGGCAAGCCCGTCAAGCGGCTCGAGCTGCCCCGTGACACTGCACTGGTGACCATCCTGCGCGGAGCGCGGGTGATCGTGCCCGAATCCGATGACCCTCTTGAGGGTGGAGACGAGTTGCTGTTCGTCGCCATCACCGAGTCCGAGGACGAACTGCGCGAGCTGCTGCTGCGTCCGGTGCCGCGGTAGGGCGACGCTCCGGCTCAGTCGGAGGCGTCGGCGCTCTGAACCGCGTCCTGGGCGTGTACGGCGCGCTGCGCGGCCCGGATGGCCAGATAGGTCACCAACGCGGCTACGGCGGTCAGCGGCCAGCCCATCGCGATGCGCGCGAAGCCCAGCCAACCGGTCTGGTCGGAGTCGTACAGGTACTGCTGCACCAGGAACCGCGACGCGAACACCGCAACCCAGGTGAGCGTGGCGATGTCGAACGCCCGCACCGCCTTGCGGACATCGCGCCAGGCCCGGTCGTGTGAATTCACCCAGCCCCAGATGTAGCCGACCACCGGGCGACGGATGACCACCGACACCCCGAACAGCACGGCGTACACCAGCGAGCTCCAGATGCCAAGCAGGAAAAAGCCTTTCGACTCCCCCACCACGTAGGCGATGAGCGCGCTGACGCCGACGGCGAAGAATCCCGACACTGCGGGCTGCACGGATTCGCGGCGGATCAACCGCCAGAGCAGGATCAGCGTCGCCACACCGAGCGCCGCGGCAATCGCCGGCATCAGCCCGAACGTCGTTGACACCGGGACGAACACCACCACCGGCAACGACGAATAGATCAGGCCGCTGATGCCGCCCATCTGGTCCAGCACTGCACGTCCGCCGCCATGGGCAGGGGGCACCGCCGGATCACTCTCGGGAGGTTGAGGTGCGTCGCCTGTGTTGTCTTCGGCCTGGCTCACTTCTGAATTTCGTAGCGGGGGTTGTAAATCGCCTTGGCGCCGTTCTCCAATTTGCCCACCCGGCCGTGCACCCTCAGGGTGCAACCGGATTCGATGCCCGGAATGCGGCGCTGACCCAGCCACACCAGCAACACCGTGTCGGTACCGTCGAACAACTCGGCTTTGATTCCGCCGGAACACCCCTTGCCGTTGCATTCCACGCTGCGCAGGGTGCCGACCATCGTCACTTCCTGGCCGCGCTGGGCGTCGATAGCCTTCAGCGCGCCGGTATTGGCGGCCTCATCGCTGAGCTCTTCGACATCAAGCTGTTCGGGGTCTTCCGTCAGGCGTCGCGTAAGCCGGCGCAGATACCCTTCGGCCGTAGCCATGGCCTCTCCTGACCTTCTGCAGATCCACTGTGAATCTGCCCAACCAAGGCCACGGTAGACCTCTTGTACGGGGAATGCCACGTGGGGTGTGGGTCGGCACGCCGACGATTTGACGGGGCAGGCACGATCGTGTGATGAGCGTCATTCTGCACGGTGTCCCAACCGTTCTCCTGCCCGGCACCGGGTCCGACGACAACTACGTCTACCGGGCGTTTTCGGATGCTTTGCATGATGCCGGCGCACTGGTGGTGGCCCCGCCACCGACTCCAGACCGGCTTGTCGAGGGCTATCTGCAGGCACTGGACGACGCCGCCCGGTCGGGCCCCATCGCGGTCGGCGGAGTGTCCATCGGCGCCGTCGTGGCAGTGCGGTGGGCGTTGGACCATCCCGGCCGGGCCGTGGCAGTGTTGGCCGCCCTGCCGCCCTGGACGGGCAGCTCCCAACATGCCCCCGCCGCGCTGTTGGCCCGGCAGTCCGCGGATCTGCTGCGCCGGGACGGACTGGCGGCCACAGTGGCGCAGATGCGGGCCTCCAGCCCGCCGTGGCTGGCCGACGAACTGGCCCGCTCCTGGGTCGGCCAGTGGCCCACCCTGCCGGACGCGATGGAGGAGGCGGCCGGTTACCGCGCACCCGGCAGCGCCGAACTCGAACAACTTCGGATACCGATGGGCGTCGCGGTGGCAACCGACGATCCCGTGCATCCGGCCGAGGTCGGCTACGAATGGGTGACTGCCGCCCCGCAGGCAGCGCTGCGCTCGGTCACGCTCGAACAGATGGGGCTCGACACCGGCGTCTTGGGGGCCGCGTGTGTGGCGGCGCTGCAGGAGGCCGCCAGCGACACCGTCGCGAGCTGACGTACGGGGCCCTACTAGCCCCCGGTGATGGTGCGCAGCTGCTGCATCGCCGAGCCCTGCACACTGCGCCGTGCCACCGGCTCGGCCGGCGGCTCGCCCTGCGGCTGGTCCTGCGGCTGGTCCTGCGGCAGGGCCTGTGTCGCAGCGGAGAGCTGCTGGGCAGCTTGCTGCACCGCGGCCTGTTGCGCTGCGGCGCGAAGTTGGGCCGCCATCGGCTCGGGCAGCTCCACCTGCAGCGGCGTGCGCACCGGCAGCGGCGTTTCCCCGCGACGAATCACCGTGTCGGCCAGTGACGCCCGCGCCTCGTCGGCCAGCGCGTCGATGGTTTCCGGGGCGCCGTTGACCACACAGCGCACCATCCAGCGGTAGCCGTCGACGCCGATGAAGCGCACCACGCCGCCATTACCCGCACCGACCACCTCGCGGCCCCACGGGCCGTCCTGGATGGCCACCGAGCTGGCGTCCTTGCGCAGCGACTCGGCGAGCTCACCGGCCACCTCACGCCACAGGCCTGCGCTCTTGGGCGCGGCGTAGGCGGCGATGGTGAAACGCCCGTTGGGGGTCACCACCCATACCGCACTCGGCGCCCCGGCCTCGTTGAGCTCAACCTGCACCTGGCCGCCGTCGGGCATGGGTATCAGCACCGAGCCGAGGTCGAGCCGACCCTGCACCGCGACGGCGGGGTCGTCGAAGTCCTCGACGTCGAACGGGCCCTGGTCGTCAGCCCAGTCCTCGCCCCGGTCCTCGTCAGCCGTGTCTGCCGCAGCCGGCTGCTCGACACGCTCGTCATCGTTCTGGTCAGCCTTGTCATCAGCTGCATCGTTCTTGCGTTTTCCGAATGCCATCACAAACTCGCATGTCCGCCGGAGGAACCGTGGCCGCCGTCGCCACGGGAGGTGTCAGCCAGGCCCGCCTCGTCAAACGAGGTCACCTCGACCAACTCGGGCAGTTCTACCCGCTGAACCAACAGCTGGGCAATCCGGTCACCGCGGTTGATCACGATCGGCGTGTCGGGATCGAGGTTGATCAGCGAAACCTTGATCTCGCCGCGATAGCCGGCGTCGACGGTGCCCGGGCTGTTGACGATCGAAAGACCCACGCGTGCAGCCAGACCCGAGCGCGGGTGGATCAGACCCACCATTCCGTGCGGGATGGCCACCGCGACGCCGGTGGGCACGAGCTCCCGCTGCCCGGGGGCCAGCTCGACATCGCGCGCGCTGTAGAGGTCTACGCCCGCGTCACCATCGTGGGCCCGGCTGGGCACCGGTAGTTCGCGGTCCAATCGGACGACCGCCAGAGAGGTGGACACGACGTCACAGATTACTCTGAGCCGCGTGTCAGACACGCGCGCAACCGCCCAAAGCGTTCACTACCGCGAACGTTTGTGGGTGCCGTGGTGGTGGTCAATGCCCGCTGCGGTGCTGGCAGGGGTGATCGCATTCGAGATCGGCCTGGCCGCCCCGGCCATTCCGGCATGGTTGCCGTACGTGCTGCTCTTCGGCGTGGCGGCGGCCGTGCTGATGTGGTTCAGCAAGACCGAATTGAAGGTGGTGCGCGACGGCGGGGGCGACACCGAATTGTGGATCGGTGACGCACACCTGCCGACGAGCGTCATCTCCCGCACCGCGGAGGTGCCGCGGTCAGCGAAGTCGGCCGCGCTGGGCCGCCAGCTCGATCCCGCTGCCTACGTCGTGCACCGGGCCTGGGTGGGCCCGATGGTCCTGGTGGTGCTCGACGATCCGGATGACCCCACCCCGTACTGGTTGATCAGTTCCAGGCACCCGGATCGCGTCCTCGCTGCGCTCCGCGGCTGAGCCGCGAATCAAACTCCAGCGGCTGAGCCGCGAATCAAACTCCGGCGGCTGAGCCGCCGATCAGGCGGCGCAGTCCGTGCAGATCATCACGCCGTTCTTCTCGCTTGCCAGCCGGCTCCGGTGATGCACCAGAAAACAGCTGGAACACGTGAACTCGTCGGCCTGCTTCGGGACCACCCGTACCGACAATTCTTCGCCGGACAGGTCTGCGCCCGGCAGCTCGAACGATTCGGCAGATTCTGATTCGTCAACATCCACCACGGCGGATTGCGCCTCGTTGCGCCGTGCCTTGAGCTCCTCGAGCGAATCCTCAGAAACCTCGTCTGCTTCGGAACGCCGTGGAGCGTCGTAGTCGGTAGCCATCGCCTGTGTCCCCTCCCTTACCTTGCAGCAGAGCTTTGTACCAGCGTCGAACGCATTCCCCAAATGATTCGTGCCCGTATTGCCACACGTTTCAGTGTGATTTACATCACAGTACCGTCTGAGCTCTGGTGCGTCAGCGAACACGGTTGCCCTTAGAGTGCAGGTGTGGTCGCGCAAATCACCGATGGCACCGCCTTCGACCGTCACGGTCGACCGTTCCGTCGGCGCAGTTTCGTTCCCGGCATTGTGTTGTTCGTCGCACTCGCAGTGGTGACGATGATCGTGTGGATCATCGCGCTCAACCAACCCGCGGATGTGCACGAGGCCACGGTGTGCAACAACCCGCCGCCCGCCACCGATCCGGCAGCCCCCAAGCTCGGCGAACAGGTGGCCTTCTCGGCCATGACGGACGTCACGCCGGCACCACTGGCCGAGACCCGAATCCGGGTGCTCAACGCCAGCGGCCAGGGCGGCCAGGCCGGCGAGGTGGCCGGCGCGTTGCGCGATCTGGGCTTTGCCCAACCCGAGGCGGCAAATGACCCGATCTACGCCAACACGCGGCTGGAATGCCAGGGCCAGATCCGGTTCGGCCCGTCCGGCCGCGCCGCCGCCGCAGCGGTATGGCTGGTGGCTCCGTGCACCGAACTGTTCCAGGACGAAAGACCCGACGCCACAGTCGATCTGTCGCTGGGCACGGAATTCAGCGAACTCGCCAGCAACGACGACATCAAGGCCGTGCTGGCCAGCCTGCGACCCGACGCCACCGCGCCATCAGATTCCGCGCTTCTGTCAAAGATCCATACCGGCGCCTGCTAGCGCGTCACGCAGATCGTCGGCGATGCCCGGCGCCGACGCCGCCGCGTACTCGGCGTCGGGAGTGGTCGGCAACCACACCGTCGCCCCGGCCTCGGCCGCGATCAGCGCCGCCGCGGCCCAGTCCCAGACCTGGACACCCTCTTCGTAGTAGGCGTCCAACCTGCCTGCGGCGACCATGCACAGGTCCAGCGCACAGGAGCCGATGCGGCGTACGTCGCGCACGGAGGGCAGGACCCGGGCCAGCACACCGGCCTGCTCCGCCCGCCGGGCGGGATCGTAGGCGAACCCGGTACCCAACAGCGCCATCGACAATTCCCCGACGGCACTGCATCGCAGCGGGGTGCGCACCCCGGCCCGCACCACCTCGGCGCCGTGTCCGAGGGCGGCCGAGTACACCTCGCCGGCGGGCACATTCGCCACGGCTCCCGCCACCGACCGGCCGTCGTACTGCGCGGCCACCGACACCGCATAGGCCGGGATCCCATAGACGAAATTCACCGTGCCGTCGATCGGGTCGATCACCCAACTCAGTCCGTCACGGCCCTCCTGCTGACCGCCCTCCTCCTCCCCCAGGATCGCTTCTGACGGCCGCAACACCGCCAGCCGCTCGCGCAGCCACCGTTCGGTCTCGGTGTCGACGATCGTGACCGGGTCGGTCGGGGTGCTCTTAGATCTGACAGTCGGCACATCGTCACGTACCCGGGCACCGTCGGAGTTCGCGACGGTGCCGAACACCTCGGCGCGCCGGCGCGCGACGAACTCTGCGGCTTCGGTGGCGAGTTGCTCGGCCACCACCCTCAGGGCGGGAGCATCGAAACTGTTGTCGGTCACGGCTCTATCGCAACACCTTCTGACCGAAAAGTCGCTTCCAGGGGGATGGCGGACCGCCCGCGCGGGCGTTGGCGAACTACTAGGGTGGGGGCGCGCCTTGGCTTGTCCCTCACCCTGTCCGGCAGCCTCCTCACGCCTGTCCCACAAAGGAGCACCCATGACCGCACCCGACGCGCCCGCGGCAGATCCGGTTCCCACCGCAGCGTCCCAACGCCGCGGATTCGGTGTCGATGTCGGCGGCAGCGGGATCAAGGGCGGCATCGTCGACCTCGACTCCGGACAACTCGTCGGCGAGCGGTTCAAGCTCGACACGCCGCAGCCCTCCACCCCGGAATCCGTGGCGAAGACGGTGGCTGCGGTGGTGGCCGAGTTCGGCTGGACCGGCAGGGTGGGCGTCACCTACCCGGGCGTGGTCACCGAAGGCATCGTGCGCACCGCGGCCAATGTCGACAAGGGTTGGATCGGCGTGAACGCCTCCGAGGTGATCAGCACCGCGCTCGGAGGGCTGCCGGTGCGCGTACTCAACGACGCCGACGCCGCCGGCCTGGCCGAGGAACGCTACGGGGCGGGCAAGGACAACTCCGGTGTCGTGGTGCTCCTGACCTTCGGTACCGGCATCGGCTCGGCAGTCATCCACAACGGTGTGTTGTTACCCAACACCGAGTTTGGTCACCTGGAGGTCGACGGCAAGGAAGCCGAGCACCGCGCCGCGTCGTCCGTCAAGGAGCGCAAGGAGTGGAGTTACGCGCGCTGGAGCGAAGAGGTGAACAAGGTTCTCGTGACGATCGAGAACGCGATCTGGCCGGACCTGTTCATCGCCGGCGGCGGCATCAGCCGCAAAGCGGACAAGTGGCTACCGCTGCTGAAGATCCGCACCCCGATCGTGCCCGCGACGTTGCTCAACACCGCCGGCATCGTGGGGGCGGCCATGGCCAGTCAGGATCCAGGGCCGGCCGGCACGCCGGCTACCGCCGGGTAACTTTGCCGCGTCGGGATGGTCAGGTGCCAAAATTTGCCGCTCGGCACGGTGAACTCCCACACTGTCGTTACAATGGTCCTCGGCGGCCGCCTACCGAATAGCGGTGAATATCCCAGCCGATAAGAACGCCAACATTCGATAGCAGACGCTTTCGGTGGAGTATGCCCATATCCACCGAGAATTCCGTGAGACCGAAAGGGTGTACGTGGCAGCGACAAAAGCAAGCCCGGCGACCGAAGAGCCGGTGAAGCGCACCGCCACCAAGACTCCCGCCAAGAAGGCCCCGGCCAAGCGGGCAGCCAAGACCACCGCGGCCAAGGCCGAGGGCGGCACCGCCACCAAGCGCGCCCCCGCCAAGAAGGCGCCCGCCAAGAAGGCCACGAAGGCCGCGGCGGGCAAGCCCGAGGACGTCAACGACGATGGCGAGACCACCGACGACCTGGAGACGGGTCCGGGCGAGGAGCTCGACGTCGAGGACACCGACCTCGAGCTCGACGAGGATCTCGGCACCGACGATGACGTCGAGGAGTCCAGCGACGACGAGGACGAGGACGAGGAAGGCAAGGACGCCAAGACGCCCGCACCGGCTGCGGGCAAGGCGGCCAAGGCCGACGAGGCCCATCCCGAGCCGTCCGAGAAGGACAAGGCCTCCGGCGACTTCGTCTGGGACGAGGAAGAGTCCGAGGCACTGCGGCAGGCACGTAAAGACGCCGAGCTGACAGCCTCGGCCGACTCGGTCCGCGCCTACCTCAAGCAGATCGGCAAGGTCGCGCTCCTCAACGCCGAGGAAGAGGTCGAGCTCGCCAAGCGCATCGAGGCCGGGCTGTTCGCCACCCAGAAGATGGCCGAGTTCGCCGAGAAGGGCGAGAAGCTCACCACTCAGGTGCGACGCGACTTCCAGTGGATCTGCCGTGACGGCGACCGCGCGAAAAACCATCTGCTGGAAGCCAACCTGCGTCTGGTGGTGTCGCTGGCCAAGCGCTACACGGGCCGCGGCATGGCGTTCCTGGATCTCATCCAGGAAGGCAACCTGGGTCTGATCCGCGCGGTCGAGAAGTTCGACTACACCAAGGGCTACAAGTTCTCGACGTACGCCACCTGGTGGATCCGTCAGGCCATCACGCGCGCCATGGCCGACCAGGCCCGCACCATCCGTATTCCGGTGCACATGGTCGAGGTGATCAACAAGCTGGGCCGTATCCAGCGTGAGCTGCTGCAGGACCTGGGCCGCGAACCCACGCCCGAAGAGCTGGCCAAGGAAATGGACATCACGCCGGAGAAGGTGCTGGAGATCCAGCAGTACGCGCGTGAGCCCATCTCGCTGGATCAGACCATCGGCGACGAGGGCGACAGCCAGCTCGGTGACTTCATCGAGGACTCCGAGGCCGTGGTGGCCGTCGACGCGGTGTCCTTCACGCTGCTGCAGGATCAGCTGCAGTCCGTGCTGGAGACGCTGTCCGAGCGCGAGGCCGGCGTGGTCCGGCTGCGGTTCGGCCTCACCGACGGCCAGCCCCGTACGCTCGACGAGATCGGACAGGTCTACGGCGTCACGCGTGAGCGCATCCGCCAGATCGAGTCCAAGACCATGAGCAAGCTGCGCCACCCCAGCCGCTCCCAGGTGCTGCGCGACTACCTGGACTAGGTCCCGTCGCGTCACCGACAAGACAACGAGATCGGCCCCCTCCGTCAGACGGAGGGGGCCGATTTCTTACTGCCGGTGTCTTACTTGCGGTTCATCAGCTGTCCGAATCGGCGGAGGACTTGTCAGAACCGGCGGCCTGGCGCGAAGCGCTTGGCGCGCCGACACTCTCGGACACCTTCTCGGCGGCGTCCGTGATGCTGCCGACCGAGGACTTCACGGTGGACCTGAGCTGATCGGTGGCACCCGAAACCGCGGTACGAACCTGCTCACCGGCGCGCTTGGCATCGGTGAAGGCCTTGCCGGGCTTGACCAGGTTGCCGCCGGTCAAATCGGTTGCACCGTTGGCCCGTCCCGCGGGGGTCACCTTCTTGCTCTCGAGCCCGGCCGAACGCGGCGTCTCCTTGGGATCGGCGACCGGAGCATCGAGTGGCTTCAGCATGTCCGTGACCGAATTCGATTTCGGGACAATGCTCTTGACCGTCTCGGACACCTGGTCCGTGAGCTCCGACACCGGATCGGTTTCCGGCTTGCCCGCCGAACCGATGGCCTTCTCGACCCGCTTGATGACCTCGGCATTGATCGCCCGGTTGAACTTGGTCACCGAGAAGGCGGCATCGGCCACACTGTGGTTGATCGCGGTGGCAACCTTGATCACGTCACCGGTGGCGAAAGAGTCCGTGACCTGCTTCATGGCGGCGTCCAGCTGGCGGGTCAGTGTCCGCATCTGCAGCCCGACCTCATGCTCGAAGGTCGGCTCGGGACTGAACCGCTGGCCGTTCCAGTCCACCAGTGTCCAGCCGTCCTCGGGGTTTCCCTCGATGACAACGTAATCGGTGTTGCCCAGCGCGTGCTGGCTCAGCAGCATGCCCTTCTCCGCCAGGGTGAGGTTCTGGGCGTTCATCATGGTCCAGAACATGATCGTGCCGCCGTGCGAGAACACGACGACGTTGCGGTCGCCCTTGTCGTACATCGTCTTCAGTGCGCCGTCGACGCGTGCATCGAACTCATTGCCGTCGATCGAACCCGGGATCCGCGCGCCGAGCTGCCCCGCGAACGCCCAGGCGATCGGGGCTTGCAGGTAGCCGCCGAGGGCACCGCTCTCTGGTGTGCCCTCGTAGTCGCCCGCCTCGATCTCCTGCAGACCGGGCAGCACCTGGATCGGTAGCCCCAGGTAGGCCGACATCGGTTCCGCGGTCTGCTGGGTACGGATCATCTGCGACGCGTAGATGGCGTCGTAGTTGTTGTCCCCCAGCTTGTCGGCCACCGCCTGGGCCTGCTCACGCCCGAGCGGGGTGAGCGACGGCCCCGGTGTCGAGGTGTCGATGTTCCCGGACGTGTTGCCCGCGGACTGGCCGTGCCGCACAAAGGTCACCCTCATGGTCTCGGCCGCCCATGCGGGCAGCGCTGACATGAAGAAAAACGCCATGGCCGTCAGCGCGACACCGAGGCCTTTCCATCGGCGCCCGGCCCTTCTCATCTTCGGACCGCGTCGCACGGGGTGCGCTATGTCGTTGTCGGGCTTGATGCTTTCGTCCATTCCCCCTCTCCTCTGGACCTACATTCACGGATGCGATGCGCGCGGATCGCCTTCCCAGCGATCTTCATCGGCGATCTCGGGCAGCATGTGTCTGCAGACACATCGCCCTGCGCACTGTGATGGTGCGCACCGCATGACCGGACCGGGGATGGAGTCCCGTTCAGCGGTACCGGTTTGCGCAGTGCGGTATCGCGGAGGTGGACCATCGGTTCAAACCGCCGTCGCAGTGAACGAACGACCTGATTTCCGACGAGTCTCGCTGCGTGGAACACGCCGTCTCCCGGCCTGGGCCGGATGTGGTTTGGTTGGGCCGGCCGTATCCGGACGACCCGAATAGGCGGAGATGAACGTCGATCCCGAGATCGAGGCGCTGCTGCCCGTACTGAACGCCGATTTCCCCGCGGTGGAAACGATGACCGGAACGCAGGCCAGGGCCGCGGTACGTGCCCGGTTCCGCCCGATGGAACCACCCCAGCCCGTCGGGGCGGTCGAGGAGCGGAAGGTAGCCGGCCCTGCGGGCGACATTCCCGTCCGGATCTATTGGCCGGCAGCGCCTTCCAGTGCACCGGCACCGATGGTGGTATTCGCGCACGGCGGCGGGTTCGTGTTCTGCGATCTCGACACCCACGACGATCTATGCCGATCGCTGTCCAACGGCATCGGGGCGGTCGTGGTGTCCGTCGACTATCGACTGGCACCTGAGTCGCGGTGGCCGGCAGCCGCCGAGGACGTGTATGCCGCACTGTGCTGGGTCGCGCGCCGGGCCGACGAACTCGGCGGTGATGCGGCGAAGATCGTCGTCGCGGGAGACAGTGCCGGCGGCAATCTCGCCGCGGTGACCGCCCTCCTCGCCCGCGACCGCGGCGGACCGGACATCGCGTGTCAGGCACTGCTGTATCCGGTGCTCGCAGCGGACTTCGACACCGAGTCGTACCGGGGATTCGAAACGGGGTTCTACAACACCCGGGCCGCGATGGCGTGGTACTGGGATCAGTACGTTCCCGATGCCGGTGACCGCGCACATCCCCATGCCGCGCCGCTTCACGCGGACCTGCGCGGACTGCCGCCGGCGGTGGTCATCACCGCGGGCTTCGACCCGCTGCGCTCCGAAGGCGAAGACTACGCTGAAGCGCTTGCCGCCCAGGAGGTTCCGGTGGCCCACCGTGGTTATGCCGGTGCCATCCACGGGTTCATGACCATGCCTGCGCTGAGGCTGGCCGGCGAGGCCAAGCAGCAGGTGTGCACCGATATCCGCGTGGTGCTGGACCGCGAAACCTGACCGTATCCCTGTTTCGGAGGCCGGCGCGTGAAGCAGCCGGCCCCCGCAGGGACCGCTAGGCGGTCAGATCCTGGTGGATATCGAAGCCTTTGTAGCCTGCCGCAGCGACCTCGGCGATGATCTCGCCGTACACGCCGAAACCGCCGACGAAGGGCATGAACACCCGCGCCTTACCCGGGATGTTCGCTCCGAGGTACCACGAATTCGCCTGCGGCATAAGCGTTCCTGCGGCACGTCGGGTGCACTCTTCCACCCACTCGGCCGCGGCGTCCTCGCGTGCCTCGATCGCCGAAGCGCCCTGGGCGTCGAGGTAGGCGATCGCATCGGCGACCCAGTTCAGGTGAAGCTCCGAATGCAGCACCATGTTGGCCAGCACCGAAGGTGCGCCGGGACCGGCGATGTTGAAGACGTTCGGGAAGCCCGGGACACCCAGGCCCAGATAGGTCGCCGGCCCCTCGGCCCACGCCTCGTTGAGAGTTCGGCCGCCCCGGCCCAGGACGTTGAGCTTCTGAACCGAACCGGTCATCGCGTCGAATCCGGTGGCCAGCACCAACGCATCCACGTCGTAATGCGCATCGGTGGTGTCGATACCCGACGCGTCGATCCGCTCGATCGGCGTCGCCCGCAGATTCACCAACGAGACGTTGTCCCGGTTGAAGGTCTGGAAGTACTTGTCGTCGGTACAGATTCGCTTCGCGCCGATCGGATGATCCTTCGGGATCAGCACGTCGGCCACCGCCGGATCGTCGATCACGGCCCGCACCTTCTGCTCCCAGAACAGCCGGGCGGTGTCGTTGGCCTCGATGGTGACCAACTGGTCCGGGAAGGCCTTGGAGAACAACACCCCGCCCAGCTCCCAGCGGCGCTGGTAGGTCTGCTCCAGTTCGTCGGCGGAGACCTCCAGTGCGGACTTGGGGTGGGGCTGATGCGGTGAGCCGCCGCCGCTGAGCATCGAGAGCCTGCGCCGCTCGGCGTACCCGGCCTTCTGCGCCGCCCGCGTCTCATCGTCGAGCGGAATGTTGCCGGCCGGCACGCTGTAGTTCGGGGTGCGCTGAAAGACGAAGAGCTGTTCGGCCTGCTTGGCGAGATACGGGATCGCCTGGATACCCGAGGATCCGGTGCCGATCACACCGACCCGCTTGCCGGTGAAATCAACGCCTTCGTGCGGCCAGTGCGCGGTGTGATGGACCTCGCCCGCGAACGAATCGAGACCTTCGATCGCCGGGATGTTCGCGTTCGACAGCGGCCCGACCGCGAGGATGCAGAAGCGTGCGGAGACCACGTCGCCCCGGTCGGTGCGAACCTCCCAGCGCATGGTCTTCTCGTCGAGCACCATGTCGGTCACCCGGGTCTCGAACGAGATGTCGCGCCGCAGGTCGAACCGGTCGGCCACGTGGTTGAGGTAAGCCAGGATCTCGGGCTGGGTGGCGTACTTCTCGGTCCAGTTCCACTCCTGTTCGAGGTCCTTGTCGAACGAATAGGAGTAGTCGACGCTTTCGACGTCGCACCGCGCGCCCGGGTAGCGGTTCCAGTACCAGACTCCGCCCACGCCGTCGGCGGCCTCGAACACCTGGACCGAAAGGCCTTGCCCGCGAAGCCGATGCAGTGCGTACAGCCCGGCGAACCCGGCTCCCACCACGACGACATCCACCGCGGTGGAGTTTTGTTCGGCGGTACCCGACGGACCTGGCTGCGCTGTCACTATCGATGCCTTTCGCTTCAATGTTCGGTGCGTCACGTTACGAACGACTGTGTGCGGCGAACAGCAGTTGTCTCACTCACCGGTACGAAGGACCTCGGAAGGCGGCAGCAAAACGATGCCGGGGCCACCAGCTGTTGCCTCAGGCAACAGCGGAAGTCTCGCTGACCGGCATTTTCCCCCGATTTCGGATCCGATTCCGGATACGGTCGGGCCTCCATATCTGGGTGGGTGGCGAACGGGGGGTTATCAGTGAAGCGGTTGTCGGGCATGGATGCCATGTTCCTGTCGATGGAAGGCACCGAGTGGCCTCAACACACGTTGGGGCTGATGATCCTCGATCCTTCGGGTGCACCGGGATTCGACTATGAACACCTGCGTGATCACCTGAACCGCCGGCTGCCCTATCTCCCCCAGTTCCGTCGCCGGATCCAGCAGGTTCCGCTGCAACTCGACCGGCCGGTCTGGGTCGATGATCCCGCCTTCAAGCTGGATTACCACATTCACCGCGCCGCGCTCCCGGCCCCCGGCGGCGCACGCGAACTCGCCGACCTCGTCGGCGAGGTCCTGGCCCGCCAGCTCGACCGCAACCAGCCGTTGTGGGAGAGCTGGTTCGTCGAAGGGCTGCAGGACGGGCGGGTGGCCTACATCGCCAAGACCCACCACTCCGTGGTCGACGGCGTATCCGGTGCAGGCCTGTCGTCGGTGTTGTGTGACGTCACGCCCGACGCCGACAAGCCGGTGGTGGACCTGCCCGACGAAGTCGAACATCCCCGGCACTCAAGTCTCGAACTCTTCGGCAGAGGCACCCTCGCGGTGGCAAGTACCCCACCGAAAATCGTTCAGTTTCTTGGCAAGACCGTCCGCGATGCGGTGACCACCGTCAACCATCTCCGTCGCGACAACCCGCCGCCGCGGCCCATGAGCGCACCCAAGACCAGCTTCAACGGCGCACTGAGCTCGCACCGCAGCTTTGCCTACACCTCGTTGCCGCTGGCCGACGTGAAGCACGTCAAGAACAGCCTGCGCGTCAAGGTCAACGACGTGATCCTGTGCATCGTGGCCGGCGCGCTTCGCAACTACCTGATCAAGCGCGACGCGCTGCCGGACACCCCGGTCCTGGCCACGGTGCCGATGTCCACCCGCGACGCGGGCGACGAAACCCCCGGCAACCATGTGCACACGATGGTCGCCTCGCTGTGCACCGAGGTGGAGGATCCGGTCGAGCGGTTGTCGGCGATCCATGACGGGATGAACAGCGCCAAGGCGCTGGCCGAGGATCTGCAGGCCACTCACTCCATCGGTTTGACCGACTTCACCCCGCCGCTGCTGCTGAACCTGCTGTTCAAAGGATTCCGGGCAGCCAAGCTCGAGGACAGACTGCCACTGGCCAGCAACCTCATCGTCTCGAACGTGCCCGGCCCGCCCATCCCGCTGTACATGGCCGGCGCCCGCATCGAACACATCGTCCCCGTCGGTCCGTTGACCGTCGGGATGGGCATCAACGTCACGGTGTTCAGCTACGGCGACTATGTGGACGTCGGTGTGCAGGCGGATCCCGATCTGGTCGAGGATCCCTGGGAGTTGCTGGACGGCGCCAAGGCCGAGCTCGAGCGGTTGATGTCCGCCGCAGATTGAGCGACACCGAACTGCCCACTCCCGCTGGGTGAGACTCGCGTCCGAACGAACGCCGCCGCGATTATCGTTGCGTTCACAGCACCAGGCGCGTTGCGGCTGGATCGACTCTGGGTGCAGCCGGGTTTCACTCTGAAAGGAAGTTGTTGTGATGCAAGCAGATTCGGATGGCTTGTCGGATGTCGTGGCGATCGTCACCGGTGGCGCACGCGGCCTCGGGGCGTCGTTCGCCCGGCACATCGTCGCGCGCGGCGGCAAGGTGGTGATTTCGGACGTGCTCGACGACGACGGTTCCGCGCTGGCCGCCGAGCTGGGCGATGCCGCCCGCTACGTCCACCTCGACGTGACCGATGCAGCGCAGTGGAAATCCGCGGTCGAACTCACCCAGACGGAGTTCGGCAAGCTGAACGGGCTGGTGAACAACGCCGGTATCTCGACCGGCCAGTTCATCGAGCACGAGCCGCTCGACCACTTCCGCACGGTGCTCGAAATCAATCTGGTCGGCGTCTTCAACGGGCTCCAGGCGGTCATCGCTCCGATGCGCGCCGCGGGCGGGGGCTCCATCGTCAACATCTCCTCGGCCGCCGGCCTGATGGGCCTGGCACTGACGGCCGGCTACGGCGCGTCCAAGTGGGGCGTGCGCGGGCTGAGCAAGATCGCCGCCGTGGAGCTTGGCACCGACCGCATCCGGGTGAACTCGGTGCATCCCGGCATGACATATACGCCGATGACCGCTCAGGTCGGCATCACACAGGGTGAGGGCAACTACCCCAACACTCCGATGGGCCGCGTCGGTGAGGCCGACGAGATCTCCGGCGCGGTCTGTTACCTGCTGTCCGGTGCCTCCTCCTACGTCACCGGCGCCGAGATCGCCGTCGACGGCGGATGGACCGCCGGTCCGACCGTGAAATACGTGATGGGACAGTGACAATCATGAAACGACTTGAGGGCCGCCGGATCCTGGTGACCGGCGCCGGATCCGGAATCGGACAGGCCACCGCGCTGCGACTGCTCGACGAGGGCGCCGCAGTGGTGAGTGCCGACATCTCAGCCGATGGGCTGGACGCCACCCGGCAGAGCGCGCAACAGGCCGGCACCGCCGACAAACTCACGGTGCTGACGATGGACATCGGCGACGAGGCATCGGTGGTCGACGGTGTGCGCACCGCGGTCGAGACGCTAGGCGGCCTCGACTCGGTGGTCAACGCCGCGGGCATGCTGCGCGCGGTGCACACCCACGAGATGAGCCTGGCGGCCTGGAACCAGATCATCGGCGTCAATCTCACCGGGACGTTCCTGGTGATCCGCGAGGCGCTGCCGGCGCTGCTGAAGAATCCGCAGAGTGCCATCGTGAACTTCAGTTCGACCTCCGCGGCGTTCGCCCATCCCTACATGGCTGCCTACGCGGCCAGCAAGGGTGGCATCCAGTCGATGACCCATGCGCTCGCACTGGAGTACGGCAAGCAGGGGCTGCGGGCGGTCAGTGTGGCACCGGGCAGCATCAAGTCCGGAATCACCGATGCCACACCGGGACTCGTTCCGGACGACAGCGATTGGTCGTTGTTCGCGAAACTCTCGCCGATCATGCCGACCACCTTGGCCTCCGGTGGTGCCGGAATGGGTGACCCGTCCGCGGTCGCCGGGGTGATCGCCATGCTGGTGTCCGACGACGGAGCGTTCATCAGCGGCACCGAGATCCGCATCGACGGCGGTACCCACGCCTGATCACGAGCAACTGATCACCAGCAACGAAAATGGTGGGCGGCGCTGATCTTTCGCGCCGCCCACCATTTTTCGTCGTGCGTCCGGCTACGGCGACACCACCTTCGACTCGGTGACCACCGTTGCCAGACCGACGTGGGCATCCCGCCACAGCCGCTGCACCGGGTTGCCGCGGCGCAAAGCGTCGACGTTCGAGTGACAGACGATCTCATCGATCGCCCGCACCGCCCGCCGGGCCGCGGCGATCTGGTCGCGGCGTGCACGTGCCCGCATCGCCGTGTCGATCGGCCCGTCCAGCACCCGGTTGAAGGACTCCGTGAGCGTGTCGAGCAGCACCAGTCGCGACGCCCGGATCTCGGCGGCCGCGTGTTCTTCGACCGGGCCGTCCGCACCGGCCGCCTCGACATGGTGGGCCAGTACGCCCTCGGCCATACCGATCACCGCAGCCGTGATTCCCAGCGGTGCAATGGTGCTCAGCGGAATGTGGTAGATGGGATTGCGCAGACCCGCATGTCCGGCCGCGGTGCCGTCGACGATGCTGTGGTGGTTCAGCAGCCGATGCCCGGGGATGAACACGTCATCGATCGTGATGTTCTTACTTCCGGTGCCGATCAATCCGATGGCATTCCAGGATTCGTCGTCGATGCGCAGATCTCCCCGCGGCACAAGCGAATACCCGAGTCCGTCGGTGTCGCCCGTACCGACCACGCGGGCGCCGACGACAACCCACTCGCAATGGTCGATGGCCGCGACCGATCGCCACTCACCGGAGAGCCGGTAGCCGCCGTCGACGGGCAGGAGCACTCCGGCCGGCGCGTGCGCCGAGGCGATCCAGACGTCGGAGTCGGCCTCCCACACCTCGTCGCGCAGGCGCCGGTCGGCTGAGGCCAATGCCCACGGCGGCACACCGACCGAACCGGCAACCCAGCCCGCCGCCCCGTCCAGCCGGGCGATCTCAAGCACGGCCTCGGCGAAGTCACCCGGATGGGTCTCGATTCCGCCGAACTCCTCGGGCTGCAGCATGTGCATCACCCCGGACTCGCGCAGCGCCTCGACCGCCCGGTTGTCGAGCCGGCCGAGCTTCTCGTTGACGGGTCCGAGTGCCTGTATCCGATCGGCATTTTCGTTGATGCCGTCCAGAACGTCCCTGGTCATTTCAACACCACGCATCCGAAACTCCTTGTCGCGTGTATCGCATGTGACCACCATGGTGAGGTACCGCACCTTTGCCCTTGCGTCAGGATCTCGCTGAGTGAGATTGTGGGGGACTCAGTGTTCGACGTCCTAGGGGGCGCAGTGCCGGCATCCACCAGCAACGCAACATCACGACCACGCGCCGAACAGGGTGACGCGGCCGTGTCGATGGTGGATCGTGTCGCGCTGATCCTCAACACCTTCGATGAGCCCGGCAAGCACCTGCGGCTGGATCAGATCGCCGGCCGCACAGGGTTGCCGCGCTCGTCCGTACACCGGATTCTCAAACAGCTGCACAGTGCCGGCCTGCTGCAACACCGCCCCGACGGGTACTCCCTGGCCGCTTCCCCGCTGCCGGTGACCAGGATGATCGATCACTCGCAGTTGCGCAGCGTGGCCTCCGCGACCCTGTCCCGACTGCACGCCGACACCGGGCTGGTGGTTCACCTCGGGGTGCTCTTCGGCGGTGATGTCGTCTACCTCGACAAGGTGGCCGGACGTAACAGCGCTGTGGTGCCCACCCGCGTCGCGGGTCACACGCCCGCGCATGCCAGCGCACTGGGAAAGACCATGCTGGCCGAGCTTCCCGCCGAGGAGGTCGACGCCGTCCTGGGGCCGCGTCTGACCCGGTCCACCCGGTCCACCATCAGCGATCTGGAGACTCTGCACCGCGAACTCGCCCGGATCCGCTCCCGCCACGGGCTCGCCTACGACAACGAGGAACTGGCGATCGGCCTGACCAGCGTGGCGGCGCCGCTGCGCTCTGCCGACGGTGAAGTGGCGGGGTTGTCGCTGACCGGCGCGGTTCCGTTGCACCGGCTGCAGCGCACCGCCCCGTTCGTGATCCGGGCGGCCCGGCACATATCTCAGCAACTCGGCGCCGGACGCGAGAGTGCGCTGGCGGCCACCTCCCAGGCGCAGGCGACCGACAACATGCTGTCCCGCGTGCTGCGGACGCTGACCTCCGACGCGTGGGTCTGACTCCCCGCCGGCTACCAGATGATCTCGTCAACCTCCATGCCGAAGGAGTGGCGGCCGACGAGCGCCAGCACCTGCTCCACGTTGCTGGCGACGTGGGTCTGCGCGGTCTGAACGTCGCGCCACACCCGTTCCACCAGCGAGTCCCCGGTATCGCCGCCCTCCGAGTGCGCCATGAACGTCCGGATCGCCGCGACGGCACGCTCGGAGGCCAGTACCTGATCCCGGCGCGATCGCAGCACCAGGTCGTTGCCAAGGGCGAGGTCGGCACGCACACAGTCCATGAGGTCGCCGAGGTTGCGTTCGATCTGCCGGATCGACAACTCGAGATCGCTGCACGCCATGGCCACCGGATCGACCGACGAACCGGCCCGGGGCCGCAATGCGGCGAGGACGTTCTCGGCCGCGCCGAGCAGGGGAACCGTGCCCGTATGGGTGTACATGGTCGGTTGCGGCAACCGGTACAGCGGAGCCAACAACCTGAGCTGGTCACCACTGACCCAGCCGAACGTGCGGTACCGCGGCACGACCGCACCCGAGACGACGACGTCGTGCGCACCGATACCGCGCAATCCCACGCTGTTCCACGTCGATTCCACGACGTAGTCCTCACGCGGTACCAGTGCCACCAGGAAATCCTGGGCCGCACCGTCCTCACCGACCAGGACCGCGGCGGCCATCAGCCACGTCGAATGCAGGATTCCGGTGCACCTGCTCCACCGGCCCGACAGCCGGAATGCGTCACCCACGCGTTCGAGCCGACCGGTCGGGGCATACGACTCGCAGAGCAGGGTCTGCGGATCCCGGCCCCACACGTCGCGCTGGGCACGGTGATCGAACAGCGAGAGATGCCAGGTGTTGACACCCAGCCATCCGGCCAGCCAACCCGTGGAGGTACACGCCGTGGACAGGTCACGGGTGACCGCCAGGTACTCGGCCGGGTCGGCCTCTATCCCGCCGAACGCCTTGGGCCGCAGCATCGCAAAGAAACCCGCATCGTGCAGGCCGGTGATCACCGCAGGGTCGACGGCCCCGGTGCGGTCGACATCGGCTGCCGCCGCGGCGATCGCCGGCAGTGCCTGGCGCACCGCGCCGCGCACATTCTGCGTCATCGTTGCCGCCCTATCCTGCCCGTCCGGTGTGTCACCATCGTGAATACCATTCGTCACCCCTCCCAGGAGGTCATATGGCCGAGCCGCCCGGTGCACCCGGCGTCGAGCCCACCATCTCGGCCGTTGAATCGATTGCCGTCGTGCGTGATTCGGAATCGGGTCGGTTGCTGCAGCCGGTCCGATACGGCGGACGCGCGGTGTCGCCGGCCGAATTCGTCGCAGCGGTGGCCGACCTCGCCGCGCGCGACGGCTCGGCGGCGTGGTTCGCCGCGGCCGTCAACGCCGCGGCCTACGCGGTGACCAGGCTGGGCGACGGTGCCGCCGAACGGGTGTGGAGCGTCGACGCCGGCGCGTTGGTGACCGCCTGCGCAGAACCGACGGGACGGTTGACCGCCGACCGCGCACAGTTTCGGCTGACCGGCCGCTGGGAATCGGTGACCGGTGCCGACGTCGCGGACTGGCTGCTGCTCAGCGCCCTCGACGGGGATTCGGTCCGGTATGTCCTTCTCCCCCGCGGCGTCGTGCAGGTGGACGGCGACGTCGGCCGGCGTGGCCTGAACGCGGCGGGAATCGGCGACGTCACGGTGTCCGACGCGATTGTCGACGACGGCTCCGTGTTCTCGCCACCCGATGACAATGCTTGGGACACCGGTGAATTCGATGATGTACCACCGCCCTACCGGGTCCTTGCCGGCGCCGGGCAGGCCGCCGCGGTCATCGGCGCCGCGTCCGGTGTGTGGCAGGCGCACGTCGGTCAGGTCCGCCGGCGGCTGGCCACCTCGTACGGCAGCGAGGACACCACCGAACTGACCGCATCGGCGGTACTGGTGGCCACGGCGGAATCCGACATCGACGCCGCCCGGCTGCAACTCACCACAGCGCTGAGCACCGACGCCGACGCGGACTGCGCCACCACAGCGCTGCGTCAGGCCGTCACCCGCGCGCGCAACGCCGCCGACCAACTGCTCAGCAGCGGCGGCAGGCACGCGCTCGACGCGACGGACCCAGTGGCCCGCCTCTGGCTCGACGTCCTAGCCGGATACCGCCTGACGATCCGAAGCGTCGCCGCCGGCTGAGCCGGCGTTCACGACAGGAGGCCCACCGTCGGTTGAACCCGCCCGCGCCGACAACTCGGCCAGAACCTGCGGCACCCGATCGGCGATCCCGTACGGGTCCGACACCTGATCACCACAGGTGAGCACGCAGATCGCCATCTCATCGCGGTAGCTCCACCCGGTGAAGTTCAACCCCATCGGGAACACGATCGGTCCGGACGAGATCAGCTGCTCGATCGGCGCACCGCCCCAGTACAGCGTGTCCTGCGGGCCGCGCATGTTGGACGCGATCAGGCTGAACATCGGACGGCGCTTCATCTTGGCCCCGAGGATCGGCAGCACCCGCGAGTACAACCAGAACAGCGGCCAGTACTCCATCCAGTCATGCTGCAGCCAGGCGTCCCGCTCTGCCTGCACCTCACGTGCGGCCCGGGTCGCCGACGCGACCGCCTTCAGTCGCTCCACCGGATCGGCGATGTGTGTGGCGAGCTCGACGTTCCATCGCGCCACCTTGTTGCCCCACTCGGCCTCGGTTTCGGCCGGTCGCATCGAGACGGGCACGACGGCGGTCAAGCTCTCGTCACAGGCCTGCCCGCTCTCAGCCAGGTATTCACGAAGGGCACCGCCGCAGATGGTCAGGAAGACATCGTTGATGGTGACGCCGAATGCCTTCGACACCCGCTTGATCTCCGTGACGTCGCAGCGCCGGTACGCGAATCGACGGCTGGCCGAGAACGGTTCGTTGAACGGCATCGCCGGCGGAGCGAAAGCTTCTGCGTAACCGGGCTTTCCGGCCTTCTGCCGGCGCCGGATCACCCCGGTGACGGCCGCGGTGCGGGCGATGATGCCGGGGAAACGGGCCAGCGCCGCGACCTGGTGACGCAGCACCAGCGGCCACCAGACCCACGGTGCCGGTCGCTGCTCGTTCCGCAGTGGTGTCCGCCCCGGCTGCGGGAGCGGGGTGCCCGGATCGGTGCTGTACAGGGTTTCGAGTAGGCGCAGCGATGCGGTGCCGTCGGCGACGGCGTGGTGAATCTTGAGCACCAGGGCGACCCGGCCGTCTTTGAGGCCCTCGACGTACCACAGCTGCCAGGCCGGCCGGTCGCGGTCCAGTGGCACCTCGAAGATCTCGCCGATGGTCGCCGCGAGTTCCTCGTCTCCGCCGGGTGCGGGCGCGGTGGTCCGCTGGACGTGGTGCTCGATGTCGATCTGCGGCCGCGACACCCACCATGGCCGGCCGACCCCGACCCGCGGGGACAGCAACTGCCACTGCAACGGTTCGACCTGATCGACCCAGCCCTGCACGGCGGTCTTGATCCGGTCGAAGGTGAGCGGTTCCGATACCTGGCGGGGGTCCAGAACGACGGCCTTCATCGTGTGCTGCGGTTGCACCGAGCTCTCCCACGCCAGGAAGCTGTTGTCCTCGCCCTTCAAACGCCGCATTCTCAACCTCGCTTGTCCTCACCGCCGATACGGCTCTTTCTGTGGCTGCCATCACTCTTATCGAATCGTGTGTCCCAGTAGACACGCTGTCCCGCCCAGCGAGACTCTGGGACCCGCTGCCGGCCCGGTGCGACCTACCGTTTGCGGCATGAAGCGAGCTAATCCGCGCACATCCAGCCTCGCCGCCAGGGTCAACCGGTTCCGGGTGATCGCCCGCAGCCTCGCCGTGCTGCGCGAGTCCGGCCTGTCGGGCGGAGCGGCCGACGGCATCCAGCAGGCAAAGCTGGTCCGCCAGTTCGGGGGCTTCGCCGCCGTGATCGAAAGCGCCGCCAACCGCGATCCCAACGCCATCGCCATCACCGACGAATGGGGCGAAGTGACCTTCGCCCAACTCAACGGCCGGGTGAATGCACTTGCCCGGGCCTGGAACTCCCGCGGCATCGGTGCGGGCTCGGTCATCGCGGCGCTGTGCCGCGACCACCGCGGCCTGGTCACCATCCTGGCCGCGACCGGCAAGGTCGGGGCACAACTGCTGCTGATGAACACCGGATTCGCCAAGCCGCAGCTCGCCGACGTCGCGGCCCGCGAAAAGGTCAACGTGCTGATCCACGACGAGGAGTTCACCGACCTCGTCAGCGCCATCGATCCGGGCGTGCGCCGCTTCCTGGCCTGGACCGACGAGCGCTCGACATCCGACGTCGAGGGTTCGCTGGAGGGCCTGATCGACGCCACCTCGCCGGCTCCGGTCGCCGCACCCGCCAAGCCGGGCGGCATGACGCTGCTGACCAGCGGCACCACCGGCACGCCCAAGGGCGCCCCGCGCGGCAAGACCTCTCCCCTGTTCTCCGCTCAGCTGCTGGACCGGGTGCCGCGCCGCCGCGGTCAGACCTGCATGCTCGCCGCACCGATGTTCCACGGGACCGGGCTCGGCCAGGCGGTGCTGTCGCTGGCGCTGGGCAACCGCCTGGTGCTGCGGCGCAAGTTCAACCCGGAAGAGACGCTGCGCGCGGTCCAGAACCACCACTGCGACGTACTGGTCGTGGTGCCCACGATGCTGCAGCGAATCCTGGCCCTGCCCAAGGATGTTCGCGACAGCTACAACACGTCGTCGCTGAAGATCATCTTCGTCTCGGGCTCGGCCATGCCACCCGATCTGGTCAAGCGCACCCTCGCCGAGTTCGGCCCGGTGCTGTACAACCTGTACGGCTCAACCGAACTCGCGGTCATGACCGTGGCGATGCCCGAAGATCTGAAGCACGATCCGCGCACCGCGGGCCGGGCCCCGGTCGGATGCGCGGTCCGCCTGTACGACTCGGCGGGCAGCGAGATCACCGAACCGGGGGTGATCGGACGGGTTTTCGCCGGCAGCGACGTGAGCTTCGCCGGTTACACCGACGGCCGCACCAAAGAGTCGATCGGTGGGCTGCAGAGCAGCGGTGACGTCGGCCACTTCGACGACACCGGCCGGCTCTACATCGACGGCCGTGACGACGACATGGTGATCTGCGGTGGCGAGAACGTCTATCCGCTGGAGGTCGAGAACCTGATCACCAGCCATCCGGAGGTCGACGAGGTGGCGGTGATCGGGGTCAGTGACGAGGATTTCGGTCAGCGGCTCAACGCGTATGTGGTGCTGAACGACGGGGCCACCCTGGGCGCCGATGAGATCAAGGACTATGTGCGGGCGAACCTGGCCCGGTACAAGATTCCCCGGGACGTCGAGTTCCTGAACAGGCTGCCCCGCAACGCCACCGGCAAGGTGCTGCGCGGCGAGTTGACCGGCGGTTCCAAGTGAGCGACTCGGACATCCAAGACGACACCATGAAGCAGGAGGTCGCCGGCCGGATGGGCGACGCGTTCGCCCCCATCCTCGAAGGCGGCAGCGATCCCATCGCGGCGGCTGCCGAGGTGCGGGCGAGGCTCAAGGCCAGCCGCCGTCCGGCCCGGCCCATGCAGGTGGGCCACGTCGAAGACCGGGCCATCCCGGGACCCACCGGCGACATTCCGGTGCGGATCTACCATCCGCTGGCCCGCCACGATTCAGGCACGGACTTCCGCACCGACCCGGACGCCGGACTGCCGGTCCTCGTCTACTTCCACGGCGGCGGATTCGTGCTGTGTGATCTCGACTCACACGACTCGTGTTGCCGCAGGCTCGCCAACGGCATCGGCGCAATCGTGGTTTCGGTCGACTACCGGCTGGCTCCCGAGCATCCGTATCCCGCCGCGGTCGAAGACGCCTGGGCGGCAACCGAATGGGTGTCTTCGCATGCCGTCGAACTCGGCGGTGACCCGGCCCGGCTCGTGATCGCAGGCGACAGCGCGGGCGGCAATCTGGCTGCCGTGGTCGCGATGACAGCCCGGGACCGCGGCGGCCCGGCCATCGCATTCCAGGTGCTGATCTACCCGGTTGTGGATCAGCGTCGCAAATCGTCGCTGTCCAGCCCGCACACCAAGAGCGGGGTGCTGACCGCTGCGCACATGCAGTGGTTCACCGCGCAGTATCTGGGTGCCAGCGGCGCCCAGGCCGAGGTGTCGGCATCGCCGATTCTCGGTGATACGACCGGGCTTCCGGATGCGCACGTGTTGACCGGAGCCCTGGATCCGCTGTGCGAGGAGGGCGAGGAGTACGCCCGGATGCTTGCCGCCGGCGGCGCGAAAGTGAGCGTCCGGCGTTACGAGCGAGGCTTCCATGGATTCTTCAACCTCGCCGACCATCTTCCCGCCGCGGCCGAGGCCACCGAAGACGTGTGCACCGTCGTCCGCGACGCCCTGAATTCCGAACTGAACAACCAAGACCACACCTGAAAATCACTGAAAGGCAACCCATGAAGCTGAGGAACTCCCGCGCTCTGGTCACCGGCGCGAGCCGCGGCCTGGGCAAGAGCATCGCCGAGGTGCTGGCCGCACGCGGCGTCGACGTCGCCGTGGTGGCGCGTGACGCCGAGTCGCTCAACCTGCTCGCCAAGGAGATCGGCGGCAAGGCCTACCCGACCGACCTGGGTGACCCGGCCGCCGTCGAGGCACTGCTTGACCGGGTCGAGGCCGACGGCCCGGTGGACATCGTGATCAACAACGCCGGTATCGACCACGTCGGCCGGTTCCACCAGGTCAGCCCGGAGCAGATTCGTAACCTGTTGCAGGTCAACCTGGCGGCTCCGATGGACCTCTGCCGCCAGGCGATACCTCGCATGGTCGGGCGTGGGCGCGGCCACATCGTCAACGTGTCCTCGATGGGCGCCATCTCCCAGGGGCCGGGACTTACCCTGTACGGCACGTCGAAGGCCGGGCTGAGCCACTTCACCGCAGGTATCCGCGGCGAGTTGCGGGGCAAGCCGGTCGGCACCACGCTCGTGCAGGTCGGCGAGGTCAAAACCGACATGATCGACCACATCCGCGCATTCGGTCCGGCGCGGCGCACCATCGAGCGATCGATACGGTGGCGGATGATTCCGCGCGACCAGTTGGACCCGGTCGTGGTTTCAGAGGCCATCGCCGATGCCATCGAGAACAACCGTCGCCACGTCATCCTGCCGCGCAACATCGTTCCGATGGCGAAGTTCACCGAATTCCCCCGCCGTGTCTCCGAACTCATGCTGACCGGCATCGACCAGGACAACGACTGATGGCCGGCGTCGACCTGTCCGGCAAGGTCGCGATCGTCACCGGGGCCGCCCGCGGTCAGGGTGAGGCCGAGGCGCGGTTGTTCGCCGCGCTGGGTGCCAAGGTGGTGCTGACCGATCTCCTCGTCGAGGATGGTCAGCGCGTCGCCGAGTCCATCGGCGCTGCCGCCCGCTTCGTCCGCCACGATGTCGGCAACGAAAATGACTGGCGCGCAACGGTCGACACCGCGATCAGCGAGTTCGGCCGGGTCGACGCGCTGGTCAACAACGCCGCCATCTGCAAGGTGGTGCCACTGGCCGAGCAGGACACCGAGGGATTCGAACAGATGCTGCGGGTCAATCTCATCGGCGCCTTCCTCGGCATGCAGGCCGTCACCGAACCGATGAAGGCCGCCGGCGGCGGATCGATCGTCAACATTTCGTCACAGGCGGGTGTGCAGGGGCTGGCCGGCTACACGGCGTACGGCGCCTCCAAGTGGGGTCTTCGCGGTATGTCCAAGGTCGCGGCAATCGAGCTGGGCCCGTTGGGCATTCGGGTCAACACCGTCTATCCCGGCATGATCGACACCCCGATGATCGCCCACCTCGAGGTGGAACGCGGACTCGGCGGCCATCCCGGTGCGCCATTGACCCGTGTCGGCACTCCCGAAGAGGTCGCCAACGTGGTCGCCTTCCTCGCCTCGGATGCGTCGTCATACATCACCGGCGCCGATCTGACCGTCGACGGTGGGGCCAGCGCGGGCCGGATTCCGGTGACGCCGGTCCACACCAACTGAGCCGAGCGAGATTTCCGTTGCCTGACAATCGGCGTTCCGACTGCACGACCCTGACCCAGCGGTTGTCCATCGCGCCACACGTCGCGATCGACGAGGCGATCCTCGCCGTCATGCGTACCCGGCAGCCGAAGGTGTCCCCCGACGCCGCGGCTGACCGGATCGCCGCCGAGATCGCCGCCGCAGCCGCGCTGTTCGAGGAGCGCGGCTGGGTGGCGGCGCCTGCGACATACCATCGCACCCCGCCGCCGTTACGCGATGCCGATGTGCTCGAGCTGCGTACCCGCACCGGCCCGCTGCGTCATGAAACCATGACGTTCGCATCGGATTTCACGCCGCGAGCGGTTGAGCCCGGCGCCGCGCGCTGGCCTGGGAACGACTGCAATGGAACAGCTTTCGTGCGGCTGTTGCGTCAGCGCGATCCACACGCACCGTGGGTGGTCTGCCTGCACGGCTTCGGCATGGGCTCGTCCCGGTTCGACCTCGCCGTGCTGTGGGCGACCTACCTGCATTCGAAATTGGGATTCAACGTCGCGCTGCCGGTGTCACCGTTGCACGGCCCGCGGCGCACCGACACCGACGGCCAGTTGCTGTCGCTGGACCTCACGGCGATGTTGCACGGAATCACCCAGGCCCTGTGGGACGTCCGCCGCCTCATCGGTTGGATCCGGTCCACCAGCGATGCCCCGGTGGGCGTCTACGGCCTGTCACTCGGCGGCTTCCTGGCCACCATGCTCGCCGGCCTGGAACCGCTCGAGGCGGTGGTTGCGGCGTTGCCGTTCGCCGATGTGCTCGGGCTGATGGAGCACCACGGGCCGCCTGCCGAATACCACTCGCTGCTGCGTTCCGCGAACGCCCGCAACACATTCCGGGTGGCATCCCCGCTGACGGTACCGGCAGTGGTGCCGGCCGATCGGCTGTCGTTGTTCGCCGCCCGCGGGGACCGACTCATCCCGGTGGACCAGTCCCGCGCACTGCATCACGCCTGGCGTGACGGCTCGGTCCACTGGACCAACAGCGGCCACGTCGGGTTCACGTGGTCGCGGCAGGCGCGGGGTCTGGTGGGCCAGCGGCTGCGCACCGCACTGAGCGCTGAGCAGCACCGCTAGCCCACCGCCACCTCACTGTCCGGGCAGCACCAGGATCTTGACGTGGGCCTCGGGGTCGCGCAGCGCCTCGAACGCATCGCCCAAGCCATCCAGACCGACCCGCCCGGTGATGATCGCGTCGGCGTCGATCTCGCCGGCTGCCAGCCGTGCCAGCACCTTCTCGTAGGCCTGGTCGTAGTGGCCGTGCCCGAAATTGATCGCGATCTGCCGCATCTGCGCGACCACCGGGAGGATGGTCTCCTCGGCGAACGGCGAGGCCACCACCTGGATGCGCGAACCCCACGGCAGCGTGTGCGTCAGCGAGTTGAGGGTGCCCACCCGTCCGCTGCACTCGTAGGCGATCAGCAGGCCCTGCGGATCGGCCCCGCCGGTCTTGCCACTGCCCAGCAACTCGTTGTAGAGCGCGATCGGATCCTGCTCATTGGGGTCGACGACGATGTCGGCGCCCATCTTCGCGGCCAGCTCGCGGCGCTTGGGTGACGGCTCCGAGGCGATGACGGTGTGTGCGCCGGCAGCCTTTGCGGCCAGAATCGTGCCCAGACCGATCGATCCGCAGCCGATCACCAAGGCTGTGTCCGCCGGCGTCAGACCGGACTGCTGCATGTGCATCTCGCCGACGTGGAGCGGCTCGGCCAGGGCGGCGTGCTCCAGCGACAGGCCGTCGGGCACGTGCCGGACCCAGAAGGCGTCAACGACGATGAATTCGCCGAAGGCCCCGTGGTATTCGTTCGAGTAGCCGATGATCGTCGGCATCCCGGTACCTTGCTCCGTGGTGATGCCGAGCCCGGTGACCCGGTCGCCCTCAGCGAAATCCTCGACACCCGGGCCCGTTTCGACGACGGTGCCGGCCCACTCGTGACCGAGCACCACCGGACGGGTGGCATCGAACACCGCGAACGGGTAGCCCGCACCGGCAGCCACCTCGACGAACCGGCACGGATCCTTGGACATGCTCAGATCGCTGCCGCAGATGCCGCAGACGGCAACCTTGATGCGCAGTTGCCCGGGCCCGGCGACGGGCGGTTCGGTCACATCGGTGACGGTGAATCGCCCGTCGAAGTACTCCGCCGCGCGCATCACGCCCCCTGCCCGGCGAGCTGCTCGGCAGGCTGGCCGTAATAGTCGGTGTGTGCCTTGGTGATTGCGCCGATGAGGCCACCGAGAAGGTACTCGCTGTTGTCCTCGGCGAACTGCAGGCTGGCCTGCCGGCCGACGTTGCGCTTCTTGAAATGCGGGACGACCTCGGAGGCGAACAACTCGTAGCTGCGCAAGGTGTCATCCCAGCTGGCCATGTCCACATGCATGATCAGCAGGGTGCCGAATCCGCCGGTCTTCTCGATGAGGCGCTCGATCTGTGCGATCGCGTCCTCGGGGGTGCCGATGATGACCTGGCCGAACTCGCCCAGGTTGTCGGTGCGCCACTGGTTGATGATGCCCTCGGGGGTCTGAGCCCAATCGGGGTTGATGCCCTGCTGCCGGTTGACGTATTCGGCGATGGCGTGGATCCGGCGGCTGACGGCCCGTTCGGCCTCGGCCCGGGTCTCGGCGATGAAGATCGGATTGACCAGGCGCCAGGTGGCGCGGTCCGCCTGGTGGCCGTTCTCGGCCGAAACCTTCTCGTACACACCCCAGTTGCGGTCGAGCACGTCGAATCCGCTCGGTGAGCTGGCAGCCAGCGACAGCAGCGACAACCCGTGCGTGCCGGCGAGCACCGACCCATTCGGCGAGATGGTCGAGGCGGTCGCCACCTCGATGCCGGCGGGGTCATAGGTCGGCAGCTGGGCCCGCGCATCGCGCAGGGTGAACCAGTCGGTCTCCATGTTGACGACCTCGCCGCGCAGCAGCCGCAACACCGCCTCCAGTGCCTCGCCCTGCATGCGGCGCTGGTCGATCGGGTTGATTCCCATCATGTGCGCGTCCAGCGGGATCTTGCCCGGCCCGGTGCCGACGATCAGGCGTCCGCGGGTCTGCAGATCGAGCTGGGTGATGCGGTCCGCGGTGACCAGCGGGTGGTGGTACGGCAGCGACATCACGCCGGTGCCGAATCGGATCCGCTCGGTGCGCTCGGCCGCTGCCGCGATGAACACGTCTGGCGCAGGGACGATTTCGGATCCGGTCGAGTGGTGCTCGCCCATCCAGGCCTCGTCGAAGCCGAGATGGTCGAGGTGCTCCATCAGGTCGATGTCGCGGCGCAGCTGCAGCGCGGGATCAGCGTCGAGGGGATGGTAGGGCGCCAGGAACGCCCCGAACTTGATCGAACTCGAATTCCACATGTCCGGCACATTATCTGGATCGGTTGATTGGATCAAGTGATCCAGAAATTTCGGCATGCGAAGGCCCGTCCGTACCGCCATGATCGGTCAGGCCCCGAGCAGCCGATCGACCCCGCCGACGACGAAACTCACCAGGTCTTCGTAGAAGTCCCGCAGTTCGGCCTCGTCCAGGCGGCTCCCGTTACGGCGCCATTCGTCGGCCCGGCTCAGCGCCTGGATGAAGTTCATGATCGAGATGGCCCAGCGCAGTTCCAGGCGCGCCTGGTCCGAATCGGGAAACGTCCGCTGCACCTGAGCGAACAGTTCGTCGGGCAGGTGCTGCTCGGTTTCGAGCATCACCGGATGGTTCTCCTGCGAGATCTGAGCGATGATCTTGATCCACCGCATCCCCCGGACCCGGTGGCGGAGCAACAGTTTCAGATACGGCTCGGTGACCGCCCGGACAAGGGCGTCAGCACTCGGCGCGACCGGGTCGGCCGCGAGCAGCGCGACGTTGGCCGCGATCTCGTCGCGCACCGGCGCACCGACATCGGTGAGCACCGCGCGCAGCAGGTCGTCCTTGGATCCGAAGTGGTAGTGCACCGAGGCCGCGCCGAGCCCCGCGGCCGCATTGACCGCCCGGACCGACACCGCATCCACCCCCTGGGCGGCGAACAATCGTTCGGCAGCCTTCACCAGGCGCAGCCGCGTGGCCGCGCCCTGCCGGTTCTGGGCCGCGACAGACACCCGACGAGCATGTCACGCGCCGAGCGGGCTGCTGAGCTGCGCTCTACGACGACGGCGTGTCGCCGGCCAACGGCGCGAACCGTCCCTCGGCGTCGGGTGCATAGGTGGTGGTGGTCATCACAGCGTCCACCGGCAGCGGACCGTACAGATGCGGGAACAACATCGCGTCGGGGTCCGTCGGAACCCCCGGTTCCCAGCGCACCGGATCCGCCAGCTTGGCCGGATCGATGTGCAGCAGCACCAGGTCGCCGCGTCCGGAGTAGAGCCGGTTCGCCGGCAGATGCACCTGCTCAGGAGCCGAAAGGTGGACGAAGCCCTGCACACTCAGCGAGTCCGGACGATGTTCCCCGCTACGCTGGGCGCGCGTCCAATCCTCGACACTGCACAAGTGAACCAGGATCCGCGGCGATGGATGCATAGCGTCAGCTTGCCCGGCCAGCAACACGGCAGCCAAGTGAGACACGACACACCGGTGAACCCTTGGGGAACAAGGCCGGAATCCAAAACGTCTGACAGAGTAGACATACGCAATCAAGGCGCCTTTGCCAAGATGCGAAGCGCAGAAGACGGAGGAGCCATGAACGCAACTCTGATAAGCCCGGAGCTAACCAGAGCCGATCGCTGCGATCGTTGCGGTGCGGCCGCACGCGTGCGCGCGAAGCTGCCTTCGGGGGCCGAGCTGCTCTTCTGCCAACATCACGCCAACGAGCACGAAGCAAAGCTGGTCGAGCTGGCCGCCGTGCTGGAGTCCAGCGCGGCAGACGCCTGACCGCCACCGGTCGGCACCACCCGCCTGGGCAGGAGCACGTTTCGTCAGTAATGCTTGACTGGTCATGACTGGCCAGCCGCTTCCAGTACCACCATCACGCCACCA
Source organism: Mycobacterium sp. NPDC050441 (assembly GCF_040655355.1). Lineage (NCBI taxonomy): Bacteria > Bacillati > Actinomycetota > Actinomycetes > Mycobacteriales > Mycobacteriaceae > Mycobacterium > Mycobacterium sp. NPDC050441. The sequence continues at coordinate 237,819 of NZ_JBFAJS010000002.1, read as the reverse complement.
CATCTGGCATATCACTCGACGCACATTGTCGAAGAGCTGGGACGACTCCATTTTCTCGGAGTCGGCACAGGCGGCGTTCTGGTGCGCGTTGTCATTGCCTCCTCTGCTACTGGGGATGCTCGGCAGCCTGGCCTACATCGCACCGTGGTTCGGGCCGGACACCCTGCCGACGATCCAGGATCAGCTGATCAACGCGGCGAACAGCTTCTTCTCCCCCAACGTCGTCAACGAGATCATCGAACCGACGATCCGCGACATCGTCAGGGGCGCCCGGGGCGAGGTGGTGTCGGTGGGTTTCGTGATCTCGTTGTGGGCCGGGTCGTCGGCGGTGTCGGCGTTCGTGGACTCGATCGTGGAGGCGCACGATCAGACACCGCTGCGACATCCGGTGCGTCAACGGTTCTACGCGTTGGGCCTGTACGTGATCATGCTGGTCTCTGCGATCGGGGTGGCGCCGCTGCTGGCGCTCGGGCCGCGGGCGGTCTCCGAGCACATCCCGGACAGCTGGGACAACGTGCTGCGGTACGGCTACTACCCGGCGTTGTTCCTCGCGGTGCTGGTGGGCGTGACTGTGTTGTACCGGGTATCGCTGCCTGCTCCGATTCCGACGCACCGCCTGGTACTCGGCGCCGTGCTGGCGACCGTGGTGTTCCTGGTCGCCACGTTCGGGCTGCGGATCTACCTGACCTGGATCACCAGCACGGGATACACCTACGGCGCACTCGCCACACCGATCGCGTTTCTGCTGTTCGCGTTCTTCCTGGGTTTTGCCATCATGCTCGGCGCCGAACTGAACGCGGCGATACAAGAGGAGTGGCCCGCGTCGGACACGCACGCCAGGAGACTGCGGGAATGGCTGGAGGACAAGGCCCACAACGGCGGGGCTCAGGCACCGGCAGAAACACCTGCGCCCGAGCCGGCCGAGCCGCCGCTACCGCCGCCTACTTCTTGAGTGCTTCGTAGATCTTCTTGCAATCCGGGCACACCGGCGAGCCGGGCTTGGCCGCCTTCGTCACCGGGAAAACCTCGCCGCACAGCGCGACCACATGCGTGCCCATGACAGCGCTTTCGGCGATCTTGTCCTTCTTGACGTAATGGAAGAACTTCGGGGTGTCATCGTCGGTCCCGTCGTCGACGCGTTCGTCGGTGTCCGGGCGCTCGATGGTCTGGGTCTGCATACGATTCATTCTGCCTGGATGCGGGGCATAGGGAAATCCACCTGCCACGACCCGGTCCAGATGTGGAACAGTAGAGGCATGAAACAAAGCCACGAGCTGAGTTTCGACGACGATTTCGGCGACGATTTCGGCAAGGAAGCCCGCCCGGTTCTCATCACCAAAGCCGCACCCGCCTACGAAGTGCAGCACCGCCAGCGCGTCCGCAAGTACCTGATGTTGATGGCCTTCCGCATCCCGGCCCTCATCCTGGCCGCCGTCGCCTACAACATCTGGCAGAACGGGCTCATCTCGCTCGCCATCATCGTGGTCTCGATACCGCTGCCCTGGATGGCGGTACTGATCGCCAACGATCGTCCCCCTCGTAGCGCCGAGGAGCCACGGCGTTACGCCGGCCGCGGCGAGCGGATCCCGCTGTTCCCCACCGCGGAGCGTCCGGCGTTACAGAGCGACGCTTTTATGCCACCGCAACCGGACCCAGCGCGGTCCGACCACGATGACCCCAGCTGAGTGCCTTCTTTCACCATTCTCAGGACATTCTCAGGTCGATCCGGAAAAACTGCAGCTCAACGGGCATGAATCCGGAGATCAGCGGGAACTCTCATGACGCTTACGACGTTGTAGATCATGACAGTTCGAGCTGATCAGGAGGCCGTCATGGCAAATGCCACCACAAGCCGCGTCGACAGTGATCTGGACGCCCAGAGCCCTGCCGCCGACCTCGTGCGCGTGTATCTGAACGGCATTGGCAAAACGGCGTTGCTCAACGCCGCCGATGAGGTAGAGCTCGCAAAGCGCATCGAGGCGGGCTTGTACGCCCAGCACGTTCTGAACACCAAGAAGCGCCTGGGCGAGAACCGCAAACGTGACCTGGCCACCGTCGTCCGCGACGGCGAGGCAGCGCGTCGGCATCTGTTGGAGGCCAACCTCCGCCTGGTGGTGTCGCTGGCGAAGCGCTACACGGGACGCGGAATGCCGCTGCTGGACCTGATCCAGGAAGGAAACCTGGGTCTGATCCGCGCGATGGAGAAGTTCGACTACTCCAAGGGCTTCAAGTTCTCCACGTACGCCACGTGGTGGATCCGGCAGGCGATCACCCGCGGGATGGCGGACCAGAGCCGCACCATCCGTCTCCCGGTCCATCTGGTCGAGCAGGTCAACAAGCTGGCCCGGATCAAGCGTGAGATGCACCAGAACCTTGGCCGCGAGGCCACCGACGAGGAACTGGCCGAAGAGTCCGGCATCCCGGTCGAGAAGATCAACGACCTGCTGGAGCACAGCCGCGATCCGGTGAGCCTGGACATGCCGGTCGGCACCGACGAGGAAGCCCCGCTGGGCGACTTCATCGAAGACGAGAACGCGATGTCGGCCGAGAACGCCGTCATCTCCGAGCTGCTGCACACCGACATCCGCCACGTGCTGGCCACGCTCGACGAGCGTGAGCAGCAGGTGATCCGGCTGCGGTTCGGCCTCGACGACGGGCAGCCCCGCACCCTGGATCAGATCGGCAAGCTGTTCGGCCTGTCCCGCGAGCGGGTCCGCCAGATCGAGCGTGAAGTGATGTCCAAGCTCCGCAACGGCGAGCGCGCCGACCGCCTCCGCTCCTACGCCAGCTAGACCTCCCTGAAAGATGTGCCCCGCCGGTTTCCGGCGGGGCACATCGCACATCTGGGTGTTTCCGGGGCCTCGCCGGCCGGTTGCAGGCCGATGTCCTGGGGTTTTCCCTCAATGTGTGAGGTGCCCGACGCCCCGACGTTGCGCCGCAGTTCAAGAGCCGGAAACGGTAGACTGTGCGGTGACGTTGGGGCTGGGAAGGCGCGCATGAACGATCTGGTCGACACCACCGAGATGTACCTGCGGACGATCTACGACCTCGAAGAAGAGGGCGTGGTGCCGTTGCGTGCCCGCATCGCCGAACGACTCGACCAAAGCGGTCCGACGGTCAGCCAGACGGTGTCGCGCATGGAACGCGATGGTCTGCTGCATGTCGCCGGCGACCGCCACCTGGAACTGACCGACAAGGGCCGCGCCCTCGCGGTTGCCGTGATGCGCAAGCACCGGCTGGCCGAGCGGTTGCTCGTCGATGTGATCGGGTTGCCGTGGGAGGACGTCCACGCCGAGGCATGCCGCTGGGAGCACGTGATGAGTGAGGACGTGGAGCGGCGCCTGGTGCAGGTGCTCGACAACCCCACCACCTCGCCGTTCGGCAACCCCATCCCGGGCCTGTCGGACCTCGGCGTCGGCGCGGCAGGGTTCGACGATGTCAGCCTGGTCCGGCTCACCGAACTCCCGGTCGGGTTGCCGGTCGCCGTGGTGGTCCGCCAGCTCACCGAACACGTCCAGGGCGATACCGAGCTCATCAGCCGACTCAAGGATGCCGGCGTGGTGCCGAACGCGCGGGTCACCGTCGAGGCCACCGACCACGGCGGCGTGATGATCGTGATCCCGGGGCACGAGCAGGTCGAACTCCCCCATCACATGGCGCACGCGGTCCGCGTCGAGAAGGTCTAGCCACTCAACCAGCCCTACGCCGCCACGTCCGCCGAGGCGGCAGTTGCACGCCGAGCTGTTCGGCCAGCCGATAGCCGGTGACCGCCAGCTCCCGGATCCGCTCCGGCCGCATGCCCGCTTGCAACGCGGTGTCGAGCATGCCGGCCATCCGGTGCGTCGGCCGCGCCTCCAACGCGGCGTCGAGCGATACCCCTGCCAGCGGCCCGTCACCCCGCGCATACGCGGAAAAGGCGAGTAGGACAAGCGCTTCGGCACGCCACGGGTCGGGCATGCTGCGGGCCAACAGCGCCCACAACGCTTCGGCCTGCTCGGCGCGCTCCCCGACCGCCAGCGCGTAGAGCGTGTCGCGGACCCTGGGATCGGCCAACCCGACGGCCAACCGCGCCAGCTCGGCGCTACCGGGTCGATCCCCTTCGGCAACCTGCACCGCGGCATGCATCGCGGCCTCCACGTCACCACGCACCTCGGCGTCGGGCCGGGTATCCGGATACCCAGGCCGCTGCGCCACGAGAGCCAACGGCCGTTTCATCGCGTCACTGGCGATCGGATCCGGCCGGATCACCTGCAGCAGTTCGTCACGGCTGGCATAGAGCCGACGACCATCCAGCACCGCGGCTGCCGCCAGCGGCGAAGCACCCGGGTCATCCACGCACCCCTGCTCGCCACAACCGTCGGCGCAGTGCCAGGATCCGCCGGCAGCCACTTTGTCCACCACATGCGCGGCGTAGAGCTCGATGCCGTCGGCGGCAAGGGCCTGGTCCAGCACCGCCACCAAGTCGCGGTAACGGTCGTCGCACACCCGGCAGTCCCGACTGTGGTCGTCCACCACCACGGCGATCACCGCGTCTACGCCGGCGTTGGCTGCGAGATCGACCAGGTGCTCGACGCGTCCGGTCATGTCCTCGGCCAGATCGGCGCGCATGACACAGCCCAGCTCGCCCCGGTCGACAGTGACCAGGACGAGGCTCTTGTGCGGGACGAAGCCGAGCACCGCGGGCAGCGCGGCGATCAGCGCACCGGGGCGGGTGAGGTGGAAGTCGAACTCTGGCGAGGAGGGCGATGGTGTTGTCATGGCCCGACGGTGCCAACCTGCGCCGTCACGAACCCCCGCCCGAACCGGGCGGTTGCCGCCGGTTGGGGATGGACCCTGCGCTGGGGATAACCCCGGGGACCATTTGTTCACCCGGTATTCGGCGGCAGCCAGATGCGCCGATCCGGCAACCCCGCGTAGACAGTTGATCCATGGGTTCGATGCAGGAGTACGACCTCGTCGTCATCGGTTCGGGTCCCGGAGGCCAGCGCGCCGCCATCGCCGCGGCAAAGCTCGGTAAGACCGTGGCGGTGATCGAGCGGGGCATGATGCTCGGCGGGGTGTGCGTCAACACCGGCACCATTCCGTCCAAGACGCTGCGCGAGGCCGTCGTCTACCTGACCGGCATGAGCCAGCGTGAACTCTACGGCGCGAGCTACCGCGTCAAGGACAAGATCACGCCCGCCGATCTGCTGTCGCGCACCCAGCACGTCATCGGCAAGGAGATCGACGTCGTGCGGTCGCAGCTGATGCGCAACCTCATCGAGCTGTACACCGGGCACGGCCGGTTCTCCGACGAGCACACGATCGTCGTCGAGGATCCCACCCGCGCCGAATTGGTCACTGTCCGTGGCCGTTTCATCGTCATCGCCACCGGGACCAAACCGGCCCGGCCGGCCGGGGTGAAGTTCGACGACGCGCGGGTGCTCGATTCCGACGGCATCCTCGATCTCAAGGAACTGCCCACCTCGATGGTGGTGGTCGGCGCCGGGGTCATCGGCATCGAGTACGCCTCGATGTTCGCCGCGCTGGGCACCAAGGTCACCGTGGTCGAGAAGCGTGACAACATGCTCGAGTTCTGCGACCCCGAGATCATCGAGTCGCTGCGCTTCCATCTGCGCGACCTCGCGGTGACGTTCCGGTTCGGCGAAGAGGTGACCGGCGTCGACGTCGGCCCGTCCGGCACCGTGACCACCCTGGCCAGCGGCAAGCAGATCCCCGCCGAGACCGTGATGTACTCGGCCGGACGCCAGGGCCAGACCGATCACCTCGACCTGGCCAACGCCGGCCTGGAAGCCGACAACCGCGGCCGCATCTACGTCGACGACAACTTCACCACCAAGGTGGACCACATCTACGCCGTGGGTGATGTCATCGGATTCCCGGCGCTGGCCGCCACCTCGATGGAGCAGGGGCGGCTGGCCGCCTACCACGCCTTCGGCGAGCCCACCAAGGGCATGATGAGCCTGCAGCCGATCGGCATCTACTCGATCCCGGAGGTGTCGTTCGTCGGGGCCACCGAGGTCGATCTGACCAAGGACTCGATCCCCTACGAGGTCGGGGTGTCCCGGTACCGCGAACTGGCGCGCGGCCAGATCGCCGGCGACTCCTACGGAATGCTCAAGCTGTTGGTGTCCACCGAGGACCTGCAGGTGCTCGGGGTTCACATCTTCGGCACGAACGCCACCGAGATGGTCCACATCGGGCAGGCCGTGATGGGTTGCGGCGGCACCGTCGAATACCTCGTCGACGCTGTATTCAACTATCCGACGTTCTCGGAGGCCTACAAGGTCGCGGCGCTGGACGTGATGAACAAGCTGCGCGCGCTCAACCAGTTCCGCTACTGACAGTCCGATTCGAGGGCCGCGGGCGCCGCGTCGCCGGGGCCATCGGCCTCGGCCCGGGACAGCAACCGGGCGATCCGGTCATCGAAGCGCGGTGAATAGGACACGTCGTCATCGCAGCCGCCGCCGTCGAGTCCGCCGACCAACCCGGTGACCGTCGATCCCGAAACCCACGGGGCGCCACTGAAACCGTCGGTCACGCCCGCACAGGCCAGCGCCGGGAACCCCTGCAGTGACGACTCGGTCGCGCCTCGACACGCCATTGGGCTGCCGCCCTCGCCCATCGGGTAACCGGTCACCGTCACCGGGCTTCCCGCCGCGGGCGCCGACCCCAGGGTCAGTCCGCCGCCGGACTCGGCCAGCAGATTCGCGGTGGAATCCCCTGTCACCCGCACGATCGCGTAGTCGGCCTGAGGGTCCTGGTTGGCGAGCCAACGTGAGTCCAGGTACACGCTGCGGACGTGCCAGGTGTCGCCGGCGCCCGCACCGAAACCGGGGACGAACGTCGTGTCGACACCGTCCAGCAGGCAGTGCGCGGCAGTGAGGATCAGGTCCGCCGACGGGCTCGCCAAGACCGACCCGCTGCAGGTATGCGTCGTGGTGTCGCCCAGGAACAACGCCCCCACCCGCCGATCCGGCGTCACAGACTCGACCCCGGCCTGCGACAACGCGCTCGCCGCTGCCGGCGTGCTGCTCGGTGGGGCCGTCGTGAGGTTGGCTGCCGCCCCGCCGGCAGTGGTGCCCGGAGGAACGGTGCACGCGGCCGTCCCGACAGCCATCAAGGCCGCCGCGACGGTGAACTTCGCCATCAGGGTCACGCGCATCATCACGATTTTGCCTGATCGCGGAGATAACTGCCGGAATGCCGGCCCCGGCCCGGCGCGTTCGAACGCACAAGCGGGGCGGAACGAACCCGCCGTCCGGGTATGCGGGACACTAGATGACACGGCGGTAGGCCGTCACAGCGTCCTACCGCAGCGAGGAGACGAAGCCAGATGACCGACAGCAGCGACACCCCCGACCAGCACTACCAGCCCGACCAGAGCGGTATGTACGAGCTTGAGTTCCCGGCTCCGCAGTTGTCGTCTTCTGATGGCCGCGGCCCGGTGCTGATCCATGCCCTGGAGGGGTTCTCCGATGCCGGCCACGCGATCCGGCTGGCCGCCGAACACCTCAAGGACACCCTCGACACCGAACTGGTGGCCTCCTTCGCCATCGACGAGCTGCTCGACTATCGGTCGCGCCGGCCGCTGATGACGTTCAAGACCGACCATTTCACCAGCTACGAGGAACCCGAGCTGAATTTGTACGCGCTCCACGACGACGTGGGCACGCCGTTTCTGCTGCTGGCCGGCCTGGAGCCGGACCTGCGGTGGGAACGGTTCATCACCGCGGTGCGGCTGCTCGCCGAGCAGCTGGGGGTGCGACGGGTGATCGGGCTGGGCACCATTCCGATGGCGGTGCCCCACACCCGCCCGGTAATGCTCACCGCGCACGCCAACGACAAGGAGCTGATCGCCGACCACACGCCGTGGGTCGGCGAGGTCCAAGTTCCGGCGAGCGTCTCCAACCTGCTGGAGTTCCGCATGGCCCAGCACGGGCACGAAGTGGTCGGTTACACCGTGCACGTTCCGCACTACCTGGCCCAGACGGCCTACCCGCCGGCCGCCGAGGCGCTGCTGGCCGAGGTGGCCCGGACCGGTTCGCTACAACTGCCGCTGGAGAAACTGTCCGAGGCCGGAGCCGAGGTGTACGGCAAGATCAACGAGCAGGTGGAGGCCAGCGCCGAGGTGGCTCAAGTGGTGACCGGGTTGGAGCGCCAGTACGATGCGTTCGTTGCCGCACAGGAAAATCGGTCTCTGCTGGCACGTGACGAGGAACTGCCCAGCGGTGACGAGCTGGGAGCCGAGTTCGAACGGTTCCTCGCCCAGCAGACCGGTGACAAGTACAAAGACGACAAGTACAAAGATGGACGGGACGGCTTCGGCGACGGCTTCCCGAACGGCGACAACCACACATAGCAGCCCGACGTCGGGCCGAGGGCGAGGTTGACCAGCATGACCGAGCGCAAACCCCATCTGCGGACAGTTCGCGAGCTCACCCCGACGCTCGAATACCGCACGATCCACGGATACCGGCGGGCCTTCCGAGTCGCCGGGTCCGGGCCGGCGATCCTGCTGATCCACGGTATCGGTGACAACTCCACCACCTGGCACACCGTGCAATCGGCGCTGGCGCAACGGTTCACCGTGATCGCCCCGGATCTGCTCGGCCACGGCAGCTCCGACAAGCCGCGTGCGGACTATTCGGTCGCGGCCTACGCCAACGGGATGCGCGACCTACTCAGCGTGCTCGACATCGACCGGGTGACCGTGGTCGGTCACTCGCTGGGCGGTGGCGTGGCCATGCAGTTCGCTTACCAATTCCCGCAGTTGGTGGACCGTCTCATCCTCGTGGGCGCCGGTGGGGTCACCAAGGATGTCAACATGGCGTTGCGGGTCGCCTCACTCCCGATGGGCACTGAGGCGCTGGCGCTGCTGCGCCTGCCCCTGGTGCTGCCGGCGTTGCAGTTGGCCGGCCGGGCCGCGGGCACGGTGTTGGGCTCAACCGGGCTCGGCCGCGACATCCCCGACATGCTGCGCATCCTGGCCGATCTGCCGGAGCCGACGGCATCGTCGGCGTTCGCCCGGACCCTGCGCGCCGTCGTGGACTGGCGTGGTCAGGTGGTGACGATGCTGGATCGCTGTTACTTGACCGAATCGGTTCCGGTCCAGTTGATCTGGGGTGAACGAGATTCGGTCATCCCCGTCAGCCACGCCGAGATGGCGCACTCCGCAATGCCCGGTTCCCGGTTGGAGATCTTCTCCGGGTCCGGGCATTTCCCGTTCCACGACGATCCCGACCGCTTCGTCGAGGTGGTCGAACGCTTCATCGACACCACCGAACCGTCGATCTACGACCAGGATCGGCTGCGTAGCCTCCTGCGCAGCGGCCGCAGCGAATCGGCGATCAGCGGGTCCTTCGACACTCAGATCGCGGTGCTCGACGCAATGGACGCGGACGAGCGCAGCGCAACCTGAGCCGCTCACCCGGACGGGTCCGGACAGTCCGCCCGGCGAGCGCGTGATGCGACGTAGCATCGGGTCATGGCCATCGACGTCACCGTGTTACGCGTATTCACCGACGCGGACGGCAAGTACGGCAATCCGCTGGGAGTAGTGGACAACAGCACTGTCGCTCCTGCCGATCGCCAGCGGATCGCCACCGAATTGGGTTACAGCGAAACGGTATTCATCGATCTGCCGCAGCCTGGCGGCAACTCGGCCAATGCCCACATCTTCACCCCGGTCACGGAACTGCCGTTCGCAGGGCACCCCACGGTGGGCGCATCGTGGTGGCTGCGCGAAACCGGGTTGCCGGTCAACACATTGCGGGTGCCGGCCGGGATCATCCAGGTGGAATATGACGGCGATCGCGCCGTGGTCAATGCCCGCTCGGAGTGGGCATCGGAGTTCGCGATCCACGACTTGTCTTCCGTCGACGAACTACTCGCCGCCGAGCCCGATGATTTCGCCGATGCCGACGAGAACTACCTGTGGGCCTGGATCGACGAGGAGCACGGCACGCTACGAGCCAGGTCGTTCGCCCCGCACCTGGGGATCCCCGAGGACGAGGCCACCGGGTCCGCAGCGGTACGGATGACGGATTATCTGAGCCGGGATCTGACGATCATCCAGGGGAAGGGTTCGGTGATCGAGACCCGCTGGAATCCGGAGGGCTGGGTTCGTCTGGCCGGCCACGTCGTCAATGACGGCACCACCCGACTGGACTGAATTACGCCTCGGCGCGGTGCGCCCGCAGCGCCTCGATCTCGCGCTCGAAGTCCTCGGCCGACGAGAACGACCGGTACACCGAGGCGAATCTCAGGTAAGCGACCTCGTCCAGTTCCCGGAGCGGTCCGAGAATCGCCAGGCCGACCTCATGGCTGGGGATCTCCGGCGTGCCGAGGCCGCGGACCGCGTCCTCGACCTTCTGCGCCAGAACATTGAGCGCATCGTCGTCGACCTGCCTGCCCTGACAGGACCGGCGCACTCCACGGATGACCTTCTCCCGACTGAAGGGCTCGGTCACCCCGCTGCGCTTCACCACGGCCAGCACCGCGGTCTCCACGGTGGTGAACCGCCGTCCACACTCCGGGCACGATCGCCGGCGCCGAATGGCCTGGCCCTCGTCGGTCTCGCGCGAATCGACCACACGCGAATCAGGATGACGGCAGAACGGACAGTGCATTACCGCTCCTTCGTCATGCCGCCGGACAACTAGCTCGAGCGCCCTTGAGCGTACCCGCGATGCCCGCGGCAGACTCACCGCCGGGTCCAGTGGCGCGTAGGTGCTCACTCCGACACCGACCAGTGTGGCTGCCGGCCATGACGATTCAGCGGCCATTGCGCTGCTCAGCCAACCGGCGCGAGCAATGTCTGCCCGGGGTCGACCGCCGCGGATTCGAGTTGGTTGAGGTCTCGGATCTGCTCGACGACCCGGGCCACCGGAGCATCCGGGGCGACCCGGCGAGCCACCTGCTGCAGCGTCTCCCCTGATTTCACCTGGACCACCGCGAGCTCAGCCGGCTCCGGGCTCTCGGTCCCCATCACCCCGCCGAATTGGGCCACCAGGCCAAGCCACACCGTGATACCGGCGGCGACCAGGGCCAGCAACACCGTCGTCGCCGGCGTGATGGGCCGACTGCGATGCGATGCCCGCGACATCAGCACTCCGGTTCCGCGGTAGCGGACCGCACCGGCGGCGGGACGGTCGGGCGCCGGCCGCTGCACCGGGCGCACCCGGCGCACCGGCCTGGCCGTACCGGTACCGAAGGTGGCGGTGCCCCTGGTGCCGGCACCGCCACGAGTCCGGACGCGCTGCGGTGGGGACTGTGGCACGGCCCGAACAGCGCGGGAACGGCTATCGGCGGGGATATCGATGATCGCCATCTGACTGCCTTTCGGTGGGACGGTTTCGCTCTTGTGTTCGAACATACTCGCTCAGGTGTTCGATTGATAGAACATGTGATCGAACTGTTGCCAAACGATAGAACGCGGCACCGACAAGTTCGGGCCGCCAACCCGCACACGGGTCCGGAATCGCGTCCCCACGCGCCCCACCAGCAGACACGCCCGCAACACGCCTCGAACACATGTTTGATTAATGTTCGATCAACGACTACATTCGGCCACATGAGCGACGACCGCAGCAGGGACGGCAAAACCGACAACCCGGCCGGATCGGACGGCGCGGGTCCACGCCGGGCCGAGGGGCTCACCGACCGGCAACGCACCATTCTCGACGTGATCCGCGCGTCGGTCACCAGTCGCGGCTACCCGCCGAGCATCCGCGAGATCGGCGATGCGGTCGGTTTGACCTCGACCTCGTCGGTCGCCCATCAATTACGCACCCTGGAACGCAAGGGCTACCTGCGTCGGGATCCCAACCGACCGCGCGCGGTCGACGTGCGCGGCGCCGACGATCCGACGGCCGCCGCGCTGGTGTCCACCGACGTGGCCGGCTCCGACGCGCTACCCGAACCGACCTTCGTGCCGGTGCTCGGACGTATCGCCGCCGGCGGCCCCATCCTGGCCGAGCAGGCTGTCGAGGACGTCTTCCCGCTGCCCCGCGAACTGGTCGGCGAAGGATCGCTGTTCCTGCTCAAGGTCGTCGGTGACTCGATGGTCGATGCCGCCATCTGCGACGGTGACTGGGTGGTGGTGCGCCAGCAGAGTGTGGCCGACAACGGAGACATCGTGGCCGCCATGATCGACGGCGAAGCCACCGTCAAGACGTTCAAGCGGACCCGCGGTCAGGTCTGGCTGATGCCGCACAACCCGGTATACGACCCGATCCCGGGCAACGACGCCGCGGTGCTCGGCAAGGTCGTCACCGTGATCCGCAAGATCTGACCGACGAGGCGGACCCGGCTCCACCGGATGGTTGCCGGGTCCTGCCGCTCAGTCCGTGCGCACGAACCCGTTCGTGCGGGCGAATTCCTCACTGGCGAACCAGATCTCGGCCACTGCATCGTCGTATTCACTGCTGTCCGGTGCCCAGTACCGGCCGGACTTGGTATCCGCCTTGATCGGATAGCCCTCCGGCGCGCGGTTCGGGTCCTCCAACGGTAGATGGATGGCGGTGGCACTGGGTATCTCATCGAGTTCGATGGCGGCATGGCGTCCGCTGTGGGCCTCACTGCTGTAAGCCTCACCGCCGTGGGCCTCACCGCTGTAAGCCTCACTGCTGTAGGCCTCTACCTCGCTGATGACGCGGGTGGGCGCGGTGTCGACGTTGTCCTGATCGCTCGGCACTGCCAGGCCGCTCAGCGCCGCGAAACCCTGCGCCTCGCGCACTCCGCCGACCGGACCGCTGAGTGACCCGGTGTCCGCCTGGTCCTCGTCCACAAGCTCCGCTTCGATGTCGTCGACATCGTCGCCCTCGGCGACTTCCTCGAAGTCGGCGTCGATGGGCGTATCGAGGTCCTCGTCGTCGAAGTCGTCGTCCTCGAAATCGTCATCGTCATAGTCGTCATCATCGTCATAGTCGTCGAAGCCCTGTTCCGGGCCGGCCAGCTGCGAGGAATCCTCCGGCGGTTCCTCGTCCTCGCCGGGCGTCCCATAACCACCGGCCCCTCCGTGCGGGGCCGCCCATTGACTCACCGGGATGGCGATATCGGTGGGCCCGTCGAACGGAGACGCCGCCCCTCCTGATTCCTCGCCCGGCCCGGCGAACCGCGCCGTCGCAGCCTCGCCGCCGCCATAGGCAGCGCTCGGCCCATAGCCGTTCGCCGCATCGGAGCCGCGATCATCGCGGTACTCATCCTGGTCGTACCCACGCGAGCCGTAGCGGGCGTCGTCGTAACGGTCCTCGTCGTAGGACGAATCCCCGGGTCCGCCGTCGTAGTCATCGTCGAACGGGTCATGGTCGAAGTCGTCATCGCCGCCGGCGCGGCGACGGTGCCATAGCGCGGCCCCCACGATCAGCCCGGCGAGCAGCACAACCGGGACCACCGCGATCAGCCACCACCAGCTCCAATGCCAGGAGAACGGCTTCTTGTTGTCCGCATCGGAGGGCTGCGGCCCCGAGGCCGGGGTCTGCCCGAGTCCGGGAACCTGCAGTCCACTCAATTCGGAGGCGAGTTTCGACGGCTCGGTGGTGAACTTGTTGGCGTCGCGGTCCCACGAGATCACTCCCCCGCTGAACCGCTGGCTGATGACATTGCCGTCTTCGGTCTGGTCGGCCATGGGGGCGCCCAATGCGCCCTTCGCCCCACCGAGCTTCTCCCAGGCCGCGTTCATCGCGCCCCGCACGATCACCGCGCCGTAGTCGGGAGTCCAGAAGATGACGGGGTTGTCGGTCGCGGCGAAGGTGCTGATCCGGCTGTTGGGACCCAACCCGCCCTCAGACTCGCTGGTGGTCGGGAAGCCCAGATCGCCTTCGGGTCCACCGACGCTTTCGTACTTCTCGAGCAGCTGACCGGTGATGGCGTTGGCTCCGGTGGCCGGGCTATAGAAGATCTTGCCGCCGGCGTACTTCTGGCCGAACCCGCCGTCGCCGATCGGATACTGGTCGCCGTCCTTGGCTCCCAGTGGTCCCATCACGCCACCTGCCTCGCGACGCGCGGCGGCGATCGACGCCGCGGGATCCGACGGTACATCCAGGCCGCCAAGCTGATCGGCCAGTTCCGGCGGCTCGGTGGTGAATGCCTTGGTCTTGCGGTTCCAGGAGATCTCTCCGCCGGTGAACTTCTGTGAGATCACATCGCCGTCGAACATCTCATCGTCGGAGGGGACGCCCAGCACTCCGGCGGAGCCGCCGAGCTTGTCCCACGCGGCATTGATGGCACCCCGTACCACCCGGGCACCGGTGGACGGAGTCCAGAAGATGACCGGGTTGTCAGGCGCGCTCAGGGTCGAGTTGCGGCTGTCAGCGGCACGCCCGGCACCTTCATCGATGGTGGGGAATCCCATGTCGCCGTCGGCTGGACCGCCCAACGACTCGTACTTCTCCAGGATTGCGCCCTGCATGAAATGTGCGCCGGTCGCCGGGGTGAAGAACATCTTGCCCCCGGCGAAGTTCTGCGCGAAGCCAGAACCCACCGCGTACACGCCGCCCTGCCGCGGCCCCAGCGGGCCGCCGTCGCCACCGTTGGCGTCCCAGGCGGCGGTGACCGCCGCGTCGGCATCCGACTCCGGGCTGGCCGAAGCCACCGCCGGCACCACCAATGCAGCGACCACGAGTGCGAGCAGGCCGACCGCCAACCGCCACACGGCCGCGTTCAGCCTTGCTCCCGGCCTAGTCATGCGCACTCCCCACTCGTTCGGCAAAGTTTTCTTAGAAATGTCCCGCCCGGACAACTTTGCGTCAGCACGTGACGATAACCAAGGAACGTGGCCGATCATGACCAAAAAAGCCCCAATATCTGGGTCTGACGGCCCAGAATTGGGCTTTTCGGGGCGTCACCTGGCGTAAATCGGGGGCCGATGGCCCGCTAGACGCCCAGACCGCGTCCGATGATCTCCTTCATGATCTCGGTCGTCCCGCCGTAAATGGTCTGCACGCGCGCATCCAGGTAGGCCCGCGCGACCGGGTACTCGCGCATGTAGCCGTAACCGCCGTGCAGCTGCAGACAGCGGTCGATGAGCTCAACCTGCTTCTCGGTGGAGTACCACTTGGCCATCGCGGCCTGCTCCACGGTGAGCTTCTCGTCCAGGTGCAACCGGATGAACTCGTCGACCATGATCCGCACCACGGTGGCCTCGGTCGCCAGTTCGGCCAGCAGGAAACGGCTGTTCTGGAAGCTGCCGATGGGCTTGCCGAACGCCTTGCGCTCCTTGGTGTACTGCACCGTCTGCTCCAGCACCGCCTCCATCGCGGCGGCGGCCATGATGGCGATCGAGATGCGTTCCTGCGGCAGGTTCTGCATCAGGTAGACGAACCCCTGCCCCTCCTCGCCGAGCAGGTTCTCGACAGGCACCTTGACGTCGGTGAACGACAGTTCGGCGGTGTCCTGGGCCTCCAGGCCGATCTTGTCGAGGTGTCGGCCCCGTTCGAAGCCCTCCATGCCTCGCTCGACCACCAACAGCGAGAAGCCCAGAGCACCCTTCTCCGGGTCTGTCTGAGCCACCACGATCACCAGATCGGAGTTGATGCCGTTGGTGATGAAGGTCTTGGACCCGTTGAGCACGTAGTGGTCACCGTCGCGGACCGCGCGGGTCTTGATGCCCTGCAGGTCGCTGCCGGTACCCGGCTCGGTCATTGCGATCGCCGTGATCAATTCGCCGGTGCAGAACTTGGGCAGCCAACGCTGCTTCTGCTCCTCGTTGGCGAGCCGCAGCAGATAGGGCGCCACGACATCGTTGTGCAGGCTGAAGCCGATACCGCTGTACCGCCCGGCCACGGTTTCCTCGCAGACGATCGTGTTGTAGCGGAAGTCGTCATTGCCGCCGCCGCCGTACTCCTCGGGCACCGCCATCCCGAGAAAGCCCTGCTTACCCGCCTCCAACCAGACCCCGCGGTCGACGATCTTGTCCTTCTCCCACTGGTCGTGGAACGGCGCGACATGCTTGTCCAGGAATGCCCGGTAGGACTCGCGGAACAATTCGTGCTCGGGTTCGAACAACGTGCGCTCGTACTTCACAACACTGCCCATGGCGTTACCTCCGGTACTGGTTACGGATTTGGGGCCAACCTATACCAACCGGGTGGTTGGTCAGCCCCGGGGAGGGTGGGGATCGCCCGTAAACTCTGGCTATGCCCCGGTCCCCCATGAGCCTCGCGCACTGGGGTGCCTTCACCGCGGACGTCGCGGCCGGCGACATCGCCGCCGTCACCCCGTTGGACGGTGACGCCGACCCCTCACCGTTGCTCGGCAACCTCGCAGGCTCGATCCGGCACCGCTCGCGGATCGAGCGACCCGCGGTGCGACGCGGGTGGCTGCGCGACGGCCCCGGCCCGAGCGCCCAGCGGGGCGCCGACGAGTACGTCGCGGTGCCCTGGGATGAGCTCACCGAGTTGCTTGCCGACGAGCTACGCCGGGTCGTGGACAACCACGGCAACGAGGCGATCTACGGCGGCTCCTACGGCTGGGCCAGCGCCGGACGCTTCCACCACGCCCAGAGCCAGGTGCACCGCTTCCTGAAAATGCTTGGCGGCTATACGTTTTCCCGCCACTCCTACAGCCTTGGCGCCACCGGGGCGATCATGCCGCGAGTCGTCGGCACCCACGACGACCTGTTCAAGCGCTCCACCGATTGGGACGTCATCGCCGAACACACCGACCTGTTGGTGTGTTTCGGCGGCGTCGCGCTGAAGAACACCGGCATCAATCACGGTGGCACCACGGCACATCCGGCCCGCGACGCGCTGCGCCGGATGCGTGCGCGCGGCGGACAGATCGTGTCACTGAGCCCGCTGCGCGACGACGTCGACGGCGACTGCCAGTGGCTGGCTCCGGTGCCCGGTACCGACGTCGCGGTGATGCTCGCGCTGGCCTATGTCCTGGCCACCGAAGGCCTGGCCGATCCGGATTTTCTCGACACGTACTGCACCGGGTATCAGCGGTTCGAGCGCTACCTGCTCGGCCGCGACGACGGCGTCGCCAAGACCCCGCAGTGGGCGTCTCGACTCAGCGGTCTGCCTGCCGGGGAGCTGACGGCGCTGGCCCGGCGCATGGCCGCCTCGCGCACCTTGGTCACCGTCAGTTGGTCGCTGCAGCGCGTCCGCCACGGCGAGCAGGCCCCGTGGATGGGCCTGACCCTGGCCGCCATGTTGGGCCAGATCGGTATCCCCGGAGGAGGTTTCGGGCACGGCTACGGGTCGATGAACGAGCCGGGACTCCCGCCGTTGCGCTGCGGACTGCCCGCGCTGCCGCAGGGCCTCAACCCGGTGCAGACGTTCATCCCGGTCGCAGCCGTCACCGACATGTTGTTGCACCCAGGGCAGCCGTTCGACTACAACGGCCTGCAACTGACCTACCCCGATATCAGGTGCGTGTACTGGGCCGGCGGCAATCCGTTCCACCATCACCAGAACATTCCGAGATTGCGCCGGGCCCTGTCCCGGGTGGACACCATCGTGGTGCACGACCCGTACTGGACCGCGATGGCCAAGCACGCCGACATCGTGGTTCCCTCGACCACCGCCTACGAACGCGAGGACTACTCGGGTTCGCGCAACGACCCGCTGCTGGTGGCCATGCCCGCGCTGACACAGCCGTATGCCGAATCCCGCGACGACTACACCACGTTCTCGGCGTTGGCCGCGCGGCTCGGGTTCGGCGAGCAGTTCACCGAGGGCCGTACGGCGCGGCAGTGGCTGATCCACATGTATGAAAGGTGGTCTGCCGGACTGGATTTCGAGGTACCCAGATTCGACGAGTTCTGGACTGCCGGGCAGCTGCGACTGCCCACCGAACCCGGACTGACGCTGCTCGCCGATTTCCGGGCCGACCCGCTCGGGCACCGGCTGGCCACCCCGAGCGGCCGGATCGAGATCTTCTCCCAGGACATCGACGGGTTCGACTACGACGACTGCGCGGGCCACCCCCGGTGGTACGAGCCGACGGAGTGGCTCGGCGGCGAGCGTGCCCGGGCCTATCCGTTGCATCTTCTGGCCAATCAGCCCGCGACCCGTCTGCACAGCCAACTCGACGGCGGCGCCACCAGCCAGTCATCGAAAGTGCAAGGGCGCGAACCGATCCGAATCCACCCCACCGACGCCGCCGCCCGCGGTCTGACCGATGGCGACGTGGTGCGGGTGTTCAACGACCGAGGCGCCTGCCTGGCCGGGGTGGTGATCGACGACCGGTTGCGCCCGGCGGTGGTGCAGCTGTCCACCGGGGCCTGGTTCGACCCGGCCGATCCGTCGGATCCCGATTCGATGTGCGTGCACGGCAATCCCAACGTGCTCACCGACGATGTCGGCACCTCCTCGCTGGCCCGCGGCTGCACCGGGGCACATGTCCTGGTGCAGATCGAGAAGTTCGCTCGCGCCCTGCCCCCGGTGCGGGCACACGAGCCACCGGTGATCCGCGCGCGGTGAATCGGTTGGACGGTAGTCACTTCGGCCGTTTGCCCGTTGACGGTTGCGTGCCGGTGCAAAGATCCCTTCAGCGCTGACGGCGTCGTCAGCAGAAGGAGATCCGGGCCGATGCCATTCTCACCCCGTTCTGCTGCCAGGTCACTGCTGGTGGGCGCCGTGGCCCTGTCCGGTTCGGTGGCCATCGGTCTGACACCTGTCGGCACCGCGGCGCTCGGTCTGGTGGTGGCGGTGACGCCGCTGGTGGTGCCCGGCACCGGAACCCCGAACCCGCAGGACTCCAACAACTACATGGCCAACGCCGTCGCCTATTACGTACAGCCGAGCGGCAATTGCGGTGCGCAGGACTGTGCGGCCCCGGTGGCAGTCCCCTATATCGCCCAGTTCTGGCCTATCCCGCTCGCGGGCTGGGGCGGGTTGGAGGGCGCCAAGTGGAACGTGTCGGTTGCCAGCGGTGTCAGCCGGCTGACCAGCGAACTCGTCGGCGCCAACAATCCCAGTGCGGCGCACCCCGTTGCGGTCTTCGGCTATTCGCAGGGCGCCACAGTGGCCAGCATCGTCAAGGGCAACCTCGCTGACCTGACCGACGAACAGAAGCAGAACCTGAGCTTCGTCCTGATCGGTAACCCGAACCGCCCCGATGGCGGGCTCTTCGAACGGCTGGCGATCCTGGGTACCGTTCCCATCCTCGATGCCACGTTCGGCCAACCGACCCCAACGGACACCGGCATCAAGACCTACGACATCGCGCTGCAGTACGACGGTGTCGCCGATGCTCCCTCCTGGGTGCTCAATCCGCTCGCCCTGGCGAACGCGCTGGCCGGCTTCCAGTACGTGCACGGCACCTACCTGGATCCCAGGGGCGATGACCCCGACACCGCAACGCCGTACGGCTACACGCCGGAGCAGGTGCAGGCCGCGATCGAGAACGCCAAGGCGAGCTGCACCACCGAAACCCACTGCCAGAAAGTCGACGGCAGCGACACCTACTACATCACCCTGCCGGCGAAGACGCTGCCGATCATGCAGCCCTTCCTCGACCTGGGTGCCGCGACCGGCACGTCCGCCCTGGTGGTTCCGCTGGTCGACCTGGTCTCACCGATGGCGCAGACCCTGATCGAAACCGGTTACACCAGAACCGACTACAGCACGCCGACGCCGTTCCAGCTGCTGCCCCGGGTCAACCCGGTGAAGTTGGCCGGCGATCTGATCAACGACATCCCCGAGGGCGTCCGGGCGGCGCTCAACCCCGGACTCGACCCACTGCCCGGGTGGACGGACCCGACGCAGTCCGGCGATACCGTCACGGTGCAGGACACCCCCGACGACGCCGTGGTCGCCACCGCGAAGATCGCCGCCAAGCCCGATCGCAGATCCGTGGTGCGGTTGAGCACGGTCGCCGAGCCCGAGACAGCGCTGAGCACACCCGACGACGATCAGACCACGGTCGCCGAGCCGGTCCGTCCGTCACTGCGCAAAACCATGGGCATCAAGGGACATCCGGTGCGTGACGCGGCGAAGTCGATCGGCAGCACGGTGCGTAAGGCCCTGGGTCAGGACACGGCAAAAGGCAACGCCAAGCCCGACCGCGCCGACGCCAAGAAGAAGCCGGCCGCCTGAGGCTCGCGCTCAGAAGGTGGCGAACTCGCTCAGGCTGGCGGCGAGCGCCATGGGTACGCGCGCCTTGATGCGGGTTCCATCGGCGGTGTGTTCGGTGGCGTCCACCCGGCCGTCGGCGTGCACCCGTGCCACCAGATCCCCACGGTCGTAGGGAATGGTCACGTCCACCGTGGCATCGGTTGGGGGGATCATCTCCGCCATCCGCGCCCGCAGCCGGTCCAGCCCGTCACCGGTATGCGCCGAGACGAACACCGCGTCGGGCAGGGCACGTCGCAGCGCGGCCAGCCCGAGGTCGGTGGCGGCGTCGATCTTGTTTACTACCAACAACTCCGGCGGTGGGGTGATGTCGTATTCGGCAACCACCTCATTGACCACCTGCCGGACCGCATTGACCTGCGCCAGCGGATGGTCGTCGGAGCCGTCCACGACGTGCACCAGCAGGTCGGCGTCGACCACCTCTTCGAGGGTGGACCGGAACGCCTCGACCAACTGGGTGGGCAGGTGCCGGACGAAGCCGACCGTATCGGTCAGCACGAACGGCCGCCCGTCGTCGAATTCGCCGCGCCGCGTGGTGGGTTCGAGCGTGGCGAACAGGGCGTTCTCCACCAGCACACCGGCCCCGGTCAACGCGTTGAGCAGGCTGGACTTGCCGGCGTTGGTGTAGCCGACGATGGCCACCGAAGCGGATTCCGAGCCCAGCCGCCTGCTGCGCTGGGTGTCGCGGATCTTCTTCATATCGCGAATCTCGCGGCGCAACTTGGCCATCCGCTCACGGATGCGGCGGCGGTCGGTCTCGATCTTGGTCTCACCGGGTCCACGGGTTCCAACCCCACCACCGGCGCCGCCGGCGCGACCGCCGGCTTGGCGCGACATCGATTCACCCCAGCCACGCAGCCGGGGCAGCATGTACTCCATCTGGGCCAGCGACACCTGCGCCTTGCCCTCCCGGCTGGTGGCGTGCTGCGCGAAGATGTCCAGGATCAGCGCGGTGCGGTCGATCACCTTGACCTTGACGACCTTCTCCAGCGAGTTGAGCTGCGCAGGTGAGAGTTCACCGTCGCAGATCACGGTGTCCGCGCCGGTCGCCAAAACCACCTCGCGCAGTTCGATGGCTTTGCCCGAGCCGATGTAGGTGGACGGGTCGGGCTTGTCTCGGCGCTGGATGAGCCCCTCGAGTACTTCCGAGCCGGCAGTCTCGGCGAGTGCCGCCAACTCGGCCAGGCTGGCATCGGCGTCGGCGGCACTGCCCTCGGTCCACACTCCGACCAGGACCACCCGCTCCAGCCTCAGCTGGCGGTATTCGACCTCGGTGACGTCGGTGAGTTCGGTGGACAGCCCGGCGACGCGGCGCAATGAGGCGCGGTCTTCGAGGGCGAGCTCACCGGTGCTGGGAGTGACGGGATGTTCTGGATGAGTCATATGTACTTACAGGTTGTCACGTGGATCGGGCCGCGCGCACCCCAATTACCCGTGCGCGGCATTCCACCACTCGTCACTCAACTCGCCCCGCGCCACCAGGACGGACGGGCCGCGCAGATAGCTGGTGGACTCGGTGATGGTCACGGTGACCTCGCCGCCGGGGATGCGCACCCGCAACGTCCCGGTATCGGCACCCTGATCGGCCAGGGCCGCAAGCGCGGCCGCGACGGTGCCGGTACCGCAGGAGCGGGTCTCGCCGACACCGCGCTCATGCACGCGCATCGACACCGCGCCGTCCACCGGAACCGTCAGAACCTCGACGTTGACGCCCTCGGGGAACAGCTGTGTGTCGAAGGACACCGGCGCACCCACATCCAGGGCGGCCAACTCGTCCTCGGTCAACCCGACACAGGCCAGGTGCGGATTGCCCACGTCGACGGCCACCCCGCTGACACTGCGGCCGCCGACCACCGCGGTCCCCGTGCCGAACTGGTTGGCCTTGCCCATCTCGACGGTGACGTCGGCGGTGGTGGCGCCGACGCTGTGCAGCACCACCGGTCGTGGCCCGGCCAACGATCCGACCACGAACTCGTCGGCGGATTCCAACCCCGAGGCCCTCAGGTAGTGCGCGAATACTCGCACCCCGTTGCCGCACATCTGTGCGATCGATCCGTCGGCGTTGCGGTAGTCCATGTACCAGTCGGAGGCCGCGACCCCGTCGGGCAGCCTCTCGAACACCCCGGCGGCCTGTGCGGCACCGGCCGTCGTCACCCGCAGCACTCCGTCGGCGCCCAGGCCGCGGCGCCGGTCGCACAGCGCGGCCACGGCGGCCGGCGTCAGCGAGAGCGCGGCATCGAGGTCGGGCAGCACCACGAAATCGTTCTGGGTGCCGTGCCCTTTCGCGAAGATCACCTGATCAGGATACGTGCCGCCACACCCGCAGCGCGTCGTGCACCAGCCCGCCGGCCGCGCCGTCCAGCCACACCACCCGATGATCGCGCCGGAACCATGACCGTTGCCGGCGCACATAGCGCCGGGTACCGATGAACGTCGGCTCTCGGGCCGCCGAACCGTCTCCCCCGGCGTCGAGGTCGGCCAGCACCTGCGCGTAGCCGAGTGCCCGCGCCGCGGTGACCCCGTCGCGCAGGCCGCTGCCGATCAGCGTGCGCACCTCGTCGACCAGTCCGTCGTCGAACATCAGGTCGGTGCGCTGCTGCAGACGATCATCGAGAATGGCTGTGTCCCAGTCCAATCCGATGATCGCGGTGTCCCAGCGGGGTGCACCGATGCTCGGCGCCGACGCCGCGAAGGGCTGACCGGTGAGCTCCACGACTTCCAGGGCCCGCACGATTCGCCGACCGTCGGTCGGCAGGATCGACGCCCCCGCCGCGGGGTCCACCCGAGTGAGCTCGACGTGCAGGGCGGCCACCCCCACCTCGGCCAATCGGGCCTCCCACCGGGCCCGTACCTGCGGGTCGGTGGCGGGGAACGTCCATTCGTCCAGCAGCGACTGGATGTAGAGCATGGAACCGCCGACGATCACCGGGACCGCGCCGCGCGCCGCGATGGCTTCCACGTCAGCCGCGGCGTCCTGCTGGTAGCGGGCCACCGTGGCGGTCTCGGTGACGTCGAGGACATCGAGCTGGTGGTGCGGGATGCCGCGCCGCTCGGCGACCGGCAGCTTGGCGGTGCCGATATCCATACCGCGGTAGAACTGCATCGCATCGGCATTGACTATTTCGGCGCCTCGTGCCCCGCCCAAGTTCTCGGCCAGCGCCAGCGCCAGCGCCGACTTTCCCGTGCCGGTCGGCCCGATGACCGCGATCGGCCGGGTCACGGCAGCCATTCGCCGACGAAGTAACCGACGCCGTATGGCGCTCCGCGGTAGAGCTCACGGGCCGAGCCCGGCTCGGGTTCGGTCAGTCCGGCCAGCACCTGGTAGGCGACCCGGCCCAGAACGGTCTCGGGTTGCTCGGCCAGCGCCGAGAGGTCTCCGGTGGCCAATGCGTCGTCGAGCTGCTGTTGGACCGGAACCGAGTCCGGATCATGGCCACCGGGGGCCGTCGGGGTGAGCGTGTTCAGGCCATCGGCGACGACGAGGACACCGACCGGATCCGGGGATTCTTCGAGTCGGGCGCGCAGGGCACGGCCCCGGGCCAGCGCCTCGCCGACCGGGTGTGAGGCAGCGTAGGCGTGCACCTCGATGCCCGCACCCGGTGCGGCCTGCCCGCGGATCCACCCGGCGACCAGCGCACACAGCGGCAACTCAACCGGCTCCTCCACGGACCCGGGGCCGAGAGCAACCCGGACGTCGACGCCGTAGCCGGCGAAGGTCCCGGCACAGTCCGGTCCGTACACCGCGTCGCGCGGGCCGGCGCCGATCGCCAGCCAGTGCGGCGGAAACGAGCCCGCGGCGGCAATGACCGCGTCACGCAACCCGGCGACCTCGACCGCGGCCGCACCCACCAGTTGGGGCACCAGAACGGGCGTGGCGGGGACGATCGCGATGGCGCTGAGCACCTCACCAAACTAGTGTGCGGCCACTGCTGCGCTGCGCACAGTAGGGCCGGGACGACGCTCAGAACGGCCCGTCCCGGGCACCGCCCATTCGAGTTTGTCAGGGCATTGCGCCTAAAGCCGTGGGCACGGCACAGCACGACCTGCTTCAATAGCGGACAAAGCGACAGCATCAGGCGCCGCGTCGCGCGGCAGATGCGCGGGCAACCGTGCGGAGTACGAGGAGCGGATATGACAACCAGTGAGCCAGGCGGAGCCACCCCCCAGCCGACCTCCGGGCCCACACCGAGGCCCACTCCCCGGCCCGGACCACCCCGCCCCGTTCCCGGCCCCAGCCGGGTCGCCCCGGTGGTGGCGGTGGCGCCGACCGGCGATCCACACGAATTCGGGCGAGTGGACTCCGACGGCACGGTGTGGTTGATCAACGGCTCCGGGGAACGTGTCATCGGCTCGTGGCAGGCCGGCGACACCGAATCGGCATACGCGCACTTCGGTCGGCGCTTCGATGATCTGCACACCGAGGTCGCCCTGCTGGAACACCGGTTGTCCTCCGGCACCGGCGATGCCCGCAAGATCAAGTCGGCGGCTGCTGCGCTGGCCGAAAGTCTGCCCACCGCAGCGGTTCTGGGCGACGTTGATTCATTGAGCGCACGCCTGGCAGCGATCCTGGAGCACGCCGACGCCGCTGCGGCCACCGAGCGGGCCCAGCGTGACGAGCATCGCGCAGCCCAAACCGCACGCAAGGAAGCACTCGCCGCCGAGGCCGAGGATCTGGCGGCCAACGCCACCCAGTGGAAGTCTGCCGGTGACCGTCTCCGCGAGATCCTCGATGAGTGGCGCACCATCACCGGGCTGGACCGCAAGCTCGACGATGCCCTGTGGAAGCGCTACTCGTCGGCCCGTGAGACATTCAACCGCCGTCGCGGCTCACACTTCGCCGAACTGGACCGCGGCCGCGTGGGCGCCCGTCAGCTCAAAGAGGCGCTGTGCGATCAGGCCGAGCAACTGTCCGGCTCGACCGACTGGGGCGCCACCGGTGCGGCCTTCCGCGATCTGCTGACCGAGTGGAAGGCCGCCGGGCGCGCCTCCAAGGACGTCGACGACGCGCTGTGGCACCGGTTCAAGGCCGCTCAGGACACGTTCTTCGGCGCCCGAAACGCCGCCAACGCCGAGCGTGACGCCGAGTTCAAGGCGAATGCCACCGCCAAGGAAGCGCTGCTGGCCGAGGCCGAGAAGATCGACACGACCGATCTGGATGCGGCCCGCGCGGCATTGCGCACGATCGGCGACAAGTGGGACGCGATCGGCAAGGTTCCCCGCGAGCGCGCCGCCGATCTGGAGCGACGCCTGCGCACCGTGGAGAAGAAGATCCGCGACGCCCCGGCGGGCGGTGTCGATCCCGAGGCCCAGGCTCGTGCCGACCAGTTCCGCTCACGTGCCGAGCAGTTCGAGAAGCAGGCCGAGAAGGCCGAGGCCGCCGGCCGTGCCAAGGACGCAGCCGAGGCCAGGGCGAGTGCCGAACAGTGGCGTCAGTGGGCCGACGCCGCGGCCGCCACCCTCGGAGAGCGCAAGTAGAACCTGCGGGTCGGGCGGGCGCAGCTAGGTCTGATCCGGCTGGTCCGGCTTCTCGCCGGCGGTGTCGGGCTTCGTGACGTCGGGCTTCGTGACGTCGGGCTTCGTGGCGTCGCTCTGGGTGTCGCCGGGCATGGGGATGCCGAGCACGCTGCGGTGCTGATGTTGCGCGGCTTCGCGGCGCCGGTCCTCCTCGGCCGCCAACTGCAGTGCGGTGCGCGACCACACCACGCGGGCCCAGTGGAAGGTCAGCACGATCACGGCCAGCCACCCGATGATCAGCCCGATTCCCGGACCGGGATGACCCGCAGCGGTCTGACGCGACCACACCGCAAGCATCCCGAGCGCACTTGCCACCGCCGAACCGGCCAGGGCCGTCCAGGCCAGCGCCCAGCGGCGGGTGATCAGCGCCAGGGTCGAGAACCCGACCGAGAAGACCAGCGCCAACCAGGTGAACACCCGCGACGGCAGTGAGATGCCGTCGTTGAGGGCAGTGGCGTCACCGACCAGGACGTCGAACCCCTTGGTGTCACCTGTGTGCGGCAGCACGAACGACAGCAGCACCACGAACACCAGGATGGCCACGACCATCGCCCGCGGACCCGTGTCGAACTCGCGGGTGACCTTGCGTTCGACGGCGGCCAGGTCGTCCTTGAACCGGTCGAAATCGCTTTCGTTGCTCAACAGCCACATCCTCCTGATGACGGCAGGGTTTCCGGCGCACCGATCCGCGGCAACCCGAGACCGACGCCGGTACGCGGGCGCTGCCCCGCCTCATGGGCGTCGCCGGCGCGGGTGCGCCGATGGGTGGCCAACGGGGCGTCGGCGATCAGATGGTGCGGCGCGGCGCCGGTCACGGTCGTGGTGACGATGTCGCCGGGCCGGATGTCGT
Source organism: Mycobacterium sp. NPDC050441 (assembly GCF_040655355.1). Taxonomy (NCBI): domain Bacteria; kingdom Bacillati; phylum Actinomycetota; class Actinomycetes; order Mycobacteriales; family Mycobacteriaceae; genus Mycobacterium; species Mycobacterium sp. NPDC050441. Next base: position 211,374 of record NZ_JBFAJS010000002.1, on the reverse strand, counting down.
TGTCCCCTGGGGCGAAGTGCACCAGCCTGCCGTCGCGGGCCCGGCCCGACATGCGGGCGGTGCTGGCGTCCTTGCGGCCCTCGCCCGTGGCGACCAGCAGTTCCACCGCCCGGCCGATCTGAGCCTGGTTCTCCTCCAGGGAAATTCGCTCCTGTAGCTCGATCAGCCGTTGATAGCGTTCGGTGACAACCGCTTTCGGCAACTGATCGGGCATCTCGGCGGCCGGGGTACCGGGCCGGATGGAGTACTGGAAGGTGAACGCGGTGGCGAAACGCGACCGCTCGACGACGTCGAGAGTGGCCTGGAAGTCTTCCTCGGTCTCGCCCGGGAAGCCGACGATGAGGTCGGTGGTGATCGCGGCGTGCGGGATCGCGGCGCGGACCTTGTCGATGATGCCGAGGTAGCGCTCGGCCCGGTACGAGCGGCGCATCGCCTTGAGGATGCGGTCCGACCCCGACTGCAGCGGCATGTGCAGTGTCGGGCAGACGTTGGGGGTCTGTGCCATCGCCTCGATCACGTCGTCGGTGAACTCGGCCGGGTGCGGTGAGGTGAACCGCACGCGCTCCAGCCCTTCCACCTCGCCGCAGGCGCGCAGCAGCTTGGCGAACGCACTGCGGTCACGGGGCGCCTCGGACCAGTTCAACGGGTCCTCGCGCAAGCGCTCGTCCGCAGCAAACGACACACCGTAGGCGTTGACGTTCTGGCCCAGCAGGGTGACCTCGAGCACGCCTTGGGAGGCCAGGGTCTGTACCTCGGCCAGGATGTCCCCGGGGCGGCGGTCGACCTCCTTGCCCCGCAGTGACGGCACGATGCAGAACGTGCAGGTGTTGTTGCAACCCACCGAGATCGACACCCATGCCGCATAGGCGGACTCCCGCGTCGCGGGCAGGGTGGACGGAAACTCCTGGAGGGCTTCGACGATCTCGACCTGGGCGACGCGGTTGTGGCGGGCCCGCTCCAGCAGCGTCGGCAGCGACCCGATGTTGTGGGTGCCGAAGACCACGTCGACCCACGGGGCACGGCGCAGGACCGAATCGCGGTCCTTCTGGGCCAGGCACCCGCCGACGGCGATCTGCATGTTCGGATCGGCCTGTCTGCGCGGGGCCAGGTGGCTGAGATTGCCGTAGAGCTTGTTGTCGGCGTTCTCGCGCACCGCACACGTGTTGAACACCACGATGTCGGCGTCGGTGCCGTCGGGGGCCCGCCGGTATCCGGCGTCCTCCAGCAGGCCCGACAGCCGCTCGGAGTCATGCACGTTCATCTGGCAGCCGTAGGTGCGGACCTGATAGGTGCGTTCGGAGCCGCGCTGTGCCGTCGACTCGTCGCGCGTCGCGTCGCGGTTCACCATCGTCGTCACGGCCTCAATGGTACGGAGCCGCCGGAAACGTTAACGCGGCGGATTCACGAGATCCGGGCAGGCAGGGCGTTCCCTGGGTAAGGTCACCTGCCATGGGTAGCCCCGGCGAGCAGCCGCAGGTCGACGATGCAGCGCCACTGGATGTGCCGATGATCTCACTGTCCGGAGTCAACAAACACTTCGGATCCCTGCACGTACTCAACGACATCAACCTCGATGTGGGCCGCGGCCAGGTGGTGGTGGTGCTCGGCCCGTCGGGTTCTGGCAAGTCCACGTTGTGCCGCGCCATCAACCGGCTGGAGACCGTCGACTCCGGCCGCATCGCGATCGACGGTCAGGCGCTGCCGGCCGAGGGCCGAAAACTGGCCCAACTGCGTTCCGACGTCGGCATGGTGTTCCAGTCCTTCAACCTGTTCGCGCACAAGACAATTCTGGAGAACGTCACGCTCGCCCCGGTGAAGGTGCGCAGGAAGTCCAAGGCGCAGGCCCGCGAGAGCGCGATGGCGCTACTGGACCGCGTCGGGGTGGCCAACCAGGCCGACAAGTATCCGGCTCAGCTATCGGGCGGTCAGCAGCAACGCGTCGCCATCGCGCGCTCGTTGGCGATGAACCCGAAGGTCATGCTGTTCGACGAGCCCACCAGCGCACTGGATCCCGAGATGATCAACGAGGTCCTGGCCGTGATGACCTCGCTGGCCGGCGAGGGCATGACGATGGTGGTGGTCACCCACGAGATGGGCTTCGCCCGCCGCGCGTCTGACCGCGTGGTCTTCATGGCCGACGGCGCCATCGTCGAGGACGCACCACCCGCCGAGTTCTTCGACAACCCTAAATCCGACCGTGCCAAAGATTTTCTCGGCAAGATCCTTCATCACTGACGCTCCGCCGAAAGGAACCCGAACATGCCCTCCGTGCCGTTCAAGTTGGTCGGTACCCTCGCTCTCGCGATCGCCCTCCCCTTCGCCGCGACCGCATGTGGTGGCGGTGGCGACTCCAGCAAGATCGTCATCGGCACCAAGTACGACCAGCCCGGGCTCGGGCAGAAGAAGCCTGACGGCACCATGTCCGGGTTCGACGTCGACGTGGCCAAGTACGTGGCCAAGGAACTCGGCTACCCCGAGGACAAGATCGAGTGGAAGGAAGCCCCCTCGCCACAGCGCGAGACGCTGATCCAGAACGGTCAGGTCGAATACATCGTCGGGACCTACTCGATCACCGATGCGCGCAAGGAGAAGGTCGACTTCGCCGGCCCGTACCTGCTGACCGGGCAGAGCCTGCTGGTCCGCGCCGACAACACCGACATCACCGGGGCAGCCTCGCTGGAGAACAACAAGAAGCTGTGCTCAGTATCGGGTTCAACCCCGGCGCAGAACATCAAGAACACATACCCGAAGGTGCAGCTGCAGCAGTTCGACACCTATTCGGCATGCGTCGACGCGCTCAAGAACGGCATCATCGACGCGGTGACCACCGACGAGGTGATCCTGGCCGGCTTCGCCGCGCAGAACCCGGGCACCTTCAAGATCGTCGGTGACACGTTCTCCGAGGAGCGTTACGGCATCGGCCTGAAGAAGGGCGACACCGAACTGCGCAAGAAGATCAACGACGCGATCGAGAAGATGGAGTCCAGCGGCGCCTGGAAGGAAGCGTTCGAGCGCAATCTCGGACCGGCCGGGATCCAGACGCCGGCGCCGCCCGCTGTCGACCGCGGCTGATCCGGAGACAGCGCTCCGACCGTGGAGATTTTCGACGCACACCGCGATCAGATATTCGCGGCATTCTGGACCACGATCCAGCTGACGGCGTACTCCGCGATCGGTGCGCTGATCCTGGGCACAGTGCTGGCCGCGATGCGGCTGGCGCCGACGCCGGTGATGAACTGGCTCGGCACCGCATACGTCAACATCGTGCGCAACACACCGTTGACGCTGATCATCCTGTTCTGCTCATTCGGCGTGGGCCAGACGCTGGGTATCACGCTCGTCGACCCGCAATCGCCGACATCGATCGCGGACAGTAATTTTCGTCTGGCCGTGCTCGGGCTGACCGTCTACACCGCGTCATTCGTGTGTGAGACGGTGCGCTCCGGGGTCAACACGGTGCCGCTCGGCCAGGCCGAGGCTGCGCGCTCATTGGGCCTGAGTTTCGGGCAGAACCTGCGAATCATCCTGCTGCCCCAGGCATTTCGGGCGGTGATCATCCCGCTGGGATCGGTGCTGATCGCACTGGCGAAGAACACCACCATCGCCTCGGCGATCGGGGTGGCCGAGGCCGCACTGTTGATGAAGGAAATGATCGAGAGCACTGCCGCGCTGCTGATCGTCGGCGCCATCTTCGCGACCGGGTTCGTGATCCTGACCCTGCCGCTGGGGCTGGTGTTCGGGTGGTTGGGTAAGCGACTGGCGGTGGCACGGTGATGAGCGCTTGCGCGAAGAACGGACACACGCGATGAGCGCTTGCGCGAAGAACGGACAGACACAGTGAGCAGCGCATCGGTTCTCTTCGACACACCTGGCCCGCGGGCGCGAATCCGCAATGGTGTTCTCACCCTGCTGACCGTGGTCGTCGCTGCAGTCGTGCTCGGCATCGTGATCTCGCGAATGTCGGCCAAGGGACAGCTCACCAGCCAGAAATGGGAACCGTTCCTGACGGCCGATCTGTGGCGGACCTACGTCCTGCCCGGGGTTCAGGGCACGCTGACCGCGGCGGCGGTGTCCATCGTGTTGGCGGGGATCCTGGGGGTACTGCTCGGGGTGGGCCGGTTGACACCGATTCCACCGATCCGTTGGGTCTGTGCGGTGATCGTGGAGTTCTTCCGCGCGGTCCCGGTGCTGATCATGATGATCTTCGCGTATTTCCTCTACGCGATGTACGACGTGTTCCCGTCCAAGCAGCTGGCGCTGGCCGGTGTGATCACGGGGCTGACGCTCTACAACGGTGCCGTGATCGCCGAGATCGTGCGGGCCGGAATCAACACCCTGCCCCGCGGACAGCGGGAGGCCGCCGCGTCACTCGGCATGTCCTGGGGACAGACGATGCGGTTGATCCTGCTACCGCAGGCGATCACCGCCATGCTGCCGGTACTGGTGTCTCAGCTGGTGGTGGTGCTCAAGGACACCGCGATCGGCTACCAGATCACCTTCGTGGAGATGGTCCGCCAGGGCACCGTCATCGGATCGGCATACGGGAACTACCTTCCCGCGCTGATCGTGATCGCCGTCTTGATGATCACGGTGAACTTCACGCTGTCCTGGTTCGCCACCTGGCTGGAACGGCGACTGCGCCGATCGAATCGCGGCCCTGCGCCCATGGAGGCCGAGGCCGTCGAGCAGGAAGGCGCCCCGGGCGCGCAGGTGCTGCACACCCAGCGGGACTGATGCGGGTACAGCGGCACAATGCGGCCGCTATACCCGGCGGCGCTCCCGCTCGCCGGCGAGCTCGACACTGACGACATCGAAGGCCATCGACTGGTTGTAGCCGCGTCGCGCCAACATGCCGACGAGCCGACGCGTCACCTTCACGTCGCCGTCATCGTCATTGAGCCGCTCGCGACGCAGCTTGTCCCGAACCAACTGCTCAGCCCGTTGCCGTTCGGCCGCCGGATCCAGGTCAGCCAGCGCGGCGTCGATGACCTCCTTGTCCACGCCCTTCTTGCGAAGCTCGACGGCCAAGGCGCGCTTGCCTTTTCCTGAGTTGGCGTGCCGGGACCGCACCCACTGCTCGGCGAAGTCCTCGTCATCGATCAGCCCGACCTCGGTCAGCCTGTTGAGCACCTTGGCGCTGAGGTCTTCTTCGTAGCCCCGTTTGGTGAGCTGCTCGATCAACTCGGCGCGGGTGCGTGCCCGCACGGTGAGCAAGCGCAGGCAGACGTTCTTTGCCTGCTCCTCGCGTTTACGAGGATCCTGAGCCTGCTCCCCCTCGGGCTTACCCGACGACTCAGAAGTCAACCGGGGCGGGAAGGACGTCATCAGCCTTCGCCTCGGCGGTCACCACAGCACCGATACCGAGCTTTTCCTTGATCTTCTTCTCGATCTCGTTGGCGACTTCGCCGTTCTCCAGCAGGAACTTGCGGGCATTCTCCTTGCCCTGACCCAGCTGCTCGCCCTCATAGGTGAACCAGGACCCGGACTTGCGGATGAAGCCGTGCTCGACACCCATGTCGATGAGCGAGCCTTCGCGGCTGATGCCGTGGCCGTACAGGATGTCGAACTCAGCCTGCTTGAACGGCGGCGAGACCTTGTTCTTGACGACCTTGACGCGGGTCCGGTTACCGACCGCGTCGGTACCGTCCTTGAGCGTCTCGATGCGGCGCACGTCCAGACGGACCGAGGCGTAGAACTTCAAAGCCTTACCGCCCGTGGTGGTTTCGGGCGAGCCGAACATCACGCCGATCTTCTCACGAAGCTGGTTGATGAAGATCGCGGTGGTGCCCGAGTTGTTCAGCGCACCGGTCATCTTGCGCAGCGCCTGGCTCATCAGGCGGGCCTGCAGACCGACGTGACTGTCACCCATCTCGCCCTCGATCTCGGCGCGGGGCACCAGGGCCGCCACCGAGTCGATCACGAGGATGTCCAGGGCGCCCGAGCGCACCAGCATGTCGGCGATCTCCAGCGCCTGCTCACCGGTGTCGGGCTGGCTCACCAGCAGTGAATCGGTGTCCACACCGAGCTTCTTGGCGTAATCGGGATCCAAGGCGTGCTCGGCGTCGATGAACGCCGCGATACCGCCGGCGGCCTGGGCGTTGGCCACCGCGTGCAGGGCCACCGTCGTCTTACCCGAGGATTCCGGGCCGTAGATCTCGACCACGCGGCCACGCGGCAGACCGCCGATGCCGAGGGCCACGTCCAGGGAGATCGAACCGGTGGGGATCACCGAAATGGGCTGGCGCACCTCCTCGCCGAGGCGCATCACCGAGCCTTTACCGAAGTTCTTGTCGATCTGGGCCATCGCCAGTTCGAGCGCTTTTTCGCGATCAGGGGCCTGTTGCGCCATGATGGTGCCTCTCCGAGTAGTCGTGTTGACCGGTGTTCCGATCGGTTGGCCGTGACGCTAGAACAGACCACCGACAAGTCGGTCGAACACCGCCCAGAGTAGACGAACATCTGTTCGATTCAAGTGGACACGCCGTGCCCGCGGCGAGACGGGCCTATCGTGGGATCATCCAGCCCGGAAAACGGGGCAGAGATGCACGAAATGGCGATCACCCAGAGTGTTGTCGACGCGGTGTGCGAGCACGCCGCAGGTCGGCGTGTGCACAGCGTGAAGCTGGAGATCGGCGCACTTTGCGCCGTGGTACCCGACTCGATGCAGTTCTGCTTCGAATTGGCGACCGAAGGCACCGCGGCCGCCGGTGCGCAGCTCGAGCTCAACGTGCATCCCGGTATCGCCCGTTGCCGCACCTGCGCCGATGAGTTCGAGCTGCACGACCTGATCCTGTTGTGCCCCTGCGGGAGTGCCGACGTCGAGGTGCTCGCAGGGCGGGAACTGAAGATTTTGTCGATGGAAGTGAGCTGATATGTGCGCAACATGCGGATGCGGCAAAGACTCAGCGGTGATCACCCTGGCCGGCGTCGGGCAGCACGACCACCCGCACGATCATGCCCACCCCCACGACCACCCCCATGTGCATACCGAAACCGTGCATACCGAGACCATCCCCCTGGAGCAGAAGGTGCTGGCGAAGAACGACCTCATCGCTGAGCACAACCGCACGTGGCTGGCGGAGCGGGCCATCCTGGCCCTCAACGTGACCAGTTCACCCGGCGCGGGGAAGACGACGCTGCTCGAACGCACCATCCGAGAGCTCGGCAGCATTCGCCCGGTCGCCGTCATCGAGGGCGACCAGGAAACCATGCTCGACGCCGAGCGAATACGGGCGGCGGGAGCACGCGCGGTCCAGATCAACACCGGTGCGGGCTGCCACCTCGACGCCGACATGATCCATCGCGCACTTCACGCGCTGGATCCCGAGGCGGAGTCGCTGCTACTGATCGAAAACGTGGGCAATCTCGTGTGCCCCGCGCTCTTCGACCTCGGCGAGCACAGCAAAGTCGTCGTGATATCGGTGACCGAGGGCCAGGACAAACCCCTGAAGTACCCACACATGTTTGCTGCGGCAGGGCTGGTCGTGGTCAACAAGGTCGATCTTGTTCCCTATGTGACCTTTGATCTTGAAACATTTCTGGCCAACGTGCGGTCGGTGAACCCCGATGCCCGAGTATTGCCCGTCTCCGCGACGCGGGGAGATGGCGTCGAAGCATGGTTTGACTGGATCCGCACGGAGGTCGGCAATATAGCGAACTCCTCCTTTCTCGTTGACAAGACATAACACCCGGGAGTAAACCGAAAACCAGCGCTGGAAATAGGCCGGCGCACGCGTCTGAACACGAGACGTTGGGGCTCTCAGCCCGGGCCCCGGAAAGCTGTGACGTATGCCAACCGAGGCAGCAGTCAAAGCGGAAGAGGTACTGATCCACGTGCTGTGGATCAATGCCGGTCTGAGTTGTGATGGCGATTCGGTGGCGTTGACTGCGGCCACCCAACCGAGCATCGAGGAAATTGCCCTTGGGGCACTCCCCGGCCTGCCCAAGATCGCTGTCCATTGGCCCCTCATCGATTTCGAATGCGGGCCAAGTGGAGGTGCCGACGATTTTCTCGCCTGGTTCTTCAAAGCCGAACGCGGCGAACTGGATCCTTTCGTCCTGGTCGTCGAAGGATCGATCCCGAACGAGGAACTCAAGAGCGAAGGCTACTGGTGTGGGTTCGGCAATGATCCGGCGACCAACCAGCCTATGACCACCAGCGAGTGGCTCGATCGGTTGACGCCCAAAGCCACAGCCGTGGTGGCGGTGGGTACCTGCGCCACCTACGGCGGAATCCACGCGATGGCCGGCAATCCGACCGGCGCCATGGGCGTACCCGACTATCTCGGCTGGGATTGGAAGAGCAAAGCCGGGATTCCGATCGTGTGTGTCCCGGGATGCCCAATCCAGCCCGACAACCTGTCCGAAACCCTGACGTACCTGCTGTACATGGCCACCGACCAGGCGCCGATGATCCCATTGGACGAGGCTCTGCGACCGAAGTGGCTGTTCGGCAACACGGTGCACGAAGGGTGCGACCGGGCCGGCTACTACGAGCAGGGCGATTTCGCCACTGAGTACGGATCGCCGAAATGCATTGTGAAACTGGGCTGTTGGGGACCGGTAGTCAAATGCAACGTTCCCAAGCGCGGCTGGATCAATGGGATCGGCGGTTGTCCCAACGTCGGTGGCATCTGCATCGGGTGCACGATGCCGGGATTCCCGGACAAGTTCATGCCGTTCATGGACGAGCCGCCCGGCGGCAAAGTCTCGACGACGGCATCCGGTTTGTACGGCTCGGTGATTCGCAACCTGCGCAGTGTGACGGGCCGAACCGTCGACAAAGAGCCCAAGTGGCGCCATCGCGGCACCAAGCTCGAGACCGGAGCCGCCCGCACCTGGTAGCCGGACGGGTGGTCCGACACCCGTAGGCGGTCACCATGCCTGCCGACGCCATGTCGTCGAAATTGATTGCCCTGCAGTGATTCATACGGAAGAAGAAGTTCGATGACAACCATCGTCCCCGAGCCGTCCCAGGTCAAACGCGAGCCGGGTCAACTGGTGGAAATGGCGTGGGATCCGATCACCCGCATTGTCGGCAGCCTCGGCATCTACACCAAGATCGACTTCGAGAACCGGGAGGTCGTCGAGTGTCACAGCACGTCATCGATCTTCCGCGGCTACTCGATCTTCATGAAGGGCAAGGATCCCCGCGACGCGCACTTCATCACCAGCCGTATCTGCGGCATCTGTGGTGACAACCACGCCACCTGCTCGTGCTACTGCCAGAACATGGCCTACGGAGTCAAGCCGCCACATCTCGGTGAGTGGCTGGTCAATCTCGGCGAAGCCGCGGAATACATGTTCGATCACAACATCTTCCAGGAGAATCTGGTCGGCGTGGACTACTGCGAGAAGATGGTGTCCGAGACCAATCCGAGCGTGCTGACCAAGGCCGAGAACGCCCAGGCACCGCACGCAGACGCGCACGGGTACCGCACCATCGCCGACATCATGCGCGCGCTCAACCCGTTCACCGGAGATTTCTACCGTGAGGCGCTCCAGGTCAGTCGCTGGACTCGTGAGATGTTCTGCCTGATGGAAGGCCGGCACGTGCACCCGTCCACGCTCTACCCGGGCGGGATCGGTACCACGGCCACCGTGCAGCTGATGACCGACTACGTGACCCGGCTCATGCGGTACGTCGAGTTCATGAAGAAGGTCGTTCCGATGCACGACGACCTGTTCGACTTCTTCTACGAGGCACTGCCCGGGTACGACAAGGTGGGCCTGCGGCGCACCTTGCTGGGCTGCTGGGGTTCATTCCAGGACCCGGAGGTGTGCAACTTCGCCTACGAGGACATGGAGCGTTGGGGTGACGCCATGTTCGTCACGCCCGGCGTAGTGGTCGACGGGAAACTCATCACCCATTCTCTGGTCGATATCAACCTTGGCATCCGAATCCTTTTGGGGAGTTCGTATTACGATGACTGGACCGATCAGGAGACGTTCGTCAAGACCGATCCGCTCGGCAATCCGATCGATCGCCGCCACCCGTGGAACCAGCACACCAACCCCCACCCGCAGAAGCGCGACATGGAAGACAAGTACAGCTGGGTGATGTCGCCGCGCTGGTACGACGGCAAGGACAACCTGGCCCTCGACACAGGTGGCGGTCCGCTTGCCCGGCTGTGGTCCACCGCTCTGGCAGGCCTCGTCGACATCGGCTACGTCAAGGCGACCGGCAGCAGTGTGCAGATCAATCTGCCGAAGACCGCCCTGAAGGGGCCGGTCGAGTTCGAGTGGAAGATCCCTGACAAGGGCAGCAACACCATCGAACGCAATCGCGCCCGCACGTACTTCCAGGCTTACGCCGCCGCCTGCGCATTGCACTTCGCCGAGCAGGCTCTCACCGAGATCCGCGCCGGCCGCACCAAGACCTGGGAGAAGTTCGAGGTGCCCGACGAGGGCATCGGCTGCGGGTTCACCGAAGCTGTGCGCGGCGTGCTCAGCCACCACATGGTCATTCGTGACGGCAAGATCGCCAACTACCACCCGTATCCACCGACACCGTGGAACGCCAGTCCGCGCGACAGCTATGGCACCCCGGGGCCTTACGAAGATGCGGTGCAGGGCCAGCCGATCTTCGAGGAGAACGACCGGGAGCACTTCAAGGGCATCGACATCATGCGCACGGTGCGCAGTTTCGACCCCTGTCTACCGTGCGGCGTGCACATGTACCTGGGCGACGGGAAGACATTGGAGCTGCTGCACTCCCCCACTCAATCCGCGACTGGGGAATGACATATGCCGCCCGCCGCATCGCCAGTCCCGGACTACCCCGAAGACGACACACGATGGCGCGTGGCGGGCGAACGGATACAGACCCTGCTCGACGCCAGTGCGGCCGGCGGCTCTGTCGCGCGCAATCGGGCCGAGCAGCTGGTCCGCGAGGTCACCGATCTCTACGGTGCCGGTCTGGACCGGATGTTGCGCACCGCAGCCGCCGCCGATCCCGGCCTGGCGGAGGCGTTCGCCGCCGACGATCTGGTCGCCAGCCTGCTGTTGGTGCATGGATTGCATCCGCATCCGGTCGAGCGGCGCATCGCCGACGCTCTTGACGGGGTGCGGCCCTACCTCGGTTCCCACGGCGGTGACGTCCACCTGCTCGAGGTCGACGGTGCGGTGGTCCGGCTGAGTTTCGCCGGTAGTTGCAAGAGCTGCCCGTCCTCCGCCGTGACCCTGGAGCTGGCGATCGAAGATGCGGTCCGGGCCGCCGCACCGGAAATCTCCTCGATCGAAGTGGTCACCGCCCCCACCGACTCGACGCCGAATGTGATACCCGCACAGTCGCTGCTGACCCGGGTACGAACCAACGGACACCGGCACGCGTCCTGGCAGCCGGTCGCGGCGCTGGCAGAGCTTGCACCTGGGGAGGTCGGCGGTTTCGCTGTCGCGGGTACCGACGTGGTGGCCTGTCGGATCGGTGACGAGTTCTTTGCCTACCGCGATCAATGCGCGAACTGCGCCCACCCGTTCACGGGGGCGACGCTGGCCGGGGCGGTCCTGCGCTGCCCGCAGTGCGGCACCGATTTCGATGTCGTCCACGCGGGTGCCGGTACGCCCGACCCGGGTGGCGGGCACCTCGAGCCGATCCCGGTCCTGGTGCGTGACGGGGTGCCCTCGATGGCGCTCGCCGAGGAGTTCGCGTCGTGACCGGTCCGTTGGACGTCATCGCCCGTATCCGCGCCAGCCGGGACATGCCCGAGCCGGTCGGTGAGCAGTGTGAAATGTGCTCGGAGCCAATCGCCGACCGACACCAGCATGTGGTGAATGTCGATGGTCGCCAGCTGATGTGCGTGTGCCGCGGCTGTTATCTGCTGTTCACCGACAGCAACGCCGGGCTGCGTTACCGCGCCGTCCCCGACCGCTATGTGATGTTCCCCGACCTCGCTCTGGGCAGGCGTGAATGGGAGTCGCTCCAGATTCCGGTCGGCCTCGCATTCTTCTTCCTGAACTCCGCGCTGAACCGCATGGTGGCGTTCTATCCCGGTCCCGCCGGCGCGACCGAATCCGAGCTCGACCTGGGCACCTGGGAAGCCGTCAGGGCCGCCGAGCCGAGGGTGGATCTGCTGGCCGAGGACACCGAGGCATTGATCGTCCTGATACCTGACGACGAAACCCAGCCGCCGGTATGCCATTTGGTGCCCATCGACGCCTGTTACGAGTTCGTCGGACGGCTAAGGATGTTGTGGCGCGGATTCGACGGCGGCCAGGATGTGCGCAACTACGTCGACGAATTCTTCGGCACCCTCGAAGACCGCAGCTCAGTGGTGACGCGATGACCAGCCCCGACCCCGCACCGGCGACCGTACTCACCTTCGCCGTCTTGGAGATCACACCGGAACCGTATGCGGTGACCCCGATCCTGACCGCTCGCATCGGGGTGGCCGCCATCGGTCACGATCCGGTACACGCTATCGCGCTGCGCTGCCAGGTCCGCATCGAACCGCTGCGGCGCGACTACACCGATCCGGAAGCGGCCGGACTGCTGGACCTTTTCGGGCCACGGGAACGTTGGAGCTCGACGCAACGCACTTTTCTCTGGCAGCACGGCGCCGCGATGGTGCCCGGATTCGTCGACACCACCCAGGTGGACCTCGCGCTGGATTGCACGTACGACTTCGAAGTTGCGGCCTCGAAGTATCTGCACGCGCTTCGCGACGGGACGGTGCCGCTTCAGTTCCTGTTCAGCGGAACCGTTTTCACCCGAGGCACTCGAGGCTTCGCTGTACAGCAGGTGCCCTGGGATCGCGAGGACCATTTCGAGCTGCCGGTCTCGGTGTGGCAGAACCTTATGGCGCAACACTTCCCGAACACCGGTTGGTTACGGCTGCGACGCGACACCCTCGACCAACTCACCGCCTACAAGACGCAGCGCGCGTTGTTGTCCTACGACGAGGCGATCGCCTCGCTGATGTCACGCGAGGAAGTGCCATGAGCGGCCGCTGGGAACGAGCCCTCGCGGTCGCCGACGCTGTGCTCTACGAGGGCTATCTGCTCTACCCGTACCGAGCCAACTCAGCCAAGAACCAGTGCCGCTGGCAGTTCGGAGTGCTGGGCCCGACCGGCGCCGAGCGCGCCGGAATCGGAGAGGACAGCTCCATGTCGGCGCAGCTTGTGGTGCGTGCGCAGGACCGCCCTCAGATCACAATCCTCGTCCGGTTTCTGCAGCTGCAGCACCGATCCGCCGAACGTCGCCGCGATGACGACACCTTTGAGCCCGTCGGTGCATTCACGGCCGGTACACGGTCCTGGCTGAGTTGGGACGAGGCCGTGGAACACCACATCGCCTTCGGCCCGTTCGATACCGCCGACGTGATGACACCGCAGACACATCCCATTGGCGTCCCGGCAGGCACCGACATCGAAAGCGTCGAAGGCGGCCGGCTCGTTCGTTCACGGCGGGACCTGCGCGGCGAGCTGACAATTGCTGCGGAACCCGACGACGGTCTGGTGCGGTTGACGGTGGCAGTACGCAATTGTGCCCAACCCGCCGTCGACAAAGACGATGCCGTTGCGTTGTCGTTTATCGGCACTCACCTCCTCACCGAGGTCACCGACGGGGAGTTCGTCTCGCTCCTGGAGCCGGACGAATCCGCTGTCGCGGCGGTGTCACGCTGCACGCGGCATCGGTGTTTCCCGGTGCTGGCCGGGCCGCCCGGCGAGCACGGCCTGATGCTGATCTCACCGATCATCCTCTACGACCATCCCGAGATCGCCGAGCAAAGCGAAGGCGCCATGTACGACTCGACCGAGATCGACGAGATCCTGACCCTGAGGATCATGACGATGACCGACGAGGAGAAAGCGCTCGCCCGGTGCACTGACCCGATGGCGGCGGCGATCATCGACCGCTGTGACTCAATGTCGCCTGAGACGATGCTCAATCTGCACGGTGTACTGCGAGATCCACACGGTAGGACCGAATGGCCCAGCCTGATCCCGGAGCTCCCCGACGGTATCGACTGGTGGGATCCCCTGGCCGACAACGCCGTTGATCCAGCCGTCGATGCGGTCCTGATCAACGGGGTGCGGGTTAGCCGCGGCAGCCGGGTGCGGTTGCACCCGTCGCGCCGTGCCGACGCTCAGGACCTCTTCTTCGCCGACCGCGTCGCACGGGTGGCCTCGGTCCACGAGGACGTCGAGGGCGAACGACACGTCGGTGTCGTCATCGATGACGATCCGGCTGCCGATCTGCACGAGTGGTACGGCCGCTATCTGTACTTCGCACCTGACGAAGTCGAGCCATTGCAACAGTGAGAGGAGTTCGAGATGGAAGTCGTGGGTTGGATAGCCGTCATCGCGGTCGGGGCGGTCGTGGTCGCCGGGGTACTGGTCGGGGTTCGGTCGATCCCCGACGCCCGGCGCTACCTGAAGATGCGACGGATGTAGCGGGTGCGATCACGTCTTCTGTTCTGGTAGCCGGCATCGGCAATATCTTTCTCGGTGACGACGGATTCGGTCCCGAGGTGCTGCGGCGTGTGCCGCCGAGCCTCGCGGGCCCCGATGTCCGGTTCTGCGACTATGGAATTCGAGGCGTGCATCTGGCCTACGATCTGCTCGACGGCTGGGATTCCCTTGTCCTTGTCGACGCGTTGCCCTGCCGGGGCCTGCCCGGCGAATTGCACGTGTTCGAAGCCGATCGTGAAAGCCAGTCGAGCGCTACGGGTCTGGATGCACACGCGATGGATCCGGCGGCGGTGTTCGCCAGCTTGCGGGCGTTAGGCGGTAGGCCGCCCTTCACCGTTGTCATCGGCTGCGAGGTGTCCACTGTGGCTGACGGTATCGGGCTCTCCGAGCCCGTCGCGGCAGCCGTTCCATATGCCGTGGCTGCGGTGGGAGCTGCCGTGGCCCGGCTGTCGAACCCGGTTACGGAGGGTTGAGTCATGTGCCTGGGAATCCCGGGACAGGTGGTCCGGATGCTGCCGGGATACGGCGACCAGCTGGCGCTCGTCGACGTCGCGGGCGAGCACCGCAAGGTCAACGTCGGCATGCTGCCCGACGCCACCTTCTCGCCCGGCGACTGGGTGATCATCCACATGGGCTTCGCGGTCGAGAAAACCGACCACGCCGGCGCCGAGGCCGCGATGCAGGGCCTGGAACTACTGGGCCGGGGCCCCGAGACCGAGGCGCCATCATGACCGCGCGGCGCCGGCTGCGGATCGGCGTGCACGGAGTCGTTCAGGGCGTGGGGTTCCGGCCGTTCGTCTACACCACCGCGGCCGCCCTCGGGTTGACCGGCTGCGTGCGCAACGACAGTTCCGGCGCCGTGATCGAGGTCGAAGGCGAACCCGGCGCCCTCGACACATTTCTGCACCGGCTGCGCAGCGCCCCTCCCCCGTTGGCGGTCATCGAATCGGTCGACACACAGCCCGTGCCGGTCTCCGGCGGCACCGGATTCTCGATCGCCGACACCTCCAGGGCCGGCGGTGGCCGCACCCTGGCCTCCCCTGACGTCGCGATGTGCCCGGAATGCACTGCTGAGCAACGAGATCCGTCGAGCCGACGGTACCGTCACGCGTTCATCAACTGCACCAATTGCGGGCCCCGGTTCACCATCATCTCCTCTTTGCCCTACGACCGCGACGCCACCACGATGGCGAGTTTCCCGATGTGCGCCGAATGCGCGCGAGAGTACGCCGACCCGGCCGACCGGCGTTTCCACGCGCAGCCCGTGTGCTGCCCGCGGTGTGGCCCGACGCTGCGTTGGCAGGACGCCTCCGGTTCGCTCAACGGCGAGGCCGGGCTGCAGCGAGCCAGGCGCCTGCTGGCAAGCGGAGCAATCGTCGCGGTCAAAGGCATCGGCGGTTACCACCTTGCCTGCGACGCTGGGAACACCGCCGCGGTCACGGAGCTTCGTCGCCGTAAACACCGAGGAGACAAGCCGTTCGCGGTGATGGTTCCCGATCTGCTCACCGCGCGTGAGATCGCCGAGTTCGATGGCACGGCGTCGCGCGTACTGTGCGGACCGCAGCGGCCGATCGTGCTCCTGCCCCGGTCGCCCGGAGCCCGGGTCACCGAAGCGGTCGCACCACGCAACCCTGACTTGGGCATCCTGCTCGCCTACACGCCGCTGCACACCCTGCTGTTCGGGCTACCCGGTGACGCGCCCGGCCCCAGGGTCTTGGTGATGACGTCGGGCAACCTCAGTGGCGAGCCGATCTGCTTCTCCGACGATGAAGCGCTGCATCGGCTGTCACAGATCGCCGACGGATGGCTGATGCACGACCGCGAGATCCTGGTGCCCTGTGACGATTCGGTGGTGCGGGTCGCCGACGGCGAGGAGTTGGCCATCCGCAGATCCCGGGGATACGCACCGCTGCCCGTCGCCCTACCGGTCTCGGTGCCGCCGACCCTGGCGGTAGGCGCCGATCTCAAGAACACTTTCGCCGTGGCCGAGGGTGAGTACGCCTGGCTGAGCGCCTACATCGGCGACATGGACAGCCTGGCCACGCTGTCGGCGTTCGAGCCTGCAGTCGGTCACCTGGAGGCGCTGACCGGCGTCGAACCCGAAACCCTGGTCTGCGACGCACATCCGGGGTACCGGACCAGCGACTGGGCACATCGCAATGCCCGGCGACACCCGGTACGCACGGTTCACCATCACCACGCCCATATCGCCGCGGTGATGGCCGAACACGGCCTGGACGGAACCCACCAGGTGCTCGGATTCGCTTTCGACGGAACCGGATACGGCCCCGACGGCACGGTGTGGGGTGGTGAGGTGCTGATCGCCGACTACAAGGGCTTTCGACGGGTTGCCCACCTCACCCAGGTGCCGCTGGCCGGCGGCGACGTGAGCGTGCTGCGCCCCTACCGGATGGCGCTCTCACACCTGTGGGCGGCCGGGCTGCCATGGGACGCCGACCTGCCACCGGTCCACGCGTGTTCCGATGACGAACGCCGGGCCCTGGCGCGGCAACTGACGACCGGCGCCGGCTGCGTTCCGACGTCGAGTATGGGCCGGTTGTTCGACGCGGTGTCGGCATTGATCGGGGTCCGGCAGGCGGTGGCCTACGAGGCCCAGGCCGCCATCGAGCTGGAGGGGATCTCACGTGACACTGCGGCGGGCTCTCGCCGGTATGCGTTCGAACTGAACACTCGCGCGGCACCCGTCACCATCGACCCGGCCCCCATCCTCGCGTCGATCACCGACGATCTGCGCGCCGGTGTGACACCGGCGGTGATCGGTGCTCGATTCCACCGCGCGGTCGCCGAGCTCATCGTCGAGCTGTCGCTCGAATTGGTGGATGCGAACGGCTGCGCGGGGCAGCCGGTGGCGTTGTCCGGCGGGGTGTTCCAGAACGTCCTGCTGCTGCGCTTGACCGTGGCCGGACTGCGTCAACAGGGCTTTCGGGTGATCACCCACCACCGGGTGCCGCCCAATGACGGCGGTATCGCACTGGGCCAGCTGCTGGTCGGGAATGCGGGGTGACTCCGATGACCGCGCCACCGACACAGAACCTGCCCGCTGGATACCGGCTGTTCGCCCGATATGCCTTCCCGCCCAACGAACTCGGGTACTGCGGTCCGTCGGATCACGCAGTCATTCCCGGTGACAATCCGGCCGAGCTCTCCTCACGTGCACGGGAATTCGACGGCGCGTGGCCCTATCTGCATTCCATCGCCGAGGCAACCGGCATCGACCCGCTGGATGCCGAGGTGGTCCGCAGCTACTGGGTCGGCGGGCCTCTCCTGGAGCGGGTGGATCCGATTGTGCTGCTGACCCAGCTGCGAGCGGCGTTCCAGGGTCAGGTGACCGGAGGGCTGGACACCGTGACCGCTGCCGGCGCCGTGCGGGCGCACCACAGCTTCCACGTGTTCGTGGTCTACCCCTGGATCCGGTTCTTGGACCGGGACCCGGGCACCGCCCTGCAGGTGCTGCAGAACTGCCGGATCCGTTGGGGCACGGTCACAGCCGTCGAGGACGAGCACGTGGTCGTCGAATCCTGCCCGCTGGTACTGGCCGGCAGCCGCCTCGCGATCGGCGAGCCCACCACCGAACGGGTCCGGTGGAGCCGCGACGGGCAGTCCCTGACGACCCTGCCTACCCCCGGCGACACCGTGTCCGCGCACTGGGATTGGGTGTGCGACACGCTCACGCCCGACGAGACCTCGGCGCTGGCAGCTGCCACCCACGCCACCCTAGACCTGGTGAACACAGGAGGTCGGCCATGAGTACGACCGTCACTACACCCACCCCCACCGGGGCGGCGAGCCCCTTCGTGAACCCGGACCTGGCCGCCGATCTGGCCACGGCAGCGCTGGACGCTGCCCGCAAGTTCCACGACGGTGCAACCCTTTGGGTGATTGCGCCCCAATGGGACCCGCACGCCCATCACGTCGCCGTCGAGTTCGTCCATCCGGTCATCGTCGGCAAGCGCGCGCTGCCCTCGGTCGCGCTCGTCGAGCCGGATCCGGTGGCCCAGGCCAGGGTGGCCAGTCAGCCCGGAGACCTGCTCATGGCCGTGGCCTCGGCCGACCAGCCGGCAGCGGTCGACGCCATGCGGCGCGCCGCCGCATGGGGCGTCACGACGTTGTGGATCGGCTGCGGTCCCCGGCCGCCGGCCGGCGCGGCCCACCACATCCTGTGGGTCGACTCGGACGACCCGATGGTCCCGGCCACCGGCCGGTTCGTTCTGATCTACCACCTGTTGTGGGAGCTCACCCATGTGTGCTTCGAACATCCCGGCCTGCTGACAACCCAGCCCGAAGATGCCGGGCCGGCCTGCGTCACGTGTGGCGACGAAGGCCGGCCGGCCGAAGTGGTGATCGCACCCGCCGAAGCGGGTGGGCGGGCCCTGGTCCGTAGCGCAGCCGGAGAGGAATGGGTGGAAAGTGCCATGCTCGATCGGATCGCCGTCAACGACCTGGTCCTGGTGCATGCAGGTACCGCGATCGCACTGATGACGGAAGGTAGGTGAAACCATGACCCAGAACATCACCGGACCTGGACCCGTGGCTGAGTCCGAAACTGAGAGCACCGGATTCCTCTACCCGTTCATCGAATCCGAAGAGACCGATGTCCGAGCGCTGCTCGACGACCTGGCCGCCTCGGCGCGCAGCAAGGCCGCCGAAAGCGCCCGGCTGCAACAGGACTCACTACAGGAGTATGCCCCGGGTCTGAACGCGGCGGGGACCGCGATGGCCGACCGGTTCCTGCGCGGGGGGCGCCTGTACACGCTGGGAAACGGTGGCAGCTCCACCGATGCGGCCACACTGGCCTCCCTGTTCAGCCGGCCTGCGGTGGGCAGGCCGGTGGCGGCCTGGTCCCTGGCCGCCGACGAGGCAGTGGTCACCGCGCTGGGCAACGACGTGGGTTTCGACCTGATCTTCAAACGCCAGATCATCGCCCACGCCCGTGATCGCGATATCGCCATCGCACTCTCGACATCGGGCAACTCCGAAGACCTCATGACGGCGATCACCGAGGCCAAGCAGCGCGGTGTGCTCACCATCGGCTTCTCGGGGCACGACGGCGGACGGATGGCCATCGTGTCCGGCGAATCCGGTGATCTGGACTTCTGTTTCACCGTGCACAGCCAGAGCATTCATCGCATCCAGGAGAGCCACGCGGTGCTGGGTTACCGGCTGTGGTCGGTGGTACAGGCCCGGATGTCGCGGGCGTACGCATCATGAGTACCTCGACCGCAGCCCAACGCGAGGACCGCGTGCTCGAGCGCATCGAGAAATTCCGGCAGCGACGCCCACGACTCATCGATGAGGTCGTGACGCTGGCGCACGGCGCCGGTGGGAAATCCTCGGCCGCACTGGTCGACGCGGTCTTCGTCGAAGCGTTCCGCAACCCTGAACTCGAGCAACTCGGGGACGCGGCAGTGCTTCGCACCCCGTCCGGTGACACCTTGGCGTTCTCCACCGATTCGTATGTGGTTGCACCACATCGCTTCCCGGGCGGTTCGATCGGGCACGTCGCGGTCCACGGAACCATCAACGACCTGGCGGTCACTGGGGCGCGTCCGCAGTGGCTGTCGGCGGGTTTCGTCATCGAGGAGGGCTTTCCGATCGCCGAGCTACGGGAGATCGTCGCCGACATGAGCGAGGCGGCCGCGCGGGCCGGAGTCGAGATCGTCACGGGCGACACGAAAGTCGTCGGCAAGGGCGCCGCCGACGGCATGTACATCTGCACCGCCGGTATCGGAGTGGTGCCCGCGGGCCGGCGCTTGTCACGCGAGAACGTCCGCACCGGGGACCGGATACTGCTGTCGGGCACGATCGGCGACCACGGAATGGCGGTCATGCTGGCCCGTGGCGATCTTGCCATCGACGCCGACATCGCCTCCGACACCGCACCTCTGCACGAACTCGTGGAGATTCTGCTGGCTGCCGCACCGGCCACCCGATGGATGCGCGACGCCACCCGTGGCGGTGTCGGCACGGTGTGCAACGAACTGGCCAAGGACTCGCCGTTCGCGGTGATCCTCGACGAGGACCGCATCCCCATCGAGCCACAGGTTGCGGGTGCCTGCGACCTACTGGGTATCGACCCTCTCTACGTCGCGAACGAAGGGAAGTTCCTCGCGATCGTCGCCGCCGACGAGGCGGACGCCGCCGTCGCCGCACTGCATGAACATCCGTTGGGCGCCCGAGCCACGGTGGTCGGCGAGATCGTCGCCGAGCCGCCCGGGATCGTCGCGCTGCGTACCGCCTTCGGCGGCAGCCGGATCGTCGACATGCTCGTCGGCGATCCGCTGCCCCGGATCTGCTAGGTGAAAGGAGACGTCTCATGTGTCTGGGCATTCCCGGCCAGGTGGTCGACATCGTCGACGCCGAGGCCCATCTCGCCAAGGTCGACGTCAACGGGGTACGCCGGGTCATCAGCGTGCGACTTCTCGCCGACGACAATCTGCGGGTCGGCGACTGGGTTCTGGTGCATGTCGGATTCGCGATGGCCAAGATCGACGAGCGCGAGGCGACGCTGACGCTCGACCAGGTGCAGAAGATGGGTGCCGACTACACGACGGAGATCGACGCCTTCAATTCCTCCGAAATCGCATGAAGGCAAAAGGGGTGTCCACATGAAGTTCGTCGACGAGTTCCGGGACCCGGCAGCAGCCCGCGCCCTGGTGAAAGCCATCACCGAGCTTGCCGCCGGTGACGAGTTCAAATTCATGGAGGTCTGCGGCGGCCACACCCACACCATCTACCGGCACGGGATCGAGCATCTGCTCCCGGAGTCGATCGAGCTGGTTCACGGCCCCGGATGTCCGGTGTGCGTGATCCCGATGGGCCGGGTCGACGATGCGATGTGGCTCGCCGAACAGCCCGGCGTCATCTTCACGACCTTCGGCGACATGATGCGGGTGCCCGGGTCCCGCGGCAATCTGATCGAAGCCAAAGCCCGCGGTGCCGACATCCGGTTCGTCTACTCACCACTCGACGCCCTCAAGATCGCGCGCGATAACCCCGAACGCCACGTGGTGTTCTTCGCGGTCGGGTTCGAGACGACAGCGCCGTCGACCGCCGTCACCCTGGTGCGTGCCCGCGCGCTCGGCGTCGACAACTTCAGCGTGTTCTGCAACCACGTCACCATCGTCCCGCCGATCAAAGCCATCTTGGAGTCTCCTGACCTGCGACTATCGGGATTCCTGGGACCCGGGCACGTCTCGACCGTGGTGGGTCTACGGCCCTACCGGTTCGTCCCCGCCGTCTACCGGAAACCGATCGTGGTGGCCGGCTTCGAACCGCTCGACATCCTGGCCTCGGTCCACATGCTGTTGCGCCAGATCCGCGACGGCCGCTGCGAGGTGGAGAACCAGTACACCCGGGTGGTCCGTCCGGAAGGCAATACCGCTGCGCTGAAACTGATGGCGGAGACCTTCGAACTGCGGCCGCACTTCGAATGGCGTGGACTCGGCTTCATCTCGCAGAGTGCGCTCAAAATCCACCCCGACTATGCCGCCTACGACGCCGAGCTGATCTTCGAGATGCCCGGCATACGGGTCGCCGATCCCAAGGCCTGCCAATGCGGCGAGGTGCTCAAGGGCGTCATCAAACCGTGGGAGTGCAAGGTGTTCGGGACGGCGTGTACACCAGAAACTCCGATCGGCACCTGCATGGTGTCCCCCGAGGGGGCCTGCGCGGCGTACTACAACTTCGGCAGACTGCACAGGGAAACCGCGCAGCTGCTGCTGCGGCATTAGCGCTTACGAGGTCAGCGACGCCAGTTGGGAAAGTTGTCGAGATCCCGCAGCGTCATGACGAATCCGAATGCGCCAACCGCGATGGCCAGGAAATACCCGATGGCGGCCTGCCATCCAGCCAGAGTTGACGCGACCAACCAACACAGCAGCACTGCTGCGATCACAAGCAGAACACCGTAGAGAGGTGTCCGCATCGGATGGTCACCGAGACCCATAAGTCCGGTATACGCCGAAATTTCACATAGGGGAAGCCGGTCGGCTCATCGCAGATTCACCACGATTCGCGCGGGACGTCGAAGTCCGCGCATAGCGCCCGCCACACGCTGCGCGGCTCCACCCCGTCCTCGATGGCCTGCGCGGCCGTGCGGCCGTCAAGAGCAGTGAGCACGTGGTCGACGAGCAGCGAACGACCCCGCATCGCGCCGAACTGGCCGTCTACGAGCTCATTGAATTCCGTCAGCCGCACCGGCCCAACCTACCCAGTTCCTGCGAGGGCGTCATGGCACACCCGTACCGGATCTGCCACCTCGGCCAGCGAGGCTCCGGCGCGCTTCGCGGCCGCACGGTAGGTGGAAGACCCGAGCACGGTGCCGACCGCGGCGGTCAGCGCCTCTCCGGACAGCGGTCGCACCAACTGCGCACTACCTTGGCGCACAACGCGATTGGCGATCTCCCACTGATCACCGCCACCCGGCACCACCACCATCGGCACGCCGGCCAGCAGCGCCTTGGACACCAGGCCGTGTCCACCGCCGCAGATCACCAGATCGGCGTGTGACAACAACTCGTCCTGGCGGCCGAGCCCCACCGCCGCCCACGGCGGTACCTCGACGTCGGCCCCGCCCAGTCGCGACACCACCACGCGGGCACCGTCGGGCAGCGTCTCGCCCGGGCGCAGTGACTCCAGGACAAGTTCGGCCATCCCCTGCGTCCCGGTGGTCGCGGTGGACGGCGCCACCATCACGACCGGGCCCGAACCCGGCGGCACTGTCAGCACCGCATCGGTCGGCTCGAAATGCAGCGGACCCACCACCACTGCCTCGGCCGGCCAATCCGGACGGGGCACCTCCAATGCCGGCAGCGTGGCGATCAACCGGCGCAACGGGCCGGGGTCCTGCGCGGGCAGGCCGATCTCGGCCCGCACGGCGGTCCGCTCCACGAGGCCGGCCCGCAGTGACCTCGCGGTCAGGGCGCGCATGACGGTGTCGCGCAGCCGGCCCCGGACCCCGGTGCCGGGGGCGAATCCGCTGCCGACCGGCGGCAGCCCCTTCGACGGCAGGTACAGCGGGTGCGGACTGAGCTCGACCCATGGCAACCCGAGCAGTTCGGCGGCCAGTCCGCCACAGGCGGTGATCACGTCGGAGACCACGAGATCCGGGTGCAGCGCGTCCAGTCCGGGCACGTTGAGTTGCGCCATGCGCCCGGCACGCTGATGGATCTTGGCCCCGGCGTCGGCATCGTCGTCGGAGTCGGTCGGATCGAGGCCGGCGAGTTCGACGGCGTCGACACCGGCGGCCCGTGCGGTATCGAGCCATTCCACCCCGGTCAGCAGCGTCGGGACATCCCCGGCGGCCAGGAACTTCAGGCACAACGCAAGGGCCGGGAAGGCATGTCCGGGATCGGGTCCGGCGACGACAGCTACGCGCACCGGCCTACCTTGCCATAGCTGTGCCCACTAGGCTTTGGGCATGTCTGACCAATCCACCGCCGCAGCGACGACCCAGACCGGCACGGTCGAAACGTTCCTCAACGCGCTGCAGGAGCAGGACTTCGACACCGCCGAGAACGCGCTGGCGCAGAACCTCGTCTACCAGAACGTGGGCCTTCCGACCATCTACGGACGCCAACGTGCGATGAAGCTGTTCCGCTCGATGCAGGGCAAGGCCGGATTCGAGGTGAAGATCCACCGGATCGCCGCCGACGGCGCCGCCGTGCTGACCGAACGCACCGATGCCCTGGTGTTCGGGCCGGTGCGCCTGCAGTTCTGGGTATGCGGGGTGTTCGAGGTGCACGAAGGCCGAATCACACTCTGGCGTGACTACTTCGACTTCCTCGACATGTTCAAGGCGACCCTGCGGGGCCTGGCCGGCGCGGTCGTGCCGTCGCTGCGCACCTCGCTGTAGCCACGGATTCAGGCGCGGCGCAGCTGACCGAGCTCGTCGAACGCCTGCGCCCAGCCCACCAGACGATCGGTGGCGCCGGTCAATTCGTTGCGGTAGCGCTGTTGCGACAGCGGCGACGCCGCGGCCTGACCGCTGTTCACCGTTGACACCAGTTGCGCTGCGGCAGTGACCATTTCGTTGTACTGCCGCACGCCCTGGCCGAGCTGGGCGGTGAAGGCGTTGATGGTGGGCACCAGATGCTGGCGCGACTGCGGAGCGTTGCTGATCGCGCGCTCCATCGAGACCACCTCGGTGGCGGTGGCCGCCATCGTCCGCGCCGTCTGGTTGGCCACCGAGCTCAGTTCCCGCAGTTCGTCGGCCGGCAGCATCCGCCCACGCTCCAGCACGCCCAGTAGCGAGAACATGCCCCGCTCAGAGGCCATCAGCGCCGCCATGGGCTGACGGGCAGCAGAGCCCCAGGGCGGCAACCGACGTCCCGAGACCGGCCGCTCCGCCGGGAGCGGCTCGGCACGCAGCCACCGGTAGCGCAACCAGAACAACGTCGCCGGGAACGCCGCAGCCGCCGCGATCGCGCCGGCGATGATCAGGCCCCAGACCGGTGTGCTCCACGACGCCAGCAGCGCCGTCACGAGCACCCAGAACCCACTGGACAGGGTGAAGAACACCCCGAAGCGCAACGCCCACCGCCGCTTGCGCAGCAGCTTTGCCCGCGGATCGGCGGCGGCGCTGAGCTTTTCGGTGAGGGCCCCGGAGAGGTCTGCCGCGGTGTCAATCCCCCGTTGCACCAACGACTTCCAGGCGTCGGGTCGACCGGTCTTGGTAGCCATGATCTGGGACACTCGAATCTCTACTGGCCGAGCGGGTTTTCAGGGGTGGCCGGAGTCTGGTTGGCCGCCGGGGAGGCCGGTGTGGCCTGCGAGGCACCGCCGCTGGGCAGCGAATCACCGCGCATCGACGCCCGGATCTGCTCGAGCCGGGAATGGCCGGCCATCTGGACGCTGGCCTGCTGCACCTCCATCATGCGGCCCTGCACCGAGTTCTGGGCGAGCTCGGCCTGACCGATGGCGTTGGCGTACCGGCGCTCGATCTTGTCGCGAACCTCATCGAGGCTCGGGGTGTTACCCGGTGCGGCAACTTCACTCATCGAGCGGAGCGAGGCACTGACCTGCTCCTGCATCTTGGCCTGTTCGAGCTGGGACAGCAGTTTGGTTCGCTCGGCGATCTTCTGCTGCAGCATCATCGCGTTCTGCTCGACGGCCTTCTTGGCCTGCGCGGCGGCCTGCAGGGCCTGGTCGTGCAGGCCCTTGAGGTCCTCGACGCTCTGCTCGCCGGTGACGAGCTGGGCGGCGAACGCCTCGGCGGCGTTGTTGTACTCGGTGGCCTTGGCCGCGTCACCGGCAGCGGTGGCCTGATCGGCCAGCGTCAGCGCCTGCCGAACGTTGACCTGCAGCTTCTCGATGTCGGCGAGCTGGCGGCTGAGCCGCATCTCCAGCTGGCGCTGGTTGCCGATGACCTGCGCGGCCTGCTGCGTGAGCGCCTGGTGCTGCCGCTGCGCGTCCTCGATGGCCTGCTGGATCTGCACCTTCGGGTCGGCGTATTCGTCGACCTTGGAGCTGAACAGCGCCATCAGGTACTTCCACGCCTTGACGAACGGATTGGCCATGGGTTCGTTCCGCCTTATCTGTCGGGCTTGTCTGCCAGGCTTACACATCAAGCCAGTGCTCGGGTGCTACTGCATTCTTCAGGTTGCCGCAATTCCTCTGATGCCAACTTATCGGTTCTGGACATGCAGCCACAGTCCCGCAGGCTGTTCGCGTGGGTGTTTTGCGAAAATTCGGACCCGTTGACGAACAGCGCGATCAGTAGGGCGTCAATGTGGCCCTCAGGCCATGGTCACGCGACGGCCATCGACACGACCTGCGGGATGACCACCTTGGTCGCAGCATCGATGTGGGCCACGTTGGCGGCGATACCGGGACGGCCCGACGTCTGGACCGCTGCGGATGCGTCTTCGCGCCCGGCCAGGTTCTCACCGGCATCGGTGAGCACCCGCGACAGCGGGACATCCAGCGCGTCGCAGATGGCGCTGAGCAGTTCGCTGGAGGCCTCCTTGCGGCCCCGCTCGACTTCGGAGAGGTACCCGAGGCTGACCCGGGCCGAGTCGGACACTTCACGCAACGTCCGTCCCTGTTCGGTGCGGGCGTGACGCAGCACGTCGCCGATCACCTCACGCAGCAATGCCGTCATGGTGCCCTCCTTCGCCTGGCGGGTCGCAGGTCCGCTTACTGACCAACGCCGCGGACCACCGCATGGTTCCCGACAGTCCGGCTGCTGATCCGGGTTACTGGTTCTCGACCAGGAAACGCAGCCGGGCGATCGCCTCGTCGACGGCGGCGCGGCGGATATCCCAGCGCGAGCCGGACAAGGAGAGCTCGACGACTTCGGTGTCGACCGGGCCCGCCAGCCCGATGAACACCGTGCCCACCGGGTGTCCGCCGTGCGGTTCCGGGCCGGCCACGCCGGTGAGGCCGACGCCCCAGGTAGCTGCGCAACGCTGCCGGGCGCCGACCGCCAGGGCCCGCGCGGTGGGCGCCGCGACCGGGCCCACCGCGTCGAGCACCTGGGGAGCCACTCCCGCCAGCCAGATCTTGGTGTCCTCGTTGTAGGTGATCAGTCCGCCCTGCAGAACCGCACTGGCCCCGGTCACGCCGGCCAGCGTCGCCGCCAGCAGGCCGCCGGTCAGCGACTCGGCGGTGGCCACGCTCTCTGAGCGCACCGTCAGGTCGGCGACCAGCGCCCTGGCGTCGTCACTGAGCAGCGGATCGTCCACGTGAATCCCTGATCGCGGAGATGACGTAATCGGCGCCGGTGAGCACGGTCAGCACCACGGCGGCCCACATGATCACCCAGGCCACGTCGAGCCAGATGTCGGGCCACGAATGCAGCGGCAGCACGAACAGCCCGATCGCCACGGCCTGCACCAGTGTCTTGAGCTTGCCGCCGCGACTGGCCGGGATCACCCCGTGACGGAGCACCGCGAATCGCAGCACCGTGATTCCGATCTCACGGGTCAGCACCACCGCGGTGATCCACCAGGGCAGGTCATGGAGCATCGACAGGCCGATCAGCGCCGCGCCGATCAGCGCCTTGTCGGCGATCGGGTCGGCCAGGGTGCCGAATTCGGTGATCATGCCGTAGCTGCGGGCCAACGCGCCATCGAGATGGTCGGTGATCACCGCCACCGCGAACACCGTGAAAGCGGCGATCCGCCAGCCGGATTCATGACCGTCGCCGACGAACAGGAATACGAGGAAGACCGGAACGAGCACCATCCGCACTCCCGTGAGCACGTTGGCGAGGTTGGCCACGCGCGCACGCGGGACCACCGGATCGGTAGAAGGTTGGCCCGGCACCGCAACAGAATATCGGTTGCCGTAACGGATACTCTTGCGCCTGTGAACCCAGGCAGTGTCGAGCCGCGTCAGCACGCCCTGGTGCGCCGCGCCCGCACGTCCGATGTCCCGGCGATCAAGCACCTCGTCGACGTCTATGCGGGCAAGATCCTGCTGGAGAAGAACCTGGTCACGCTGTACGAGGCGGTCCAGGAATTCTGGGTCGCCGAACTCGACGGCGAACTCGTCGGATGCGGCGCACTCCATGTGCTGTGGGCCGATCTCGGCGAGGTGCGCACCGTGGCGGTACATCCGAAAGTCCGCGGCACCGGCGTCGGGCACGTTCTGGTCGAGCAGCTGCTCGACGTCGCGCGCGATCTGCATCTGAGCCGCATCTTCGTACTGACCTTCGAAGTCGACTTCTTCGGCAAACACGGATTCGAGGAGATCGACGGCACCCCGGTGACCGCCGAGGTGTACGAGGAGATGTGCCGCTCGTACGACACCGGTGTGGCGGAGTTCCTCGACCTGTCCTACGTCAAGCCCAATACCCTGGGCAACACCCGAATGCTGTTGACGCTGTAAAACTGCCCTGACGCGAGGATGCCCATGCAGAAGTGGTTGGCGGTCGGACTGGCGGTGGCCCTGGTGTGGCCGGCCGCGGCGTGTGTAGCCGACCACAGCAGCGACATCGAGGCCATCGGCCAAGAGGTCAAAGCACTTCCCGGGGTCAGCGACACTCACCTCGAGCACAGCGAGAGCGTGGGTCTCGGCAACTCGATGAAGCTCGGCGTCACCCTGGACGCATCGGTGACCGACGAACAAGCCGGCGATGTCGGCAGGACTTTCGCGGCGCACTTCGACGGTGAGGAACTCGGCGATCCCGTCGTCGATTTCACCGTGCACTATCCGCCGTCCGAATCGGTGGCGTCATTCCATTTTCAAGCCGGGCACAACCTGCCCCCCAAGGGAACGGCCGATCTGGACCAACGGCTAGAGGCGTGGATGCGGATGGTGAAATCACCTACCGTCCAATCGGTCTCCATGTATCAGACCGAATCCGGTTCCACCAAGCACGAATTGAGCGTCACGGTCCAGATGCGGCCGGGTACGCCCGACGACGCACGAGAACTGCAGCGCGACCACCCGGTCCTGGCGCAGGGAAACTGGTGCATCAAACCTGGCTACTGCCCACCCGCGTAGCAGCCCCGCGCTAGAACTCGTCCGGATCGTCGTCGGCGTCGGCACCGTTGGCGTCGGAACCGCCGCGGATCAGCATCAGCGTGCCGGCCAGCTCGTCGGGCTTGACGAGCACCTCGCGCGCCTTCGAACCCTCGGACGGGCCGACGATGCCGCGGGTCTCCATGAGATCCATCAGCCGGCCGGCCTTGGCGAACCCGACCCGCAGCTTGCGCTGCAGCATCGAGGTGGAGCCGAACTGCGAGGACACCACCAGCTCGACGGCCTGCAGGAGGACCTCCATGTCGTCGCCGATGTCCGGGTCGACGTCCTTGCGCTCGCCCGCCTTGACCGCGGTGACGCCCTCGACGAACTCGGGTTCGGCCTGGGTCTTGGTGGCCTCGACGACGGCGTGGATCTCCTCGTCGGTGATGAACGCGCCCTGCATGCGCAACGGCTTGTTGGCACCCATCGGCAGGAACAGGCCGTCGCCCATACCGATCAGTTTCTCGGCGCCGGGCTGGTCCAGGATGACGCGGCTGTCGGTGAGCGACGAGGTCGCGAACGCGAGCCGGGACGGCACGTTGGTCTTGATCAGACCGGTGACGACGTCCACCGACGGCCGCTGGGTGGCCAGCACCAGGTGGATGCCGGCGGCGCGGGCTTTCTGCGTGATACGGACGATGGCGTCCTCGACGTCACGCGGCGCGGTCATCATCAGGTCGGCGAGCTCGTCGACGACCGCGAGGATGTACGGGTAGGGCTTGTAGACCCGCTCGCTGCCCAGCGGCGTGCTGATCTCACCCGAACGCACCTTCTCGTTGAAGTCATTGATGTGGCGCACGCGGGACGCCTTCATGTCCTGGTAGCGCTGTTCCATCTCCTCGACCAACCAGGCCAGTGCCGCAGCGGCCTTCTTGGGTTCGGTGATGATCGGCGTGATGAGGTGCGGAATGCCTTCATACGGCGTGAGTTCCACCATCTTCGGGTCGATCAGGATCATCCTGACCTCCTCCGGGGTGGCCCGCGCCAGCAGTGAGACCAGCATCGAGTTGACGAAGCTGGACTTACCCGAGCCGGTCGAACCGGCCACCAACAGGTGCGGCATCTTGGCCAGGTTGGCCGAAACGAAGTCGCCTTCGATGTCCTTGCCCAGGCCGATCACCAACGGATGGTGGTCACGACGCGTCGACGCGGCGCTGAGCACGTCGGACAGCCGGACCATCTCGCGGTCGGAGTTGGGCACCTCGATGCCGACGGCGGACTTGCCGGGGATCGGGGCCAGCATGCGGACGCTCTCGGTGGCGACCGCGTAGGCGATGTTGCGGTGCAGCGCGGTGATCTTCTCGACCTTGACGCCGGGGCCCAGTTCGACCTCGTAGCGGGTGACGGTCGGGCCGCGGGTGCAGCCCGTCACGGCCGCATCGACCTTGAACTGCTCCAGCACCGAGGTGATGGCGTCGGTCATCTGATCGTTGGCGGCGGTGCGCAGCTTCGGCGGGTCACCGGCGATCAGCAGATCCAGTGGGGGCAACGTGTAGGGCCCCTCGACCACCCGGTCCATGACCAGGGTGTCATCGGTCTTCGGTTTGCTCTCGACCTTCTTGCGGCGAGGTTTGACCGCGGGCTCGGGGACGGTCGGTGCGTCCTCGACCAACGGGTAGTTCTCCATCGGCGTGCCGGCCGGAGCCTTGGGCGCCTCGATGGCGGCCGTCGGCCAGGTCTGAACCTGCGTATCACCGCGTGCCGTGTCGTCGTCGTAGTAGCCGTCGGACAGGTCGTCGTAGCCGTCCTCATCATCGAATTCGTCGACGTAGTCGCCGTCGTACTCGTCATCGTCATAGTCGTCGCGGAATGCCCGGGTGCCGAACATGGTCCGCAGGGTCGAGGGCACCTCGCGGATCGTGGTCCCGGTGATCAACAACAGACCGAACAGCGCACCCATGAACAGCAGCGGCGCGGCGATCCACTCGGTCAGGCCGTCGGACAGGGGGCCGCCGATGGCGAAGCCGACGAATCCGGCGGCGTGCTGACGTGCGATGGGATCCTGGGGCGATCCCGACCACAGGTGCCACAGGCCGAGCAGCGGCAGCGCGATCATGGCCGATCCCAGGATCAGCCGGGGGCGCGATTCCGGATCCGGCTCGGTGCGCATCAGCACGACGGCGATGACGCCGAGAATGACGGGCACGAGCACCACCGGCCCACCGATCAGGGTGCGCAGCGCGGTGTCGATCCACTGGCCCACCGGGCCCGCCGCGTGGAACCAAGAGCTGGCGGCGACGACGACCGCGATTCCGAGCAGTGCGAGTGCCAGGCCGTCACGACGATGTCCGGGTTCGATATCGCGGGCGCGACCCACCGAGCGGGCGGTCGAACCGGCACCCTTGGCGAGCATCAGCCAGCCCGCGCGAGCTCCCTGACCGAGCCTCTGTCCGGCGGCGGAGACGGGCGAGGTCTGTGGCCGGCGTGCGGGCTTACGCCGTGGCGCAGCCGGGCGACCCTTACGGGCCGGCGCCTGACGCCGCGAACCGCTCCGCGAGCTGGCGTTTGACCTGCTCGAACGCGCCCCGGATCGGCCGGCGGTCTTGTTAGCCATGCCCGCAAGCCTAGTCGCATATGCCCCACAATCACCATCTGCCACACGGGTCACAAGACGGTATCGAATGAAACTTAGCCATACGAACCGAATCCACCGACCGATCGCCTAGGGTGGACAGTCGTCCAGTTTCGACACTCATCGAGGAGTTCTGCACATATGCCTGTTGTCGTCGTCGCCACCATGAAGGCCAAGCCCGAGTCCGTCGACGCCGTGCGCGAGGCCTGCACCAACGCCGTCGCAGCCGTACACGACGAGCCGGGCTGCCAGCTCTATTCACTGCACGAGGCGGACGGCACGTTCGTCTTCGTCGAGCAGTGGGCCGACGCCGATGCCCTCAAGACCCACAGCACCGCCCCGGCCATCGGCACACTGTTCGGCTCGATCGGCGAGCTGCTCGACGGCGCTCCCGATATCAAAATGTTGCAACCCGTGGTCGCCGGCGACCCGGCCAAGGGCCAGTTGCGCGGCTGATGTCTACCACCACTCCCCTGGCCGGGAAGGTCGCCTTCATCACCGGCGCCGCGCGCGGCCAGGGGCGGGCCGAGGCCCTGCGACTGGCCACCGACGGGGCCGACATCATCGCGATCGATCTGTGCGAACAGATCGAGTCGGTGCCCTATCCCCTGGCCACGCCCGACGATCTGGCCGCCACGGTCAAACTGGTCGAGGAAACGGGTGCGCGGATCGTCGCGCTCCAGGCCGACGTCCGCGACGAGGAGGCCCTGCAGACGGCGCTGCAGACGGGTGTGGACCAGCTCGGCCGGCTCGACATCGTCGTCGCCAACGCCGGGATCGCCCCGATGCAGTCAGGCCCCGACGGCTGGCGCGACGTCATCGACGTCAACCTCACCGGCGTGCACCACACCGTCGAGGCTGCGATTCCGATCATGGTCGCTCAGGGTGACGGCGGGTCGATCGTGTTGATCAGCTCGGCGGCCGGCCTGATCGGCGTGGGCGGCGGCGACCGCGGCTCGCTGGGCTACACCGCCGCCAAGCACGGTGTGGTCGGCCTGATGCGGGCCTACGCCAACTTCCTCGCCCCACACAGCATTCGGGTCAACACCATCCACCCCACCGGGGTGGACACCCCGATGATCAACAACGAGTTCACCCGCGGGTGGCTGAAACACATCGCCGAGGAGTTGAACGCACCGACCGATTTCAGCAATGCGCTCCCGGTGCAGGTCATCCAATCGGAAGACGTTGCGAACGCGGTGGCCTGGCTCGTGTCCGATCAGGCGCGCTACATCACCGGGGTGACACTTCCGGTGGATGCCGGCATCGTCAACAAACGATGAGCAACCCCGTCGCCGCAACCGCCGTCGGCCCGATGGTGCTGGCCGCCGTCGAGCAGTACGAACCGGTGCGGCGACGGTTGGTCGACGACGACATGGCGCTGTCGTTCCTGCCGGCCGGGCTGCGCGCCTTCGCCCGGACCACGCGCTGGTCGGTTGCCCGCAGACTTCTGGTCCAGGCCACCGAACGCTCGGGGCCGGGGCTGTGGGCGAATCTGACCTGCCGCAAGCGCTACATCGGCGACAAGCTCACACAGGCGTTGTCGGATATCGATGCGGTGGTGATTCTCGGCGCCGGCCTGGATACCAAGGCCTACCGACTGGCTCGGCACAGTGCGATCCCGGTGTTCGAGGTGGACCTGCCGGTCAACATCGAGCGCAAACGCTCGGTGGTGCGTGGCGCGCTCGGTGCTGTTCCGCCATCGGTACACCTGGTGCCGGTGGATTTCGAACACGACGATCTGGCCGCCGAACTCGCCCGGCACGGTCACCGCGGTGACCACCGCACCTTCTTCGCCTGGGAAGGCGTGACGCAGTATCTGAGCGCCGACGGCGTCGGGGCGACGTTCGAGTTCCTTCGTTCGGCAGCGCCGGGGAGCCGATTGGCATTCACCTACGTCCGCAGCGATTTCATCGACGGCACCAACCGGTACGGTGCCGAATCGCTGTACCGCCGGTTCCGCGTTCGTAGCCAACTTTGGCAGTTCGGGCTGGACCCGGACCGGGTCGCATCGTTCATCGAGCCCTATGGCTGGCAACTGACCGAGCAGGCCGGGCCCGATTACCTCACCGACCACTACATTTCGCCGTCGGGGCGGAAGCTGGCAGCCTCACAGCTGGAATGGACCGCCTACGCCGAGAAGCGTTAGCAGGCAACCAGAGCGTCGAGTTCGGCGGCATCCGCGCCGGCCAGGCGCCGGTGCATGGCCTTGGCGATGCGACCGGCCTGGAGCTTGGCCCGCTCGGCATGCGGGCCCTCGAACAGTTCGTCGACGGTGTCGGTCCACAGGGTCAGCCAACGCACGAAATGCTGCGCCGCCAGTGGGTGACGGGCGTGCAGTTCACGGTGCACGGTCAGGGCACTACCCCGGTAGAGCCCGGCCCGGAACAGCACGGTCTCCCAGAAGTCGCCCATGATCGGGATGTGGGACCGCAGCCCCTTGGCGCGCAGCTCGGCGAACGGCTCGGCAAGCACCGGATCGGATAGCGCCTTGCTGTAGAACCGCCACAGCAACAGCTCTACGTCGTCACGTCCCGCCAGGTCTTCAGCCAGGTCTTCAGCCATCGGACAGATCCATTTCCGGGCCGGTCGCGCGCCTGCCCCTAGTTTCTACAACAAGTTCTTGCATAAACTCTATCCATGATCACCGCACCGATCCATCTCGGATTGACGCAGGGACCTTTGACAGGCTGGCAGGCACCCGTTGACGGGAAGATTGGCCGACAAGTCGGCCCGATGGGAGGAATGCGATGAGTGCCGGTCTGGCTGTCGCGGTCGCGGTCGCCTTCTGCTGGCTGGGCATGGTCCTGGCGATCTCGTTCATCGAGGCGCCGCTGAAGTTCCAGGCCCCGGGTGTGACGCTGCAGATCGGACTCGGCATCGGGCGCAGGGTTTTCCGCGCACTCAACGCGGTGGAGACGGCCTTCGCCGTCGTCATCATCGTGGCCTTCGCCATGCACCGCCCCTCGGCAGCGGTGATCACAGCCTTCGCGGTTGCCGTCGCAGCACTGGCGGTTCAGTTGATTGCGGTGCGACCCAAGCTAATTCAGCGTTCCAATGCTGTGCTGGCCGTCGCCCCCGGCGAAGAGGCGCAGTCACGTTCGCAGGCGCATTACTACTACGTCGGGTTCGAGCTCATCAAGGTGATCGCACTGCTGGTCGGCGGGGTCCTGCTACTGGCCGGCTGACTCGAGGCTGGGCGTATTGACCTGAACCACAACACCGTTCGTGTACGGCCGGTGCGGGTCGCGCGGATTCGTCTCGGGAAGTATCAGGCGCCACCCCTGGTCCGGGTTCTTGTCCCTGGCCACCAGGAACCCGCCCCGGGCGGCCGGGCCGGCGAGTTCTTCGGCACTGCGAATCGGACCGTCGGCGAACAGATCGCCGGCCTGAGCCTGCACCGTCGGGTCCGAGGCCGACCGCCCGAGCCAGGTCGCGATCACGTCGTGTGCATACGCCGCCTGCGCGTCGGACAACCGGGTGTCGATCAGGATCGCGGCTTTGGCGTCGGGGAGACCCGCCGGGGACACGTCGCACAGCACGCCGCCCCGCATCACCCGGTCGTAGAAGCGACGCATCAGCAACGGCAACCCGAACTTGGTGGCGCCAAGGTAATACGCGAAGAGCACCACCACGAACCCTGCGACGACAACCATGTTCTGGTGATCTCGGGTCGCGAAGGCGTAGGCCGTTGCGCTGAAGAAGATGACAGCAGCGATGGCCATCATTCCCACCATCACTCGGATGGTGTACGGGTACTCCACAACGCGCTTGATCTCGTCCGCCGAACCGAACGCGGGCATCGGACGACGTCGTTGGAACGGCACCTCAGGTGCGGGGCGACTCACCGACCCAATCTAACCGGCCGAGCGGGACGGTCAGGACACCAATTCGGCTAGATCTCGATGACCGTCGGGACGATCATCGGCTGGCGGCGGTAGGTCTCGCCCACCCATTTGCCCACGGTGCGCCGGACGGCCTGGGCGATCCGGATCGGATCGGTGATGTTGTCGGCGGCAAGGCTTTCCAGCTCCCGCTCGACATTGCGGGCCACCGACTCCAGCGCCTTCGGATCTTCGGAGAACCCGCGCGAATACAGATGGGCCGGGGCGGCAGGCTTCCCGGTTTCACGGTGCACGACCACCGTCACCGCCACGAATCCCGAAGACAGGATGAGGCGTTCACCGAGCGTGGCGTCGCCGACATCCCCGGTGATCAACCCGTCGACGAACATCTTGCCGACGGTCACCGCACCGGAGATGGAGGCCTTACCGGCCACCAGGTCCACACTCACACCGTTCTCAGCCAGCACGATGTTCTCCGGCGGAACCCCCGTGCTGGCGGCCAGCGCCGCATTGGCGCGCATGTGACGCCAGGTGCCGTGCACCGGCATCACGTTGCGGGGCCGCACCCCGTTGTAGAGGAACAGCAGCTCACCTGCGTAGGCGTGGCCGGAAACATGAACGCGCGCTTGGGCATTGGTGACCACACGGGCGCCGATCTTGGCCAGCGCGTCGATGACGCCGTAAACCGCCTCCTCATTGCCGGGGATCAGCGATGAGGAGAGGATGATCAGATCGCCCGCGGTCAGCGTGATGCTGCGATGCTCGCCGCGCGACATCCGCGACAGCGCGGCCATCGGCTCACCCTGGGTACCGGTGGTGATCAGGACGACCTTCTCCGCCGGCATCATCTCCGCCGCCCCGATGTCGAGGATGTCGGCATCGGCCACTCGCAGGAGGCCGAGCTCACGGGCGATACCCATGTTGCGCACCATCGACCGTCCGACGTACGAGACCTTCCGGCCCAGCGCCACCGCCGCATCGGTGATCTGTTGCACGCGATCGACATTCGAGGCGAAGCAGGCAACGATCACCCGGCCCTCCGCGCCGCGGATCAGCCGGTGCAGCGTCGGGCCGACCTCGCTCTCGGACGGGCTGACGCCCGGATGCTCGGAATTGGTCGAGTCACACAGGAAGAGGTCGACGCCGGCGTCACCGAGTCGGGACATGCCAGGCAGGTCCGTGGGGCGGCCGTCGAGCGGCTGTTGGTCGAGCTTGATGTCTCCGGTGTGCAGCACGGTGCCGGCGCCGGTGTGGATCGCGACGGCCAGACAGCCCGGGATCGAGTGATTGACCGCGAAGTACTCGCATTCGAAGACACCGTGCTGGCTGCTCTGCTGCTCGGCGACCTCGACGAACACCGGCTTGATCCGGTGCTCGCGGCACTTCTCGCGGATCAACGCGATGGTGAACTTCGAGCCGACCACCGGGATATCCGGACGCTGCTTGAGCAGGAACGGGATCGCGCCGATGTGGTCCTCGTGGGCGTGGGTGACGACGAGCGCCTCGACATCGTCGAGCCGGTTCTCCACGTGACGCAGGTCCGGCAGGATCAGGTCGACGCCGGGTTCGTCGTGCCCGGGGAAGAGCACCCCGCAGTCCACGATGAGTAATTTGCCCAGGTGCTCGAAGACCGTCATGTTGCGGCCGATTTCGCTGATTCCGCCCAGCGCGGTAACTCGCAGACCGCCGGGGGCCAGGGGCTTGGGGGGCGCGAGTTCGGTGCTCACTAGCGCAACACCGCTGCCGCACGCATATCGGCTGCCAGCGCCTCGATCTCAGCAGGGGTGGCGGGAATCTGTGGTAGCCGTGGCTGACCGGCTTCGAATCCCTGCAACCGCAGGCCTTCCTTGGACATGGTGACTCCGCCGAGGTGGGCCTGGGCGCGGGCCAGCGGGGCCAACGACACGTTGATCTTGCGGGCCGTGGCGATATCGCCAGAGTTGAACGCGGTCAACATGTCACGCAACTGACCGGCGGCCAGATGTCCCCAGACGCTGACGAAACCGACGGCGCCCACCGCCAGCCAGGGCAGGTTCAACGTGTCATCGCCGGAGTAGTACGCCAGTCCGGTCTCGGCGAGGATCTGGCCACCGCCGTGCAGATCACCCTTCGCGTCCTTGACGCCGACGATGTTGGGGTGCCCGGCCAATACGTGGATGGTCTCCCACGCGATCGGGATCGAGGACCGCGGCGGGATGTCGTAGAGCAGGTTGGGCAGATCGGTGGCGTCGGCCACGGCCGTGAAGTGCGCGACCAGGCCGGCTTGCGGGGGCCGCG
This sequence comes from Mycobacterium sp. NPDC050441, assembly GCF_040655355.1. NCBI lineage: Bacteria > Bacillati > Actinomycetota > Actinomycetes > Mycobacteriales > Mycobacteriaceae > Mycobacterium > Mycobacterium sp. NPDC050441. The sequence goes on along the minus strand of NZ_JBFAJS010000002.1, from coordinate 173,778 downwards.
AGTAGTACGGCGTCACCACCAGCAGGCCGTGTGCACCCTCGGCGGCGCACGCCTTGGCCAGGTGCACGCTGTGCGCGGTGTCGTAACTGCCGGCGCCGGCGATGATGCGGGCCCGGTCCCCCACGGCTTCCAGCACGGCGCGCAGCAGTGCGAGCTTCTCGTCATCGGTGGTGGTCGGCGATTCGCCGGTGGTGCCCGAGAGCACCAGACCATCGCAACCGGCGTCGACCAGGCGATTGGCCAGGCGAGCGGCGGTTTCGAGATCGAGCGAACCGTCGGGCTTGAACGGAGTTGCCATTGCGGTCAACACCGTGCCCAACTGGGCTGTTACATCGATTCCGCTCGTGCTCACGCGCCAAGATTACCCGGTGGTCTCAAGCCTCTGTGGCCGTGTACCCGGCCCACTCCGTCAAGCCTCTGTGGCCAAGGGAGACGTTGCCACCTCGCTGCCGTCCGCGAGCGTCGAAATCTCGAAATCGGAGAACACCGCGGGGGCCGCTTCGACGAGCTCACGCAGGCATGCGATCGCCAGCCTGCGGATCTCCACATCGGCGTGTTCGCTGGCCCGCATCGCGATGAAGTGGCGCCAGGCGCGGTAGTTGCCGGTGACCACGATGCGGGTCTCGGTGGCGTTGGGCAGCACCGCCCGGGCGGCCTGCCGGGCCTGCTTGCGACGCAGAACAGCATTGGGCTGGTCTGCGAACTTGGCTTCCAGGCGTGCCAGCAGATCGGTGTAGGTCGCGCGGCTGGCGTCGGCCGCTGCGGTGAAGAGCTCCACCAACTCCGGGTCGTCCTCGAACCCGGGCGGAACCACCACCTCGGCGTCGTTCTCGGGGACGTAGCGCTGTGAGAGCTGCGAGTAGGAGAAGTGCCGGTGCCGGATCAGTTCGTGGGTGGCCGACCGGGAGATGCCGCTGATGTAGAACGACACCGACGCGTGTTCGAGTACCGAGAAATGGCCGACGTCGATGATGTGGCGGATGTAGCTCGCGTTGGTCGCCGTCCTGGGGTTGGGCTTCGACCAGCTCTGGTAACAGGCCCGGCCCGCGAACTCGGTGAGCGCGGGCCCGCCCGCGGCATCGGTGCTCCACGGCACGTCAGGCGGTGCCTGGAATTCCGTCTTGGCGATCAGCTGCACGCGCAGCGGCGCGATCTCGGCCACTCGCCCACCCTACTGTCGAGCTGTTGGCGGGCCGCACCAATGTCTGTATGAGAGATCGTCGCCGAGACGGGTGGCAGACTTCGGGCTTCATCCAGCGTGGGGGGACGCAATGTTGCAGTCGGTGCGGGTCGGGGTGTTCTCGGCAGTGGCGGTGCTGGCCGCGGGTTGCTCGACGACAACCTCAACGACAACCTCGACGACGACGGAAACCGCACCGTCGCCCACGTCGACTTCGACGCCGGCACCGCAGAAGCTGTCACGTGCGGAGACCATCACGTGGGCGCGCGGGATCGATCCGTGCGCCTTGATCGAGCCCAGACATCTCGAGGCGCTCGGGACCGTCCGGGTGATCGGGACTTCGTCGAACTCGACCTCGTGTGAAGCCCTCGTGGATGACGGCACCACCCGCGGGATCGACGTCAGTTGGTCAATTGCCTTCGCGCCGTTCGATTTCCTGACCTCGTCGCTCGGCACCCTCGAGGAGCTCGACGGTGTCAAGGCACGCCGAATCGATGCTGCCTCGGCTCTCGCGCCCGAGGTGCGTGATCAGCTCGTCGAAAGCGCATGCAACTACGACGTGGCGTTCGAGAACGAGATTGCGGTGCGGATGAGGGTGTCGACGGAACGCGATCGCGATGCCTGCGCGACTGCCAATCCGCTGGCCCGCGCAGTGATCTCGAAATGGCCGGAACACCCGACGCAGGGCACTTCCCCGCACACGACGGTGACCGCCCTCACCGACTCGGCTCCGTGCGCGGTCGTGCCGAAATTGCAGGAGTCGCGAAAGGTGTCGTTCGACTGGAAGGACCAGTCGCTCACGTCGTGTTTCTTCACCGTCGATACGACCGAAGTCTTGGTGACGTTCGACTACCAGGCGCATGAAGTGGTGGCCGCCGATGGCGAGCCGACGAAGTTCGGGAATCACGATGGTTATCGCAAGGTTCACGAGGGAACGACCTTCGCTGACGTGATCGTCGGTGACGGCTTCGACGGCGTCGACGCCGGCCGCCCGAGCCGACTCGTCCCCGTCGTCGCGGTCGACGGCGACGACGCAGCAGTGGTGTTGGATGTGACGACGGCCGTGCTGAATCAGCTTCCGCGCTGACCTCAGGAATCGCTGACGCGTCGCTTTCCACCTCCGGGCTGTTGCTCGGCCGAGACGACAACCCTGCTGTAGAAATCGGCGACCGTTTACCCGAACCGGAGAGGTCACCCTCCTAGACTCGGCTGATGTTCCGCGTTGTCCCGATCGCACCGGCACACCACGACGGTTTGCAGTGCTGATCGGCGTAGCCGCCGCATTGCTGGCGTGCGTCGGTTATGGCACGGCCTCCGTGTTGCAGTCGTATGCCGCGGGACGTTCGAGTGCGACGGAAGCCGACACCCCAGACAGCGGCCCCACCCTACGGTCGACGATCGGCGCGATGCTGGCACCGGTCTTCATCGCGGGAATGGCGCTCGACCTTCTCGGCTTCGTGGGCAGCCTGGTCTCGGCCCGGTTGATTCCACTGTTCCTTTCTCAGACGATCATCAGCGCCAACCTCGTGGTGACCGCGGTGTTGAGCATCTTCGTTCTCCACGTTCGGCTGCACCGCCGCGACTGGACTGCGATCGCGATAGTTCTTGTGGCGCTGTGCATCCTGGGAGCCACCGCCGGACATCTGGGCGACCGCGATCCAGGCGCTGCCATGCATTGGGGTGTGCTGGTGGTGTCCGCGGTCATCCTGGGCCTGGGTGCCACACTGGCCCGGTTGCTCGGGCGGAATGCCGCAGTGCCGGCCGGCCTGATCGCCGGCGTGCTCTACGGGGCAATGGCCGTGGCGATACGGCTCGTCGACGGTCTCGATCCCCTGAACCTCCAGGTACTGATCGCTGACCCGGCGACGTGGGCCGTGGTGCTCGCCGGTCTCGGTGGCTTCTACTTGTTCACCGTTGCCTTGCAGGTGGGTTCGGTGAACGGTGTGGCTGCGGCATTGGTGGTCGGCGAAACCGTGGTGCCCGGCATCGTGGGTGTGGTTCTGCTGGGTGATGTTTCGCGGCCTGGATATGGCTGGCTGGTGGTCATCGCTTTCATCGCGGCCGTCGGCAGCGCCGTCGCGCTCGCCGTCTCCAGCGCCGCCGAGTACGAGCGCGCGCAGAATTCCCGGCGGGCCGAGCCGGCAAAACCGGAAGAATACGGCCAGGTCCGACTGACACGACCCATGCCGGAACACAACCTGCCGGCCGGGGCGATCGGGACGGTCGTGATGGACCACACCAGATATTCGCAATCCGACCTCCCACCCGCGTATGAGGTGGAGTTCATGGATTCGCAGGGCAACACCGAAGCGGTTGTCACGGTGCTCGAGGAATACCTCGAAGTCATCTAGCGGCTGAGTTCTCAACCGACCGCCGCCGGTCGCCTGACCGAACTTGTCGGACCCTTCCTCTTTACTGTCCTGTTCCCCGGACACCGGGCGGCGGGTTCACAGCTTGGACCCTGCCCCGCCACCCGGCCCACCCACCTGAAAAGGAAGGTCTATCGATGCTACGCAGAATCACCGGCAGGACCATTGCCGCTGCCGGTCGGGCACACCGAAATACTCTGGCTCTGTTGACACTTGGCGCAACACTCGCATTGGCGGGCTGCGTGTCGCCGGACCGGGCCTCGACGAAGCCCACCGACACACCGAGGTGGGATGCCGGGTTGTCGTCGTCTGCCACACCGTCTCCTGCGGTATTGCCACCCACCGCAGCCGATTTCGTCATCGGCGTGGTCGTCACCGAGCAGAAGTGCTACGGCTCCGCCGGGTGCAACTACCGGTACACCATCAACCCACAGTATGTGAGCGCAAAACCGCTGCCGGAGAAAACAACTGTTGTGTTCAAGGTGACCGGTGGCGACCAGGACCAGGTCGGCAACTTCACCATCGACGGCGATGGTACGGCGACCTTCGACCGGGAGACCGGCATTTCCGGCCCCGAGGGCGCCGACTTGCAGGCCACGGTCACCCAGGTCATTCCCGGCCGCTGAGTCACCGGGAAGGGCCGAGTCACGCAGACCGATGGATTGGTCGCTGATCGAGGGGCAGCGACCAATCCGTCCATCCTTGTCCCCCGATCGGCGGATCCAGAGTGGCCCGGGCGGTGGGCCGATGAGCGGACAGACGCCGGACGCCGATGGGACCAAGCTCGAAGCACCGACAGACGTCCCGGCGAGACCGCATCGATGGCCCTGTCGCGCAATACATCTCCATCAATCGACTGCCGAAAACAATCATGAGAGGAACCATCGTGCACTACGAGATGCTTGATCTGGTCCGCGAACGCGCCAACGAGAAAGACTGGGACCTGATCTTCGACAGCGGCCCGAATGCTGAGTACCGCACGATGGTGTGGGAACACCCTCTGCTCAGCGCAACCGGCGTGGTGACGGAGTTGGAAATTGGGTTCAGCCCCGACGGTCGCATCATCTTCTCCGAGAGGCGGCTCGGCGGCGTGGCCCACAAACGCGTCAAGCCCGCCAGAGCCTTCGCCTCGACCGATGTCTGTCTCGCGGCCCTGCAGATGATCTGATCCGTAGCAGCCGCAATAACCGAACGATCCGCCTCCGCGACGAGAAGTTTGCTGCCATCCTGGTCAGCTATGGGCGACTTTGGGGTGATCAGCGACCATCAGCAACAATGGCCGGCGCGCGCTCACCGAGATGTATCGCATCGTCGGCACCGCCAAACCCGACGCTGCCGCGAGCCCGATCAACAGCCAGTTCCTCAGCCAGTTGGCCGTCCTGACCTCTGACCGCAGTGCGCGGATCCTCAACTCGAGTCCACGCATACCCCCTCTGTTGTGGTGCGCCCTGGTCTTCGGCAGCCTGGTCTTGATCAGCCTGGCCAGCTTCATGCGGCTCGAGAACAACCGCGCCCACATGATTCTGGTGAGTTCGGTGACCGTTCTACTTGCGTTGCTGCTCTACCTGGTCTTCATGCTGGACCATCCGTATGGCGAGGTCGGCGTGACCCCGCACCGGTTTGCACATGCAGTGATGGTGTTCGACCTGATTGACCGCGGGACCTGACCGCCCGCCCGGGCTGGTGAGCGACGGGCGGTTTCAAGATGCCGATCACAACCGTTCGGTCGAAATCGGCGCAATACTCATCCCCCTATTGACCTAATTACGTGACGCATCGTAACTTAATCATGTGTCCTCGCTCACAGGCCCCGGACGGCCACGTGATCCACAAACCCAGCGCGACATCATGCGTGCCACCCGTGCCCTACTGGCACGTGACGGCTATGACCAACTGTCCATCGAGGCCATCGCCCGCGAGGCCGGTGTCAGCCGGCCCACCATCTACCGGCGTTGGCCGTCGAAGGCCCACCTGGTCTTCGATGCCGCATTCGGTCAGCCACCTGGCGGTGAACCCCTTTCGCTCTCAGGAGATTTCGAGGCCGACCTGCGGAGCTTCACCTCAGCGGTGCTCACCTTCTGGCGCGACCCCGTGGTCGAGGCCGCCGCGCTCGGCATCCTCACCGAACGTCGCCGCGACCCGGAGCTACACATCAAGACCCAGCAACTGCTCGATGAGCAGACCAAGGGCGCCTTCCGCTCCCTGGTGGCCTCAGGCGTAGAGCAGGGCCGAGTCCGTCGCGATGTCGACGTCGACATGGTCTACCAGGCGTTGATCGGCACCGCCTTCTACTCCGCCCATATGGAACCGGACATCGATGTCGACGACACCGCAGATCGATTGTGCTCCTTGCTGATCGAAGGAGCAGGACGTAAACAACCACGAAAGAAGGATCGACCATGACCGACAAGGCCGAACTGTCCGAGGCGTTCAACGCGCTTCTCGACGAGATGCGCGGCATCGAACAGAAGCTGCTCACTACCGAGCCCGCGCTGAGTGAACCCGACCTGCTCGACGGATACCGGCTGGCGTTCAGCGTGCTGAGGGTCAGCGTCGACGCCTACGTGTGGGGCGACCGTGACAAGCCGATCCTGGTCGACGTCATCAGCCCGTACCTCAAATGGGGCGGCGACAACTCCGACGCCTTCTATCAACTCGCACCACTGAACCCCGCCCGCACCTATCGAGTCACCGGGAACCGCGGCGATGCGGTGTATCTGTCGATGACCGTCTACGGCGGGCCCGGTGAAGGCCGCTACAGCGATCGCATCGTCGGCACCATCAACAACCGGGACCTGGAGTTCGACGAGGACGGAAACTTCGAGTTCATCATGAGTCCCGATTCTCACCCGGGGACCTGGCTCAAACTCGATGCCGACACCGAATTCGCCTTGACCCGTGACTATCTGAACGATCCCACCACCGGCCGCCGGCCGGTGTGGCACATCGAGGCGCTCAATCCGCCGGCCCGGCGCTCCGACAGCGCCGCCGAACTGGCCCGCCGCTTCCGCTACGCCAAGGCCTGGCTGCACGAACAGGTTTCGTTCCTGCCCACCAAGGTGGAGCCCGCCAACCAGTTGCACCCGCCGTTCCCGGTCCCCCAGAACGCCTACGGGTGGTCCGCCGCCGACGCGGCGTACGCCATGGGCGCCTACGAGCTGGAGCCCGATCAGGCTCTCATCATCGAGGGCACCTCACCGGAGTGCGTGTTCTGGAACCTCTGCCTGTGGAATCCGTTTCTGCACACCTTCGACTACACCCACGAGCGGGTCACCATCAACGGTGCCCACGTCACCTACGAACCGGACGGGTCCTGGCGGATCGTCATCAGCGACAAGGACCCGGGCCACCCGAACTGGGTCTCGACGGCCGGCCGGCCCAAGGGCCTGATCTGGCTGCGCTGGTTCCTGCCCGACGAGACCCCCGCGCACCCGCAGTGCCGGGTCATCGATGTGGCCGAGGTCGCGGCCCTGTGACCACCGACCTGCAACGTCCGGCACCGATCCGGTTCGACGACCTGTCGAACCCGGTCTATCCCCCGGCAGCACAACCGATCCGCGACGGACTGGCCGCCTACGGCGCGAATCTGGAGCTGAACCCGGAATCGCTATTGACGGCCGCGACCGAGCGATCCGGGCTGGATGATTTCGGCGACCCGGCGTTCGGGGAACGTCTCGACGTGCTCTGTACCGCCCTGCGCGAGGAGGCCGGCCTGTGCGACTCCGGCCTGGCGATGGCATTCGAACAGCTGGTGGGCAGCCTGGTCAACCGGCTGCGGCTGGAGGCACTGATCGCCGACCATCCCGAGATCGAGGACATCGAGATCGACCGGCCGATCATCATCTGCGGTCTGCCCCGCACCGGCACCACGCATCTGCACAATCTGCTCGCCGCCGATCCCGCGCTACGCCACCTGCCGTACTGGGAGAGCCTCGAACCCGTGCCTGCGCCCGGGGAGGAAGACACACCCGGACCGCGGGGGGATCGGTGTGCCGCCGGCCTGGAAATGATCAGCTCGTCGATGCCGGAGTTCCGCCGCATGCACGACATGACCGTCGAGCACGCCCACGAGGAGATCCAGCTCCTCGCCAATGACATTTCCGGCATGCTGTGGGAAACCATGTATTACGTGCCGAGTTTCGCGGCTCATTACAAGGCACACGATCAGGCGCCGTCCTATGCGTACGTCAAGCGCACCCTGCAGGCCATGCAGTGGTTGCGTGGGGGGTCCCGCTGGGTGCTGAAATCACCGCAGCACCTGGAGCAGTTCCCAACTCTCGCCGCGACCTTCTCGGATGCGACTTTCATTGTCACCCACCGCAATCCGGTCGACGTGACGCTGTCGATGATGACGATGATCTGCTACTCGATGCGGATGGCGGTCACGCAGCCCGATGTGGCGAAGCTGACCGGATACTGGCTGGGCCGCATCGACGATCTGCTCGCCGGCTGTATCCGCGACCGCGACGCGCTGCCCGCCGGGCAATCCATCGACGTCCGGTTCGACGACTTCATGGCCGACGAACGGGGCACGCTGGCCGATATCTACCGACTCGCCGGCCAACCGTTCGGCGACGACGTCCGCACGGCCATGAGCGACTTCCTCACCGAACACCCCCGCGGACGCTATGGGGGCGTCATCTACGACCCGGCCGATCTGGGGCTCGACCCGGCCGCCTTGGCCGAGCGATTCCGCGCCTACCGCGAGCGGTTCCTCGGCTAGATACCCTGGCCAACCCGTCAGTCGGCCAGGCCTCCGGCGCGCCGCATCGCGGCGGAGATGTGTTCGAAGTCGATCGCCAGGTGTTCGCGTGCCAGTGCTTCGGCGTCGTCCCCGCGACGCCCGGCGATCGCATCGATCAGCTGTTCGTGCTCCCGCAGGGCCCGTAGCTCCATCTGGCGCATGGTCGCCGATTCACCCCACAGGTGGGCCGGGGCGGCGATGCTCACGGAGGCCTCCAACTCGAGCAGCATCTGTTTGAGCACGGTATTGCCGGCCGCGTCCATGATCGCCAGGTGCAACGCGCTGTCCGCCTGCTGGGCGGCCAGGCCGCTCTCTGCACAGCGGTATGCCTCGAGCCGCTCCCTCAGCACCTCGAGGTCACGGTCGGTTCGGGCCTCCGCGGCCGCACGGCATACCGCACCGTGGATGCGGCAGATGGCATCGCAGCGGTCCCGCAGTTCATCGAGCCGCGTGGTCAGGGTGCGGCCGACGGCGGCGGTCGACGACTCCGGCCATTGCTGCAGCACATAGGTGCCGCCGCCGCGTCCGCTGCGCCGGGTCTCCACCAAGCCCAGCTCGACCAGCCGGGCCAGGGCCGCGCGTACCGTCATCCGGCCGACCCGCAGGGACGCGGCGAGTTCACGCTCGGCAGGCAGACGCGATCCGGGCAGGTATTCGCCGATCGCCACTGCGGTGACGAGACGGTCGGTGATTTCATCCACTCGCGACGAGGGTTCGAGTTCGCGCTCGAGCAGCCCGGGCGTGGCACCCGCGGGCTCTGTCGGCTGCGGCTCGGCAATCCCCATGGGCACACAATATCGACGTCTCAAATTAAATCCTGATTAATGGTCTTGTCACAAGACCATTAGTGGTCCATGCTGACGGCCATGCCTCGTTCCACCCGCACAGTGTCCTTCCGCGGTCACGAGACCTGGGTCCAGGTCACCACACCCGAAAGCGCCCGACCCGACGCTCTTCCGTTGTTCGTCCTGCACGGTGGACCCGGCATGGCCCACAACTACGTCGCCAACATCGCCGCCCTGGCCGACGAGACCGGCCGCACTGTCGTCCACTACGACCAGTTGGGCTGCGGTAACAGCACACACCTTCCCGACGCCCCTGCCGACTTCTGGACACCACAACTCTTCGTCGATGAGTTCCACACCGTCCGCGAGGCTCTCGGCGTCGACCGGTACCACGTGCTCGGACAGTCCTGGGGCGGCATGCTCGGCGCCGAGATCGCCGTCCGCGCCCCAGCCGGACTGGCTTCGCTGTCGATCTGCAACTCCCCCGCCTCGATGCAACTGTGGGTCGAAGGCGCCGCCGAACTTCGCGCTCAATTGCCGCCGGAGGCCCGGACCGCGCTGGAGCGACATGAGGCCGATGGCACGGTCACCGATCCCGCGTACCTGGCAGCGACGGAGGAGTTCTACCGTCGCCATGTCTGCCGGGTCGAGCCGATGCCGAAGGACTTCGCCGACACCGTGGCCCAGATGGAGGCCGAGCCGACGGTGTACTACACGATGAACGGCCCCAACGAGTTTCACGTCATCGGAACTCTGCGCGACTGGAGCATCATCGACCGCCTGCCATCGGTTACCGCCCCGACACTCGTCATCGCCGGCGAGTTCGACGAGGCCACCCCGGCGACCTGGCAGCCCTATGCCGACCTGATTCCCGACGCCCGCAGTCACGTGTTCGGTGACACCAGTCACTGCACCCACCTGGAGAAACCCGAGGAGTTCCGCTCGGTGATCGCCGAGTTCCTGAATCAGCACGATCTGGCCGCTGCCGCCCGGGTCTAAACCCCACTTCCCTTCGACTCGACAGGAACGCCATTGGCAACCGAAGCGGCCGCCGCCCACCTCACCACCGGTGAAGGACAACGCGATCTCGAATCATTCGGCTACAAGCAGGAACTCAGCCGCTCAGTCTCCACGGCCGACCTCATCGTCTACGGCCTGGTGTTCATGGTGCCCATCGCACCGTGGACCATCTTCGGGACGGTCTACAACAGCGCGTCGGGCATGGTGCCGCTGGTCTACCTGATCGGCCTGATCGCCATGGTGTTCACCGCCCTGGCCTACTCGCAGATGGCCAAGTCGTTCCCGCTCGCCGGGTCGGTGTATTCCTATGTCGGCCGCGGCATCCACCCCGGCCTGGGATTCTTCGCCGGCTGGGCCATCCTGCTCGATTACCTGTTGATCCCCACCCTGCTCTACGTCTTCGCCGCCGAATCGATGGTCGGACTCTTCCCGGACACTCCGCGCTGGGTGTGGGCGATCGTCTTCGTGGTGGTCAACACGATCATCAACCTGCTCGGCGTGGGTTCGCTCAAGCTGGTCAACCGCCTATTCCTCGCCGTGGAACTGGTTTTCGTCGTGCTGTTCGTGATCATCGCGGTCCGCGCCATCAACGGACAGTCGCTACCCGACGTCGGGTGGAGCGTACTGCCGATCTGGAACTCCGAGGTGGTCACCGCACCGTTGATCGCGACCGCGCTGTCGATCGCGGTGCTGAGCTTCCTTGGCTTCGACGGCATCTCGACACTGGCCGAGGAATCGACCGGTAAGAAGAACCCGGCCGGCAGGGCGATGATCGTCGCCCTGTTCGTGGTGGCATTCCTGTTCATCACCCAGACCTGGCTGGCCAGCCTCCTGGCCGGGGGCCGCGAATCGTTCAGCGACGACGAGGTCGGCAACGCTTTCTTCCTCTTGGTACAGGCCGCGTCCAGCACCGGCTGGATGAACGCGTTCTTCGTGGTCAACGTGCTGGCCGTCGGTTTCGCCAACGCGATGGCCGCCCAGGCCGCCACCAGCCGGTTGCTGTTCTCGATGAGCCGCGATCGCCAGCTGCCCGCATTCCTGTCCACGATCAGCTCCCGCAAGGTGCCGATCGCAGCCATCCTGGTGGTCAGTGCCCTGAGCCTGGTGCTGGTGCTGTTCTTCGTCGGCCAGATCGGATTGATCTCGTCGCTGGTGAATTTCGGTGCGCTGTTCGGCTTCTGCCTGCTGCACGCCTCGGTCATCTGGTACTACCTGGTGCGCCAGAAGTCGAAGAATTACCTGCTGCACCTCGTGGTGCCGACCATCGGCTTCCTGATCATCGGCTACGTGTTGATCAATGCCGACGCACTGGCCAAGATCGGCGGCATCGTGTGGCTCGTGATCGGTGGGATCATTTTCGCCACCAACATGATCCGAGGACGCGGGGTCCCTGAACTAGCTGAGGAACCGGCGACGTAACGGCTCGGCGAGGTCGCCACGGTCCCCCACCTCGACTTCGCCCACCCCCAGCCACGACGCCATCGTCCTCAGCTCGACGGCCAGGGCCTCCGCCACCCGCGCGGGGTCCTGGCCGTCCTCCATGAACGCGCCGGGTACCTGCAGCGCGGCGTCGGTGCGTTTGAGGTCCACTCGCGCCACCAGCTCCCCGTCGAGAAGAAACGGCCATACGTAGTAGCCGAATTGGCGTTTGGGTGCTGGTACGTAGATTTCGATGCGGTAGTGAAAATCGAACCACCGCTCAACGCGGGGCCGGAAGAAGATCAACGGGTCGAACGGGCACAGCAGTGCGGTCCCGCGGTCACGGCTCGGCACGGTCTGTCCCGCACGTAGGTACGCCGGGGTGCCCTCGACGTCAACGGGCTCGAGCTCCCCGTCCGCCACCAGCTTGGCGATCGCCGGCTTGACCTGCCGTGCCCCCATCCGGAAATAGTCGCGAATGTCGGCCTCGGTGCCGACGCCCAGCGCAGTGGCCGCCCGCAAGGCGAGCTCCCGGACCGCCTCCTCATCGTCGACCTGGCGGTCCACCACCTCCGGTGGCAGCACACGCTCGGTGAGGTCGTAGTGCCGGGCGAAGCCGACGCGCGTCGCCGTCGTCAGAACCCCCGCGGACCACAGTGCCTCGGCCACCCACTTGGTCTCACTACGGTCCCACCACGGTCCCTTGCGGCCGCGCGGCTCGGACTCCAGATGGGCCTCGATCTGGCCGGCGGTGGACGGCCCGAGCTCAGCGACCGCGGCCACGATGTCGTCGGCCAGCTTGGGGTTCTTCCGGACGATCTCGGTGCCCCACCGGCCGTGGGTGTACTCCCGCATCCGCCATCGCAGCAGCGGCCAATCCTCGACCGCCATCAGCGCGGCCTCGTGCGCCCAGTACTCCACCAGAAGCCGCGGTGAACGCGCGCTGTGCGACCACGCTGCCCGGTCGAGTGCGTCTCGGTCGTACGGACCCAGCCGACTGAACACCGGCGCGTAGTGCGCCCGCACGGCCACCGACACCGAATCCAGCTGCAGCACCTGAATCCGGGAGATCAACTTGCGCAGATGCGCGCGGGTGACCGGGCCGCGGGGTTTGGGTGCGTGAAACCCCTGTGCGGCGACGGCAATGCGACGGGCCTGCGCGGTCGTGAGGGTAGCCACCCTGCCATCGTTCCCTAGGGGACCGACAAGTAGCGGAGCGGATTGGAGCGAAGGGACCGACAAGTAGCGGAGCGGATTGGAACGAGGGGACCGACAAGTCCGCCGCCCCAGTTGGCGATACTGTCCGGGTGGCGTTGGATTGGGATGCGTTCGAGACGGAATTGACCCTGGCCGCTGTGGATGCAGTGCGCGCGCTGGTCGCGAACGCAGCGTCGGAGACGCCGTACGCCGTGGCGTTCAGCGAGTTCTATGCCGAGACCACCGGGGTTATCTACCTGCCCAACCTGGCGCTGGCCACCGAGGAGTCGGTCGAGGAGCCGGATTGCCGGTTCAGTCCGCCGGATTGGGAGCACCAGGACTACGAGTGGGGCGAAACCGATTCGCAGTGGAGTGATCGGCTGAGTGCAGCGGTTACCGGCCTGCCCCGCGCGCAGTGGGAGCAGGAGTGGGACCGGTTCGCCCAGGCGATGCTGAACATCGCCGCCAAGACTCGGAGCGCGCTCGTCACCGACGGCACCCTGCCCGACGATGCGGTGGTCTACCTCGATGACGAGGACGCGGATCTCCTGGTTCGTTCGTTGACCGCCGACGAGTTGCGACGCCACTTCCCCGAGTACGTCGCCGCAGCCGAGACCGAACGTGGCCTGCTCGCCATGCCCGTCGAGCAGCGGGTGCCCGTACTCGCCGCAGCGGCCGGTCTGATCGCCGGGCCGGGCAACGAGCTCGGCCGGGAACGCGCGACCCAACTGCTGCTCGACACCGGTGCGGCGGCGGTACCGGTCGGGATTGCCGCCCTCGGCCACCCCGAAACTGCTTGGGCGGGAGGCAAATTTCTCGCCGACCTGAACATCGCGGCACCCGAAGTGATGGATGCTCTGTGGGCGGCCCTACCGCTGCGCGGCAACGCCCACGACTGGGTGGCCACGGCCCTCGGCCGCCTCGGCGCCGGGTTGGAGGTGCTGGCTCGCACCGACCTTTCGGCCGGCAGCAGATCGGCCGCGGTCGCCGCGCCGTACCGTTCGTTTCGCGATCACGGGCGCGGGCACCTGCCGCTGGATTACACGCTGCTGGCCGCCGGACTCGCCGATGCGACGGTTGCCGGGAAGGTGGCGGAGGATCTGAAGCTGGGAACCGGGTACTGCACCCTGGACGTCGCCGACCTACCCGGCGCCCCACTCGGACTCGCGCATCCCGAACCGGTGATCCGTCGTCACGCGGTCATCGTCATCAGTGATCTGATCGGCCCCATGGGCCCCGGCGACCTCGACAGTGATGTGGTGAAGGATCTGGAGCGACGCATCGACGAGCTGGCTGCCGAAGACCCCGACAGCGAGGTGCGCAGGCTGGCCGGCTACCGCTCCCGCACGTAGCTGCAGAACCGGTATCGCAGCCCTGAGCCGCTGGTCAGCCACTCCCCAGTGGTCCTGGTCCAGGAACCATCGAGCACCGGCGCCAACGCGTCCCCCTCGGCCGGGGGCAGGTCGATGTCGACCTCGGTCACCTCGCACCGCACGGCGAACGGAAGCGCCTGCGAATAGATCTGCGACCCGCCGATCACCCAGCCCCGGAAGACGTCGTCGAGTCCGGTCAGGACCTCGGCACCTTCCGCCGCATAGCCGGGATTGCGGGTGATGACGACATTGCGCCGCCCCGGCAACGGCCGGACCTTGGCCGGCAGCGACTCCCAGGTCAGACGGCCCATCACCACGGTCTGTCCGAGGGTGAGTTGCTTGAACCGGGCCTGGTCCTCCGGCAGATGCCAGGGGATGCCGTTGTCGCGGCCGATGACGCCCGAGGTCGACTGTGCCCAGATCATCGCCAGTGCTCGAAGATCACCGGTCATACAGCGACGGGTGCCTTGATCGCCGGGTGTGGGTCGTAGTTCAGAATCGCAATATCCTCGTACTTGTAGTCGAAAATCGAATCACGTTGAGCCAGAACAAGTTCCGGATACGGTCGGGGTTCTCTGCTGAGCTGTAGGGCCACCTGCTCGACGTGGTTGTCGTAGATGTGGCAATCGCCGCCGGTCCAGACGAACTCACCGACGCCGAGCCCGGCCTGCGCGGCCATCATGTGGGTCAGCAGGGCGTAGCTGGCGATGTTGAACGGCACTCCGAGAAACAGGTCTGCGCTGCGCTGATACAGCTGGCAGGACAACTTCTGGTCGGCGACATAGAACTGGAAGAAGGCGTGGCACGGCGGCAGCGCCATCTGGGGAATCTCGCCGACGTTCCACGCCGAGACGATGTTGCGCCGTGAGTCAGGGTCGCGCTTGAGCAGCTCGAGGGCATTCGAGATCTGGTCGATGTGCTCACCGGAGGGGGTCGGCCACGACCGCCACTGCACCCCATAGACCGGACCGAGATCGCCTGTCTCACTGGCCCATTCATCCCAGATCGTCACACCGTGGTCCTGCAGCCACCGCACGTTCGAATCGCCGCGCAGGAACCACAGCAACTCGTAGATCACCGATTTGGTGTGCACCTTCTTGGTGGTGATCAACGGAAACCCGGCGGCCAGGTCGTAGCGCAGCTGATGCCCGAACAGACTGCGGGTGCCGGTACCGGTGCGATCGGATTTCGCCACCCCTTGCTCGGTCACCTTCCGCAGCAGGTCCTCGTAGGGCGTCTCGATCGGCACACATTCAGCTTACGTGGCGACCCGGGGAGTAGAACGGAAGCCATGCCGACCACCAAAGACACCATCACCACGCCCGCCGGGACCTGCCCGGTCACCTTCGTCACCCCGGAAGGCGCGGGACCATGGCCGGGCATCGTCATGTATCCCGACGCGGGTGGGCCACGCGCCACCTTCGACCAGATGGCCGCCCAACTGGCCGGCTACGGGTACGCGGTCCTGGTACCCGACATCTACTATCGCGACGCCGGCTGGGCACCGTTCAACATGGCCACGGTGTTCGGTGACCAGGCCGAACGTCAGCGCCTGTTCTCGATGATCCAGAAGGTGACCCCCGAGTTCATGGCGGCCGACGCCGGCGCGTTCTTCGACTACCTGCAGGCCCGCCCGGAGGTCAGCGGTGAGAAGTTCGGCACCACCGGCTATTGCATGGGCGGACGGACATCACTGGTGGTCGCCGGGCGGGTACCCGATCGGGTGGCGGCCGCCATGTCCTTCCACGGCGGCGGGCTGGCCTCCGACGATCCGGGCAGCCCACACCTGCTCGCCGACCAGATCCAGGCCGCGGTCTACGTCGGCGGAGCCGAGGGCGACGCGTCGTTCACCGCCGAACAAGCCAAGACCCTCGATGAAGCCCTGACCGCTGCGGGCGTCGAGCACACCATCGAAACCTATTCCGCCGCACACGGTTTCGCCGTCCCGGACAATGCGCCGTACGACGAGGCGGCCGCGAAACGGCACTGGGACGCGATGGAGGCATTGTTCGGGGCGAAACTCAGCTGAGGACACTTCGCCGACCCGGGCTGATTCGCCCCGGCCCGGGTAAGCGACGATTGACGCATGTACGACCAGCCCTTCTCCGACGAGTCCCACCCCACCGAGCCCGGGTTCCGCATCGATCCGGTACTGGCCCGGAGCTGGTTGCTGGTCAACGGCGCGCAGTATGAGCGCTTCGCCCCGGCAGCCCGTTCCCGCGCCGACATCGTCGTCCTCGACATCGAGGATGCGGTGGCGCCCAAGGACAAGGTTTCCGCGCGCGAGAAGGTGACCCGCTGGCTGGCCGACGGCAACAGCGACTGGGTCCGGATCAACGGCTTCGGCACCCCGTGGTGGGCCGACGACCTGGAGATGCTGGCCGGCACCTCGGTGGGCGGCGTCATGCTGGCCATGGTCGAGTCGGTGGACCATGTCACCGAGACGGCCCGGCGGCTGCCCAACGTGCCGATCGTCGCACTGGTCGAGACTGCCCGCGGCCTGGAGCGGATCACCGAGATCGCCTCGGCCAAGGGCGCATTCCGTCTCGCTTTCGGTATCGGCGACTTCCGGCGCGACACCGGTTTCGGCGACAGCGCGGCCACCCTGGCGTACGCGCGGTCCCGGTTCACCATCGCCGCCAAGGCCGCCGGACTCCCCGGTGCCATCGACGGCCCCACCGTGGGATCCAGCGCACTGCGCCTTTCGGAGGCAACGGCGGTCTCGGCCGAGTTCGGCATGACCGGCAAGATCTGCCTGACGCCCGATCAGTGCCCCACCGTCAACGAGGGCCTGGCCCCTTCGCAGGACGAGATCAGCTGGGCGAAAGAGTTTTTCGCCGAATTCCAGCGTGACGGCGGGGAGATCCGCAACGGGTCAGACCTGCCCCGTATCGCCCGGGCCAACAAGATCCTCGATCTGGCCAGGGCGTACGGCATCCACGAACCCGAGTACAGCGACGACCCGGACCACGTGCCGGCCCCGTCCGACACGTACCACTACTGAGTTCGGCTCAGGCCTGCGGTTTGGCGTCGTCGCGGTGCATGAAAGTGTTGATCGCGCGGACCACACCCCGGCCGGCATAGATGCCCGCGGCCACGGAAACGATGATCATCGCTATGAACATCACCAGCCAGTTGCTCCGGCTGTGACTGACGTTCCACCAAATGATCGTGAACAGCACTGCGCACACGAAAACGACGATGTCCCGCCAATTCCCGCGGTAGGACATCGCGGCCTCACGGATTTCGCGACTGCGGTCACCCGCATCGATCAAGCCGTCGATACGTTCGTCGATGCTGGCCTTGAGCCGTGCCTTCCGTTCGACATCCTCGGCGGGCAACCGGTCTAGCAGATCGAGATCCTTGGTGATCATCCCGCGGATGTCCGGCGGTTTGAGGTTGCCCGCGATCACCCCGAGCATCGCACCACCGGCGATGGGCGCGGCTCCGAGTGCAAGTTCGGCGATCCCCGGCATTGTTGTCCTCTCGTCAGTCCATCAGCATGGCAGCCAACGTGCCGCCCAACTCGTAGGCCCGTTCCCGGACGCCGCCGTCGACCACACCCGTAACTTCAAGCACGTCAGCCGCTTTGACCAACGCCAGCCCGGTCACAATCTTGTCGACCGCGCTCGCCGCACCGACCGTGTCGTTGTTGCCGTGCACCCACAGCCCGTACGGACGCCCGGCCACGTGGTCGAGGCTCGGGTAGTACACCGTATCGAAGAAGTGCTTCAGTGCACCGCTCATGTAACCGAAATTGGCTGTGGTTCCGAACAGATAGCCGTCGGCGGCCAACATGTCGGAAACAGTCGCAGCTAACGCCGGCTTGGCCTCCACCGTGACACCGGAGATGTCCGGATCGTGCGTCCCGGCCAGCACCGCTTCCAGAAGCTCTCGCGTTGCCGGAGACGGCGTGTGATGCACCACCAACAGCGTCTTGGTCATGGCGCCCGGTGTTCCTGCATCCGCACCGCCGTGCGCATGGTCTCGCGCGCACGGCCCCGATCGCCGGCGAAGTCGTAGGCGCGGGCCAGCCGGTACCAGCGAACCCAATTGTCCGGATCGGCTTCCAATTCGGCCTTGACCGTTCCGAACAGTTCGTCGGCGGCGTCCCGTTCGATACGACCGGACGGCCGCGTCGGTAGCTCGCTGACGTCCAGTTCCATGCCCTGTTCGCGGGCCAGGCGGGCCAACCGTTGATGCGCCAGGCCGGCCCGCAGCGTGGTGACCAGCACCCAGATGCCGATCAGCGGGAACGCCATCAGTGCCAGGCCCAGTCCGATCGCGGCCGGCTCGCCCGAGATGATGAAGATCCACGCGGTACGTCCGAGCATCAGGAAGTAGGCGATCAGCGCCAGGCACATGAAGCCGATCACCAGTTGGATGCGCAGCGACCGCGCGCCGTCGTTCACGACAGATCGAGCAGCGGTTCAATGCCGATGGTCAGGCCCGGCCGCTCGGCGACCTTGCGCACGGCCAACAGCACGCCCGGCACGAACGAGGACCGGTCCAGGCTGTCGTGCCGGATCGTCAGCGTCTCCCCCTGCGTTCCGAACAGCACCTCTTGATGGGCGACCAGCCCGGCCACCCGCACCGAGTGCACCGGCACGCCGTCCACATCGGCACCGCGCGCTCCCTCCAGCCCGGTGCTGGTGGCGTCCGGGTTGGGCGGCATGCCTTTCCGCGCCTCGGCGATGAGCTTCGCGGTGCGAGCGGCCGTGCCGGACGGTGCGTCGGCCTTGTGCGGGTGGTGCAGCTCGATGATCTCAACCGATTCGAAATAGCGCGCCGCCTGCTGGGCGAAGTGCATCGACAGCACCGCACCGATGGCGAAGTTCGGCGCGATGAGCACCGCAGCTTCGGGCTTCGCCTTGAGCCATGCCTCCACCTGCTCGATGCGATCCCAGGTGAACCCGGTGGTTCCGACGACAGCGTGAATACCGTTGTCGATGAGGAACTTCAGGTTGTCCATCACCACATCGGGATGGGTGAAGTCGATGACCACGTCGGTCTTGGTGTCGGTGAGCAGGGTCAGCGGGTCACCCACGTCGACCCCGGTCGAAAAGGTGAGATCTTCCGCGGATTCGACCGCGTGCACCATGGTCGCGCCGACTTTGCCCTTAGCCCCGAGAACACCAACTCGCATGGTTGGGAGCCTACTGCCCGGGGTTGCACGGGCATTCGTTCCGGTACGAGAAAAACTCCGGTCTCGTTTGCCACTACTGCCCCAAATCGGGCCAGCCTGTCAGGGTATCGAACTAATGTTCGAATCATGAGCGATGGGGTGGCTCCAAGCTTGCCGCGTTGGCGGCCGCGGTCGCCGACCTGCAATCGCTGCCGTTCACCGCCCTTTCCACCGCGCAGTTGCTGGACGTGTGCTCGGGAGTGCAGCAGGCCCGCAATCTGATCCCCACCGTCGAACACCGGACGATTGCCGCATTGGCCGACCAGACCACCCCGGCCGCCGTCGGGGCGAAATCCTGGCCCGAAGCCCTGCGCATCCGGCTGCGGGTATCGGAGACCGAGACCCGGCGCCGTTATCGCGACGCACTGAACTTCGCACCCCGCACAGCGGTATCGGGGCAGACGCTGCCGCCGCCGCGGGCAGCGACCGCATCCGCCCAGGCCGGCGGCTGGATCAGCGCCGACCACATCGAAATCCTGGAATCGTTCTTCCGCAAATGCCCGCCCTGGGTCGATGCGACCGGCCGGGCCCGGTTCGAGGAGAAACTGGTCGCCGTCGCCGCCACCAACGCCCCCGAAACCCTGCAACAAACGGTCAACGAAGCGCTGTATCTGCTGAACCAGGACGGCCCCGAACCCGATGACGAACAATGCGCCCGGCGCCGCGGGATCGTGATCGGACCCCAACAACCCGACGGATCGTCGCGGATCTCAGGCCGGATCAACCCTGAACTGCGCGCCGGCCTGGAGGCGGTCAACGCCAAAACGGCAGCTCCGGGCATGTGTAACCCCGCCGACGAGAACCCCTGCACCACCGGCACTCCCACCCAAGAACAGGTCGACGCCGACACCCGCACCCCGGCCCAACGCACCCACGACGCCCTGCTCGCTCTTACCCGCAACGCCCTGATGTCCGGGGAACTGGGCCAACACAACGGGCTGCCGGTGTCGATCGTGGTCACCACCACCCTGCAAGAACTGCACGCCGGGGCCGGGGTCGCCATCACCACCGGCGGCACCAAACTCTCCATCCCCAACGTGATCCGGTTGGCCACCCGCGCCTGGCACTACCTGGCCGTCTACGACAAGCACACCAACTTGCCGCTCTACCTCGGCCGAACCCCGCCGCATCGCCACCCCCGCACAACGGTTGATTCTGTTCGGCCGCGAACGCGGCTGCACCCGCCCAGGCTGCACCGCCCCCGCGAATCGGTCCCAGGTCCACCACGCCCAACAAGACTGGGCCAAAGGCGGGTGCACCAACATCGACGAACTCACCCTCGGCTGCGGGCCCGATCAACGCCTCGTCGGTCCCGGCAAATGGACCACCCGCATCAACCAGCGCGGCCAATGCGAATGGATCCCGCCCCCACTGCTGGACACCGGCCAAGCCCGCATCAACACCCATCACCACCCCCAGCTCTACCTCACCGAGGGTGGCAACGACGAAACCGACTGTCACCCAACCTGATTGCCCACAGTAGAGGTCACACCGACAACCGGTCTCTAGGGTGGAACCATGCGCCTGATCTCGCTGACACCATTCGCCATCGCTGTTCTCGCGTTCGTGGGGTGCTCCGACAACGCCGCTGCCGACGATGCCGACCTCAACGGCCGCACCTTCGTGTCGGTGCAGGTCGAGGGCGATCAGATCCCGGGCGGCGGACCGCTGACGGTCGGTTTCGACGGGAGTCGGATCAGCACCTTCGCCGGCTGCAACCACGGTTCCGGGACCGCCAACCTCTCCGAAGGCCGGATCACCACCCAGTTGGCCATGACCATGATGGCCTGCCCGCCACCGGTGGGCGATGCGGATGCCTGGGTATCGAAGTTCTTCGAGGCCAAGCCAACCTGGTCGCTGTCGGGCGACGATCTCACGTTGCGCACCGACGCCGCTACCGTCACCCTGCGAGACAAGAAGGTGGCCGACCCCGATCGGCCGCTCACCGGCACCACCTGGCAGGTCACCAGCCTGGTATCCGCGCAGGCGGTCAGCACCTCCGTCGCGCTCGAGCAGTCCAAGCCCACCTTGACCATCGCCGACGACGGCGCTGTCAGCGGTTCGACGGGCTGCAATCGAATCACCGGCCACGCAACCGTTTCCGGGTCCAGCGTCGAGTTCGGTCCGCTGGCCACCACCAGGATGGCGTGCCCGCCGGAGGTCAATGAGATCGAGCAGGCGGTGTTGCGGGTCCTCAAGGGCACGGTGCAGACCACCATCGACGCGGATCGACTGAAGCTCTCGGGCGCGGACGGCAACGGGCTGGTATTGCGCGCCCAGTGAGCCGCGCCGTAAGCCGGGCGGTGAGCTCAGAGCGGTGACGCCCCACGCAGGTGCTCGAAGATCAGCGAGGTCTGCGTCCCGGCGACATCGGCGTCGGCGTTGAGGTTCTCCACCACGAAGGCCCGAAGGTCATCGGTGTCCCGCGCAGCCACATGCAGGATGAAGTCGTCTCCCCCGGCGAGGAAGTAGACGTCCATCACCTGTGGCCGGGTGCGGATATGGGCGATGAAGTTGCGGATCTTGCCCCGCGCGTTCGATTGCAGACTCACCGAGATCATCGCCTGCAGACTGAGCCCCACGGCCGCCGGATCGATGTCGGTATAGAAGCCCCGGATCACCCCGATTTCCTGGAGCCTGCGCACCCGACCGTGGCACGTTGACGCTGCGATACCCACCGCGTCGGCCAGCGCGCTGTTGGACATGCGGGCATCGGCATGCAACGCCAGCAGGATGCGGCGGTCCACCTCGTCGAGATCCGGCCGAACATCCTTCGGCGAACGGGGCGCACGAAACGGCAAGTTTGACGATTCTTCCACCATTCGACGACTCTAACGAATCTTCATCGGAGATATTGCTCACTTATCGAAGTTTCTTCACAATTGTTTTCAGAACCCCTACTTCGAAGGAGCGATCATGCTCGTCGGTATCCCGACCGAGATCAAGAACAACGAGTTCCGCGTGGCGATCACCCCGGCGGGCGTGGCGGAACTGACCAGACGCGGCCACGACGTGATCATCCAGGCCGGCGCGGGCGAGGGCTCGGCCATCACCGACAACGACTTCAAGGCCGCCGGCGCCCAGATCGTCACCACGGCCGACCAGGTGTGGGCCGAAGCCGAGTTGCTCCTCAAGGTCAAAGAGCCGATCGCGGCCGAGTACTCGCGCATGCGTGAGGGCCAGACGCTGTTCACTTACCTGCACCTCGCGGCGTCCAAGGAGTGCACCGATGCGCTGCTGGCGTCGGGCACCACCTCGATCGCCTACGAAACCGTGCAGACCGCTGACGGTGCACTGCCTCTCCTGGCCCCGATGAGCGAGGTGGCCGGCCGGCTGTCCGCACAGGTCGGCTCCTACCACCTGATGCGCACCCAGGGCGGCCGCGGCGTGCTGATGGGCGGCGTCCCCGGCGTCGCACCGGCCGAGGTCGTCGTCATCGGCGGTGGCGTGGCCGGCTACAACGCGGCCCGCATCGCCAAGGGCATGGGCGCGCACGTCACGGTGTTCGACCTGAACATCAACACATTGCGCAAGATCGACAACGAGACCAACGGCGGCATCGAGACCCGTTACTCGTCGTCGCTGGAGCTGGAAGAGGCGGTCAAGACGGCCGACCTGGTGATCGGCGCAGTGCTGATCCCGGGCGCCAAGGCCCCCAAGTTGGTCACCAATTCCACGGTGTCCCACATGAAGCCCGGCGCGGTGCTGGTGGACATCGCCATCGACCAGGGTGGCTGCTTCGAGGATTCGCGGCCCACCACCCACGACGACCCGACGTTCGCCGTGCACGACACCGTCTTCTATTGCGTGGCCAACATGCCCGGCTCCGTGCCGCGCACGTCGACGTTCGCGCTGACCAACGCCACCATGCCGTACGTGCTCAAGTTGGCCGACAAGGGCTGGAAAGCAGCCTGCGGCGCGGATCAGGCGCTGGCCAAGGGTCTCTCGACGCACGAGGGTGCGCTGCTGTCGGAGCAGGTCGCCTCAGACCTCGACATGCCGTTCACCGATCCGGCCACCGTCCTGGCCTGATCCCACCCGACCGTCGCCCGGCTGGAGTTCGCTCCGGCCGGGCGACGTGCATTCCGGCCCGTAGCGATTCTTGACACGTGTCAAGTATCGTGGTGCCCATGTTGCGACAGTTGTTCCCCACCGTTCCGACGACCACGACTGAGGCGCTCGACGTCTTCGACGCGGCCGAGGCCGTCGAGCCGGAGTTCATGCTCGGCACCTGGCACGGTGCCGAGTTGCCGACCGGACATCCGATGGATGGCCTGCTGGCGGCCAGTGGCTGGTGGGGCAAGCAGTTCATCGACGGCGAGACCGTTCACCCGCTGCTGTTCCCCGCCGGTGACGGCGCATCGCTGTGGGCCCTCAATCCGGCGCTGGCCTTCGGCGGCCTTGCGGTGTCGACCAAGATCCCGCTGCTTCGGAATCGGTCGATGGTGGCGCCGATCGCAGCATTGCGACCGGTACTCCGAACCCGCGCACCCAAAGCCAGGTTGCGCACCACCCGCTACCGCGGCGTCGACACCGCGACCATGATCTACGACCAGCTGCCCATCAACGACGTGTTCCGGCGACTGGCCGACGACGCCGTGATCGGGGCGATGGACCTGCGGAACTCCGGCAAGCCCTATTTCTTCGTTCTGAAGCGCGACGACTCGCTGCGGGTGACCTAGCAGCCGCCCGTACGCGAGCTGTTCACCGCACATTCGACCGGTGGCTCCGAGGCGATGCTTGGATCGAAAGGGCAAGCGTCACAAGGACTTTTCCAGGATCTACATTCCAGGACTTAGGAGTCACCCATGGTTAACCTGCCCGTCGCGCACCAGCCCCGTCCGCTGCTGCCCGAGCTTTCGGAGTTCTTCGCCGGAATCACGCCGTTCGCCAGCCTGCGGCCGATCTTCGAGCGCAACCTGATGCGCATCGAGGACGAGGTCACCGAGGACCATTACGAACTGCGCGCCGAGATCCCCGGCATCGATCCGGCCAACGACGTCCAGATCACCGTGGCCGACGGCCAGCTGACGGTGAAGGCCGAGCGTTCCGAACGCGCCGACGCCACCGCGCGGTCGGAGTTCTCGTACGGTTCCTTCCTGCGCACCGTGACGCTGCCCGCGGAGGCCGACGAGGACAACATCACCGCCGGCTACGAGCGCGGCATCCTGACCGTGCGCGTGCCGCTGTCGCAGAACCCCGCCGGCGCACGACAGATCGCGATCGAAGGCACCGAGAACGGATCGACCGCAATCGAATCCGCCGAGCACTCAGAGTAACGACGGCAGTACCAGCGCCGTCAGCTCACCGATGAGCGGGCGCAGGTTGTCGGCCTTCGGGTCGTCGGCCTGCGACCGCGTCATCATCGCCAACAGCAGCCGTTGCCCGTCGGGCCCAAAGGCGATCCCGACGTCATTGGTGCTGCCGTAGTCCCCGCTACCGGTCTTGTCAGCCGTGGTCCAGCCCTCCGGAAGTCCGGCACGCATGCTCGAGGTCTGATTGGCCCGCATCCAGTCCTCCAACTGGCGGCGCTGCGGCGGGCTCAATGCGTCACCGACGAGGATCTCGCGGTATCCACCCGCCAATGCCGCAGGCGTGCTGGTATCCCGCGGATCACCCGGTATCGCCGTATTCAATTCGACCTCCCAGCGGTCCAGCCGGGTGCGCTCATCTCCGATACTGCGGGCGAACGCTGTGATACCCGCCGGCCCGTCAATGGTCTTCAGCAGCAGGTTGCCCGCCGTGTTGTCACTGCGCTGCAGCGCGGCCTGACACAACTGCGCCAACGTCATCTCGGCACCGGCATGGGTCTCGGTGACAGGCGAGTTCGGCACGATCGCCTCCGGATCGACGAACACCCGGTTGTCCAGCGACAACTGCCCGCGCCCGACCTGCTGCAGCACACGCGCAGCGGCATAGCCCTTGAATGTCGAGCACATCGAGAACATCTCGTCGGGCCGATGGGCGAGGGTCTTTCCCGAGTCCAGATTGGCCGCATACAAGCCGATCAGGGCGTTGTCCCGACGTTCCAGTTCTGCGATCTGGTCATCAACCGGGCCCGCCAAAGCCGGTGCGGCATTACCCACACCGGCACCGACGGCAGCCGCCGCCACGAGCGAACCGATCAGAACATTGCGTCGCGAGAGTCCCGTCATCGGACCCAGCCTAGCGGGTCAGCCCGCGATGGTTCGAAGCTGTTGCGGCAGAGTCTTTTTCGAACGATACGGGCCGAGCACTGCAGCGCCGTAGTCGCGGGACAGCAATTGATGCGCCACCGCGTTGACTTCTTCGAGCGTGACCGCCTCGATCTGGGCCAGCGTGTGATCGATGGTCCGGTGTTCACCGTAATTGAGCTCGCTACGCCCGATCCGGTGCATCCGGGATCCGGAATCCTCCAGCCCGAGTACCAGCCCACCACGCAAAGAGCCCTTGGCGATCCGGCACTCGTCGGCGGTGATCCCGTCTCTGGCAACGCCTTCCAGAACGTCGGTGGTCACCCGGATCACTTCGTCGAATCGTTCCGGCTGACATCCTGCGTACACCGAGAGCGCGCCGCTGTCGGCGAAGGTGTCCACCGTCGAGTACACCGAGTAGGCCAGACCGCGGGATTCCCGAATCTGTTGGAACAGGCGGGAACTCAGGCCGCCGCCGAGTGCGGTGTTGAGCACCGACAGGGCCCATCGGTGTTCCCAGTGCCGGCCGGGCGTGCGAACGCCGAGTGACACGTGGCTCTGTTCCCCGTCGCGGTCGACCACGAGCAACGACGGCTTGCCGCCGACTCGGCCTGCACCCTTACGCGGAGCCACCGCGGCCCGCCCGGCTTCCAGCCGCGGACCGAAATGCTCCCGTACCAACGACACAACCACGTCGTGGTCGATGTTGCCCGCCACCGCCACGATCATCCGTTCGGGCGTGTAACGACGGACGTGGAACGAATGCAGTTGCGCCCGCGTCATCGTCTCGATCGACTCGACGCTGCCGATCACCGGGCGTCCCACCGGGTGATCGCCGAACATCGCCGAGAGGAAGACGTCGCCGAGGCTGTCCTCGGGATCGTCGTCGCGCATGGCGATCTCTTCGAGGACGACGTCGCGTTCCACCTCGACATCCTCGGTGGCGCAACGGCCCCGCAGCACGACGTCGGCTACGAGGTCGACCGCGAGCTCCAGATCGGAGTCGAGCACATGCGCGTAATAGCAGGTGTGCTCGCGCGTGGTGAACGCGTTCAGCTCACCGCCGACGGCATCGACAGCCTGCGCTATCTCGACTGCGCTGCGCGTCGGGGTGGCCTTGAACAGCAGGTGTTCCAGGAAGTGGGCGGCACCCGCGACGCTTCGTCCTTCGTCGCGGGAACCGACACCTACCCAGACCCCGACGGATGCCGAACGCACCGACGGGATGTACTCAGTGACCACCCGGAGTCCGCCGGGCAGATCTGTCCGGCGGACATCAGTGGTATTCAGTGCAAACGCCTTGTGCCGAGCTGAGGTGATCAGGACTCGACAGCAGCGGCGTCGGCTGTAGCCGGGGCACCGTCGGCAGCCTTGTCGCCGCCGTCACCCTGCTCTTCGTCCACGAGCACCAGCGAGATCTTGCCGCGGTTGTCGATATCGGCGATCTCGACGCGCAGCTTGTCGCCGACCTTCACCACGTCCTCGACCTTGTTGATCCGCTTGCCGCGGCCCAGCTTCGAGATGTGGACCAGGCCGTCACGACCCGGCAGCAGCGACACGAACGCACCGAAATCGGTGGTCTTGACCACGGTTCCGAGGAACCGCTCACCGATCTTGGGCAACTGCGGGTTGGCGATGGCGTTGATCTTGTCGATCGCAGCCTGCGCCGCTTCGCCGTTGGAGGCGCCGACGAACACCGTGCCGTCATCCTCGATCGAGATCGAGGCACCGGTCTCCTCGGTGATCGAGTTGATCATCTTGCCCTTGGGCCCGATGACCTCACCGATCTTGTCGACCGGAACCTTGATCGTGGTGATCCGCGGTGCGTACGGGCTCATCTCGTCCGGCGCGTCGATGGCCTCGGCCATCACGTCCAGGATCGTCAGCCGCGCGTCCTTGGCCTGGCTCAGCGCGCCGGCCAGCACCTTGGACGGGATGCCGTCCAGCTTGGTGTCGAGCTGAAGCGCGGTGACGAAGTCCTTCGTGCCTGCGCACTTGAAGTCCATGTCGCCGAAGGCATCCTCGGCGCCGAGGATGTCGGTCAGCGTCACGTAGCGGGTCTCACCGTCGACCTCGTCGGAGACCAGCCCCATGGCGATGCCGGCCACCGGCGCCTTGAGCGGCACACCGGCGTTCAGCAGCGACAGCGTCGAGGCACACACAGAGCCCATCGAGGTCGAGCCGTTCGAGCTCAGGGCCTCGGACACCTGACGGATCGCGTACGGGAACTCCTCCACGCTGGGCAGCACGGGAACCAGTGCCCGCTCGGCCAGCGCGCCGTGGCCGATCTCGCGGCGCTTGGGCGAACCCACGCGGCCGGTCTCACCGGTGGAGAACGGCGGGAAGTTGTAGTGATGCATGTAGCGCTTGCTGGTCTCGGGTCCCAGCGAGTCGATCTGCTGGGCCATCTTGACCATGTCCAGCGTGGTGACACCCATGATCTGCGTCTCGCCGCGCTCGAACAGCGCGCTGCCGTGCGCCCGCGGGATGATGGCCACCTCGGCCGAGAGTGCACGGATGTCGGTCACACCACGGCCGTCGATGCGGAAGTGGTCGGTCAGGATGCGCTGGCGCACAAGCTTTTTGGTCAGCGAGCGGTAGGCCGCGCCGATCTCCTTCTCGCGCCCGGCGAAGGTGTCGCCCAGCCGCTCGAGCACCTCGACCTTGATCTCGTTGGTGCGGTCGTCGCGCTCGTGCTTACCGGCGATGGTCAGCGCCTCGGACAGCGCCTCAGTGGCCACCGCGGCCACGGCGTCGTAGACGTCCGCGGCGTAGTCGGGGAACAACGGGTACTCGGCGATCTCCTTGGCAGCCTTCTCGGCCAGCTCGGCCTGGGCGTCGCACAGCACCGAGATGAACGGCTTGGCCGCCTCAAGGCCCTCGGCCACAACAGCCTCGGTCGGCGCACCGGCGCCGCCGGCGATCAGCTCGATGACGTTCTCGGTGGCTTCGGCCTCGACCATCATGATCGCGACATCGTCGCCCACCTTGCGGCCCGCGACGACCATGTCGAAGACAGCCTTCTCCAGCTGCTCGACGGTCGGGAACGCGACCCACTGGCCATCGATCAGCGCGACGCGCACGCCGCCGACCGGGCCGGAGAACGGCAGACCGGAAATCTGCGTCGACGCCGAGGCGGCATTGATGGCCAGCACGTCGTACAGATCCTTCGGATCCAGGCTCAGCACGGTCACCACGACCTGGATCTCGTTACGCAGACCGCTGACGAATGACGGGCGCAGCGGCCGGTCGATCAGGCGACAGGTCAGGATCGCATCGGTCGACGGACGGCCCTCACGCCGGAAGAACGAGCCGGGGATACGGCCCGCGGCGTACATCCGCTCCTCGACGTCGATGGTCAGCGGGAAGAAGTCGAAGTGGTCCTTCGGCGTCTTGCTGGCGGTGGTGGCGCTCAGCAGCATGGTCTCATCGTCGAGGTAGGCGACGACGGAGCCGGCGGCCTGCTGGGCCAGCCGGCCGGCCTCGAAACGAATGGTGCGGGTGCCGAAGCTCCCGTTGTCGAGGATTGCGGTGGATTCGAACACACCGTCTTCAAGTTCAACTACAGACATAGAGTCCGTTGGCCTCTTTCGAATTCATTCAACTGTTTTTGCGGCGTCACGGTGGCGATACGCCACGGGACCCTGGATACGGCTACGGCCGTCGATCGAAGCGGCCGGATGACCCCTCAGAGATAGTCCCTGTGTCGGGGTTCCGGCAGCCACTACCGAAGACCGCCCGTCCAGGCGGGCCCGATATGACTCGCAGGAACAACGCCCGCGGATCGCGGGTGCCGCACCTGTGTTCAGCGCAGATTTCAGCCACTGAACGCCCTCATGTTACACGGCAGCAACGGCCCAACAGCCATCCGTGCCAGCTAGGACACGTCCTCCACACATACGGTGAACTGGCGTTCCGGGTAGGCGTAGCCCACTCCGCTGGCGCACTGATCGACGTTCGACACCCCGCGCAGAACCTCGGTGGCTCGTTGCCGGTGCGGCGCAGAAGAATCCGCGCAGTCCACCCGATACGGGTCTTTGTCGTTCGCCGGATCGATGCTCATGCAGCCGCCGGTGATCCAGTCGATGTCCAGACAGAGCGTCTGGGTCTCCTCACTGAATGCGCTGCGCACCGAGTAGTAGGTGTCGACGTCGCCCGGGCACTGATCGCTGTCGGTGACCGTGGAGATCACCTTGTAGTTCGACGCGTCGCTGCCGCACTCCGCTCGACTGGAGTCCGGGCGCTCGTACGTGCCGCTCATCTTCAGGCAGTCCCCTGCCTCCATGTCCGCGGCAGCCGCGGACGAGCATGCGGTCAATCCGCCGATGAAAAGTATCGCGGCTGCCCCGAGAGGGGCAGCCGCGGAAAGTGGTGGCATCGACGCCGCGTCAGCGACGCAGCCCGAGGCGCTCGATCAGCGAGCGGTAACGCGCCACGTCAACCTGGGCGACGTACTTCAGCAGCCGGCGACGACGGCCGACGAGCAGCAGCAGACCGCGCCGCGAGTGGTGGTCATGCTTGTGCTGCTTGAGGTGCTCGGTCAGATCCGTGATCCGCTTGGTCAGCAGGGCGACCTGCGCCTCCGGCGAACCGGTGTCGGTCTCGTGCAGACCGTAGCTGGTCAGGATTTCTTTTTTCTGCTCGGTGGTAAGCGCCACGAAAGTAACTCCATCATTTCAGTCCCGCGAACATATTCTCGGCACAGCCACCGCGGACTGCAGCATGCACCGGATCGGCGCAAAGTCTAGCAGCGATCAGTGCGCAGCCAGAATCGCGCGGGCCCGGTCGGTATCGGCCTCCATGGCCACCACCAGATCCTTCACCGAATCGAACTTCTCCTGCCCGCGAATCCGGGAGACGAAATCGACCGCGACATGCTGCCCGTACAGGTCGGCATTGGTGTCGAGCACGAAGGCCTCGACCGTGCGGGTGCGCCCGGAGAAGGTCGGGTTGGTGCCCACCGATACCGCGGCCTGATATCGCTCGCCGGGAATCACGGTGCCCATCACCGGGCCGTGGCCCAGCACGGTGAACCAGGCGGCGTACACGCCGTCGGCGGGAATCGCCGAGAACATCGGGGGCGCCACGTTGGCGGTAGGGAAACCCAGCACCCGGCCGCGCCCGTCACCGCGCACCACCACGCCCTCGACGCGGTGCGGTCGGCCCAAGGCCTCGGTGGCGGCCACCACGTCACCGGCGTCGACACAGGACCGGATGTAGGTCGAGGAGAAGGTGACCCGCTCGTCGCGATGCTCGGCATCGAGCGTTTCGGTCACCAGCGACATGCTCTCGACCGCAAATCCGAACCGCTCCCCGGCCGCACGCAGCATCGCCACGTTGCCTGCCGCCTTCTTGCCGAAGGTGAAGTTCTCGCCCACCACGACCTCGACCACATGCAGGTCCTCCACCAACAGCTCGTGGATGTACCGCTCGGGGGTGAGCTTCATGAAGTCCGAGGTGAACGGCATGACCAGAAAGACGTCGATGCCCAGTTCCTCGACCAGTTCGGCCCGCCGGGTAAGCGTCGTCAACTGCGCCGGATGACTCCCCGGAAACACCACCTCCATCGGATGTGGGTCGAAGGTCATGAGAACCACCGGTACTCCGCGTGATCGGCCCGACTTCACCGCATGGCTGATCAACTCTGCGTGTCCACGGTGAACCCCGTCGAACACCCCGATGGTGACTACACACCTGCCCCAGTCCGTGGGGATCTCGTCCTGCCCACGCCAGCGCTGCACGCGATCAGCCTACGACCCGAACGCGACGCGGTCTGCTCTAGATCCCCCGATCAGGTGATGATTGCCTAAACTTTCCTACTGTGAGTCCAGACGGTAACCATCAAGACCTCTCCACGGTTGCCCAGGACTATCTGAAAGTCATCTGGACAGCCCAGGAGTGGTCTCGCGAAAAGGTCAGCACGAAACTGCTGGCCGAGCGGATGGGCGTGTCCGCATCCACGGCGTCGGAATCCATTCGCAAACTCGCCGACCAGGGCCTGGTCGACCACGAGAAATACGGCGCGGTGACGCTGACGGATGCGGGCCGGCGCGCGGCGCTGGCGATGGTCCGCCGGCACCGGCTGATGGAAACCTTCCTGGTGCAGGAGCTGGGCTACAGCTGGGACGAGGTGCACGACGAGGCCGAGATCCTCGAACACGCAGTGTCCGACCGGATGCTGGACCGCATCGACGCCAAGCTGGGCCACCCCACCCGCGATCCGCACGGCGATCCGATCCCGGCAGCCGACGGCCGGGTGCCCACCCCGCCGGCCCGCCAGCTGTCGGCATGCCAGGACGGCGACGCCGGCACGGTGGCCCGCATCTCCGACGCCGATCCGGAGATGCTGCGGTACTTCGACAGCGTCGGCATCAGCCTCGATTCCCGGGTCCGGGTGGTGGCGCGGCGCGATTTCGCCGGCGTGATCTCGGTCGCGATCGAAAACCCGGCGAATCCCGCAAACCCCGCCGATCCCGCGGGTGGCGACGACACGAGCGTCCAGGTCGAGCTGGGTAATCCGGCGGCCGAGGCGATCTGGGTCGTCGCGAGCTGACCGCGCACCTGACCACCCAGCGCGAGCAATCAGCGCGATTTTTACCCGTGTGCGATAGCCGATTCGGCACCAACATGTCCTGTTCGTGACTGTCTCTCTGCACTGGTTCCTGCCCACCTACGGCGACAGCCGGCTCATCGTCGGCGGCGGCCACGGCACGCCCGCGGGTTCTGCCGGTGGTGACCGTGAAGCCTCGATCGACTACCTGGCGTCGATCGTCCGCTCGGCCGAGCGGTTCGGATTCACCGGTGCGCTCATCCCGACCGGGGCCTGGTGCGAGGACGCGTTCATCACCGCGGCGCTGCTGGCCCGCGAGACCACCTCGCTGGCGTTCCTGGTGGCGTTCCGCCCGGGTCTGGTGAGCCCGACGCTGTCGGCGCAGATGGCCGCGACGTTCGCCCGGCACGCACCCGGACGGATCCTGCTCAACGTCGTCGTCGGCGGCGAGGCCCACGAGCAGCGGGCCTTCGGCGACCACCTGGACAAGGACGCCCGGTATGCGCGTTGCGACGAGTTCCTCGACGTGGTGCACCGGCTGTGGGCCGGCGAGACCGTGACCCACAAGGGTGAGTACCTCGACGTCGAAGAGGCCTCCCTGGCCCTGCCCCCGACACCGGTGCCACCGCTGTACTTCGGCGGCAGCTCGCAGGCGGCCGGCCCGGTGGCGGCACGGCACTCCGATGTCTACCTGACCTGGGGCGAGCCGCCCGCGGCGGTGCGCGAGAAGATCGAATGGATCCGCGCGCTCGGCGAGGAGCAGGGACGCAAGCTGCGCTTCGGCATCCGCCTGCACACCATTTCGCGGGACACCTCCGAGGAGGCGTGGGCGCAGGCTGACCGCCTGGTCGCCGCGCTGGACGAGGAGACGGTGGCCGCGGCACAGGCCGGGCTGGCCCGCAGCCAGTCCGAGGGCCAGCAACGCATGCGTGCCCTGCACGAGGCCAACCGTCTGAACGGTACCTGGAACGACGCGCGGAGCTTGGAGATCGCTCCCAATCTGTGGTCAGGCGTCGGATTGGTGCGCGGCGGCGCAGGCACCGCGTTGGTGGGCAGCCACACCGAGGTGGCCGACCGGATCGCCGAATACGCCGAGATCGGTATCGACGAGTTCATCTTCTCGGGCTATCCGCACCTGGAGGAGCTGTTCTGGTTCGGCGAGGGCGTGGTGCCGATCCTGCGCGAACGCGGTCTGTTCGGCGGCGGCGAGCAGACCGGCGCCCCCGCCTCGATACCGTTCGTCGGCGCGCCGCGATGACCGATCTGGCCGGCGCCGTTCGTATCTCCTCGGCCCAGGCAGCGTTGGCCGTAGCCACTGAATTGTCGAACGCGTTCGCCGAGGGCGCCGGTGGGCGCGACGCACACCGGGCGCTGCCGCACGCGCAGGTGCGGGCGCTCAAGGAATCGGGACTGCTGGCGCTGACCGTGCCCACCGAGCACGGCGGGCTCGACGTGCCCGCCGCCGTGCTCGCCGAGGTGATCCGGCTGCTGGCCCACGGCGATCCGTCGATCGGCCAGATCCCGCACTCACATTTCACGTTCCTGGAGGCCCTGCGCCTGCAGGGCACCGCGGAGCAGCAGGCGTATTTCTACGGGCTGGTTCTGGATGGGGCGTTGTTCGCCAATGCCCAGTCCGAACGCGGGCCGCATCCCATCGACGTGGACACCACGACGCTGACGCCGTCGGGCACCGGCTACGTCCTGCGCGGCCGCAAGTACTACTCCACCGGGGCGTTGTTCGCCGACTGGCTGATCGTGCGGGCCTCGCGCTCCGATGACTCAGCGCTGGTGCCGACGGCCGCCACGCCCAAAGCCATCGCGTTCGTCCCGCGCGATGCTCTCGGGGTCGCGGTTGTCGACGACTGGGACGGCATGGGCCAGCGGACCACAGCCTCGGGCACCGTCACGCTCGATGCCGTCGAGGTGCCCGCCGCGCACGTCATCGAGTTCAGTCCGATCTTCACGCGGCCCGCGGTCTACGGGGCCAGGGCACAACTACTGCATGCGGCCCTCGATGTGGGTATCGCGACGGCCGCGCTGGAGGAAGGGGTGCGTCAGGCCGGCAACGCCCGGCCGCATTTCGAGGCGTCGGTGTCCAGCGCCGTCGAGGACCCGACCCTGGTACAGGTGGCCGGTGAGTTGACCGTGACGGTGCGGGGTGCTCAGGCACTGCTCGCCGAGGCTGCCAGGCAGGTCGACGCCGCCCGCGCGGATCTCACCGAGGACAGCGCCGCGGCGGCGTCCGTCGCGGTGGCGATCGCCAAGGTGGCCGCCGCCCGGTCAGCGGTGGAGGCGGGCAGCGCCCTGTTCGAGTTCGGCGGCACCCGCAGCGCGTCGGCGTCCGGCAATCTGTCGCGGTACTGGCGTGACGCCCGCACTCACACGCTGCACGACGCCACCCGCTGGAAGATCCGTCACATCGGAAACTACACCCTCTCGGGAACGAAACCGCCTCGCCACGGCCAACTTTGAGACCTCAAGACCGGAGGCGCCGGTGATAGGCCTCACGGGCGCCGGGGTCGACGTGAGTGAACGCGGTGTCGAAGTGCGCGGCGTGGGAGAGCCGGTGCCGCACCCAGTCGGGTAGGCCGGAGGCGATCTTGATCATCGCGCCAAGGGCCCGCGGTACCGCAACCGTTGTCCGGTGACTTCCCACCGCGGCGACGATGGCGGCCGCGACATCCTCGGGTTCCACCTCTGCGATCGGCCGGACCCATTTCGGAGTGCTGTGTCCGGCAGAGAGTTCGGTGTGCACCACTCCCGGCAGCACTGCGGTGACGCCGATGCCGTCCGCAGCGAGCTCGAGGTGCAACGTCTCGGAGAACCCGACGACGGCGTGCTTGGTGGCGCAGTAGGTGGCCAATCCCGGGAACGCGCTCACCCCGGCCAGGGATGCGACGTTGACGATATGGCCGCCGCGTCCGGCCATCCGGTTCGCGGCGAGCTTCGAGCCGTGGAGGACACCGCACAGGTTGATCGCGACCATGCGATCGGTCATGCCATCGGTCTCTTCGGTGAAGCTGCCGGTGGGCATGATGCCGGCGTTGTTCACCAGCGCGTCCAGTCGCCCGAGCCGCTCCTCGGCGGCATCCAGGAACCCTGCGAATGACGTCCGATCGGTGACGTCGAGCGGCAACCCGCACACCACACCGCCGGTCGCCTCACCGAGTTCGGCCGCCGTCTCCTCGACCAGAGCGGCGTCGATGTCGCCGAGTGCGACCCGCGCACCCGCTCGCAGAAATGCCGCCCCGGTCGCCCTGCCGATCCCACGCGCACCGCCGGTGATGGCCACCACCCGACAACGAATGTCGCTGTCACTCTTTGTCATTTCCTCACCATCTCTCTCGGGCAGCCGCCATCGACAGAACCTCGAGCGGCACAGGTGCCGCCACGCAACTCCGACTGAATCTGGGCGCGGGAGCCGGTTGGCGCACACCATCAACCTCAACGAACGCGTCTCTGGCGACGTGGTGGGGATGCTGGTGAGCTTCCCACGGCGACAGCACTGGCGCCACGCACGCGTCAACGTCCGCGAAGACCCGAGCCCATTCGTCACGCGACTTGGTCGCGAACTTCTCGGCAAGCGCCGCGCGCCACCGCGGCCACGATCTCGGATCGAGCTGGAAATCGATGTCGAGATCGTCCAGATCGAGGGTGGCGGTGAGGTTCTCGAAGAAAGCAGGCTCCACCGCACCCACCGCGACGTATCGGTCGTCGGCTGTCTTGTAGGTGTCGTAATACGCGGCGCCACCATCAACGATGTTCGTCCCCCGCTGAGGGTTCCACATCTGAGCCTCGTAGAGGCCGTGGATGAAGGTGGTCAGCAAACTGGCGCCGTCAACCATCGCCGCATCGACGATCTGGCCGGCGCCGCTTTGCACACGTTCCATGAGTGCAGCCATGACACCGACCGCCAAAAGCATTCCACCACCGGCGAAATCGCCAACCAGGTTGGCGGGAGGCACCGGAGCGCCATCCTGCCTGCCGATGATGTGAAGTGCACCGCTCAGAGCGATGTAGTTGATGTCGTGCCCAACTCGCGCGGCCAACGGTCCGTCTTGCCCCCAGCCGGTAAGGCGCCCGTAGACAAGCCGACCATTGGCGGAGCACAGGTCATCCGGACCGATACCGAGTCGTTCGGTCACACCGGGACGAAATCCTTCGATGAACACGTCGGCCTTGTTCGCGAGCTCGCATACGAGTCCACGGCCGGCATCGCATTTCAGGTCGACTTCGAGGCTGGACTTGCCCCGATCGAGCGGCCCGGGTGGCGGCGCAGGCCTGGAACCGCCGACCGGATCGATCCGAACAACATCCGCGCCCAGATCGGCGAGCAACATTCCGGCGAATGGCACGGGTGCCAAACCTGCCAACTCGAGGACACGAATTCCATGCAATGGACCCATTACTTCCCTTCTAACGTC
This sequence comes from Mycobacterium sp. NPDC050441, assembly GCF_040655355.1. Taxonomy (NCBI): domain Bacteria; kingdom Bacillati; phylum Actinomycetota; class Actinomycetes; order Mycobacteriales; family Mycobacteriaceae; genus Mycobacterium; species Mycobacterium sp. NPDC050441. Next base: position 137,359 of record NZ_JBFAJS010000002.1, on the reverse strand, counting down.
GCGCCAGATGCGCTTTGAGGACTTTGCCGGTCTCGTTACGCGGCAGCTTCGGAACAAAGACGACATCCCGTGGCACCTTGTGCCGGGCCAAATGCGCACGCACGTAAGTTCTGATGTCATCGGCATCGAGAACCGCGTTTGGGGCGGTCACCACGAAGGCCCGCAACCGCTTTCCGAAGTCATCGTCGTCCACGCCGAGAACACACGATTCGACCACCGCCGGGTGGTCGGCGAGCAGGTTCTCGACTTCGAGCGGGAAGACATTCTCGCCGCCGGAGACGATCATGTCGTCGTCACGGCCGTCGACGAACCACAGCCCATCGGCGGTGAAATGCCCGGTGTCCCCCGACGACAACAGCCCATCGACGATCTCCTTGTGACCACCGTCGGTGTAACCCGCGAAACTCAATCCACTCGATACGAAAAGCGTTCCACTGCGCCCAGGTTCGGTGATCCGGCGGCGTCGGTCGTCGTAGGCGGCCAGGGTGCACCCGACCGGCGGCCGCCCCACGGTGCCGGGCGCGGCGCGCAGCTCGCCCGGGGTGGCGACCGCGGCGACAGCTACCTCGGTCGACCCGTAGAGGTTGTAGAGGACATCACCGAAAGCCTCGGCAGTACGCCGGCAGAGGTCCGGCGAAAGGGCCGAGCCGGCAGCGAACACCACCTCCAGAGAGGAGGTGTCATAGCGGGCGAGCACATCGGGACCCAGGTCGAGAATGCGCTGCAACATCGTCGGCACGACGATGAGCGCACTCGCCCGGTGGCTGTCGATCGACGCAAGTGTGTCCTCGGGCTCGAACCGGCGGGCCAACACGACGCCGTTGCCCAGTACAAGTCCCAGCGAGCAGGTCGCCAAACCGGTGGCGTGGAACATCGGCGCGGCCACACAGTAGGTGCTGTTCGCCGGCCACGGGATCCTGTCGAGGAGTTGGGCTGACTGCAGGGGGCTGATCTTGTCGCGGGGAGCGCCTTTGGGAGTGCCGGTGGTCCCGCTCGTCAACAACACCATTCCACCGAGCCTGCTCGGTGCGGGCACCGGATCGGTCCACTCGTCCCTCGCGATGGTATCCAGCGTCGGCAGCGCCGTTGCCTCATCAGCCCATCCGACGATGCGCTCAATACCCGTCGGCAACACGGCGAGCAGCCCGGCGAACTCCTCATCGGCGACAACCGCCGAAACATTCTCCCGCGCACAGACATCAGCCAGCTGCGGCCCGGCGAATCCGGTGTTGAGCAGTACCGCCCTGGCACCGATCTTGCCCGCTGCAGCCAGCGCAAGCATCAGTCCCCGGTGATTGCGTTCGAGGACACCGATCACCGTACCCGCGGTTATTCCCTTGCGGGACAATCCACGGGCCAACGCATTCGACGTTCGTTCGAGATCACGGAAGCTCAGCGTTCCGGCTTCGTCGACAAGCGCGGTCGCGTCACCGTAGCGCGAGGCGGCGTGAGTGATGAGGCCGCCGAATGACCCGTACCTGCGTACGGCGCGAGAGGCGCGGATGGCCTCGACGGGATTGCCCAGGTCGACCAGGCCGCGGCGGTGCAGAACGAGCGCGGCCGCCACGACGTCGCGCAGCTGACACAACGCACCCATCATGCGGCCCCTCCGATCCCTGTGATGAGCCGAACCACGGTGTCGGGATCGTCGAGTTGCGGGCAGTGCCCGGACCGGGACAGCACGACGAGCTCACTTCCTGGAATCTGTTGGTGCAGAATCCGACTCGCATTGACAGGGATGATGCGATCGCGCGCGCCGTGCACGACCACGGTGGGACAACAGACGCGGATATCGCGGTGCCCACCCGCGGTCTCTCGGGCATACTGGAACGCATAGCGACCGAGGGCGGCCACCGACGCCTGGCTGTCGAAGATCGTCGTCCAGTGAGCCATCACCACTGGGTCGGCCGGTGTGGCACGGGTGCCGTACAGCACCCGCGCCACACCCTGCCTCGCCATCCAGCGGACTGCGTGACGTGGTACCGGAATACGGCCTACGCCGCTCCAGAACCGGACCGGGACGTCCCGCGACCTGGCGACGCGGGCCAACCAGTGCCGCGCGTTGAGCGGATCGTCAAGCGCCACCAACCCGTGAACCGCGTCGGGGTTACGGGTGGCCGCGCGCACCGCGGTTGCCGCACCAAGCGAGTTCCCGACCAGAATCGCAGGTCCGCGGTCAGCGAGGATCGCGTCGGCGAACGCATCGAACTGCGGCAGCAATGGGCCGGGACGGCGCCGATCTGCCCGACCGAAGCCGGGCAGATCGACCGCGAACGCGCTGCGTCCCATCGCTTCCAGGCGGGTGAGAACCCCACGCCAGGTGTCGGCACTGTCGGCGTAACCGTGTAGCAGCACCACCGGGGTCCCGATACCGGTCACCGACAACATGCGAGTGCGGACCTCACCGACGGTCACGGGGCTCTCAGCGATCATCCCGCGAGCAGTCCCTTCGCGATGTGCGTCACCTGCACCTCGTTACTGCCCGCGTAGATCATCAGCGATTTGGCATCCCGGGCGAGTTGCTCTACCCGGTACTCGGCCATATAGCCGTTGCCACCGAACAACTGCACGGCATCCATGGCCACCTCGGTCGCCGCCGCCGAGGAATAGAGCTTGATCGCCGAGGCTTCCGAAAGCGTCGGAAGCGAGCCCGTCTTCAGCCGTTCCAGCGTCTGGAACACCATGTTCTGCACGTTGATCCGGGCGATTTCCATCTTGGCCAGCTTCAGCTGGATCAACTGGAACTCGGCGATCCTCTTACCCCAGAGAGTGCGGGTTTTCGCATAGTCCAGGCAAAGCCGATGACACTCATTGATGATGCCCAGCGACATCAATGCCACCCCGACTCGTTCCGCGGCGAAATTCGCCCGCGCACTGTCACGTCCGTCGCCGCCGGAGTGGGATTCGGTCTCCCCCAACAACCGATCGGGGCTGATCCGCACGTTGTCGAAGAACAACTCACCCGTGGGCGAGGACATCATGCCCATCTTCTTGAACGGTTTGCCCTGGGTCAGGCCGGGCATCCCGGATTCCAGGACGAAGGTGAGCACGGGGCGGTCCCGCCGGTCCACTGCCGTGTCTCCCTCGTCCAGCTTGGCGTAGACGATGAGCACGTCGGCGTAGGGGCCGTTGGTGATGAAGGTCTTCTGCCCGTTCAGGATGTAATCCGTGCCGTCACGCTTGACGTAGGTCTTCATGCCGCCGAAGGCATCCGAGCCGGCATCGGGCTCGGTGATCGCCCACGCCGCGATCTTGTCCAGCGTCATCAGCTCCGGCAGCCAGCGCTCCTTCTGCGCCAAGGTGCCGCGACTCATGATCGTCGCCGCACCCAGCCCCAGACTGACCCCGATCGTGCTCAGCAGCCCGATACTGACCCCGGCCAACTCTGAGACCATGACCGCGGCCATCGATGCCTGTTCGCCGAGACCGCCGATGCCGCCGGAGGTCTGCTGACGCTCCCCGGATCCGCGTTCGCGCTCCTTATCGAGCATGGTCTTGACGGCCTCGGCGGCCATGACGTCGAGACCGAACTCACTGAACAGCTTGCGGGCGAACGGGTATGGCGACAGCTCACCGCTCTCCAGCCCGTCGAGATGCGGGCGGATCTCCTTGTCGATGAACTCGCGCACCGTATCGCGCATGATGATGTCGGTGTCGGACCACTCGATCATGACGGCAACCGCCCGGCGATATCGTCGATCTGCCACAGTCCGTCGGTCTCGATGGTCTCGACGTCATGCCAGCCGGCCAGTTGCGAAATCGCCCCGCCCTGCACCGCGTACACCCGTCCGGTGATCGGGCACTTCTCTGTGGCCAGGTAGGCGACCAGCGGCGAGATGTTGGCCGGACTGAACAGGTCGGCCTCTCCCTCGTCCTCGGGTTCGGCCATCAGCGCCCCCATCCCCGGGGTGGCCAGAGTGAGCCGGGTCCGCGCGATCGGCGCGATGGCATTGACCCGTACGCCGTAGCGCTCCAGCTCATCGGCAGCGACCAGGGTCAGCGCGGCGATCGCGGCCTTGGCCGAACCGTAGTTTGCCTGTCCCGCATTGGGAATCGTGGTACCGGAGCCCGACGCGGTGTTGATCACCGACGCGATGGGTTGTTCACCTGACTTCGACTGCGTTTTCCAGTACTCAGCCGCATGACGCAGGACCGAGAAGTGTCCCTTGAGGTGAACTGCGATCACCGCGTCCCAGTCGGCCTCATCCATCGTCGGGATGAACCCGTCCCGCAGGATCCCGGCGTTGTTGACCACGACGTCGAGACGGCCGAATTCGTCAATCGCCTGTTGGACCAATGATTTCGCCCCGTCCCAGGTGGCGACGTTCGCGGTGTTGGCCACGGCCTTGCCGCCGGCCGCCTGGATCTCGGCCACCACCTCGTGGGCCGGCCCGGTGTCTGTGCCCTCGCCGGCGTTGCTGCCGCCCAGATCGTTGACGACGACGCTGGCCCCTTCCGATGCGAACAGCAGGGCGTGTTCCCGCCCGATCCCGCGGCCGGCGCCGGTGATCACCGCGACGCGCCCTTCCAATGCACCCATCTGTTATGCCTCCTCGGTTATTTCGGCCAGGCCGTCGGTGATGACGAAATCGGATCCTCTGGCGGTTTCGAATGCGTACGTCGTGACCCCCTCGGACGTCCCTCTACGCCAGATGCGGGTCTCGAGGTCGTCGCCAGGGAGGACCATCTTGGAAAACCGCACGGCAAACCGCTTGAGCCGGTTGGCATCCGACCCTGCGACCTCGGTGAGCACGGCCCACGACGTGAACGCCATGGTGCACAGGCCGTGCGCGATGATTCCGGGGAGACCGGCATCGCGAGCCACCTCCTCGTCGAGGTGGATCGGCATGGGGTCGCCCGAAGCGGGGCTGTACCGGAACGTCTGGTCATCGTCGACATGCTGGATCACGGTCGCCACCGGGGCACCGATACGCAGTGCCTCGTCGAACCGGTGCGACGGGCTCAACTCCCCCATCGTCTTGCCGGCATCGAAGCCCCGCACGAAGGTGGTGACATACTGTTCGTTGACCAGTTCGCCGTCTTCGGTGCGGCATTCGAGGTAGATCGCCGCCCGGGTGCCGTTCTCCAGTCCTTCGTAGCCGATCATCTTGCCGCGGGACACCAGCTTGTCCCCGGGCCGGATCGGCCGGTGGAAATGGAAGTCCTGTTCACCGTGCACGACGCGAGGGATGAGTTCCACCGGCAGCACGTCGACGGCAGGCACCAGGAGCGCCTCGAAGACCGGCACGATGGCGAACACCGGAGGGGCGATGTCACCCGATCGGTGTTGCGGGATGGGATCGTTGGTGGCCGCGGCGTATTCGGCGAGCCGTTCCCGGGTGACCTCGAACCGCTCCTCGTCGGTCCAGGTGTTCAGCCCGCTGTCGTCGAACCGGAGTTCTTCGTCGGCCGCGGAGTGCTTGGCCGCGGTCATGCCGACGCCGAGGCCAGCGCGTCGAGCGCGTCCAGGCTCTTGTCGAGTTGCTTGACGCCGTCCTTCTCCACAGCCTTGGCCAGCGCCCCCTTGACCAGTGCACCTTCGAAATCGCCGGTCACGGTGAACCGGGATCCGGTCTCGATCGGGTCGATCGTGAACGCGAACTTCGCCTTGACTCCGGCCATTCCGGTCCCGCCCAGCACCAGGCTGTGGGGCGCGTCAACAGATTCGATGGTCCATTCGATCTTGTTCGCCATACCCAGCATGACGATCTTGGCGGTGAGCCGGGCGCCTTCGGTCAACGTCGCCGGCGGCTCCTCCAGCCACTTGTCGTGGACCGTGAACCACTTGTCCCACGTCTGCGGATCCGAAACGGTCGCCCACAGCGCATCGGGGCCGGCGGTGAGCTCGCGGGTTGCTTCGATGTGTCCCATAGTTGCTACTCCTTTTATGTGTGTTCGGTCAGTTACCGGTCGGCCCGCTGGTACGCGGTTACCACGGCGGCCCCGCCCAGTCCGATGTTGTGCTGCAAAGCGGCGGTGACGTTGTCCACCTGACGTTTGTCGGCCTTGCCGCGCAGTTGCCAGGTGAGTTCGGCGCATTGCGCCAGGCCGGTGGCTCCGAGGGGGTGCCCCTTCGAGATGAGCCCGCCGGACGGATTGACCACCCACCGACCGCCGTAGGTGGTGTCGCCGTTGTCGATCAATTTCGCGGCCTCCCCCTCGGCGCACAGGCCCAGCGCCTCATACAGCAGCAACTCGTTGGCACTGAAGCAGTCGTGCAGCTCGATGACCTGAAAATCGTCGGGCCCCAGGCCGGACTCGTCGTAAACCTGCCGGGCGGCAGCGACATTCATGTGGTGCCCGATCAACGCCTTACAGGTGTCATCGAAGCTGTTCTCGAAATCGGTGGTCATCGCCTGTCCGACGATCTCCACGGCCTGGGCGGACAGGCCGTGCTTGTCGACGAACTTTTCACTGGCCAGGATCGCGGCTCCGGACCCGTCCGAGGTCGGTGAGCACTGCAGTTTGGTCAGCGGGTCGTAGATCGTCCGCGAACCGAGGATGTCCTCGAGGCTGTACTCGTCCTGGAACTGGGCATACGGATTGTTGACCGAGTGCTTGTGATTCTTGTGGCCGATCTTCGCGAAATGGTCTGCGGTGGAGCCGTATTGCTTCATGTGTTCGCGGCCTGCGGCCCCGAACATCCATGGCGCGGGAGGGAACAGCACCTCGGAGATCTCGGCGAGTGCGAGGAAGTGCTTGGCCATCGGCTGTTCCCGGTCGTCATATGTTGAGCCGAGCGATCCCGGTTGCATCTTCTCGAAACCCAGCGCCAGCGCGCAGTCAGCCATACCGCTGCGCACCGCGCGTGCCGCCAGGTAGAGCGCGGTGGACCCGGTCGAGCAGTTGTTGTTCACGTTGACGACCGGTATACCGGTCATGCCGAGTTCGTAGACGGCGCGCTGCCCCGATGTCGACTCGCCGTAGACGTAACCGACATAGGCCTCTTGAACCTCGCGGTAGTCAATCCCCGCGTCCGCCAGCGCCTTTGAACCCGACTCGCGCGCCATGTCCGGGTAGTCCCATGGAGACCCGTCGTCATTGACCCGCGCGCCAGGCTTCTCGAACTTCGTCATCCCGACACCGATCACATACACCTTGTTGGGCATCGAACCCTCTCCTTCTGTGCGTGTGCCAGAAACATACCAACCTGTTTGTATCTTTACAAGAGACCAGGGCATCCCACACAACGACCAACGAATTGCTGCGAATCAGCCCCTTCAGGGCCGAGTTGGCTACCAGACGCCAGAGCTAGGGCGAGATTTCGGAAGCCAACGTGTCGGAGAGCATGCGGCGCAGGTGAACACACACCCGGTCCCACCGTTTCCTGGCCCGCTTGGGATCGCGATCGGCGAAGCTCGACAGCAGAATCCCCCGCAGCGCATCCATGGCCGTATACGCCAGATCGCGCAGTTCCTTCTGCGCGGCCCGGCCCGGGACCAGTTGCGCAAGCGCACCGACCAGTGCACCGGTGACGATCGGTTCGACGCGTTCGATCTGTGCCGCCAACACTTCGTCAGTGCGCGCTGCCACCCAGAGCTCAAGTGTCGCAACGAACACCGGGCCCTGATGCGATTCCCACAGATAGTCGAGAATCATCGAGGCTGCGTCCGGGCTCGCCGCGACCCGGCCGAGATCGCGGACCGCGGCCTGGGCACGCTGCTCAGCCAAGTGCTCGATCGCCGCCACCACGAGGTCTTCCTTGGACCTGAAATGGTGAACTTGGGCGCCGCGTGTGACGCCGGCAACCTCGGCAACCCGTTGGGTGGTGGTTCCCGCGTAACCGTACGTGACCAGGCATTCCACTGTGGCGTCCAGCAGGCGGGTGCGCATCGCAGCGCTCCGTTCGGCCTGCGTACGCCGCCTGGCCGGCCTGTCCACACCCGCAGTCACGATTGCATCGTACGTGCCCCGACCACCAATCCATGGCTGAAACCATTCCAATTGGTATGTAAAGGTCCGTCGGCGAGCGACACACCACCGCCATCGCTGCGCGCCGGGCGTCAGGCAGGAGTGACCGTCAATCTCAGCGCGCCCCGCGCATGTGACGGTACGACCGGCATTCGTGGTGGTACGGGTGGGAGCGGCTGGTAGGGCTTGCCGAGGCCGGGTCGTGGATCCGACTCACCTTTGTTGGGCCAGAATGCCATTGCCCGCTCGGCCTGCGCTGTGATGGTAAGTGACGGGTTGACGCCGAGATTGGCAGTGATCGCCGATCCATCGGCGATATGCAATCCGGGGTGGCCGAATACCCGCTGGTACGGGTCGACCACACCCTCGTCAGCCGACATGCCGATGACGCATCCGCCGATGTAGTGTGCGGTGGTCGGGATGTTCACGACGTCGTTGACCCCGCCTTCTGGGTCGCCCTCGATCTTGTCGGCGAAACGACGGGCGATGTCGTGGGCCAACGGAATCCACTCCGGGTTGGGGTCACCGCCGCCCTGTCTGGTGGTCAGCCGACCTCTACGAAGGTATGACGTCAGCGAGTTGTCCAGCGACTGCATCACGAGCAGGACCACCGCTTTCTCGGATGCTCGGCGTGCGTTCTGGGTGCGTAGGAACACCAGCGGCCGTCGTGCCGCAGCGAGGAGGAAACGCAGCAGACGGTATGGGCCACCATCGATGAGCGGAACCGTCAGAACGGTGATCGCATTCTGGCCCTTGCCATAGCGACATACCTCGACATGGGTGTTGGGTTCAGGGTGGATCGACGAAGTGATGGCCACCCCGCTGGCGAAGTCCGTGCGGGTGCGACTCCGTGCGCCGAGCACGGCCTCGGAGTTGCTACGGCTCAGCTCACCGAGACGAGGAGACAAATGGGGCAGGGTCCCGTTGTCGCGCATCGTGTGCAGGAGTTTCTGGGTCCCCAGCGCGGCAGCGGCGAGAACCACCTGGCGGGCGGTCAACGTCCGCTTGTCCCGTCCGATCACACCGGTCGAGCGGCGCGTGTCGACCGCATAGCCGCCACCCGCAAGTGGCCGGACCGCCGTCGCGGTTGTCAACGGGATAACCTGTGCCCCAGCCTGTTCGGCCAAGTACAGGTAATTGCGGGTCGTCGTGTTCTTCGCGTTGTGCGGACAGCCGGTGAAGCACCGAGCACAGTGGGTACAGCCCGCCCGTTGCGGACCCACACCACCAAAGTAGGGATCATCGACCGGCTGCCCTTCACTGCCCTCGTTGAAGAACACTCCGACGTTCGTCGTATGGAACGTGTCGGCCACACCCAGGTCGGTCGCGACGTCCAGCAGGATTTCATCGGCTGATGTGGTTCGAGGGTTCGCGGCAACGCCGAGCATGCGTTTGGCCTGGTCGTAGTACGGCGCGAGTTCCGCACGCCAGTCGGTGATGTGCCCCCACGCTTCGTCGGTGTAGAAGTCTGGCAACGGCTCGTACAAGGTGTTTCCGTAAACGATCGATCCCCCGCCGACGGCCGCGCCGCTAGCCACCATGCACTTACCCAACAGCGTGATCCGCTGCGGTCCCGTCCAGCCGAGGCGCGGTGCCCAAATCGACTTCCGGACATTCCAATTGGTCTTCGACAGATCCTCCCGATCCCACCGCCGTCCGGCTTCGATCACACCCACGCGGTAGTCCTTCTCGGTCAAGCGAAGGGCCGCAACACTGCCGCCGAAGCCAGAACCGATGACGAGGACGTCGTAATCGAACTCATCCATATGCATCAAATTGCGGGTTGGAGACTGGGTGCGGTGAGCCTCCCGGCGCCGACATCGTCGAGGAGCGCAGACACCGTTTCCTCGGCGCAGGTGCGGTTGGTGCCGATCACACCGGTGGGGCCGCGCTTGATCCATCCGACGGTGTAGACGCCGGGCATCGGCTGCCCCGTGGCGGTGTCGAGGACACGTCCTTGATGGTGCGGAATCGTGTGTCGGTGATCATCGAAGGGGACGCCGGGTATCGCCCTACCCTGAAAACCGATGGAGTGCAAGACAAGGCCGGCTTCGATCTCACGGTGCGAGCCGGCCGCCATGTGCAGTTGCAGTCCGCTGACGCGCTGACCGCCCCGGATCGCCGTGGGTGTGGAGTTGAACTGGAAGACGATGCGGGTGCGGGCCTCTCTGGCAGGCGTGTGGGCGATCTCGTTCAGCAGCCCCGCCTTTGAACTCGATGCCGGACCGTGCGACAGATCAGCGGGATCGACAACGACATCTATGTCCGGAATGTGTGTCAGAGCCAACAGCTCGGGAACCGTGAAGGCAGCGTCCTGCGGTCCGCGCCGGCCGATGATGACAACCTCGCGAATCATGCTGTCGTGCAACGCACTCAGTGCACGCCGGGCGATTCCCGTGTTGCGCAGGGTTTCGGGATCGACGCTCAGGATCCGGGCCATGTCGAGGGCGACGTTGCCGTTTCCGACGATGACGGCCCGGTCACCGGACAGGTCGGGGCTGAGGTCACGATGGTCGGGGTGATCGTTGTACCAGCCGACGAAGGCCGCGGCGGGTGCAGAACCCGGCAGCTGGGCACCAGGGATGTCGAGCAGACGCGGGTGAAACGCTCCGGTGGCGTAGATGACGGCTGAGTACCGCTGCTGCAGTTCGGCGTGCGAGAGGTCGGTGCCGATCTCGATACCGAGGTGCAGGTCGAAGCGTCGCCGCTTTTCCGGAGAGAAATCGAACTGATCGACGACCGCTTTGGTTGCCGGGTGATCGGGCGCCACTCCGTAGCGCACCAGACCATGCGGAAACGGGAGTCGATCGAACATGTCCACTCGCACACCTGGGTGATGCAGCAAGGCCTCCGCACTGTAGAGGCCGGCCGGGCCCGATCCCACAATGGCCACCCGCAATGGCTGGGTGACCAGTGGGCGCGGTGTAGTGGCTCGCTTGAACGTGGGCGGCGCCGGGTGGCGCCGATAGTAGTCAGCGTTGATCTCCCGATAGCGCTCATGAGCGACGCTGAGTCTGGTACGGGGACGGATCGCGTCGACCGGGCAGGCATCCGCGCACGCACCGCAGTCGATGCACGTATCGGGATCGATGTACAGCATCTCAGCGGCGGCGAAACCTGGCTCGTCCGGCGACGGGTGAATGCACCCGACCGGGCAGGCCGCCACGCACGACGCGTCGTTACAACAGTTTTGGGTGATGACGTATGCCACGAGAATCCTTGGGAGAATTGAGAAACCGAATCACGCGCCGAGCATGCGTGCTGCGGATTCAACTAGAAGGCCGTACTGAGCGCCGAACACGCGGGGAAGCACTGCGATGGCGTGGGCGTCGGGCCCGACGAGAATGCGTGCCTGGTCCCGGCGCAGGCCGTTGATGATGATGCGGGCTGCCTTGTCGGGTGAGGTCATGGCGACCCGGTCGAAGAGCTTCTGCACGCTGTCCGGGTCGTCACCGGCAACCCTGGCCGACCGTGCGATACCGGTCTTGATTCCGCCGGGCATCACGCAGCTCACCGCTACCGGTGCTCCGCTCAGTCGAAGTTCTTGGCGCAGGGATTCGGTGAACCCCCGAACGGCGAACTTGGAGGCGTTGTAGGCCGCGTCCTTGGGTGCGGCGACGAGTCCGAAAATACTGGAGACGTTCGCCAATTGCCCATCGCCCGAGGCGATCAGGTGCGGCAGAAACGCCCTACTGCCGTGTACGACACCCCAGAAGTTGATCCGCATGATCCATTCCAGGTCGTCGTCAGCGGTTTCGATCACGGGTCCGTGCACGGCCACACCGGCGTTGTTCACCACCACGTGAATCTCACCGAATTTCGCCGCAACGTGACTGGCGTAGTCGTAGATCGCGTCACGATCAGCCACATCGAGCACCTCACCGGCGACCGTCGCACCGCGCGCCGCGCATCGCCGCACCGTCTCGTCGAGGCTGACGCCGTCGATATCCGACAGGGCAAGATGGGCTCCACGAGAGGTAAATTCGTCGGCCATCGCTGCGCCGATCCCGCCGCCGGCGCCGGTGATGACAACCGTCTTTCCGCAGTACTCACGCATCGAACGCCGCCTCGATATCTGCGGCGTCGTAGATCGGGTACGGCGATGCTCCTTGGCCGACGATCTGACTGCCACCCCACGGGTCGTTGTCCGTCAGCATCGCAGGCACTGCGTCCTCACCGGGGATACGAAGGTGCACGGGTTGATTCAGGTTCTGGTGCAGCCGAATCAGGTCGGCCGACGGTTCCAGCCGCCCTGACCAGTGCACCGTATTGTCCAAGGGTTCGTAGTGGGCGATGATGTGCGCCCGGACGGTGTATTCGCCACCGTTCTCGTCGATCAGTTGCGCGGGGCCGTGATAGGCGTAGTCGTTCTCGCGGTCCTCGCTGCGGGTGTATTCGAAGTCGCCGAGGTTGGCCGCGCGGGTGGTCCGCCAGTACGAAAGTGTGGAGCCGGGCCAGATCGCCCGGTTCACCCCTTCGCCGTCGAGGTACCAGCTGCGGCACCCTCCGGACGTCCACACCGTCCCTTGTGACGCCCGTTGCAGCTTCCGGTTGAACTGTCGCTGCACATGTGATTTCACCTCGACACGCGTCGCTTCGTACGCACGCATCGCCCGCAGGACCGCCGCGATGTAGCGGGCCTGGGCCTCGATCATGAACACGATCGACTGATTGCCGACCCCGGTGTTCGGGCCCATCAGGATGAAGTAGTTCGGCAGGCCGTGCGTAGCCATACCCAGATAGGCCTGCGGCCCATTGCGCCACAGCTGCTGGACGGTCGTCCCGCCGGCGCCCACGAGGGTCTGGTCGAGGTACTTGTCGGTGACCTTGAATCCAGTGCCGTAGATGATGACGTCGACTGCATGGTCGACACCGTCTGCCGTGCGGATCCCCGACGATGTCACCGCCGCGATCGGCTGGGTCACCAAGGACACGTTGGCGCGTTGCAGGGCCGGATAGAACTGGTTGTCCATGACCATTCGCTTGCAGCCGATTTCGTAGTCCGGCGTCAGCTGCGCCCGCAGCTGCGAGTCGCGAACCTGCTGGCGCAGATGCGCTTTGGCCAATGACCTGACGATCGGCATGTACTTCGGTTGCAGGAAGACCCCGATGAGCGCCTCGTGGCTGAGGTAGATTCCGGCGCGCATCAGTCTGCGCAGACCCGGAATGACGCGGTAGGCACCTCGCTCGAGCCGCGTTATCGGCCGGTCGAGCTTGGGCAGAACCCAACTGGGAGTGCGTTGGAACACGTCCACGTGCGCCGCCTGCTCGGCCACGCGCGGGATGAACTGCACTGCCGACGCCCCGGTCCCGATGACGGCGACGCGTTTTCCGGTCAGGTCCAGCGAGTGGTCCCAGCGTGCGGAGTGAAACGTCGCACCCTCGAACTCATCGGCGCCCGGAAGCGCCGGGATGTTCGGGATGTGCAGCGGTCCCGTGCCGGCGATGACAACGCCGGCGGTGAACGACTCTCCGCCGGCGGTGGTGACGGTCCACTGATCGGTGTCGTCGTCGAAGACCTCCGAAACGACCTCGGCGCCAAAACGGATGCTGCGCCGCAGATCATGGGACCCGGTCACGTCGCGCAGGTAGTCCAGAATCTCGGGCTGACGCGCATACCCACGCGTCCAATCCGTTTTCGGGGCGAACGAGAACGAGTACATGTGCGACATGACGTCGCAGGCGGCGCCGGGGTAGGTGTTCTCCCGCCAGGTGCCGCCGACGTCGTCGCCCTTCTCAAGGACCACAAAGTTGTCGATACCGTTCTGCCGCAACGTGATCGCGGCACACAGGCCGGCGAATCCCGCGCCGATTACGACGACGTGGTAGGTGGGTTCAGTCGCCATCACAGGAACCCGAACCGTTTCCACAGATACCGCGACACCGGGTTGATCAGGCCGTTGTCGTTCATGAAGCGGTAGTAGCTCTCGAAGCCCTCACGCTTACGGGCGTTGACCGCCTCGTTGGCGCGCGCCTGACGCATGGCCTCTTTGACGTCGAGGCCGCAGCGTTCGTAAACCCGCTTGTCATAGGTGAGGCGTCGCAGGATGAATCCCGCTGCCCCGTTCACGGTGGCGGCGAACTGGCGCTCCCACCACGGCGCGCGCTGAATGCGCCGGCGTACTCCCTCGCGCGCATAACGGATGTGCCGGGCCTCTTCGGTGACGTGGATCCGCATCACCTGCGCGATGATCGGCTGCAGCTCGGGATGCCGGCAGTACTTGCGCTGAACATCGTCGATGAACTCCTCACCGGACAAGGCAGCCACCCACAGCATCAGCCCGCGATAGAAGAACGGGAACAGCTGTACCGTCATCGCCTCGATCATTGACAACCGGTAGGGCAGCGCGCCGATCGCGGACACCGCCTTGCTGAACATGATCATGTGCCGGGTCTCGTCGCCGATCTCGGTGAGCGAGTAGTGCACGTGCCGCGAGGTCGGGTCCTGATGCAGCATCGCGCGGAGTAGACCCTGGTTCAGTGTGTTCTCGAACCACACGGCACGGGACAGAGTGTTCGCGACTTCTTGCCGCGACAGCTCCACACGCTCGCGATGAGACATCGTGTCCCACAAGGGAGTTCCGTAGAGCGAGATCGTCTCGGGCGGCATGTAGAACAGGTCCGGGTCCTGGGGAGCATCCCAGTCCACGTCCAGCAGCGAGTTGTACGAACGCCGCAGCGAACCACCGATCAGGCGTTCCGCCACATCCTCGCGCTGCGCCGCATTGGCGGCTCGATCAATCATGGGTTCCGCGGTCATCGTCATCCTCCTGAGGGATTGCCGGCGACGGCCGAGCTGCGCCCTCGTCCCGGAGCGGTCGGCCACGTGGCGGTAAAAGTAGATTGTTTTTGTCTTTTTGTCTACTTTTTGGAGCGTTCGACTACGCTTCCACCACATGAGGTCCACGTCGGGTGTCGTTGCCGCCGTGGCAGGTCGCGCCAAAAAGCCGAGCGCCCGCACTCGCATCCTCGAATCAGTGATCTCCTGGGCCGCCGAAACCGGCCTCCGGAAACTGTCCATGGACGAGGTCGCTCGGCGCGCGCACGTCGGACGAGCCACGCTGTACAAGCACTTTCCGCGCCGCGACGCCCTGATCGACGCAGTCGTGAAGACCGAGTTGGAGAACTTCTTCGCCGAGGTCCAAACGACCGTCGAAAAGTACGAGGACCCCGAGGAACGCCTCATCCACGGCTTCGCGCGGGCCTACCGACTGCTGAGCGGCCACCCCGCCGTATCACCGATCCTGACGTTGAATCCGGAGCTGTTCGTTCCGTATGTCATCGCCAAAGACAGCTATGCGCTCAACCTGGGACGGACCTTCGTGATGTCCTTCACCCCGAGCGACGAGCTACCCCCTGAACAGCGCGAGCGCTTCGCCGAACATGTGGCGCGCGCCTTTCACACCTTGATCCTGATCCCGTCGAGCGTGCTGGGCCTCGACGATCCAGACGGGCCTGAGAACTACGCCCGCGACTTCCTGATCCCGGTCAGGAATCACTTGCGCGACAGTGGAAAGTAAGCCGGTCGCCTTTCCGGGCAGTCGCTACAACGTCGCCGGACGCAGGACCACGACATTCTTGGTGCGCTTGGGACCGTCTTCCAACAGAGCGATCACCCGACCATCCGCGGCGGTGGCGGCATAGATCCCGTCGATCCCGGCCGGGGCCAACGCCCGGCCGTGCCGGGTGTCCTCGGTTTCCGCCTCGGTCAGGTCGCGGCGCGCAAACCCGACCAGACAAGCCTCGTCGAGCGAGTAGCTCAGCCGTGCTTCCTCGGCAAGGTCGTCCAGGGTGCGGGCCTCGTCGAGGCCGTATCGGCCCACCCGGGTGCGCCGCAGCGCGGTCAGGTGACCGCCCACTCCCAGGGCGGTGCCCACATCGCGGGCCAGCGCCCGGATGTAGGTGCCCGACGAACAGTCCACCTCGACGTCCACATCCACGAAGTCGTCCACCCGCCGGACCGCGAGCACCTCGAACCGGCCGATCCGAACGGGCCGGGCGGCCAACTCGACGGTCTGCCCTTCGCGGGCCAGCTTGTAGGCCCGCTGACCGCCGACCTTGATGGCGCTGACCGCCGAGGGCACCTGCTCGATGTCACCACGCAACGCGGCAACGGCGGACTCGATCTGCTCATCGGTGACGTGGGCAGCCGAGACCGACTGCAGCACTTCACCTTCGGCGTCTTCTGTGGTGGTGGTCTGGCCGAGCCGGATGGTCGCGGAATAGGACTTGTCGGTGGCGGTGAGCAGACCGAGGATCTTCGTGGCGCGTTCGATCCCGATCACCAGCACCCCGGTCGCCATCGGGTCCAGCGTGCCGGCATGACCGACCTTGCGGGTGGCGAAAAGCCGACGGCACCGCCCCACCACGTCGTGACTGGTCATCCCCGCCGGCTTGTCGACGATCACCAGGCCGGCTTCTGGACCGCTCACAGCACGATCGCCGTCAACGTCACCCCGTCACGCACCGACCAGCGGCCGTCCAGTGCGGTCAGCGGGGGGCCGTGTTCGGCGGCCGGATCGATGAGTATCTGGGATCGGAATGTTCCGGCCGCACCCGTTCCGTCCACCCCGAACGTGATGTGGGCATCCTCGAACCCGAGCCAGCGGTGTGTCAGCGGATACCACGCCTTGTAAGTGGCCTCCTTGGCGCAGAACAGGATTCGGTCCCAGTGCAGACCGGCGGGCAGGCCGGCGAGTTCGGAGCGCTCCAACGGCAGGGAGATCGCGCCCAGCACCCCGTCGGGCAGCACGTCGTGCGGTTCGGCGTCGATGCCGACGGAGCGGACACCGCCGACGCGGCCGACCACCGCACCGCGGAAGCCCTGACAGTGGGTCAGGCTGCCCACGATGCCGTCAGGCCAGCACGGCTCGCCCTTGTCCCCCTTGAGGATCGGGACCGGGCCCACGCCCAGTTCACCCAACGCCTGGCGGGCGCAGTACCGCACCGTGGTGAACTCGTTGCGCCGCTTGGCCACCGCCCGGGCCACCAGCTCCGCCTCCTCCGGCAGTGCCGTCAAACCCGGCGGGTCGTCATACATTTCGGCCGCGGCGAGGTTGTCCGGCATCTCCGGCAGCACCTGCCCCAGCAACGTGCCGCTCATGCGCGCCTCGCCTTGATCCGCTCCTGCATCTTCTGCGCGTGGGCCCGCATCTCTTCTGTGATCTGGAAATGCCCGCCGAACTCGTTGAGATAGCCGGGTGTGTAGTTGGGGTCGGGCAGGATCTGGCGCAGCCAGCGGAAGGGCTTGCGGCGGCGCCACTCCCGCGGATAGCCGACCGAAACCTCCTCGAAGCGCACGTCGTCGTACCAGGTGGTCCGCGGAATGTGCAGGTGGCCGTACACCGAGCAGATCGCGTTGTACCGGGTGTGCCAGTCCCTGGTGGCGGTCGTGCCGCACCACAGCGAGAACTCCGGGTAGAACATCGCATCGCAGGGTTCGCGGACCATCGGGAAGTGGTTCACCAACACCGTCGGGTTCATCCAGTCCAGGTCCTCGAGCCGCTTGCGGGTGGCCGCCACCCGGTCGCGACACCAGGCGTCGCGGGTCGCATAGGGCTCACTGGACAGCAGGAACTCGTCCGTG
This sequence comes from Mycobacterium sp. NPDC050441, assembly GCF_040655355.1. Classification (NCBI taxonomy): domain Bacteria; kingdom Bacillati; phylum Actinomycetota; class Actinomycetes; order Mycobacteriales; family Mycobacteriaceae; genus Mycobacterium; species Mycobacterium sp. NPDC050441. The sequence continues at coordinate 119,862 of NZ_JBFAJS010000002.1, read as the reverse complement.
CCGACGACGTTGCGTTCCCTGGCGATGGCCAGCCCCTCGGCCTTGGTCGAGGCTCCCTCGGGCAGGAACGTGTAGTCGTAGAGCAGGAACATCGGCACGATCGTCGCCGGACCGCCCTGTTCGGTCCACACCGGGAACGGATGCTCGGGGGTGATGACACCCATCTGGTCGCACATGTCGACCAGATAGTCGTAGCGCGACCGGCCGAAGATCTGCATCGGGTCCTTGTTGGTGGTCCACAGTTCGTGGTTGCCCGGAACCCAGATGACCTTCGCGAACCGCTTGCGCAGCAGGTCCAGCGCCCATCGGATCTCATCGGTGCGCTCACCCACATCACCCGCGACGATCAGCCAATCGTCCGGCGAGGCCGGATACAACGACTCGGTGACCGGCTTGTTCCCGTTGTGCCCGGTATGCAGATCGCTGATCGCCCACAGAATCGGCTGCCGGTCCCTCGACTCGTGATCAATCATCACAGTTGCACCACCACAACGGACCAGCCTAACCGGGCGGCGCTACCGCGGGCCGTTGACAACTAGAACAGGTTCTCGTTTATGGTCGAGTCCGTCGCGACGGACCGCTACACTCCCCGCAAGCCGGGGAACGTTTTGCCACCAAACTACGAGGGAGTGTGATGGCTGCCAAGTTGCGCCTACTGTCGGCTTCGACAGGACTGGTTGCGGCGCTCGTCGCGGCGGTGATCGTGGTGTGGCCGTCGAGCCCGACCCAGGGCGCGGCCGCCGGCCCGCTCCAACTCGATGTCACTGATCTCCCGATGACCAACGTGTCAACGACGATCAAGTGGCCTGTCATCGAGACCACGGACCCTTCGCCCTTCGATCCGTGCAATGACATCCCGTTCGATGCGGTCCAGCGGCTCGGCCTGGCCTTCACCCCGCCGGAGCCCGAGGACAGCCTGCGCTGCCACTACGACGCCGGCGACTATCAGATGGCCGTCGAGGCGTTCGTCTGGCGCACCTACGAGCAGACCATCCCCGCCGATGCGGTCGAGCTGGACGTAGACGGTCACCGGGCCGCCCAGTACTGGATCATGAAGCCCACCGACTGGAACGACCGGTGGTGGGTCACCTGCATGATCGCGTTCAAGACCAGCTACGGCGTCATCCAGCAGTCGGTGTTCTACTCGCCGGTCCACTCCCCGGACCGGCCGGACTGCCTGCAGATCAACCTGCAGCGGGCCCACGAACTCGCGCCGTACTACAAATTCTGAGCCACATCGGGTGACGAGGAATGTGGCGGGCGATCCGTAGCCTGGTCGCGTGAGCACATTGCGCCGGTATGCCGGCAAGGCCGTCAGTAGGGTTCTGGGGTTACCGCCGCACACGACCGACTTCTCCGTGCAGCACGGGCTGCGAGTGCCGATGCGCGACGGCGTCGAGCTGATCGCCGACCACTACGCACCCGTCACCGACCGACCCGCGGGCACCCTGCTGGTGCGCGGACCGTACGGCCGTCGCTTCCCGTTCTCGCCGCTGTTCGCGCAGGTGTATGCGGCACGCGGCTATCACGTGGTGTTGCAGAGTGTGCGCGGCACGTTCGGCTCGGGCGGCCAGTTCACCCCGATGGTCCACGAAATGGCCGACGGCGCCGACACCGTGGCCTGGCTTCGGGACCAGCCGTGGTTCACCGGCTCGTTCGCCACCGTGGGCCTGTCCTATCTCGGCTTCACCCAGTGGGCGCTGCTGGCCGATCCGCCGCCGGAGATGAAGGCCGCCGTCATCACGGTCGGCCCGCACGACTTCAGTGCATCATCCTGGGGCACCGGTTCGTTCTCCCTCAACGACTTCCTCGGGTGGAGCGCGATGATGGCCCGCCAGGAGGAGCCCGGCGTGATGCAGGCCCTGTCCCGGCAGCTGCGCGGGCCCGCCGAGCTCGCCAAGGCGACCGCCTGCCTGCCGATGGGTGCAGCCGGCCGCGAGCTGCTGGGCGCCGGCGCCCCGTGGTACGAATCCTGGCTGGACCACCCCGAACGCGACGATCCGTTCTGGGACCTGCTGCGGTTCGACGAGGCACTGCAGCAGGCCGAGGTGCCGATCCTGTTGCTCAGTGGGTGGCAGGACCTGTTCCTGGACCAGACCCTGGAGCAATACGAACAGCTGCACCGACGCGGCGTCCCGGTGGCGTTGACGGTCGGACCGTGGACCCACACCCAGATGATGACCAAGGGGCTGACCACCGTGGTCAGCGAATCGCTGGACTGGCTGGGCACCCATCTGGCCGACCAGGGCGAGACCGCCCGCAGCACGGTACGCATTCATGCCAACGGGCACGGCTGGGTGGAGCTGGCCGACTGGCCGCCGGTCATGCCGGAGCACGAGTTGTTCCTGCAACCGACTGGGCGACTGGCCGCTGTCGCGCCGTCGGACACTGCGCCGCCGTCGTCATTCACCTATCACCCAGCCGATCCCACCCCGACCGTCGGCGGCCGGCTTTTGGCCGCCAGCGGCGGCTACCGCGACGACACCCGACTGGCCCGGCGCAGCGATGTGCTGACGTTCACCGGCGACCCGCTGCCGGCCGACCTGTACCTGGCGGGCAGTCCCGTCGTGGAGCTGGCCCACAGCTGCGACAACCCGCATCACGACATCTTCGTCCGGATCAGTGAGGTGGACGCAAAAGGCCGGTCCCGCAACGTATCCGATGGATTCCGCCGATTGAACGGCCGCACCGGGCCGGTTCGGCTCGAGCTCGATGCCGTCGCGCACCGCTTCAGAGCCGGGTCACGGATCCGGGTGCTGATCGCCGGCGGCTCACATCCACGCTTCGCCCGTAACCTGGGCACCGGCGAGCCACCGGTCTCCGGGTCCCAGCTGGTGCGGGCGACCCACACCGTGCATCACGGTCAGGGAGGGGTGTCCCGGGTGCTGCTGCCGGCCGGCCCGACGCCGCCGTCAGCCGACTGAGGTTCGGACCCGCTCGGCGACGTCGTGCAGCGTCGCATCGTCATGCACCGGCGGGCCCCAGTCCGCCTGCACCTGCAAGTCGACCCAGCTCTTGCACCCGGCAAATTCGGGCGTGCGGGCCAGCTGGATCGGCGTGCGCAACGGAGCCGCCTGGACGATCACGACGGTCAGCCGGTGTTTGGGGCGAAAATCGAGCCGGTCGGTCCGCACTGATCCGGCGGTCCAGATGTGCAGGTCGGCGAGGCCTTCGATCGCTTCAGGACGGTTGACCTCCACGGCCGCAACAACTTTCGCCACGGCCCTGATGATCACGGCGTCTTCGGTGCTGTCGGCGGCCGCGGCAGCGAGCAGGTCGTGATGTTCGGGGCGCACCCGTTCGGCGTGGCTGTGCGCAATCGTGGGGAACAACACGAACTCCGGTGCCGCCACCGAGAATCGCTTCTCATGGATGCCGCCCTTGCGCAGCAGCACGGTCTGGCGGCCGTCGAGCAGAGCGTGTACGGCCGCGCTCCACTCCTTCAGCGCAGGGGTCTGCGTCACTGCGCGGCCAGGCGGGCCCGGACCTCTGGGCGCCGCAGTGGCGGAACGGTCTTGGGCGGCTGACGACGCGGGGCCAGCCCGTCGAGCAGCCGAGTGGTGGTTTCCGTGACTTCGGCGACGGCAGCCTCGAATGCCTCGATATTGGCCCCGGTCGGACGGGTGATTCCGCTGACCTTGCGCACGTACTGGCGCGCCGCGGCCTCGATTTCTTCGTCGGTGGCGGAGGGCTGCAGCCCCCGCAGCTCGGTGATGTTGCGGCACATGACACCCACGATAGGCGTGTTGAGCAGGACGGCTACCGTGAGCGGATGACCGACCCCGCTGACGAGCGCTCGCGCGAGGAGCCAAAATGACCGTACTGCTCGTCGACACCACCGACCGGGTTCGCACCCTGACCCTGAATCGGCCCAAGTCGCGCAACGCGCTCTCGGCACAGCTGCGCACGGAGTTCTACGGTGCGCTGCGCACCGCGCAGGCCGATGACGATGTCGACGTCGTCATTCTCACCGGGGCAGATCCGGTGTTCTGCGCGGGTCTGGACCTCAAAGAACTGGGAGAGCGCTCGGACCTTCCCGACATCTCCCCCAAATGGCCTGCCATGACCAAGCCGGTGATCGGGGCCATCAACGGTGCCGCGGTCACCGGGGGCCTGGAATTGGCGCTTTACTGCGACATCCTGATCGCCTCTGAGCAGGCCAGGTTCGCCGACACCCACGCGCGGGTCGGTCTGCTGCCGACGTGGGGCCTGAGCGTGCGGCTGCCGCAGAAGGTCGGCGTGGGTCTGGCCCGGCGGATGAGCCTCACCGGCGACTACCTCTCGGCCGCCGAGGCGCTGCGCGCCGGCCTGGTCACCGAGGTCGTCCCCCACGACGAGCTGCTGCCCGCCGCCCGGCGGGTGGCGGCTTCGATCGTCGCCAACAATCAGGCCGCCGTCCGGGCCCTACTCGCCTCGTATCACCGCATCGACGCGTCCCAGACCGATCAGGGCCTGTGGATCGAAGCGGCCTCGGCGCGCGAGTGGATGGCAACGGCCTCCGGTGACGACATCGCCGCCAACCGCAGCGCCGTGATCGAGCGGGGACGCGCGCAGGTGCGCTGACGTCGCCTACGTTCCTGGGCCCGGGATGGCGGACCACCCCGTTCCGGACTCGTCGGTGGCAAGTTCCTCGACGCTCATCCCGTCAACGAGCCGGTCCAGCGCACCGATCATCGTGGCGCATTCGCGCGCGGGATGGTCTTTCGGGCAACGCAGAGCATGGGTCAGAAACTGTTGCGCCCCTTGCGCTTGCGCGATCACCCGATCCAGCGCGGCGATCTGCTCGCGCACCGTCTGGCGCCACTGCTCACTCGGCGCGTCCAGCACTGCAGCCGCGGTGTCCAGCGGAAGACCCAACCGGTTCACAATCTTGAGCAACGCGAGCCGTCGAAGCTCCTCGGGTCCGTACATCCGCTTGCCGGCTCGCCGCAGCCGCGGGGACACCAGCCCACGTTCGTCGTAGTACCGCAACGCCGACGGGCTCATCTGCAGCCGCGCGGCGGCCTCGCCGATCGGGATCACGTCGTCCATGCCGCCATTTGACTTCAACCCACCTTGAACCGGCAAGGTCTACCCCATGAACGCCGAACGTGCGATCAATCACCATGCCGACCACCCCGGCTTCTCGGGTGTCACCGGGATGTTGTGCGGGTTGGTCTTCCTGGTGGTGGGCCGGGCGAAGGCCAGGTTGGCCGCCGATATCGCGCAGATCTCGTCGGCAGACCATGTCGTGGATGTGGGTTGCGGACCGGGCACTGCCGCGCGGGTGGCCGCCCGCCGCGGGGCGCGGGTGACCGGCGTCGACCCCGCGTCGTCCATGCTCCGGCTCGCGCGGATGGTCACATCCAAACGCGCACCCATCACCTGGAGCGTGGGGACCGCCGAAGCGCTACCCGTTGCGGACGGTTCCGCGACGGTGGTGTGGGCGCTGGCGACTGTGCACCATTGGCAGGATGTCGAGGTGGCGGTTACCGAGGCACACCGGGTGCTGGTGCCGGGCGGACGCCTGATCGCGATCGAGCGTCGATCACCTGACGACGCCACCGGATTGTCCAGTCACGGCTGGACGGATGAACAGGCCGAGTCGTTCGGTGCGTTGTGTCGCGTTGCCGGATTCGACGACGTTTCCGTGACCGGGCGTGGCAGTGGCAAGGGTGCCGTCTGGGTGGTCTGCGGTATCCGACGGTGAACTAGGCGGTTCCCGGCACCAGCCAACGACCCGAGAACGCCCGCCAGCCGACGAAGACCAGCCTCAGCACCATGAACGCGCTCAGCCCCGTCCAGATGCCGAACAGACCCCAGCCGTAGATGAGCGACAACCAGATCAGCGGCAGGAAGCCGACCAGCGCGCTGGTGAGGGTGGCGTTGCGCATGAACTTGGCGTCGCCCGCACCCAGCAGCACACCGTCGAGGGCGAAGACGATTCCCGCCACGGGCAATTGGGCCACGAGGAACCACCATGGCACCGTGATCGCCGCGAGCACCGATTGATCATCGGTGAACACCGGCGGCAGCACCGAGGAACCGACGGCGAACACCAGTGCCAGCACCACCCCGGCCATCGTGGAAAACAGCGTCACCCGCCAGGCCACGCTCTTGGCATGCGCGAGTTGCCCGGCGCCCAGCGCCGCACCGACGAGTGACTGTGCGGCGATTGCGAGTGAATCCAACACCAGCGCAAGGAAACTCCACACCTGCAGAACAACCTGATGAGCCGCTACGGCAGCCGCGCCGAATCGCGCTGCCACCGCCCCTGCGGACAGGAAGCAGGCTTGGAACGCAAACGATCGCAGCAGCAGATCGCGACCCATGGCCAACTGGGCCCGCAGCACCGCGGGCTGGACCTGAAGCGCAACCTTCTCGATCAGCAGGGCCCGCAGAAACAGCAATGCCGCCACCCACTGCCCCACCAGGTTCGCCACGGCCGAGCCGGCCAATTCCCATCGCGGCAGGCCCAGCCAGCCGTACACCAGCAGCGGGCAGAGCACCGCTGACACGGCGAACCCGAACACCACGTAGCGCAGCGGCCGGACGGTGTCCTGCACCCCGCGCATCCAGCCGTTGCCGGCCAGCGATACCAGGATCGCCGGGGCGGCCAGGATCGCGATGCGAAGCCAGGGCAGCGCGGCGTCCGCGATGTCGGAGCGCCCGGCGATCACCGACAGCAGCGGTTCCGCGGCGGCCTGTACCACCGCGATGATCAGCAGCCCCAGACCCAATGCCAGCCAGGTGGCCTGCACGCCCTCTCCGACCGCGGACTGCCGGTCACCTGCCCCGAACATGCGGGCCGAACGCGCGGTGGTGCCGTAGGACAGGAACGTCCCCTGCGAGTTGACCAGGCCCAGGATCAGGCCGCCGATGGCCAGCCCGGCCAGGCTGAGTGCGCCCAACCGCCCGACGATCGCGATGTCGAACAGTAGGTAGATGGGCTCGGCGGCCAACACGCCCAGTGCCGGAAACGCCAGGGCGGCAATCCGGCGGGTGGTGGCCGGCGTGACGGGAACATCACCTTCGGGTTCAACCATGTGACCGCCCGGGAGAGGCGCTCCGTGCGCAGTCAGGCAAGATGCCCCTGGCGCAGTCAGGCAAGAGCGTCAGCAAGTGCCTGCACGACGTCGTCGGCCGGCCCGGCTGCCGAGTATCCGGCCGCGTGCGGGTGGCCACCGCCCCCGAACGCGCTGGCTACCGTGGCCAGGTTCAGCGACTTTGCCCGCATCGACACCGACCAGTGTTGCGGCTCAATCTCTTTGAACACCGCGGCGACCTCTGCCTGTTGGGTGGTGCGCACGATGTCGACGATGCTCTCCACTTCCTCAGGCCGGGCGCTTGACCACTCATCATGCGACACAACGGCATACACGAGTCCGCGGCCACCGACCGCACCCGGCAGAAGCCGGGCCGAGGCCAGCACCCGTGACAGCATCGGCAACCAAGCAAACGGGTGGGTGTCGAGCAGCGCGCGGCTGATCGAGGCGTTGTCCACCCCGAGTTCGACCAACCGGGCCGCCAACCGGTGTGCCCGCGCGGTCGCCCAGCGGAAGGAGCCGGTGTCGGTGGTCAGCCCGGCGTACAGGCAGTGCGCGACGCGTTTGTCGATGGGCTTGTCCCAGGCGTCGAGCAGTTCGGCCACCAGCATCGTGGTGGAATCCGCCGTCGGGTCGACGTAGTTGGCGGTACCGAACAGCTGATTGGACGCATGGTGGTCGATGACCAGAACCTCGCGGCCGGCATCGGCCAGTCCCGCCAGCGCACCCAGGCGATTGACGCTCGGAATGTCCACCGTGACAACCAGATCAGCGTCATCCCGGATGGCATTCGGCGCGACCATCAGGTGCCCGCCCGGCAGGGTCTGCAGGGATTCGGGCAGCTGATCGGGAGCCGCGAAGGCTACCTCGACCTGCTTGCCCGCGTCGTCGAGCACCTGCGCGAGGGCCAGCCCGGCGCCGATGGTGTCGGCGTCGGGATAGACATGGCACACCACGCTGATGCTCGCCGCGTCGGAAAGGAGGTCGGCTGCCGCACGCGCGTCGACACGCTGACCGGAAGGGCACCCGTTGGGAGCCCCCGAATGAGCACTGTCAGTCATCCGTTCGATCGCGGTCACCGGCATCCTCTGTGTCTGCCCCGTCGGCAAGCCCGTCCATGTCTTCCGCCCCGCTCACACGGTACGGGTCCTCATCACCGGCATGCTTGGCGCCCTGCCGAACTCTCGCCAGATCCTCGTCTGCGGCCCGCGCCCGAGCCAGCAGCTCCTCCATCCGGTGCGCCGCGTCGGGCACGGTGTCGCGGACGAACGCCAGGGTCGGGGTGAATCGCACCCCGGTCCCGGCGCCCACCTTGGTCCGCAATACGCCCTTGGCCTTCTCCAGCGCCGCCGCCGCACCGGCATAGTCCGGTTCCTCGTCGAGTGAGGACCCCAGCACCGTGTAGTACAGCGTGGCGTCGTGCAGATCGCCCGACACCTTCGCATCGGTGATGGTGACCCCCGACAGGCGGGGATCCTTGATCTCATACTCGATCGCCGAGGCGACGATGGTGGAGATCCGTTTGGCGAGCCGCTTGGCCCGTGCGGGATCAGCCATCGCTTATGTACGCACCTTCTCGACGAGTTCGTACGTCTCGATGACGTCGCCTTCCTTGATGTCGTTGTAGGTCAGAGTCAGACCACACTCATAACCTTCGCGGACCTCGGTGGCATCATCCTTCTCCCGCTTGAGCGAGGACACCGTGAGGTTCTGCGCGACAACCAGGTTGTCACGCAGCAGCCGGGCCTTGGCGTTGCGACGCATGATGCCCGAGGTGACCAGGCAGCCTGCGATGTTGCCGACCTTGGACGACCGGAAGATCGCCCGGATCTCGGCGCGGCCGAGCTCCTTCTCCTCGTAGACCGGCTTGAGCATGCCCTTGAGGGCCTTCTCGATCTCGTCGATGGCCTGGTAGATCACCGAGTAGTAGCGGATCTCCACACCCTCGCGGTTGGCCAGTTCGGTCGCCTTGCCCTCGGCACGGACGTTGAACCCGATGATGATCGCGTCCGAAGCCGACGCCAGGTTGACGTTGGTCTCGGTGACGCCACCGACACCGCGGTCGATGACCCGCAGCTCCACTTCGTCGTCGATCTCGATGCCCATCAAGGCTTCCTCGAGGGCTTCGACCGTACCGGCGTTGTCGCCCTTGAGGATCAGGTTCAGCTGGCTGGTTTCCTTCAGTGCCGAATCCAGGTCTTCCAGGCTGATCCGCTTGCGGCTGCGTGCGGCCAGCGCGTTGCGCTTTCGCGCACTGCGCCGGTCGGCGATCTGGCGGGCGATGCGGTCCTCGTCGACAACCAGGAAGTTGTCACCGGCACCGGGCACCGACGTGAAGCCGATGACCTGGACCGGACGCGAGGGCAGCGCCTCTTCGACATCGTCGCCGTGCTCGTCGACCATGCGGCGGACGCGACCATAGGCATCGCCGGCCACCACCGAGTCGCCGACACGCAGGGTGCCGCGCTGAATGAGCACCGTGGCGACCGGACCGCGACCGCGGTCCAGGTGCGCCTCGATCGCCACACCCTGGGCCTCCATGTCGGGGTTGGCCCGCAGATCGAGGGATGCGTCGGCGGTCAGCACGACCGCTTCCAGCAGCGCCTCGATGTTGGTGCCCTGCTTGGCCGAGATGTCGACGAACATGGTGTCGCCGCCGTATTCCTCGGCCACCAGGTTGTACTCGGTGAGCTGCGCCCGGATCTTGGCCGGATCGGCGCCTTCCTTGTCGATCTTGTTGACCGCCACCACGATCGGCACATCAGCGGCCTGCGCGTGGTTGATGGCCTCCACCGTCTGCGGCATGACGCCGTCGTCGGCGGCGACCACCAGGATCGCGATATCGGTGGCCTTCGCACCGCGGGCACGCATGGCGGTGAACGCCTCGTGGCCCGGGGTGTCGATGAACGTGATCGGCCGGACGTTGCCGTCCAGATCGACCTCGACCTGGTAGGCGCCGATGTGCTGGGTGATGCCGCCGGCCTCGCCCTCGCGGACGGTGGCGTTGCGGATGGTGTCCAGCAGTCGGGTCTTGCCGTGGTCGACGTGACCCATGACGGTGACCACCGGCGGACGGAACTCCAGGTCGTCCTCGCCGCCCTCGTCCTCGCCGTAGGTGAGGTCGAAGGACTGCAGCAGTTCGCGGTCCTCGTCCTCGGGCGAGACGACCTGCACCTTGAAGTTCATCTCACTACCGAGCAGCTCCAGGGTGTCGTCACCGACCGACTGGGTTGCCGTGACCATCTCACCGAGGTTGAACAGCGCCTGGACCAGTGCGGCCGGGTTGGCGTCGATCTTCTCGGCGAAGTCGCTCAGCGATGCGCCGCGGGCCAGCCGGATGGTCTCGCCGTTGCCCTTGGGCAACCGCACACCACCGACGACAGGCGCCTGCATGTTCTCGTATTCGGCGCGTTTCGCCCGCTTCGACTTACGGCCGCGCTTGGGTGCACCGCCGGGACGACCGAAAGCACCGGCCGCGCCACCGCGCTGACCGGGACGGCCGCCACCGCCGCCGCCACCGGGACGGCCGCGGAAACCACCGCCGCCACCTGCGGGTGCGCCGCCGCCGGCGCCACCGGCACCGCCGGCACCACCGCCGCGGTAGTTACCACCGCCGCCGCCACCGGGACGAGCACCCTGACCGGCACCGCCGGGACGGGGGCCACCACCGGGACGCGGACCGGGGCGTGGGCCACCCCGACCGGGGGCACTGGCGCCGGCCGGACGCGGCGGCATGTTGCCGGGCGACGGACGCGGGCCGCCGCCGGGACGCGGGGCACCGGGCCGCGGCTGCGGCCGCGGGATGGGCCGCTCGACCGGCTGCTGCGAAGAGAAGGGGTTGTTGCCGACCCGCGGGGCACGCGGAGCCGGCTTCGGGGCGCCCGATGCCGGACCCGGACGCGGGCCGGGCGTGGCACCGGGGGTAGGCCGCGGACCGGGCGTGGCGCCCGGAGCGGGCGCTGCCGGGGCGCTGGGCGCAGCGGCAGCCGGTGCACTGGGCTCTGCCGGAGGCTGCGGTGCAACCGGCTTGGGTGCGGCCGGACGGGCCGGGGCAACCGGGGCCGCCTCGGCTGCCGGAGCCTGCGGTTCGACCACCGGAGCCGCGGGGGCGGCGGGCTTGGCCGGTGCCGGCTTGGCCGCCTGCGCGGGGCTGGGAGCCGGAGCGCCGGGCTTGGGTGCCGCGGGCGCTGCAGCGTTGCCCTGCGGGCGGGGCTTGTCTTCGGGCTTCTTACCGCCGGCAGCCTTGCTGCCGAACGATTCGCGCAACCGACGCGCGACCGGCGCCTCCACAGTGGAGGACGCCGACTTCACGAACTCGCCTTGCTCCTTGAGCTTGGCCAGTAGATCCTTGCTGGTGACACCGAGTTCCTTCGCCAACTCGTGCACACGGGCCTTACCTGCTGCCACTACATCTCCTCGTCTGGAGGCAACAGCGGTGGTAGGCGCCGCGCCTCGGGTTTAGCTATGACGCATGGTCATCGGGACTTCACGGTGTGCTCATGTTCTTCGCTACCTGTTCTGTTGCCGGGTGTCCGAGTGCTTCAAGAGTTCGGTGATCTTCACAGAAACTCTCGACGTACTCGATCACCGCGGATGTATCCGGTGAACCGGTGAGTCGCAACGCTCGAACGAAGGCTCGCCGCTTCACTGCCATCTGTGCGCACTGCTGGTCGGGGTGCAACCACGCACCACGCCCAGGCAGGCTGGCCGCGGGGTCAACGGTTACGGAACTCGTCCCGTTCCCGTCGGTTACCGCAACCACTCGGAGCAACTCGGCGGCCAACTCTCGCTTCCGGCATCCGACGCAGGTCCGCACTGGTCCGACAGAGGTGTCGGAGGTGCTTCGATGCGTCAGAGCCGGAGTCTCGCGCTGGATCACGGCTGAGTCTACCGCCCCGAGGCCCGTGCTCCGAAACGCCGGTCACTACTGTCAGTCGTGCACCGCCCCGGGCCGGACATCGTGCTCCGGCTGCGGCGCCGCATCGCTGCGGATATCGATCCGCCAACCGGTCAGCCGAGCCGCCAACCTGGCATTTTGTCCTTCTTTGCCGATCGCCAGGGAAAGCTGGAAGTCCGGCACGATCACCCGGGCCGCACGCGCGGCCTCGTCGATCACCGATACCGACACGACCTTGGCCGGCGAAAGTGCGTTGGCGACGAACCGGGCAGGGTCCTCGTCGTAGTCGATGATGTCGATCTTCTCGCCCGACAGTTCGCTCATCACGTTGCGCACGCGCTGGCCCATAGGGCCGATACACGCGCCCTTGGCGTTCAGCCCGGGAACCCGCGAGGCGACCGCGATCTTGGACCGGTGCCCGGCCTCCCGGGCGACCGCCACGATCTCCACCGACGCGTCGGCGATCTCGGGCACCTCCAACGAGAACAGCTTGCGGACGAGGTTCGGGTGGGTGCGTGACAGCGTGATCAACGGCTCGCGGGCGCCCCGGGTGACGCCGACGACGTAGCAACGCAGCCGGTCGCCATGCTCGTAGCGCTCCCCCGGCACCTGCTCGGCGCTGGGGATGACCCCTTCAGATCCCTTGGTCTCGCTGCCGATCCGTACGACGACAAGACCGCGAGCGTTGGCCCGCGCATCGCGCTGGATGACCCCGGCCACGATGTCGCCCTCGTGAGCCGCGAACTCCCCGTAGGTCTTCTCGTTCTCCGCGTCGCGCAACCGCTGCAAGATCACCTGACGCGCCGTCGTCGCCGCGATCCGGCCGAACCCCTCGGGCGTGTCATCCCATTCGTGCAGGACATTGCCGTCGGCATCGGTCTGACGGGCGATCACCTTGACCACACCGGTTTTACGGTCGATGTCGATGTGCGCGTCGGGCTCATGCCCCTCGGTATGGCGATACGCGGTGAGCAGCGCCGATTTGATGGTCTCGACGACCACGTCGACGGTGATGCCCTTGTCGGCCTCGATGGCATGCAGCGCCGCCATGTCGATGTTCATTCGCCGGCCCCCTTCCCAGTTTCTCCCGACAGTTCCAATTCACGTCGGTTCGGAGGTGAAAACTCCACTTGGACAACAGCTTTGGCGATATCAACAAGAGCGATCTCACGGATGGCCAGCTCGCGCCCTTCCGGCACCACGACTTTCAGTACGGCGCCGTCGGTTTCCCCGACTCGGCCGGTGAACACCGAACCGTCGGTCAGCGTGACCTCTGCCTTGCGCCCGCGAGCGCGGCGGAAATGCTTGGCCTTGGTCAGCGGCCGGTCCACACCCGGTGAGGTGACGTCGAGCACATACGGCGTGTCGCCCTGCGTAAGCCCGTCGAGCAACTCAGAAGCCGTCCGCGACAGCGCTGCCAGGGAATCGAGATCGAGACCCTCGTCGCCATCGGCGATCACGGTGATGCGGGGCGGACGAGTCGATGCGTCGATGACGACGTCGTCGATTTCGTATCCGGCGCGCGCGAACTCGCCGTCAAGTAGCTCGATCACCTGCGTCTGCGACGGCAAATCCGCAGACCGCAACTTTGGATCCGGTGCCACGGCGAGCTCCTCATCTTGAATTGTCTCCGACACAAATCCAGGGCCAGCCACCTGGATCAGCCCCGGAATTGCCTATCTACGATACGCCAGGCCCCCGGCAGCAACCGCCAATCGAAGTCCGGTGCGTGGCGAATATCGTCGCAGCGGCGCCGGGTAGCCAGTCAGCGCCGCGTCAGGCGAGCACCTGAGCAATGGCAGGATGTTCACGTGCCGAGCGCCCATGCAGACATCAGCCGGCGGCGCGTACTGCTCTCGGCCGCGGCCCTTGCCCTGCTGGGCGCCACCGCCGCCTGCAGTACGACGACGTCTCAACCCGACGTGGACGACCTGACCGCGCAGTGGGATCGGGCCCGCGCCGACAGTGCGCTGGCCGCCGACGCGGCGGCCGCCCAGCCTCCGCAGGCGCCGGTCACCCGGGCACTGAACGCGGTGACGACCGATCGCACCGCCCACGCCAAAGCCCTGTCCGACGAGTTGACCCGGATGACGGGAACCGCCCCAGCGAACGCCGCCACCTCCACCAAGAGCACGGCCAAGGCCGCCCCGGGCGCCGGGACAAATACGTCGGCGCCCAGTGTCGACGACGTGGTCAACGCGCTCAAGGAGTCCGCCGACCGGGCCGCCGGCCTGGCCCGCCGGCTGTCCGGTTATCGCGCCGGCCTGCTCGGATCGATCGCCGCCTCGTGCACGGCCGGCTACACCGTCGCGCTGGGAGGTGCACAGTGACCTCACCGGGACCACGTTCGACCACCTCGCCCGCCCGGCCGACCACGGCCGCCGATGCCGCACTGTTCGACGCGGTGGCCGTCGAACACGGGGCCATCTACGGCTACGGGCTGGTATCGGCCCATTCGACGGCCGAGGACAACGCCCTGGTGGCCACGGCGATGGCCGAGCACCGGGCCCGGCGCGAGGCCGCCATGGCCATGCTCGAGGCACGCTCGGTCACCCCGCCGCTGCCCGCCGCCGGATATCAGTTGCCCGCGCCGGTGACCGATCCGAGCGACGCCGCCAACCTCGCGATTCGCATGGAGGAAGACACCTCGGTGGCCTGGCGTGCGCTTCTCGAACAGGCGACCAGCGCCGACGACCGCACCTTCGCCGTGACCGCGCTGACCCAGACTGCCGTCACCGCGGCCAGGTGGCGCGCGATCGTCGACGCCTGGCCGGTGACGGTCGCTTTCCCCGGCGGCGGTGAATAGCCCGCACACGCGATCTCCGGATCCCTGTTGATTGCACCCGGTAATTGGTCCCGTGCTGCCCATTGCAACGTCCTCTCGCCGAGTGAAAGGTAGAGGTCGGACCGGCGGCGCCACCGGGGCGCTGCCCCGAACAAAGGGGGTGGATCGTGTACGCACGCTCTACCACTGTCCAGGCGCAACCCGAGGCGATCGACGCCGGTATTGCGCATGTTCGCGACGAGGTCATGCCCGCGATGCAGGAGATGGACGGCTGCATCGGTATCTCGTTGTTGGTCGATCGCGAATCCGGTCGGTGCATTGCCACCACCGCATGGGAGACCGAAGAGGCAATGCATGCGAGCGCCGAGCGGGCAGCACCGCTGCGAGCGCAGGCGGTGGAAGCATTCGGGGGCACCGCAACCGTCGAAGAGTGGGAGATCGCCGTCCTGCACCGCGACCATCGCACCCACGAGGGTGCGTGTGTCCGGGCGACATGGGCAAAGCTGGAGCCGGGCCAGATTGACGGAGGCATCGAGCACTACAAGGCGTCCGTGCTGCCGGCGATGGACGACCTCGACGGGTTCTGCAGCGCCAGCCTGATGATCGACCGCGCATCCGGGCGGGGTGTGTCGTCGGCGTCGTTCGACAGCCGCGAAGCGATGGAACGGAGCAAGGAGCAGGCTGGAGCGCTGAAGACTTCGTCGATGCGCGAAGTCGGCGCCGAAGAACTGAACGAATGCGAGTTCGAGTTGGCCCTCGCCCACCTGCGGGTGCCCGAGTTGGCGTGAGCCCAAGCGTTCCGGTGCGCTGACTCGTTGTCAGCGCACCGCCACCGATCAATGCATCCGAGCCGGCAGCGCTCAGCCTGCGGTGAGTGCCGCCGAGATCTCGGCGGCCGCATCGTCGACGGCGATCTCGCGGTTCTCGCCGGTGAACCGGTTGCGCAGCTCCACCACACCCTCGGAGAAGCCACGGCCGACCACCACGATCCACGGCATGCCCAGCAGCTCGGCGTCCTTGAACTTCACTCCGGGTGAGGCCTTGCGGTCGTCGAACAGCACCTCGTGCCCGAGGCGGTCGAGCGCCGCGACGAGTTCGGTCGCCCCGGTCCGCGCGGCGTCATCCTTGTTCGCCACCACGACGTGCACGTCGAACGGTGCGACGGCCGCCGGCCAGCGCAGCCCGAGCTCGTCGTGCTGCTGCTCGGCGATCACCGCGACCATGCGGGACACCCCGATGCCGTAGGAACCCATCGTGAGCCGCACCGGCTTGCCGTCCTCGCCGAGCACGTCGGCGGTGAAGGCATCGGCGTACTTGCGGCCCAACTGGAAGATGTGGCCGATCTCGATACCCCGCGCCGAGGTCAGGACGCCGGCGCCGTCCGGAGACGGGTCACCGTCGCGGACCTCGGCAGCCTCGATCGTGCCGTCGGCGGTGAAGTCGCGGCCGGCGACCAGGCCGACCACGTGCTTGTTGGGAGCGTCGGCTCCGGTGATCCACGCCGTGCCGTCCACCACGCGCGGATCGACGAGGTAGCGAACCTCGTTGTCCAGCAAGGCCTTCGGTCCGACGTAGCCCTTGACCAGGAACGGGTTCTTGGCGAAGTCGGCTTCATCGAGCAGAGCGAACTCGGCCGGCTCCAGCGCAGCGCCCAGGCGCTTCTCGTCGACCTCACGGTCACCGGGCACGCCGACTGCCAGCAGCTCCCACTCGCCGCCGGGCTCGCGGGTCTTGAGCAGAACGTTCTTCAGGGTGTCGGCTGCGGTGACCTCACGGCCCGAGAACTGTTCCAGATCAGCCGAATTGGCCCAGTCGACCAGGGTCGCGATGGTCGGGGTGTCCGGGGTGTCGTGGACCGCAGCGGCGGGCTGCCCCTCGATCGGCAGCGGAGCCGGTGCCCGGGTGATCACCGCTTCGACGTTGGCGGCGTACCCGGAGTCCAGGCAGCGCACGAAGGTGTCCTCACCGACCTCGCTCTCGGCCAGGAACTCCTCCGAGGCGCTGCCGCCCATCGCACCCGAGACCGCGGACACGATCACGTAGCGCACACCCAGGCGTCCGAAGATCTTCTGGTACGCCTCGCGATGGGCGTGGTAGGCGTTCTTGAGGCCGTCGTCGTCCACGTCGAAGGAATATGAGTCCTTCATCACGAACTCGCGGCCACGCAGAATGCCTGCGCGGGGGCGCGCCTCGTCGCGGTACTTGATCTGGACCTGGTACAGGATCACCGGGAAGTCCTTGTAGGAGGAGTACTCCCCCTTGACCGTCAGCGTGAAGATCTCTTCGTGCGTCGGCCCGAGCAGATAGTCATTGCCGCGCCGGTCCTGCAGCCGGAACAGGGTGTCGCCGTATTCGGTCCACCGGTTGGTGGTCTCGTACGCTCCACGCGGCAACAGCGCGGGCAGCAGGATCTCCTGACCCCCGATCGCGTTCATCTCTTCCCGCACGATGTTCTCGATCCGGCGCAGCACCCGCAGGCCCAGCGGCAGCCAGCTGTAGATACCGGGGCCGACCGGACGGACATAGCCGGCCCGGATCAGCAGCTTGTGGCTGGGTACCTCGGCATCAGCGGGGTCGTCACGCAGGGTTCGCAGGAACAGCTCGGACATACGGGTGATCACAGGCGACAACCCTAAGGCGTGTCCTCAGTCGCGGCCCTGCCAGGTACAGATGCAGGCCTCGTTGCCCTCCGCGTCGGCCAGTACCCAGAAGGCCGGGGCCCGGCGGTCACTGAGCAGACGGCCGCCGGCCGCCAGGGCCGCATCGACCCGGGCCCGCGCCGCCTCGTGGGTGACGTCGATGTCGAGATGTATCCGATTGCGTTGGGGCCGTGGGGAATCCATCTGCTGAAACCAGATCGCCGGGCCACGGCCGAACGGGTCGACAAGTCCGCCGTTGACGCCGGACAGACCAGGCTCGTCGATGTAGCCCGTGACGGCCTTCCAGAACGGGCGAACCGCAGGGATGTCCAGCGCGTCGATGGCGATCTCCAACGCCTGGATCGACACGATCCCGGACGTCAGCTCGAAACCATGGGCCGCCAGCGCCCCGGACACCTCGCGAGCCAGTTCCAGGTCCCGCTCGGTCACCCCACCGGCATCCCGTGATTGCAGCCGGAGCACGGCCCGGTCGGACCGGATGTCGATCGAAAGATGTCGCGCCGCATCAGCTCCGGCCGCGCGCACCGCGTGGGAGGCCGCTGAAGCCGCATCGGCCATCGAAGGCACCAGCACCTCGCCGTAGACGGCGCCCAGTACCAGGCGCCAGCCCAGCGGGCCGACGGCCTCGGAGATCTCCCGGCGGTTCATCGGCGTCAGCCTAACGCGAGGCGAGGACGAGGTCAGTCGACCTCGATCTCCCCGGCGTCGATGGCTTCCTTGACGTCTTGGGCGTGGGCCACCTGCTCGGAGGTGTAGCCGATGAACAACGCGGCGATACCGACCAGCACAGCGACCGCGGCCACCCACAACAACCCGTAGGTGTAGCCCGCGTCGAGCGCCGCCAGCTGCGGACCGTTCATGTCCTTGACCGGGCCGGTGATGCCGCCCAGATAAAGGGTGCGCGAGGTGATGACGGCCTGGATGATGGCCAGCACCAGCGGGCCGCCCAGGCTCTGCAGCATCAGCGCGATCGCCGAGGCCGGGCCGATGCGGTCGAAACCGACGCCGGCAATCGCCGAGAGCGTCAGCGGCACCACGATCATGCCGATGCCGATGCCGCCGACGGTGATCGGAAGCACCAGGTTCGGGAAGTACGGGATGCCGGCGTGCAGCGTCGAGCCGTACAGCATCGCCCCGAGAACCAGGACACCACCCGCGATCACCACGACGCGCGGCTGGAAGAACCGCACGATCTGCGACGAGGCTCCGAGACCGATGCCCATACCGATCACGAAGGGGATGAAGCCGATACCGGCATGCAGGGCGCTGTAACCCAGGATGTCCTGCACGTAGAGGCCGATCAGCACGGTCAAGGTAAACAGCACGCCGCCGGCGAGGAAGACCGCCACGAAGGTGGCCACCCGGTTGCGCTCGTGGAACAGGTCGAACGGCACCACCGGGTTCTCAGCAGTGCGTTCGGCGATGAGGAAGGCGATGCCGCAGACCGCGGCGACCGCGCCGGAGCCCAGCGTCACCGGGGACAGCCAGCCGCGCTCCGGCCCCTGGGTGAAGGCGAACACCGCGGCGGTGCAGGCCAGGGTGGCCAGCAGAGCGCCGGCGGCGTCGAGCTTCATCCGCTCGCGGTTGGTCTCACGCAGTGCGGTGCGGGCCAGGTAGAGCATCACCAGGCCGATCGGGACGTTGACCAGGAACGCGAACCGCCAGGAGAACTCGGTGAGGGCACCGCCGACCACCAGACCCATCACCGAGCCGATGGCGGTCATGGCGCCGAACACCGCGGTGGCCGCGTTGCGGGCCGGCCCCTTCGGGAAGGTGGTGGCGACGAGCGCAAGCCCCGTCGGCGAGGCGATCGCCGCACCGACACCCTGCAGCAGCCGGGCGATCACCAGGGTCGCTTCGTTCCACGCGATGCCGCACAGGATCGAGGCGATGATGAACAACGAGACACCGACGATGAAGGTGCGCTTGCGACCGATGGTGTCGCCGAGCCGTCCGCCGAGCAGCATCAAGCCGCCGAAGGTGAGGACGTAGGCGGTGATGACCCAGCTACGTCCGGCGTCGGACAGGCCGAGCTCGTCCTGGATCTTGGGCAGCGCGACGATCGCGACCGTGCTGTCCATGGTGGCCAGCAGCTGCATACCGCCGATCGCGATGACCGCAGACAGGAAGCCCCAGGACGGGAACCAGGACGGGAGGCGGGCAGCGAGGCCCTGGCGCTCGGCGTCGTTGAGTGCCGTCATAACGGGTCACCTTACCGGAATCTTAAGAATCCTTTAACCGGCGAAGGCCGCCACGGGTCCGATCACGATGATCGCCGGAGGTCGAATGCCGTCCGCGCGGATCCGCTCGGGCGCGTCGCCGAGCGTGGCCCGCAAGGTGCGCTGAGCGACAGTGGTGCCGTGCTGCACCACCAGAACGGGCGTATCTGCAGGTCGGCCGCCATCCAGGAGTGCCTTGGTGAACAGCTCGATGCGTTCCACGGCCATCAGCAGCACGATCGTGCCCGTCATCGCCGCGAGCGCATCCCAATTGACTAACGATTCGGGGTGGCCAGGCGCAACATGGCCGCTGACCACCACAAACTCGTGGGTCATGCCGCGGTGCGTGACCGGAACCCCGGCCAGTGCGGGTACGGATATGGCACTTGTCACACCCGGAACAACGGTGACCGGGATGCCGGCCTCGGTGCACGCCAGGACCTCTTCATATCCGCGTGCGAAGACGAACGGATCGCCGCCTTTGAGGCGGACAACGAACTTTCCGGCACGGGCCCGGTCCACCAGCACCTGGTTGATCGCGTCCTGAGCCATCGCCCGCCCATACGGGATCTTTGCCGCGTCGATCACCTCGACATGGGGCCCGAGTTCGGCCAGCAACTCCTGTGGAGCCAGCCGGTCGGCGACCACGACGTCCGCGCGAGCCAGCAGGCGTCGTCCGCGCACGGTGATCAGCTCGGGGTCGCCCGGACCACCGCCGACGAGGGCCACCCCTGAGGGCGCCTCCCCCGGCTCCGTACCGGCGTCTGCGGTGAGCAGGCCGCGCTGAAGCGCTTCGTGGATCGCGGTGCGGATGGCCGCCGAGCGGCGGTGTTCACCGCCGGCGAGGACGCCCACCGAGAGTCCGTCGGAGTCGAATGTCGCCGGGGTCACCGCGGATCCTTCGCGAGCCACATCGGCGCGAACGCAGAAGATGCGCCGCTCGTCGGCTTCGGCGGCGATGGCGGCATTGACCTCGGAGTCGTCGGTGGCGGCGAGCACGTACCAGGCGCCCTCCAGATCCCCGGTGCGGAAGTCACGCAGCTGCAGGGTGATCCCAGGTTCGTCGTGCGACAGCGCCTCCACTGCGGGGCTGGCCGCCCGGGCAATCACGTGTACGTCGGCGCCGTGCGCGATCAGCAGGGGCAGCCGGCGTTGCGCGACGGTTCCGCCGCCGACAACGACGACCTTCTTGCCCGACAGGCGCAGGCCGACGAGGTAGGCATTCTCGGTCACCCGCCGAGCTTAGTGGTTGCTGCTGTGGTCACGAAGCGGGTGATGGCGTGCGGGTGTGCCGCAGGGTGGGTGTGCAGATATCCGGCGTGCACCCCACGCTGCACGGCGCCGTCACGCCGGGCGGCCTGCCCGGCGCCGGCGAATGCCCAGGCCGGCGGCTGATCGTCGACGAATTCCACTGCGGTTCGGTGGAATTCGTGGCCGGTGACCCGATCGCCCGTGGCGTGCAGGCAGGAGTCGACGACCGCGACGGCGTCGCGGTAGCCCAGCGTGAGGCGTTGGGTGAACCGCGCCGAACCGGCCAGCACACCGCACATCGGCACGCCGTCGAGATCGTCGACCAGATACGTCAGGCCGGCGCACTCGGCATGCACCGGGGCGCCGCGGCCGGCCAGATCCCTGATCTGCTGGCGGACAAGATCGTTGGCCGACAGTTCGGCGGTGAACTGTTCGGGGAATCCGCCGGGCAGTACCAGCGCGTCCGCACCGGCGGGCAGAGGCTCGGACAGCGGGTCGAACTCGGCGACCTGTGCCCCGGCGCCGCGCAGCAGTTCGGCGTGCTCGGCGTAGCTGAAGCTGAACGCCTTACCGGCGGCCAGGGCCACCGTGACATTGGTCACCGACTCTGCGATCGGGCTCCACGGCTCGGCGGTGACGTGGGCGGTGGCTGCGGATGCCAGGGCCCCGAGATCCACGTGGCGGGCCACCAGCGCGGTCATCGCGGCCACCGCGTCACGGGCCTGGCGGCCGTGCTCGACAGCGGTGATGAGACCGAGATGTCGTGACGGGACCGATAATTCGTCATCCCGCGGAATCGCGCCGAGCACCTGCACCCCGGCATGCTCACAAGCCTGGCGCAACACCGCCTCGTGCCGGTCCGAGCCCACCCGGTTGAGGATCACCCCGGCGATCCGCACCGCGGGGTCGAAGGTGACGAAGCCGTGGATCAGGGCCGCGACGCTGTGGCTCTGCCCGCGGGCGTCGACCACCAGGACCACCGGGGCCCCCAGCAGCCCGGCCACCTGGGCCGCCGAACCTCGCGGGATACCGGTCATCTGCGCCTCGATGCGGCCGTCGAACAGGCCCATCACACCCTCGACCACCGCGATGTCGGCATCGGCGCAACCGTGCCGGTACAGCGGACCGATCAGATCCTCACCGACCAGCACCGGGTCCAGATTGCGGCCCGGGCGGCCGGCGGCCAGCGCGTGGTAGCCGGGGTCGATGAAGTCCGGGCCCACCTTGAACGGCGCTACCTTGTGACCGGCCTGGCGTAGAGCACCGACCAAACCCGTTGCCACCGTGGTCTTCCCGCTGCCCGAGGCCGGTGCAGCGATCACCACCGCGGGGGTGGTCACCCGTGCGCCGCCCTCACCACTCGATGCCCTTCTGGCCCTTGCGGCCAGCATCCATCGGATGCTTGATCTTGGTCATCTCGGTCACCAGGTCCGCGGCGTCGATCAGGGCCTGCGGGGCATCGCGGCCGGTGATCACCACGTGCTGGGTGCCCGGGCGCGTGCGGAGAACCTCGACGACCTCGTGCACATCGATCCAGCCCCACTTGAGCGGATAGGTGAACTCGTCGAGCACATAGAAGTCGTGACGTTCCTCGGCCAGCCGACGTTTGATCTCGGCCCAGCCGTCGGCCGCAGCCGCCGCATGGTCGACGTCATCACCGTGCTTGCGGGTCCAGGACCAGCCCGAGCCCATCTTGTGCCACTCGACCGGGCCGCCGGCCCCGTGCTCGTCATGCAGCCGACCGAGCTGACCGAACACGGCCTCCTCCCCTACCTTCCACTTCGCGCTCTTGACGAACTGGAACACCGCTACCGAAAAGCCCTGGTTCCAGGCCCGCAGCGCCATCCCGAAGGCAGCGGTGGACTTGCCCTTCCCCGGCCCGGTGTGCACGGCGAGCAGCGGTGCATTGCGTCGCGCCTTGGTTGTGAGGCCGTCGTCGGGAACTGTCAGCGGCTGCCCCTGTGGCATGGGCGGGTCCTTCCTGCGCAGAGTCTCGGGCCGCGCTAGGCGGCAGTCTGGTGCTGGACGAGCCGGGTCAGTTCGGACGCACGTAACTGCTCAAGCCGGACTGCCGGCGACCCCAGCTGCTCGGCCAGTTGCCCGGCCAATCCCAGTCGCACAAACGATGTTTCACAATCGACCACCACGGCGGCGGCGCCCTCGGCCACCAACGCGGCCGCGGCCTGCCTGGTACGACCCAGCGGGTCGGGGCCACCGGTGGCGCGACCGTCGGTGAGCACCACCACCAGGCTGCGCCTCGCGCGGTCCCGGGCCTTCTCCCGGATCACCAGGTCGCGGGCCGCCAGCAGGCCCTGGGCCAGCGGGGTCTTGCCTCCGGTGTCGAACCGCGCCAGCCGGCGACTGGCGATGTGCACCGAGGTGGTGGGCGGGAGCAATACCCGCGCGTCCTGTTGGCGGAACGTGATCACCGCAACCTTGTCCCGACGCTGGTAGGCATCACGCAGCAGCGACATCGTCGCGCCGGTGACCGCCGACATCCGGTCGCGGGCGGCCATCGACCCGGAGGCGTCGACGACGAAGATCACCAGATTGCCTTCGCGGCCTTCACGTACCGCACGCCGGATGTCTTCGGGACGGGGGCGCGGCAGGCCGGCACCCTGTTGGCGGCCCGCGGTGGCGAGCAGGGTGGCGAACATGTGCAGCCCGTGCCCGACGCCGGGCTCCGCGGTGGCTGCGATGGGGGTGCCGGTGCGGTTGCGCGCGCGCGAGCGGCGGCCGGGCGCGCCCTCACCGACCCCGGGCACCACCAGCGCCTTGGTCCGGAACACCGACGACGGCGGGGCACTCGGACGCGTCGAGGATTGTTTCGAATTACCCTGTGGCGCGGCACTTTCCGAGCCGGAATCCGCTCCGCCACCGGGCGGGTCGAAGTCGGGTTCGAAGTCCGGGTCTGGCGGCTCGGGATCCTGTCCGGCTTGCGCGGCCGACTCCCCCGCCTGCTGCATCGCCTCTTCGAGGCGTTCGGGGTCCAGGCCAGGATCGTCGAACGGGTCACGACGACGCCGGTGCGGCAAGGCCAGTTCGGCGGCCACTCGGATGTCCTCTTCGGCGACCGTCGTCGCACCACGCCAGGCGGCATGGGCGACGGAGGTGCGCGCGACCACCAGGTCGGCGCGCATTCCGTCGACGTCGAACGCCGCACACAGCGCGGCGATTCGGCGTAATTCGCTGTCGGGCAGGACCACAGAGCCGATCGCGGCGCGGGCCGTGGCGATCTGGTCGGCCAGCTCGGCGTCGGCGGCCGCGTGGCGGTCGACGAAAGCCCGCGGGTCGGCTTCGAATGCCATCCGGGCGCGGATCACCTCGACGCGGACGTCGACATCGCGCGAGGCGGCGACGTCCACAGTCAGCCCGAATCGGTCCAGCAGCTGGGGGCGCAGCTCGCCTTCCTCGGGGTTCATGGTGCCGATCAGGACGAATCGGGCCTCGTGCGAGTGCGAAATACCTTCGCGCTCAACATGAACCCGACCCATGGCCGCGGCATCGAGGAGCACGTCGACCAGGTGGTCGTGCAGCAGGTTGACTTCGTCGACGTAGAGGACGCCGCCGTGGGCGCGGGCCAACAGGCCCGGCGAGAAGGCGTGTTCGCCGTCACGAAGCACCTTCTGCAGGTCCAGCGATCCGACCACCCGGTCCTCGGTCGCGCCGATCGGCAGTTCCACGAGACGGGCATCGTCGTCGACCGCGGACAGCACCGCGGCCAGGCCTCGGACCGCGGTGGATTTCGCGGTCCCCTTCTCACCGCGGATCAGCACGCCGCCGATCTCGGGGTGAACCGCGCACAGCAGCAGGGCCAGGCGCAGTCGGTCCTGCCCCACCAGTGCGCTGAAGGGGTAGGTGTGGGTCTCCGCCGCCATCAGGAGGACTCGCTCTCGCCGCGGGCCCCGGGCCGCGCCATCGGCACATGCGGGATTCCGTCATCAAGGAATTCGTCGCCGTCACGGACGAATCCGTGCCGGCCGTACATATCGACCAGGTAGGTCTGGGCATTGATGTGACACGGGTAGTCGCCGACCTCGGCCAGTGCCGCCTGCATCAGCCGGGTGGTGTGCCCGCTGCCCCGAGCGCTGCGTTTGGTGCACACCCGGCCGATCCGGAACGCCTTCTCGCCGCCGGGATGCTCCTCCATCAACCGCAACGTCGAAATGACTTCTCCGTCAGGGCTTTCCAGCCAGAAATGGCGGGTCTCAGCGAGCAAATCTCGGCCGTCGAGCTCCGGGTAGGGAGTCGCCTGCTCCACCACGAACACCTCGACACGGAGCTTGAGCAGCTCGTAAAGCGTTGGTACGTCGAGGTCTTTGGCCCAGCTGCGGCGTAGTGCGACCGTCATCCGCCCGCCCCGGTCACGCAGTCACAGGGGCGTCCAGTAGGAGCGCCTTACTACCCCACGCCCAGACTTCCTCGAACAGGCCGGGTTCGTCGGACAGCTTGGTGCCCAGCGACGGCACCATCTCCTTGAGCTTGGGCAGCCAGCTCTGGTAGCGATCGGTGAAGCAGCGCTCGAGCACGTCGAGCATGGCCGGCACCGCGGTGGACGCACCCGGCGAGGCGCCCAGCAGCCCGGCGATGCTGCCGTCGGCCGCCGTGAGCACGGTGGTGCCGAACTCCAGCACGCCGCCCGCGCCCTTGCGCCGGATCACCTGCACGCGCTGCCCGGCGATGTCGAGTTCCCAATCGGAATCGACTGCGCTGGGGGCGAATTCGCGCAAGGTGTCGACCCGTGCGGCCTCACTCAGCAGCAGCTGGCCGACCAGATAGTTGACCAGACCCATCTCGGTGAGCCCGACACCGAGCATGGACATGATGTTGTTGGGTTTGACCGACAACGGCAGGTCGGTGAACTTGCCCTGCTTGAGGAACTTCGGCGTCCAGCCGGCGAACGGACCGAACAACAGCCACGACTTGCCGTTGATCACGCGGGTGTCCAGGTGCGGCACCGACATCGGCGGTGCACCCAGCGGCGGCAGCCCGTACACCTTGGCCTGATGGCCTGCGGTCAGCGCCTGGTTGTTGGTCCGCAGGAACGCGCCGCCCACCGGGAATCCGCCGAAGCCCTTGGCCTCCGGGATGCCCGACTTCTGCAGCAACGAGAGCGCACCGCCACCGGCGCCGACGAACACGAACTTGGAATTGAACTTGCGCTTGAGGCCAGTGCGACGGTTGGTCACCTTGACCGTCCAGCTGCCGTCCGACTCCTTGTGCAGATTGCGCACCTCGTGGCCGAACAGGGTGTCCATCCCGCGCTGCGCGGTGAAACCGATCAGCTGGCGCGAGAGCGCACCGAAGTCGACGTCGGTGCCGTGCTGCGACCAGTTCAGCCCGACCGGATCGGAGAAATCACGCTTGGCGGCCATGAACGGCAGCCGGCGGGCGAATTCGTCCTTGTCGTCGATGAATTCCATCGAGCCGAACAGCGGATTGCCGACCAGGGCCTTGTGACGGCGCTTGAGGTAATCGACGTTGCCGGCGCCGTGCACGAAACTGACGTGTGGGATCGGGTTGAGGAAGCCGCGCACATCGGGCAGCACGCCGTTCTCGGCCGCGTAGGCCCAGAACTGCCGCGACACCTGGAACTGCTCGTTGACGTTGATGGCCTTGGTGGTGTCGATGGAACCATCGGACAGCTCGGGGGTGTAATTCAGCTCACACAGCGCCGAGTGGCCGGTGCCTGCGTTGTTCCACGGATCGCTGCTCTCGGCAGCGGCGCCGTCGAGCCGTTCGATCATGGTGATGGACCACTCCGGCTCCAGCAGGCGGATCAGAG
The DNA here is from genome assembly GCF_040655355.1 of Mycobacterium sp. NPDC050441. Lineage (NCBI taxonomy): Bacteria > Bacillati > Actinomycetota > Actinomycetes > Mycobacteriales > Mycobacteriaceae > Mycobacterium > Mycobacterium sp. NPDC050441. Next base: position 93,240 of record NZ_JBFAJS010000002.1, on the reverse strand, counting down.
CGCCGAGGGTAGCGCTCATGATGCCGGCCCCAACCAGCACGACGTCGGTCTTCACGGTCGTACCCACGTTTGCCTCAGACACCCTGATCGCTCGTCCTTCGTATTGCGCGGCCCGTCGCCGTCGACGGGCCTTTGGTTATGCCAAGGTTATCGCGCGACGAATCGCCGTTGGCCAGGCATGGTAGTGCGATCCGTCACCCATCAGTCCCCCTCAGCCCGACGATGGCCGTCGGCCACCCCGGATCTGGCGGCGCGGTCCAGCAACTCTGCAGGTCCTCGGGCCGGCAACGGACTCCCCTACTGCATTGCGGCGCCGGTTTCCGGCGCGCAGCTAGGGTGGAACCGTGACGTCACGGGAGCCCGCCTGGGAGCCGGATGTATTGCCGGGATTCTGGCAGCAGACCATCGATGCAGGACCCGATCCCGACGGCGAAGGCGACCTGGTCGCCACGCTGGTACGCCGGGGCCCGGGTGCCACAGCCCATGGGGCCGCACGGCCCGGCCACGCCGTACTGGCACTGCACGGCTACACCGACTACTTCTTCCACACCGAACTGGCCGATCGATTCGCCGAGCGCGGCTTCGCGTTCTATGCGCTGGATCTGCCCAAGTGCGGGCGCTCCCGGCATGACGGCCAGACCGCGCATTTCACCACCGATCTGGCGCGGTACGACAACGAGCTGCAGCGGGCGCTGGAGGTGATCGCCGCCGACACCGGCGACGCCACGGTGTGCCTGTACGGGCATTCGGCCGGCGGGTTGATCCTGACGTTGTTCGCCGATCGCCTGCGCCGCAGCCGCCGCCTCGCCCCGCTTCACGTCGGCGGGCTGATCCTCAACAGCCCGTTCTTCGATCTGCACGGACCGGCAATCCTGCGCACCGCACCCACTTCGGCGGCCCTGATCGCCCTGGCCCGGCTGCGCAAGCTGTCGGTGATCCGTAAACCCACCGAAGGCGGTTACGGCACCACCCTGCACCGTGATTACGGCGGCGATTTCGACTACAACCTGGACTGGAAACCGTTGGGTGGCTTCCCGGTAACGCTCGGATGGATCAACGCCATCCGCCGCGGACAGGCCCGGCTGCACCGCGGCCTGGACGTCGGCGTGCCAAACCTGATCCTGCGGTCCGACCGCAGCGTCACCGAGACCTCCGACCCCGCCTCGATGCAGCGCGGTGACGCGGTGCTCGATGTCAGTCAGATCGCCCGGTGGTCCGGTTGTGTGGGTAACCAGACGACCATCTCCCCGATCACCGACGCCAAACACGACGTCTTCCTGTCGGTCGCCGACGCCCGGGCGGCGGCCTACCACGAGCTCGACCGGTGGCTGGACTACTACGTCGATCTGCAAACCCGGCCGAGCACAACATCTTCCGGATAGGACGGCGCATGGATCACTACGACCTGACCATCATCGGTACCGGCTCGGGCAACAGCATTCTCGACGAGCGCTATGCCGGTAAGAAGGTCGCGATCTGTGAGCAGGGCACGTTCGGCGGCACCTGCCTGAATGTCGGCTGTATCCCGACCAAGATGTTCGTCTACGCCGCCGACGTGGCGGACACCATCCGGGCCGGCACCAAGTACGGCATCGACGCCCACATCGACAAGGTGCGCTGGCCCGACATCGTCTCTCGGGTGTTCGGCCGCATCGATCCGATCGCCGCCGGCGGCGAGGACTACCGCCGCAACGATCCCCACATCACGGTGTACGCCAGCCACACCCGGTTCGGCCCCAAGACCGCCGATGGCCGCTACACCCTGCGCACCGAAGCCGGTGACGAGTTCAGCAGCGATCAGGTGGTGATCGCCGCTGGATCCCGCACCTTCATCCCGCCGGCCATCGAGGATTGCGGCGTCACCTACCACACGAGCGACGACATCATGCGGATCCCCGAACTGCCCGAGCACCTGGTGATCGTGGGCGGCGGATTCGTCTCGGCCGAGTTCGCGCACGTGTTCTCTGCGTTGGGCGTACGGGTCACCATCGTGGTGCGTGGTGACTGTCTTCTCAGCCATTGCGACGAGACGATCTGCCATCGGTTCAGCGAACTGGCCGCCGAGAAGTGGGATCTGCGTACGCACGAGAACGTGATCGGCGCCCATCACGACGGCGACAAGATCGTCCTCGAACTCGACGACGGCAAGACCCTGGACGCCGACGTGCTGCTGGTGGCCACCGGGCGGATTCCCAACGGCGATCTGCTCGACGCAGAACTCGCCGGGGTGGAGGTGGACGAGGACGGCCTGGTGATCGTCGACGAATTCCAACGCACCACGGCGCGTGGCATTTTCGCGCTCGGTGACGTGTCCTCGGAGTACCAGCTCAAGCATGTCGCCAATCATGAGTCACGGGTGGTGAAAGAGAACCTGCTGTGCGACTGGGACGACACCGAGGCGATGGTGCCAAGCGATCACCGGTTCGTGCCGTCGGCGGTGTTCACCGAACCGCAGATCGCCATGGTCGGCCTGACGGAGGCGGAGGCCCGCGACGAGGGCTACGACTTCGTCACCAAGGTTCAGGCCTACGGCGACACCGCGTATGGCTGGGCGATGGAGGACACCACCGGAATCGCCAAGCTGATCGGCGACCGCGACACCGGCAAGATCCTGGGCGCCCACATCATGGGATATCAGGCATCCTCGCTCATCCAGCCGCTGATCCAGGCGATGAGCTTCGGGCAGACCGCCGAAGAGATCGCCCGGGGCCAGTACTGGATCCACCCGGCGTTGTCCGAGGTGATCGAGAACGCACTGCTGGGTCTGAGCGACTAGGCCCGGGCAGCCCAGCGCTGCTCGATCCGGCCGAATCGCCAGATTCCCAGGGCGACAAGCCAGCTCAGCACGAAAAGTCCGACGATCGCGAAGCCGACGAATTCCAGGTCGGCCGACCCGACGACCGCCAGCGGGCCCGTGGTGATGCCGAGGCGCTCGACCAGCAGTCCGATCAGCACGATCACCCCGACGCCCAGTGCCACGATCACCGACAGCACGGTGACGGTCAGGTTGTAGTACACCTTGCGGACGGGTTGCAGAAACGCCCAGCCGTAGGCCCGCGCCATCAAGATGCCGTCCGCGCTGTCGAAGAGGCACATCCCCGCCGCGAACAACACGGGCAGAACCAGCATGGCGTACCAGGGCAGGGTGAAGGCTGCCGTTCCGGCCGCCAGCACCAGCAGCGCCACCTGGCTGGCGGTGTCGAACCCCAGCCCCATCAGGAAGCCCACCGGGTACAGATGCCAGGGCTTGCTGACCCGCCGCATGACCCGGCCCAGCAGTCGGGCCAGGAAACCGCGGCTGTCGAGCTGACGCTCGAGCTCTGCCTCGTCGAACTCGCCGGTGCGCATGGCGCGGAATACCTTGGCGATGCCCACTGCGGCAAACAAATTCGTCAACCCGATCAAGATCAGGAACGTGCCGGCCACCAGCGAGCCGATCAGCCCCAGGGTCTGCAGCGTCGCCGAGTTCTCGTCCTGCACCGGCCCCACGAGCGCCCGTACCCCCACGGCCAGCAGCAGGGCAAGGCCGAACACCACGCTGGAATGCCCCAGCGAGAACCAGAAACCGGCCGAAACCGACCGGGTGCCCTCACCGACCAGTTTGCGGGTGGTGTTGTCGATGACGGCGATGTGGTCGGCGTCGAAGGCATGTCGCACGCCGAGCAGATACGCGGTGACGCCGAGACCCACGCCGAACACCCCGGCCGACCCCAGACTGATGTGCTGCGGCGCCACTCCGAAAACGAGTACGCCCCATCCGACGGCGTGCAACAGCACGACGAACCCGCCGAGCGCGGCAATCGCCGTCCAGTCGGTCCGGTCGAAACTGGTTGCACCTCGGGCTGATCTGCCGGTCTCCGGCGCCGCACCGATGGTCACCGCCCGAGCGTAAGGCGAGCACACATATCTGTCCACATGGACAGATGGGAGTCTTGGTCAGCCGTGCCGGGCGCCGATCCAGTGCAGCAGGTCGTGCACGGTCTCGTCGTCGAGGCGGTAATGCACGGTGCGCCCGGTTCGCGTGGAAGTGACCCAGCCCTGTTCCCGGAGCACCCGCAACGCCTGGGACACCGCATTCTCCGAGCGGCCGAGGGCCGTGGCCAGATCGCCCACACAGATGCCGGGTGCCCGGTGCAGGCCCAGCAGGATCTCCAGCCGGTGCGGGTCGGACAGCAGGTCGAAGCGCTGCGCCCATCCCGGGGTGTCGACGTCGGCCAGCGCTTGCGATGCGCGCTCGACCTGCACCTCATTGCCGTGCTGGTCCACAGATCGAATTTAGTCCAGAAGGAGCGCCCAGCGCCCGGTGCCTGCGCGCGAACGTACGCAAATGCTGCTGTTCAGTCGAGAAAGCCGTGCAGCAACGCCGATGAACCGCCGACGTGGGCCAGCATGGCAGCGGCGGCCCGATCGCTGTCACCGGCCAGGATCGCCATCACGATCGCTTCGTGCTGTTCGTCGGAGTGGGCGATGTTGCGCGGCAACAGCGGAATCTGGTCCAGCAGCGCGTTGAGCCGCATCCGGTTCTCGGCGACCAGCGGCACCAGCGACGGAGACCCCGCCGCCTCTGCGATGGCCAGGTGCAGCCGCGAATCCAGACGGCGGTAGTCGTCGGGTTCTGCGGCGCGGACGTCAGCCAGCCGGGACCACAAGCCCTCCCGCTCGGCCGCGCTCAACGTCCGTCCGGCCGCCATCCGCGCCGCCCCGACCTCCAGGATCTCGCGCAACCGCAACGCATCGTCGATCTCCTCGCGCGTCGGCCGATGACTGGTCGTGGGCTGTGCAGGCAACTCAGCGGCCAGGAAGGTACCGCCGTACCGGCCCCGCTTGGACACCAGATAACCCGCGTCGGCCAGCGATTTGATCGCCTCCCGGACGGTGTCACGGCTGACTCCCAGTCGGGCCGCCAGCTCACGCTCTGGCGGCAATGACTCCCCCGGACCCAACACCCCCAGCCGAATCGTCTCCAGCAACCGGCCGACGGTGTCCTCGAAGGCGTTGCCCAGCCGAACCGGACGCAACAGGGCCCCGGCCACCTCTACGGCGGGCTGCGGGTCCGGTTCGGCTGTCATGGCGAGCTACCAGGGTGTCACAGGGGCGTGACGTAGGCAGAACTGATGCCGCCGTCCACGAGGAACGTCGAACCCGTGATGAACGACGCGTCGTCACTGGCCAGGAACGCCACTGCGGCGGCCAGCTCCTCGGGTTCGGCGAAACGGCCAAGCGGGATGTGTACCAGCCGACGCGCGGCACGCTCGGGATCCTTGGCGAACAACTCCTGCAGCAGCGGGGTGTTCACCGGACCGGGGCACAGGGCATTGACGCGGATGCCCTGGCGCGCGTACTGCACCCCGAGCTCGCGTGACATCGCCAGCACCCCGCCCTTGGACGCGGTGTAGGAGATCTGGGAGGTGGCCGAGCCCATCACCGCGACGAACGATGCGGTGTTGATGATCGAACCCTTGCCCGCCGGAACCATGTGCCGCAGCGCTGCCCGGCACGACAGATAGACCGACTTCAAGTTGATGTCCTGGACCCGTTGCCAGGCCGGCAGCTCAGTGGTCTCGATCAGGTCGTCCTCGGGCGGCGAGATGCCGGCGTTGTTGAAGGCGATGTCGACCGAACCGAATGTCGCTGCCGCGGTGTCGAAGAGGGTGTCGACTGCCGTCTCGTCGGACACGTCGACCGCGACGAACAATCCGTCGAGTTCCTCGGCGGCGGCCTCACCCGTCGCGGGGTCGATGTCACCCACCACGATCGTGGCGCCCTCGGCGCGCAACCGCCTGCCGGTGGCCAGGCCGATCCCGCTCGCACCACCGGTGATGACCGCGACCTTGCCGGCCAGACGTTGGGTCAGATCCATCTACAACTCCTCTACTGCGAAGAAGACATTCTTGGTTTCGGTGAACGACAGCGGCGCATCGGGTCCCAACTCGCGTCCGAGTCCGGACTGCTTGAAACCACCGAACGGCGTGTTGTACCGCACCGAGGAATGGGAATTGACACTGAGATTGCCCGCTTCCACCGCCCTCGACACCCGCAGCGCGCGCGAGAGATTGTCGGTCCAGATCGAGCCCGACAAACCGTAGGGCGTGTCGTTGGCGAGTGCGATGGCGTCGGCCTCGTCCTCGAACGGCAGCACGGTCACCACCGGTCCGAAGATCTCATCGGTCACGGTGCGGTCGCTGCGCTGCGGCGTCAACACCGTTGGCGGGAACCAGAACCCGGGCCCCCCGGGGGCGGAACCCCGGAATGCCACCGGGGCATCGTCAGGCACGTAGCCAGACACCGATTCCCAGTGCGGGCGGGACACCAACGGCCCCATCTCGGTGTCGCGCACAGTGGGGTCCCCGACGGCCACGCCCTTGACAGCGGGTTCGAGCAACTCCATGAATCGGTCGTAGACGCTGCGCTGCACCAGGATCCGGCTGCGCGCACAGCAGTCCTGCCCGGCATTGTCGAACACCCCGTACGGCGCAGTGGCCGCCGCCTTCTCCAGATCACAATCGTCGAACACGATGTTGGCGCTCTTGCCGCCCAACTCCAGCGTGACGCGCTTGACCTGAGCGGCGGCCCCGGCCATCACCCGCGTCCCCACCACGGTGGATCCGGTGAACACCACCTTGCGCACACCGGGATGGGTGACGAACCGCTCCCCGACCACCGACCCCTTGCCCGGCAGCACCTGGAAGAGATCCGGGTCCAGACCGGCTTCCACCGCGAGCTCACCGAGCCGGATCGAGGTGAGCGGGGTCCATTCAGCGGGCTTGAGCACCACGGCGTTACCGGCTGCCAACGCCGGGGCGAAGCCCCATGCGGCGATGGTCATCGGGAAGTTCCACGGGGTGATCACGCCGACCACGCCCAGCGGCTCGTTGAACGTGACGTCCAGGCCGCCTGCCACCGGGATCTGCTTGCCGCTCAACCGCTCCGGAGTGGCCGAGTAGAACTGCAGGACATCGCGGACGTGCCCGGCCTCCCATTCGGCCTGCCCGATCGGATGCCCGGAATTGGCCACCTCGAGGGCGGCCAGCTCATCGATGTGAGCGTCGACGACGGCGGCGAACACGCGCAGCGCGGTGGCCCGCTCGGCCGGCGCCAACCGGGCCCAGGCCCGTTGCGCCACGGCCGCACGTGCCACCGCGTCGTCGACGGCGGCCACGTCGAGGTGCTCGACCGTGGTCAGCACCTCTTCGGTGGCCGGGTTGACGACCTGGCTGGATGTCATGAAACCCTCTCTGTGGCATAGGTTCTGGCCGCGTCCACCGCGGCGGTGAACAACCGTAGGTCATCGAGGCTTTCTTCCGGGTGCCACTGCACCCCCAGCACGAACGCATCTCCGGATAGCGCCGGGTCACGTTCGACGGCCTCGATCACGCCGTCGCTGTCGCGAGCGCTGACCACCAGGCCCTCACCGAGCCGGTCGATGGCCTGGTGGTGATAGCACTGCGCATCGGACGTGGTGCCGATCAGAGTTGCCAGCAGGGTGTCGGGCACGGTGTGTACCGCCGATGTGCCGAACACTGCGTTGCCCCTCTGATGATGGGTGTGCCCGATCACCTCGGGCAGGTGTTGGTGCAGGGTGCCGCCGAGCGCCGCGTTGAGGACCTGCGCCCCCCGGCACACGCCGAGCACCGGAACACCGCGTCGCAGAGCGGCTTCGAGCAGAGCGAACTCCCAGGCGTCGCGCTCGGTGGCCGGCTCGTTGGTGGCCGGATGCGGCTGCTGTCCGTAGCGTTGCGGATCCACGTCCGGGCCGCCGGTGATGACCAGTCCGTCGACGCGGTCCAAAACCCGGTCGGCGATCTCACGGTCCACCGGCTGTGGCGGTAACAGCAGCGCGATGCCACCGGCACGGGTGACACCTTCGAAGTAGACCTGCGGCAGGAAACTCGCCCGCACGTCCCAGACTCCCGTCTGTGCCTGCTGCAGATAGGTCGTCATGCCGATCACCGGCCGGGGGCTCGCATTGCGCATCTCAGAGCCGTTCAAAACCGCGAACCCTTTCCCAGTCGGTCACCGTGGAATTGAATGCCGCCAGTTCGATCCGGGCGTTGTTCAGGTAGTGCTCGACGACATCGTCTCCGAAGGTCGTGCGCGCCACCTCTGACTTCTCGAACAGCTCGGCCGCCTCGGCCAAGGTGGTGGGCAACCGTTGCGCCCCACTGGCATAGGCATTGCCCGGCAGCGCGTCGGGCAGTTCCAGCTCGTGATCGATGCCGTACAGGCCCCCGGCGATCAGCGCCGACACCGCCAGGTACTGGTTGACGTCGCCGCCGGGCGCCCGGCATTCGACCCGCATACCGGAGCCGTGGCCCACCACCCGCAACGCGCAGGTGCGGTTGTCCAGGCCCCAGGCAATGGCGGTGGGCGCAAAGCTGCCGTCGGCAAATCTCTTGTAGGAGTTTATGTTCGGCGCATAGAACAACGTCAGCTCACGCAGCGTGGCCAGTTGACCGGCGATGAAGCTGCGGAACATCGACGACATCCCGTGCGGCCCTGACTCGTCGGCGAATACGGGTGACCCGTCGTCGCCGCGCAGCGAGACGTGGATGTGACAGCTGTTGCCTTCGCGTTCATCGAATTTCGCCATGAACGTCAGGCTCTTGCCGTGCTGGTCGGCGATCTCCTTCGCACCGTTCTTGTAGATGGTGTGGTTGTCGCAGGTGTTGCGGGCGTGATCGTAGCGGAAGGCGATCTCCTGCTGACCGAGGTTGCACTCCCCCTTGACGCCCTCGCAGTACAGCCCGGCGCCCTCCATGCCGAGGCGGATGTCACGCAGCAGCGGTTCCATCCGGGTGGACGCCATCATCGCGTAGTCGACGTTGTAGTCGCTGGCCGGCGTCAGGTCCCGGTAGCCCGCCGCCCATGCCTCGCGGAATGTGTTGTCGAAGACCATGAATTCGAGTTCGGTACCGACGTACGGCACCAGTTTCCGCTCGGTCAGACGGTCGATCTGCCGGTTGAGGATGCTGCGCGGCGCCTGCTCGACGGGGCGGCCGTCGAGCCAGGACAGATCCGCCATCACCAGCGCGGTGCCGGGCAGCCACGGGATCAACCGCAGGGTGCTGAAGTCCGCGGTCATCACCATGTCGCCGTACCCGGTGTCCCAACTCGACATCGAGTAGCCACCGACGGTGTTCATGTCGACATCGACCGCGAGCAGGTAGTTGCAACACTCCGCACCGTGGGCGGCGACCTCCTCGACGAACAGCCGGCCCGAAACCCGCTTGCCGGTCAGGCGGCCCTGCATATCGCAGAAGGCGACGATCACGGTGTCTATCTCACCTGCCGCCACCATTTGCTCCAGGTCGGCCCGTGCCAGCATGCCGGGGTTCTGGCTCATTGCGCACCCTCCTGCCCGTGTGGGATTCGCCGACCAACCTGCCGTCCAGCCGACCATTGCCTCACCGATGACGTGATGATCGTGCACCGAATTAGCATGATTGTCACCCCTAAAAGGTAGGACAACAGACCAATAACGTTCTATTGTCCGTGTGCAGACCGCCCACCGCCCTGCACACGAGGAGCCGCCATGCCCGAGGGGCACGAAGAACTCACCGAACACCTCAGCGACGACGAACAACATCTTGCCAAGCTCGGTTACGTCCAGGAACTGCAGCGGTCCTGGTCCGGATTCTCCAACTTCGCCATCTCGTTCTCGATAATCTCGATCCTGGCGGGTTGTTTCACCTCATTCGGGCTGGGCTGGAACAACGGCGGCCCGGCCGCCATCGCCTGGGGCTGGCCGATCCTCTCGGTCTTCATCCTGATCATCGGGTTCTGCCTGGCCGAACTCGTCTCCGCATATCCCACCTCAGGCGGAATCTATTGGTGGGCTTCCAAACTCGGGGGCCCCAAGGCGGGCTTCTACACCGGCTGGCTCAACCTGATCGGGCTGATCGCCATCCTGGCCTCGGTGTCCTACGGCAGCGCGACATTCTTGGATCTCACCCTCGGCACGTTCAGTGAATCCTGGCTGGCCGGCTACAGCCTGACCCGGGTCTTCATCATGTTCCTGATCATTCTGGCGGCATCGGCCGTGATCAACATCTTCTCCTCACACCTGCTAGCGGTCATCAACAACATCTCGGTGTGGTGGCATGTCGCCGGCGCCACTGCGGTGATCGCCATCCTGTGGTTGCTCCCCGACCAACATGCCAGCGTCTCTGATGTTTTCGCCAAGACCATCAACAATTCCGGCATCTTCTCCGGCTCAACGGGGTGGGGTTTCCTGCTGTTCGTGCTACCGATCTCGGCGATCCTGACGCAGTACACGATCACCGGATATGACGCATCGGCGCATCTGTCCGAAGAGACCAAGAGTGCGGCCAACGCCGCCGCGAAGGGGATCTGGCAGTCGATCTTCTACTCGGCGATCGGCGGCTGGATCCTGTTGCTGTCCTTCCTGTTCGCGGTGCAGAACTCCGACGAGGTGTCAGCCAATGGTGGCGCGGTGGCGACCATCTTCAATCAGGCGCTGGGATCGAAGTGGGCCGGCGTGGTGCTGCTGATCGCCACCGCGGGTCAGCTGTTCTGCACCACCGCCTGCCAGACCAGTGCCTCACGCATGCTGTTCGCCTTCAGCCGGGACCGTGCGGTCCCCGGGCACCAGCTGTGGTCGAAGGTCAACGCCACCCGCGTGCCCGCCAACGCCGTGATCATCACCGCGGTGATCGCGGCGATCATCACGCTGCCGGCCATCGTGCCGGTGAAGATTCCGGTCAACGGCATCGACGTGCCTTCGCCGGTGGCGTTCTACGCGGTCGTCTCGATCGGCGTGGTCGGGCTTTACCTGTGCTTCGCGGTACCGATCTACTACCGGTGGAAGGCCGGCGACTCGTTCGAGCGGGGCCGGTGGAACGTGGGCAACAAGTACAAGTGGATGGCGCCGGTGGCGATCGTCGAGATCATCGTCACCTCGATCATCGCGATGTTCCCCACCTCGCTCGGCGGCATGCCGTGGGATCCGAGTTTCCAGTGGAAGTTCGTGAACTACACCCCGCTCCTGGTGGGCAGCGTGCTGATACTGCTCTTCATCTACTGGCACGTGTCGGTGAAGCACTGGTTCACCGGCCCGATCAAGCAGGTGGACGCTTCGACTGCTGAACTGCCCGGCTGATCACCCGAGCAGTTCACGGATGTCGGAGGCGGAGATGGTCGAGCCGAACAGCTCCCCGTCGTCGACCACCGCGGCGAACAGGGCCCGCTTGCGGTCCTGCAACGCAACCACTTTCTCCTCGATGGTGTTCTCCGCGACCAGGCGGTAGACGCTGACCGGCCGGGCCTGCCCGATGCGGTGGGCCCGGTCCACAGCCTGCGCCTCGGCGGCCGGGCTCCACCACGGGTCACACAGGAAGCAGTAGTCGGCGGCGGTCAGGTTCAGCCCGAATCCACCCGCCTTCAGGCTGATCAGGAAGACCTGCTTGGCACCGGCACCGAATTCCTCGATGGCTCTGGCCCTTCCGTCGGAGTCGACGGAGCCGTCGAGGTAGCTGTAGGCGATACCCGCGGAATCCAGATGCGCCCGGACAATGGCGAGGAACCCGGTGAACTGACTGAACACCAGCGCACTGTGCCCCTCTGCCACCAGCTGATCGAGTTGTTCGACCAGGAAGTCGATCTTGGCCGACCCCACCGAGCGTGCGGAATCGTCGACCAAGCCCGGATGCAGGCTCAGCTGACGCAGCAGGGTCAGTGACCGGAAGATCTGGAACCGGTTCTTCTCCCAGTCCCCCAGCAGTCCCAACACCTTCTGGCGTTCCCGGGCCAGCCGCGTGTCGTAGATCTTGCGATGCTTGGCGCTCAGGCCGATGGTCAGCACCTGCTCGCTCTTCGGAGGCAGCTCGGTGAGCACCTGGCTTTTCGTACGGCGCAGCAGCACCGGCTTGATCCGCCTGCGCAACACCGGTAGCAGATCGTCGGCAGTTCCCGATTCGATCGGTTTACGGAAATACATCTCGAACACCTTCGGTGACGGGAACAGCCCGGGCACCGTGATCGACAGCAGCGACCACAACTCCATCAGGTTGTTCTCCATCGGCGTGCCGGTGATCGCCAACTTGAACGGGACGTCGAGCAGCCGGGCGGCCTGATGGGTCTTGCTGTGGTGGTTCTTGACGAACTGGGCTTCGTCGAGAACCATTCCGGCCCATGGAATTTGCGAATAGGCGGCAACGTCCATGCGCAGCAGCGTGTAGGAGGTGACGACAATGTCCGCCGCGGCCACCTGTTCGGCCAACTCCACGGCTGCCCGGGCAGCGGTGGAGGTCACCACCACCGCGTTCAGGCCAGGGGTGAACTTTCGGCATTCGGCCACCCAGTTGCGGGCGACGCTGGTGGGCGCCACCACCAGAAACTTCCCGGCTCCCCCGCTCACGGCACGCGTGATGAGCGCCAGGGTCTGCACAGTCTTGCCCAGGCCCATGTCATCGGCGAGAACCCCGCCGATTCCGTTGTCCCACAGGAAGGAAAGCCAGTCCAGCCCGTCACGCTGGTAGTCGCGCAGTTCGGCATCGAGGCCCGCCGGCGGTTCGATCGGCACCGGCGGCCGAGCGGCGGCCAAGCGCGCCAGATTGGCCCGCCACCGGGCGAGCTGCTCGTCGACGACACCGAGCTCGAGCAGTTCATCCCACAACGTGATGTTGAGTGATGCGGCATTGACCCGGTCCCCGTCGATCTCGCCGAGCGCACGCGCCTCGTCGAGCAGGGCCTTCAGCCGGACCAGCTCAGGCGTGTCGAGCCGGAAGTAGATCCCCGAAGGCAACAACATATGCGTTGTGCCAGCGGATAATTCACGGATGACCTCGGCCAATGCCACCGTCTCGCCGTCCACGCTAACCGTGACGTTCAGGCTGAACCAGTCACCCGGAAGCGAGGTGTCCCCCGAGAACGACACGACCGGGTCGGCGCCGGCAGCACGGTACCGGTCATCGGCATCAACGATCAGATCGGAGTAACAGCCCAGCTGCGGCAGGGTCTGGTCACACAGCACCGCAGCCTCCACCGCGGTGAGATTCACCCCGCCCAGTAGCGTGCGCCGGGACGCCACCGCGACCGCGTCCAGAGCACTCGCGGCGTTGACGATGGCCCGTAACTCATGGACGGCGTCGGTGTCGAGCGTCGTGGAGATGCGACGGTTGACATGCTGTGAAGCTTGACGTTTCCAGTCCTGCGCGGCCGCTGCGACCGCCTGCAACGCCGGCATCACCCGCTGCCAGAGCTCCTCCTCGGCGGCGGCGTCGCGGTACCCGATCAGCCCGGCCGACGACTCCGGGTCGAAGTCGTGATGCTGATCGTTGACCCCATACCGGGTGCTCCAGAAGACCCGTGCACCGCCGTCGACGACCTTGACGGTCAGCGCGGGTAGCGGGCCTGTGATGGTCGGCGGGACGAAGAGCCCGTCCGCGACCTCCATGTCCACGCTGCTGGCCAGGCGGGGCAGGATGTCCACCGCGAGTTCGCGCGCCATGTCGGCGGGGATGTGCACCTGCTCGTGATGGCCCAACAGTTCGGCCATGGTGCGTCCCGGCACCGGATCGAAGGCTCCCAGTCGTAGCACTGAATCGACGACCTGGAACATCCCGTGCGGAGCCGGCATCCCGATCAGCCCGACGCCGTCGGGATCGCGTTCCTGCCCGTCGACGATCAGCGTCACCGACATCACGGCACCGCCCCCGCCCTCGGCGGCGAAGTCCAGCCGGAGGTGGACGTTCTTGGCCAACTCGACCGCACGGATGCCTGACGCGGAATCGGCCAGGATGGTGACGCCGGCATCGAGCACCTCGTCCAGCCGCGGCCACAAGGTGGCGGGCATTCCATTGAGCAGCATCCCCTCGCCACCATGCAGTGAGGAGTAGCGCTCCGCCTCGGACACGAGCGCCCGCACCGCCCGGTACTGGTCGCGATCGAACTCGCCGGCGTCGGCGTAGTCGGCGAGGCGGCGCCACGTCAATGCCCGGGTGATCCAGGTGCCCCGTTTGCCGAGGGTGAGCGGGCGCAGCAGCAGCAAAGTCCCCGGGCGGTAGCGGGTCGGAGCATCGATGGAGAATTCCAGCGCGATCGGTTTGCCGCCCCCAGCGGGAACGGCGACTTCGTCGAGCACCTTGTCGAGTACGTAACGCCACCGCTCCACCGGTGGGTGCGCTGCGTCGGAAGGCGCGGCCGCCAGCACCAGGGCGGCGGCATGTTTGCAGAACGACCCCACGGGGCATGAACACAATGCCCACTCGACAACAGCGCGGCTGCCCTGCGACAGGCCGACCTCAAGGACGTAGAGCTGACCATGCGACCCCACACACCGTCCACGCAGCACCCGATCGTCGTCATCGAACTCGATGTCGCGGACGCGGCCCTCGGCGGCATAGCGTTCACCGCGCACGGTCGACTGCGCGCCGAAATCGCGAATCAGCTCGTCACGGGCTATGCCGAAGCCGAATCCAGGCCTCATGTGAGGAGGATAGGGCCACTCTCCGACATGTCCCTGTCACACCCCCGAAACACCGCGGGTGGCGCGCTGCCGACAGATCCTGTGTAGGGTCGAACTGATGTGTGGAGCCGCCGGGGAGGTGCGTCTCGATGGCCGGACACCGGATATTTCAGCGGTGTCGGCCATGGCAGACGCGATGGCGCCCAGGGGTCCGGACGCGGCCGGTGTGTGGTCGCAAGGCCGGGTCGCGCTGGGTCACCGCCGCCTGAAAATCATTGACCTGACCGAAGCGGGCGCCCAGCCCATGGTCGATCCCGAATTGGGGTTGACCGTTTGCTGGAACGGCTGCATCTACAACTACCAGGAGCTGCGCCGGGAACTGTCCGGCCACGGCTACCGCTTCTTCTCGCACAGCGACACCGAGGTGTTGCTGAAGGCCTATCACCACTGGGGTGACCGGTTCGTCGAACACCTGTTGGGCATGTTCGCGTTCGCGATTGTCGAGCGCGACACCGGCCGGGTGCTGCTCGGCCGCGATCGGCTGGGCATCAAGCCGCTGTACATCACCGAGGACAACCACCGGATCCGGTTCGCCTCGTCCCTGCCGGCCCTGCTGGCCGGCGGCGGCGTCGACACCCGGATCGACCCGGTCGCTCTGCACCACTACCTCTCGTTCCATTCGGTGGTGCCGCCGCCGTTGACGATCCTGCAGGGCATCAAGAAGGTGCCGCCCGCTTCCGTCGTCGCGATCGAACCCGACGGCAGCCGGCACACCACCGTCTACTGGTCGCCGGACTTCACCCGGAACGCCGACCGGGCCGACTGGTCGGAAAAGGATTGGGAGGACGCGGTACTGGAGTCGCTGCGGCGCGCTGTCGAGCGCCGCCTCGTAGCCGACGTGCCGGTGGGATGCCTACTGTCGGGCGGGGTCGACTCCAGCCTGATCGTCGGTCTGCTCGCCGAGGCCGGCCAGCACGGGCTGTCCACGTTCTCGATCGGTTTCGAGTCGGTGGGCGGGGTGGCCGGCGACGAGTTCAGGTACTCCGACATCATCGCCGAGCACTTCGAAACCGATCACCACCAGATCCGCATCGGGACCGACCGCATGCTGCCCGCCCTCGACGGTGCGATCAGCGCGATGAGCGAACCGATGGTCAGCCATGACTGTGTGGCCTTCTACCTCCTCAGCCAGGAGGTGTCCAAGCACGTCAAGGTGGTGCAGTCCGGACAGGGCGCCGACGAGGTCTTCGCCGGTTATCACTGGTACCCGCCGATGGCCGAGCCGGGCGCGGCCAGCCTGGACGGGTCTGTGGCCAGCTACCGCGGTGCATTCTTCGACCGCGACAGCACCGGAGTGGGTGCGCTGATCAGCGAGAGCTACCGGGCCGACGGGGACCCCAGCGGCGTGTTCGTGTCCGATCATTTCGCCGCGGCAGGCGCGCAGACCGGTGTGGACCGGGCATTGCGCCTGGACACCACCGTGATGCTGGTCGACGATCCGGTGAAGCGGGTCGACAACATGACCATGGCGTGGGGGCTGGAGGGCCGGGTGCCGTTCCTCGATCACGAACTCGTCGAGTTGGCCGCCACCTGCCCACCCGACCTGAAGACCGCGTACGGCGGCAAGGGCGTGCTCAAACAGGCTGCGCGCCGGGTGGTCCCGGCAGCGGTGATCGACCGACCCAAGGGGTACTTCCCGGTCCCGGCGCTGACCCACCTCGAGGGGCCGTACCTGGATCTCGTCCGCGACGCCCTGTATGCGCCAGAGGCCAAGGAGCGCGGTCTGTTTCGTCCCGAGGCCGTCGACCGGCTGTTGGCCGACCCGAACGGCAAGCTGACCCCGCTGCGCGGTAACGAGTTGTGGCAGATCGCGCTGCTCGAGTTGTGGCTGCAGCGCCACGGAGTGACGGGGGCCGCGGCATGACCGCCACCGACCACGACGCGTCGGCCCCGGCACTGGGGCCCGATCACACCGAGGCGATCACGCTCGGCCTGCACGATGCGTCGCCTCAGCACCTGGTCGACGCCATGGCCGACGATGTGGTGCTCGAATTAGGCTGGGGCCGGCTGATTTTCGGGCAGACATTCGCCGACCCCGAGCAACTCGCCGAGGTGCTGCAGCAGGAGGGTCCGGGCCGCCGCGACATCTGCATCTACGCCCGCGAATCGCATGTGTTGATCGCCCGCTCCCCCTCGGAGCTGTTCATCGACCCCAGCCACACCTACCGGCTGCGGTTCGCCGACGAACTCACCGCCGCCGACCCCGTCGGGTTCACCGTGCGCACCTTGCAGACACCGAGCGACGCCGACGCGATGAACCGGGTGTATGTGCGGTGCGGGATGGTGCCAGCACCCGTCGACGTCATCTGGCACAACCACACCCTCACCCCGGCCGTGGTCTATCTGGTCGCGGTGCGGGACGACGACGGCAGTGTGGTGGGCACCGTCACCGGCGTCGACCACAAGCGGTTGTTCGCCGACCCCGAGGACGGGTCGAGCCTGTGGAGCCTGGCGGTGGACCCGGCGGCCGGACTGCCCGGCGTCGGCGATGCGCTGACCAGGACCCTGGCCGGAATCTTCCGTGAGCGGGGCCGGGCGTACCTGGATCTGTCTGTGGCCCATGACAATTCCGCCGCGATCGCGCTGTACGAGAAGCTGGGTTTCCATCGGGTACCGGTGCTGGCCGTCAAGCGCAAGAACGCGATCAACGAGCCGTTGTTCACCCATCCTCCGGAGACCGTCGACGATCTGAATCCGTATGCCCGCATCATCGCCGACGAGGCGATGCGTCGCGGTATCCGGGTCGAGGTGCTCGATGCGGGCGCCGGAGAGATGCGGCTGTCGCACGGTGGCCGCAGCGTCATCACGCGAGAGTCGCTCTCGGAGTTCACATCTGCGGTGGCCATGGCCCGCTGCGACGACAAGCGGCAGACCCGCCGGATCGTCTCCGATGCCGGCATCTCAGTGCCCAAGGGCCGGCTGGCCAGCTTCGATGGTGAGGATCACGAGTTTCTCGCCGAGGTCGGCGATGTGGTGGTCAAGCCCACCCGCGGCGAGCAGGGCAAGGGCATCACCGTCGGGGTGGACGGCAGCGACGAGTTGGACGCGGCGCTGCACCGGGCCCGCGAGCAGTATCCGGAGGTGCTGATCGAGCAGCGCGCCGCCGGCGACGATCTTCGCCTCGTGGTGATCGACGGCAAGGTGGTGGCTTCGGCGATCCGCAAGCCCGCCGAGGTGGTCGGCACCGGAAAACACACGGTGCGTGAGCTCATCGAGACGCAGTCCCGGCGCCGGGCTGCGGCCACCGGCGGGGAATCGCGCATCCCGATGGACGACATCACCATGGGGACGGTTGCCGACGCCGGCTGGTCATTCGACGATGTGCTGCCCGAGGGTGAGCGCCTGCGGGTGCGGCGAACGGCGAATCTGCATCAGGGCGGGACAATTCACGACGTCACCGCGGAGGTGAACCCCGAGCTGTGCCGGGTCGCCGTGACCGCTGCCGCGGCGATCGGTATTCCGGTGACGGGGATCGACCTGCTGGTGCCCGATGTGACGGGCCGCGAGTACGTCTTTATCGAAGCCAACGAACGCCCCGGGCTGGCCAATCATGAGCCACAGCCCACGGCGGCGGCGTTTGTCGATTTCCTGTTCCCGCAGCAGCCGGGGTTGCCGCAAGCCTGGACACCTTCGGAGGCGGCTGACTGAGCGCTCGCGCGAAGGCAGGCCGCCGACCCGACAACACAGTGGCGGCTGACTGAACGCTCGCGCGAAGGCAGGGCTGAGCGGCGGTCACCAACTACTGGTGCGCAGCACGATCTCGGCTGCCAGCTGCGCGGTCGAGTCACCGGCATTGCGCCGGCCCGGCATCTCCACCAGCCGGAAGTCGCCGTAGACGTAGCGCTGACTGGCCTTGGCCACGGCGCGGGCCGCGGGAGTGCTCACCAGCACGGTGGTGTTCATCTCCACCGGAGGGCATTCGTCGTCGCGGATCATGCCGGTGGCGTCGGCGACGCGTGGGTGGCCGCGATCCACCACCACGAGGCCGATGAACTTGTCCAACCGGGTGGCGGCGAGCTCCCAGGCGAGTTCTCCCCCGAGTCGATCGCCGACCAGCAGTGCCCATTTGATGTTGAGCGAATCGAGAATGCCGACCACGGACTTGGCGGTCAGTCGCGGATCGGGCCCGATGATCACCGTGCGCAGTGACGCGGTGTGCAACCGTCGGCAAATCGGCTCGTAGGCGGCCGGGCCGTGATGGCCGGCGCTCAGCACCACCACGGTGGAACCCTTCTCGGGTCCCGAGACATCGACGGGTGTGGTGAATCCGTCGATCGTCGCGACGGTGGTAAGCATTCGGACAAACTACCGTCCAGTAGCGACATGCGGGCCGGAATCAACATTGTCTTGACGCCTGCGTCAACGCGCGTCCAGGCGCTGGGCCTGGACGCCGAAAATGTCCAGAAATGTCTGCGGCAATGCACCTTTGGTGACAATCGACGGATCCTGGGTCGGGAATGCGATGCCGAAAACCGCCCAGTTGCCGACGTTTTCGAAGGCGAAGAAGATGCTCTGGTCGCCGCCGCCCAGCCGCATGGTCTGTTGATAGGCCAGGGCCGACGCACGCGGCGCGGCCAGCTTGGTGGTGGTCATCGGGATGCCCTTGTCCGACGGGTCGAAGTACGTCGAGAACTGGGCACAACGCTGCGCGGTGGCCGCCAGCCGGTCCAGCGGCAACGGTGAGGTCAGCACGGTCAGCACCATGCGCGCCCCGTCGTAGGCGGCGATGATCTGCGCGGCACTGCCGGGGCCCCGTTCGGCGGATTCGGCGATCACCCGGGTCAGGCCGTCACTGCATCCGGCCGGGGTGGACAGCATCGGCGGCGGTCCACCCGATCCGCCCGGACCCGCGCCGTCGTCGATGACGCGATCGAACTGCACACCGGGCGGGAAGTCGCCGGCTGTCAGCAACACCTTCTCCAGGGTGGCGCCGGGCCAGGTGGGCGACCCGGCGACCACGGGCGAGCAGCCGGACGCCATCACCAGGGCGGCCGGCCCGACCAAAGCTGCCACCCATCGATGGCGCCGAATCATCTGCCCAGGCTACCGAGGTGGGCCGGTGAGCGCAGTGCTCATGGTGGGCCGCGGTGGCGGCCCATGCCGCACCAGGTCCATCACGGCCTCGATGTCGAGATGTGTGGCCAGCAGGTCTGCCATGAGATCCAACTGCGCGTCCCGCCGGCCCTGTACGTCGATGTCGTCGGCAACCACGAACCCGTCGCGACCGGCGGCGGCGGCGATCTCGGTGAGCCAGGCACGGCGCACGCGGTCGTTGTCGAGCAGGCCGTGCCAGTGGGTGCCGTAGACCGCGCCGCAGCGCAGCCCGACGCCGAGCCAGTCATCGGCCGCCGTACGGATCACCTGACCATGATGAATCTCGTAGCCCCACAAGGGTTTTTCCCAATGCCGCAGGGTCTTCTCGCGGGCGAACTCGATGTCGGCGTCGAGCAGACCCAGGCCCTCGACCGATACGGCTCCGGCCGCTCCGGCCTCGATTGCGTCGTCGATGCGTCGGCACAACATCTGGAACCCGCCGCACACCCCGAGCACGGGCCGCCCCTGGGCGGCGTGATCGAGAATGGCCGCGGCCAGGCCGCGTTGACGCAACCAAGCCAGGTCGCTGACGGTGGCCTTGCTGCCGGGGATCACCACCAGGTCGACGCCGGAGAGGTCGGCGGCATCGGCGACCCAGCGCACCACAACGCCCGGTTCGCAGGCCAGGGCCTCGATGTCGGTCGAGTTGGAGATGCGCGGCAGCCTGATGGCGGCGACGGTGAGCGTCTGCTCCCCGCGCGGTGATTGCGGCGTGCCCACCATGCCGCCGGGCCGGACCGACACCGAATCCTCGGTGTCGAGCCAGATTCCGTCATCGAACGGGATCACGCCGTAGGTAGGGCGACCGGTCAGCTCGAGCAGTTGACGCAGGCCGGGTTCGAGCAGGGCCGGGTCACCGCGGAACTTGTTGACGACGAATCCGGCGATGAGCGCCTGGTCCTCGGGGGCCAGGACGGCCACGGTGCCGTGCAGGTGGGCCAGCAGGCCGCCGCGGTCGATGTCGCCCACCACGATGACCGGCAGGTCCGCCGCACGGGCCAGCCCCATGTTGGCCAGGTCGGTGGCACGCAGGTTGATCTCGGCCGGTGAGCCGGCCCCTTCACAGATCACCACGTCGAATTCGGATCGGAGCGTTGCCAATTCGTCGGCGACGACCGCGGCGAGCCGGTCCCGGTGGGTGAAGTAGTCGCCCGCGGCCACAGTTCCGGCCACCTGGCCGCGGATCACCAACTGCGACGTGCGGTCCCCGCCGGGCTTGAGCAAGATGGGGTTGAATCGGGTGCTGGGCGCCAGCCCCGCGGCCCTGGCCTGCATGGCCTGGGCACGGCCGATCTCCCCGCCGTCGACGGTGACCGCCGAGTTGTTCGACATGTTCTGCGCCTTGAACGGCGCTACGGACTGACCGTTGCGGGCCAACAACCGGCACAGCCCCGCCACGACCATCGACTTGCCGGCATCGGAGGTGGTGCCGGCGACGAGCAGGGCCCCGCTCACGGTGCGTTGTTCACGGCAGCGTGAGGATCTCGGCGCCGTCCTCGGTGACCACCAGGGTGTGCTCGAACTGTGCGGTCCACTTGCCGTCCTTCGTCACCACGGTCCAGTCGTCGTCCCAGATCTCGTAGTCCAGCGACCCGAGGTTGATCATCGGTTCGATGGTGAAGGTCATGCCCGGTTCCAGCACGGTCTCGACGGCGGGCTGATCGTAGTGCAGCACCACCAGCCCGTTGTGGAACGTCGTGCCGATGCCGTGCCCGGTGAAGTCGCGAACAACGTTGTAGCCGAACCGGTTTGCGTAGGCCTCGATCACCCGGCCGACGATCGACAGGGCACGCCCGGGCTTGACCGCCTTGATGGCGCGCATGGTCGCCTCGTGGGTGCGCTCGACGAGCAGCCGGTGTTCCTCGGAGACGTCGCCGGCCAGGAAGGTGGCATTGGTATCGCCGTGTACGCCGTCGATGTAGGCGGTCACATCGATGTTGACGATGTCACCGTCCTCGATCACGGTCGAGTCCGGGATGCCGTGGCAGATCACCTCATTCAGCGAGGTGCAGCAGGATTTCGGAAATGCCTTGTAGCCCAACGTCGATGGATAGGCGCCGTGATCGATCATGTAGTCGTGGGCGATGCGGTCCAGCTCATCGGTGGTGACGCCGGGCGCCACGGCCTTGCCGGCCTCGGCCAGGGCGGCCGCCGCGATCCGTCCCGCGACGCGCATCTTCTCGATCACCTCGGGCGTCTGCACCCAGGGTTCGCTACCTTCCTGCACAGTCGACTTCCACGCGTACTCCGGCCGTGGGATCGACTTGGGAACCGGCAGGGTCGGTGACTGCACGCCGGGGCGCAGGGCGGTACGAACTGGCATGTGGACAGCTTAATCGTCAGCCCACCGACAACGCCTCCAGCGCCGTGCGCACCCGCTGCGGCAGCGACCCGCCGTGTTGCAGCCAGTCGTCCAGGGCGATGCGTACCGACGCCATGGCCAGTGCGCCGATGAGACGGGGCCGCGCGTCACCCGGGGCCAGGTCGGCGAATCTGGGGGCCACCAGCTCGGCGATGGCCATCTCGTAACCCACGTAGATCTGCAGCGTCCACGCGTTGAGCGCCGGCGACGACCGGGTCAGTACGGCCAGCTCGCGCACCTGGTCGCTGATGGCGTCGAAACCGTCGCCGAGGTCGCAGAACGCGGCCACCACGGCGTCGCGCGCCGACAAATCGGCAGGCTGGGTGGCCAGTTGTGCGGTGATCACCCCCAGCCAGTGCCTGGTCATCCCGTCGGCGACGGCATCCTCCTTGGAAGCGAAGTACCGGAAGAAGGTGGCCCGACCGACCTCGGCCTCGGCGGCTATCCGCTCCACCGTGGTGGCCGCGAGCCCATCCGCGGCCACCAGCGTCGCGGCACATCCGGCGATCCGGTCGCGGGTCGCCTGACGCTTGCGGATATTCAGAGGAATCGGTTCGGTCATTTCCCGTATGAGACTACGTCTCATTTGAGATTGTGTCTCGCATGAGCGAAGAACGCGCCCCCAAAACCCGCGAAGCCTGGCAGTTCGTCCAGAAAATGCTCGGGGACATCACCGAGATCGTGAACGCCGACGCCCGCGACGAATGCGAACTGCTCGACGGGCTGCGGGTGGTGTCCCGGGTGACGGCGCTGTGTTCGGAGCTGTCCGTCGAGGCCGACCCGGAACTGCCGTGGTTCTTCGACATGTGCTCCCCCACCCGGATGGTCGGCGGACCCAATCCCGACGGCCGCTACCTGCTCGCGATGATCCGTGGCGACCGCACCTACCGGATCACCGGCACTCGGGGCACGAGCGCGTATCTGGGCTTCCAGGTGCTCGCCGGCACCGGAATGACTCCGCGACGGATGGCCGCATACCTCAGCGATACCGAACTGAACCTCGACGGCGACACCTTCACGATCGTCGTCTCGGCCGAGCGCCCGGCCGGACTCGACGGTGCGCAATGGCTGCAGATCCCCGCCGATGCCGCCTCGATCGTGGTGCGCGAGTACATCGGTGAAGCGGCCACCGAGACACCGGCGACCTTGCAGATCGAGACCCTCGATGCGGGTCCGCCGCAGGCGCCGACCGACGCCGAGGTGGCCGAGCAGTTCACCGCGATGGCCTGGACGGTGATGAAGCTGACGACACTGCACCGCACCATCAAGCCGGAACTACTGAGCCAGCCCAACGAACTCGTCACCGCCGAAGCCGCCGCGCTGGGATCGGCGGACACCACACCCGACAACCTCTACATGATCGGCACGTTCGACCTCGCCGACGACGAGACCCTGCTGCTCGAGTTCACCCCGCCGGACACCCGCTACTGGAACGTCACGCTGGAGAACATCTGGCACGAGTGCATCGAACCGCGGCGCAGACACAGCTCGGTGACCGACAAGGGCGTCTCTCCGGACGCCGACGGAAAGGTCCGAATCGCCATCGCCGCCTTGGACTCCGGTCACGGTCACTGGCTGGATACCGGTGGTCGCCGCCGCGGGTTCGTGGTGCTGCGCTGGCTGGACAATCCGGCTGCGCCCGAGGTGAAGGTGAGCGTGAAATGAGCCGATTCGAACCCGACAGCCTGATCGCACAGGCCTGTGAGATCGCAGGCAGCGACGACTTCGGTGAACCGGGCGGGTGGCGCGAGAACCTGGACGTCCTGGCTGCCGGCCTTGCCGAAGAAGCCCGGCTGAACGACCTGGGTGTCGAGATCGCGGTGATGGACATCGTCAACCCCCTCGTGCATCGACTTCGAATCATGCAGTGGCGCACGGCAAATCCCGCGGTAGCGGCCGCGCCTGTCGAGCGGCCCATCTTCATCGCCGGCCAGCCGCGCACCGGCACCACGATCCTGTTCGACCTGCTGGCCCAGGATCCCGCGCTGCGGCCACCGCTGACCTGGGAGGTGGATGCACCCTGGCCTTTGCCGCAGCCCGGTACCTACACCACAGATCCACGTATCGCCCAGATCCAGGCCAGTATCGAGATGTCCGAACAGCTGGTGCCCGGCCTGCTGGCGCATCACCCGATGGGAGCGCTGGTCGGGCAGGAGTGCGTGCGGATGTCGGCCGGACAGTTCTGCAGCATGATCTTCTCGACCCAGTACCGGCTGCCCACCTACTACCGCTGGCTGTTGCACGACGCCGACCACCGCAACGCCTACCGCTACCACCGGATGTACCTGCAGCACTTGCAATCCGGAGTCCCAGGAATCGGTGCACCCACGCCGCCCTGTCAATGGCTATTGAAATCGCCTGCCCATCTGTGGCAATTGGACGCGCTGGTCGCCGAGTACCCGGACGCGCTGATCGTGCAGACCCACCGCGATCCGCTCAACGTCATCTCCTCGATCGCCGCACTCACCACGCACCTGCGTCGACTGGCCTCCGATCACAGCGACATCACCGAGTGCGCCCAGCAGTCGCGTGAGGAGATCGTCGTCGGACTGGAGAACTCGATGAAGGCCCGCGACTCGGGGATGCTGGCCCCCGGCCAGATCATCGATGTCCAGTTCGCCGACTTCATCCGCGATCCGTTCGCCACGATCCGCGGTGTCTACGAGGCACTCGACCGCGAGTTCACCCCCGTGGCCGAGCAGCGCATGCGCGACTTCCTGGCCGCGCACCCCGGGGACAACGGCGGTGGGCGATACACCTGGGGCAACACCGGCCTGGACGCCGAGGAGGTCCGTGCCCAGGTCACCGGCTATCAGGAGCGGTTCGGCGTACCCACCGAGGCGCTGCGGTGACACCTCGCGAGAGCGACCCTCTCGGCAACCGGTAATGGTGTTACCGTACGGGGATGAGTGAGGCACGGCGATGACCGAAACCGTTCATGTGCTGCAACTACTGGACTACCGCGAGGTGGAGTCGACCGCCGACCGGCTGGTGCTGGAGATGGACAACCGGCCCGACCTCGCCAACGTGCGCGGCGCCCTGCAGGGCGGGCTGGTGGCCACCCTGATCGACATCGCGGCAGGCATGCTGGCCGGCAATGCCAGCGGTGTCGGTTATGACGTGACGACCGCCGACCTCAACATCCACTTCCTGGCCCCGATCATGGGCACGGCCCGCGCGGAGGCGAAGGTAGTGCGGGCCGGCAAACGGCTGATCGTGACGTCGGTTGATGTCACCGACATCACCCGCGATCGGCTCGCCGCCCGGGCCACGCTGACGTTCGCGGTGCTTGAGCCGCGTTGAACAGCGCGGCAGATCAGGACCGGCGGAGCGTCAGCTTCCAGTTCCGGCGCGGCCCACGGATATCCACCGAACCGCACACCACTTTGCCGGTGAGAATGATGTGCGGGGTGCCGTCGGCCGGTGCGTCGCGGCGGTGATCGTCGGCGCTGCCCACGATCACCTCGACATCGTCGATCGACGCGCTGGCCCCTTCGGGCAGCCGGATCTCCACAGACCCGAATTTCATATCCAGCTCGATGACCACCATCGGACCGGCGAACCGGGCCCGGGTCAGGTCCAGCTCGACCGAACCCATCCGGCGCACCAGGGCCAGCCGGGTCGGCACCGTCCATTCACCCTGGCGTTTCAGCGAGCCGAGCACACCACGCAACTCGACGCGGTCGGTGGCGGTGGTGACGATCGCTCCTGGACCGGGCAGGTCGCCCACCAAGGCATCGAGGTCCGAATGAAGCCGGGCGTGCGACACCATCGCCGAGCGCTCCTCGAACTCGGCGATGTCGATCAGTCCGAGCGCGACGGCGTTGTGCAGCCGCCGCATCGTCCCGTTGCGATCGGCATCGGAGACGCGCAGGTCCACGGATTGTTCATTGATCCCTGTCATGGCAGGTTCAACGGTACCGCCGATCAGGCCAGGTAGGACGGGGGCAGGCCATCGAACATGGTCTTGCACATCCGCACCGCGTACTCCGAACTGCCGCCGCCGACGATCAGCGCCGCAAACGCCATGTCCCCGCGGTATCCGGCGAACCAGGAGTGCGAGCCACCCATGAACTCGGCTTCACCGGTCTTGCCGCGCACATCCCCGAGTCCGTTGAGGTCCTTGGCCGTGCCATTGGTCACCACCAGTCGCATCATCGGCCGCAATCCGTCGATCATCTTCGGGCTGATCGGGGTACCCGCGCGGTCGACCATGGTCTGGCGCCCCTCGATGAGTTGCGGCACCGGAGTCCTGCCCGCCGCGACCGTCGCGGCCGCCAGCGCCATGCCGAACGGGCTGACCAGCACCTTGCCCTGGCCGAAGCCATCCTCGGTGCGCTCGGCCAGGTCCACCGTCGGCGGCACCGAACCGGTCAGCGTGTTGATCCCGTCCACCTGGTAGTCGGTGCCGATGCCGTAACGGGCGGCGGCCTGGGTGAGACCGCGCGGAGGCATCCGGCTGGCCAGTTCACCGAAGGTGGTGTTGCACGAATTGGCGAACGCCCGTGACATCGGCACCGTACCGAGATCGAACGCGTCGTAGTTGGTGACGGTCCGGTGCCCGATGTCGAGCATGCCGGGGCACCCCAAAAGTGTGTTGGGCGTTGCCATGTCGCGCTCGATAGCCGCTCCCGCGGTGATCATCTTGAAGGTCGAACCGGGCGGGAACTGCCCCATGGTCGCGAGCGGTCCGGCGGCGTCGGCGGCCCCGTTCTGCGCGACCGCCAGGATCTCGCCGGTGGACGGTTTGATCGCGACGATCATCGCCTGCTTGCCCGTGGTGTTGACCGCGTTCTGCGCGGCGACCTGCACGGCGCGGTCCAGGCTGATGGTGATCGACGGTGCCGGATCGCCCGCCACCTCGTTGAGCACGTCGACGTCTACACCGTTCTGGTTGACCGTGACCACCCGCCAGCCCGGCTGCCCGTCGAGTTGGTCGGCCACCGACTTCTTGACCTCGTTGACGATCGCCGGCGCGAAAGTTTCGTCCGTGGGCAACATTTCGGGCTGCGGGGTGACGACGACGCCGGGCAGCCGGCCGATGGCGGGCGCGATCCGGTCGTTGTCGGCTTGCCTCAGCGTGATCAGGCCCATCGGCTGGGCCGACGCGCTGGCCTGCTCGGCGAGTCGCTGGGGATCGCCCAGGGCAGGATCGAAGCCCCGCAGCGCGTCGGCGACCGCCCGGGCCGTCGGCATCAGCGCGGAACCGGCCGCCCTGGCATCCAGTCCGTAGGCGTATATGTAGCCGGGGACCAGCACATCGGTACCGCCACGCTCGTTGACCGATGCCCGTCGCGGTGCGTCGGCCCGCAGCGCGAAGGTCTGGTGCTCACCCAGCCTCGGGTGCAGTCCGGTGGCACTCCAGCGCACCTCCCACCGGCCCTCCTCGCGGATCATGTTGAGCTGTCCGTCGTAGGTCCACGTGCGGTTCTTCGGCAGGTGCCAGGTGTAGCGGTAGGTAACGCTGCCGGTGTCTCCGGCGTACTTCGAACCCACGATCTGTGCGTCCAGTCCGGTGGCCTGCAAACCGCTCCACGCTTCACCGAGGGCGGTCTTGGCATCGTCGGGCCGGTCGGCCAGCGCCGCGGCAGCCGCGGTGTCACCAGTGGCCAGTGCCGCGAAGAACTGTTCGGCGGCGGGCTCGGGCCCGTCGGGCCGCGGGGTGCAGCCACTGAGCGCCGTTGCCCCGAGGACCGCGATGACCGTCAACAGGCCCGCGGTCCGTGTGACTGATGATGTTTGAGTTGCCATTGAGGCTGATGTTAGAAACGTGGACGCCTGTTTCGTCGGAGGCGCACCGATACCGAACCGAGACTGTGGTGAGACCGACCGGTTGCCCGCTTCAGGCGTCCAGGGCACTCAGCAGGATTTCCAGGCCGCGCCGGAACTCCTCATCGGGTGGCATGCCACCGGCCACCGCCGCGGTCTGCGCCAACAACGGATACTCGCTCGCCGGCAAACTCGCCAGCGCCTGAGTGCCCGGCCCGGCCAGGCTTCCCAGCATCTCGATCTCGAGCGCTCCGAAAATGTAGGCGAGCAGCGCCCGGAACGCATAGACCCGCCGCTTGCCGTCATATCCGGCGGCGGTGAGCACACCGAGCACGGATTCACCCCAGCGCAACGACGCCGGCGAGCGGTGCCGGTGTGTGAGTATCAGCGGCACCACCGCGGGATGCCGTGCGGCCGCGAGGCGCACACGCTCAGCGAGTTCGGCGAGCTGGTGTCGCGCCGATCCACGAGGCAACCCGGGATCGACCCCGTCGAGCACATGGTCCACCACCATCGCTTCGAGCTCGTCACGATCGGCGACGTACCGGTACAGCGACATCGTGCCCATGCCGAGTTGACGAGCGACCGCGCGCATCGACAACCCCGCCAGACCGTCGCCATCGACGACCGCCAGCGCGGCTGCGGCGACCTGGGTTTGACTGAGTGAACGTGGACGAGGCATGGCGATTGACAGCGTACATCGTACGGTTATAGCCTCATAGCGTAGGCGTACGCCGCACGCCAACAAGGAGGAGCCGTGACCGCATCCACCCCGCCCAATGCCCCCAGGACCATCGGCCAGTACCAATTCCTCAGTGTCACAGGCGAACACATCTCGGTGCCTGATCCACGGGGTCTGGTCCACCTGCAGTTCCGGCGCTTCGCGGGTTGTCCGATCTGCAATCTGCACCTGCAGTCCTTCGCCGCCCGGCATGCGGAGATCGACGCCGCCGGTATTCGTGAGGTGGCCTTCTTCCACTCCCCCGCCCCCGAATTGGCCGCGCACACAGCGGATCTGCCGTTCGCCACCGTCGCCGATCCGGACAAGGACGTCTACCGGAAGTTCGGCGTCGAATCCAGCCCCCGAGCCCTGCTCGACCCCCGCAGCTGGCCGGCCATCATCCGGGGCGGCGTGCTGACCCTGTGTGGGCGATTCCGCGCCCCGGCCGGCAGACAGGCCGGCGGGCGGCTCGGACTACCCGCGGATTTCCTGATCGCACCGGACGGCGTGGTGCTCGCGGCCAAGTACGGTGCACACGCCGACGATCAATGGTCGGTCGACGACCTGCTGGCACGGGCCGCCGCCGCACGGCGGTGACGCCAGAGCCGACAGCGCTCAGTCCAGCAAGATGGTGGCGAACGTGCCGACCTGCTCGAATCCGATGCGGGCGTACGTTGCCCGGGCCACCGTGTTGTAGCTGTTGACGTACAGGCTCGCGATGCGGCCCGAGGCCACCACGGCGGCCGCCAGCGACGCTGTCCCCGAGGTGCCGAGCCCGTGGCCGCGCCACTCCGGATGCACCCACACCCCCTGGATCTGGCCGACCGTGGGCGACTGCGACCCGACCTCGGCCTTGAACACCACCTCGCCGTGCTCGAACCGGGCCCACGCCCGTCCCGCGGCGATCAGGCCGGCAATGCGGCGACGGTAACCACGGCCGCCGTCCCCGAGTCGCGGGTCGACACCGACCTCGCCGATGAACATGTCGATCGCAGCCACCAGGTAGGTGTCGAGCTCCTCCATTCGCACCGGGCGGACCGCCGGGTCGATCATGCAGTGCGGCATCGAGTTCAGCGCCATCAATGGCTGTTGCTCACGGACGTCACGGGCGGTACCCCACACCGATTCCAGCCGCCGCCACATCGGCAACACGAGTTCGGCACGGCCGACCACAGACGAGCAGCGCCGCGCGGTGCTCATCGCCTTGTCCGAGAACGCCTTGAGGTCCTCGGCGTCACCGCGCAGCGGGATCAGATTGGGCCCGGCGTAGCACAGCGACTCAGTGACACCGCGTCGCGTCCACAGTTCCCCGCCGATCGCGCCGTGTTCGACACCGAACTCGGCGACGCGCGCGGCAACCATGCACGACCCCACCGGGTCCTCGTCGAACACCGGCAGACAGGGGGTGGCGTCACGCACCACGGAAACTCGTCGCTCGTCGACGAGTCGGAACAGCGGCGGTGCCGACATTGGCGATTCCCTCTGCTCAAGCCAAGGCTGGGTGACCCCGCTCACAGGGTCGCTATCAGCTTACGGTCACCACTGGCGAACCGCTCGGATGATCGGACCCGCCGTCCGGGCTTGTTTCGGCAGCCAGGCGCATGGCCTCTTCGATCAGTGTCTCGACGATCTGCGCCTCGGGCACGGTCTTGATGACCTCACCCTTGACGAAGATCTGCCCCTTGCCGTTGCCCGAGGCAACGCCGAGGTCGGCCTCGCGGGCCTCACCCGGACCGTTGACCACACAGCCCATCACGGCGACCCGCAGCGGGACGTCGAGCCCGTCCAGGCCCGCACTCACCGCATTGGCCAGCGTGTACACGTCGACCTGCGCCCGTCCGCAGGACGGGCAGGACACGATCTCCAGGCCACGCGGTCGCAGGTTCAGCGACTCCAGGATCTGATTGCCGACCTTGACCTCTTCGGCCGGCGGCGCCGACAGGGACACCCGGATGGTGTCGCCGATGCCCTGCGACAGCAATGCGCCGAACGCCACCGCGGACTTGATGGTGCCCTGGAAGGCCGGGCCGGCTTCGGTGACACCGAGGTGCAGGGGGTAGTCGCACTGGGCGGCGAGCTGGCGGTACGCCTCGACCATGATCACCGGATCGTTGTGCTTGACGCTGATCTTGATGTCGCCGTAGCCGTGCTCCTCGAACAGCGACGCCTCCCACAGCGCGGATTCGACCAGAGCCTCGGGGGTGGCCTTGCCGTACTTCTGCATCAACCGTGGATCCAGCGAGCCGGCATTGACGCCGATGCGGATCGGGATGCCCGCGTCGCCGGCGGCCTTGGCCACCTCTTTGACCCGGCCGTCGAACTCTTTGATGTTGCCGGGGTTGACGCGCACGGCCGCGCAACCGGCGTCGATCGCGGCGAAGATGTACTTGGGCTGGAAGTGGATGTCGGCGATCACCGGGATCTGGCTGTGCCGCGCGATCTCGGCGAGCGCATCGGCGTCCTCCTGCCGGGGGCAGGCCACCCGCACGATGTCGCAGCCGGAAGCGGTCAGCTCGGCGATCTGCTGCAGCGTCGAGTTGACATCGTGAGTCTTGGTGGTGCACATGGACTGCACCGCGATCGGGTGCTCGCTGCCGATACCGACGTCACCCACCATGAGCTGACGGGTCTTGCGCCGCGGCGCCAGGGTCGGCGCCGGGGGTGCGGGCATTCCCAAACCGATGGACGTCATGTTGTGGGATCTCCTACTGGAAGATGCTGAGTGGGTTGACCAGGTCGGCCGTTACGGTCAGCAACGTGTAGCCGAGGACGACCGCCAACACCAGGTACGTGGCCGGCATGAGCTTGAGGTAGTTGACCGGGCCTGCGGCGGCTTTGCCGCGGGCCGCACGGAACATGTTGCGGAGTTTCTCGTACGTCGCCACCGCGATGTGGCCGCCGTCGAACGGTAGCAGCGGTACCAGATTGATCGCACCGAGCACAAAGTTCAACTGCGCCAGGAAGAACCAAAACGCCACCCACAACCCGGCCTCGACGGTCTCGCCGCCGATGATGCTTGCGCCGACGACGCTGATCGGCGTTTCCTTGTCGCGCTCACCGCCGCCGATGGCCTCCACCAGGGCACCGATCTTGGTGGGGATCTTGGCCAGCGACTTGCCCAACAAGACGACCATGTCCCCGGTGAACGAAGCCGTCGCCGGCACCCCGGCGATCGGGCTGTACGGGGTGGGCGGCTTGACCTCGACCGCGCTGACGCCGATCGCGCCGACGGTGGCGGGCGCCTTGGCGTCCGCGCTGGTGAACCGCTGCGTCTGGGTGACGTCAACGACCTTTGTGATGGTCTGGCCGTCACGTTTGAGCTCGATGGTCACCGGGCCGTTGAGCTTGCGGATCGCAGCAGCCATCTGGCTGAAATCGGAGACCTTGGTGTCGCCGACCTTGACGATTTCGTCGCCGGCCTGGATGCCGGCCAGAGCAGCAGGCCCGGGACCCGCGCACTCACCCATCTTGTCGAGACTCACTTGTGCTGCAACACAACCGGTTTCGCCAACGATGGCGGTGGTCGGCGCAGTGATGTTGGGCAGGCCCCAGGTGATCGCGATGGCGTA
The DNA here is from genome assembly GCF_040655355.1 of Mycobacterium sp. NPDC050441. NCBI lineage: Bacteria > Bacillati > Actinomycetota > Actinomycetes > Mycobacteriales > Mycobacteriaceae > Mycobacterium > Mycobacterium sp. NPDC050441. The sequence continues at coordinate 61,240 of NZ_JBFAJS010000002.1, read as the reverse complement.
GAGGAGCACCAGCCCGATGATGAAGTTCATCCCAGGCCCGGCGAACAACACCGCGACGCGCTTCCACACCTTCTGCTTGTACATCGCATACGGCCGGTCTTCGGGTGCGATCTCATCGACCGACGTCATGCCGGCGATGTCGCAAAAGCCCCCCAGCGGGATGGCCTTGATGCCGTACTCGGTCTCCCCCAACTTGTTGGGGCGCCGCGTCGACCACAGCGTCGGGCCGAAGCCCACGAAGTAGCGACGCACCTTCATCCCGGTGGCGCGCGCTACCCACATGTGCCCGCATTCGTGCAGTGCCACCGAAACCAGGATGGCCAGCGCGAACAGCGCGATGCCGATAACGAACATCATTTGGTGACGAGCCCTTTTCTCATGGATTTCTCCTCAACGATGCGCCGAGCCGTCTCCTTGGCCCAGCGCTGCGCGTCGAGTACTTCTTCCACGGTAGCGGGTTCGGCAGCCCACTGGTCGGCAGCGTGCAACACGGCACCGACGGTGTCGACGATCGCCGGGAACGGGATCCGGTCCGAAAGGAACGCTTCGGCCGCTTCTTCATTGGCCGCGTTGTAGACCGCGGTCAGGCAGCCGCCGCGCGTTCCGGCCGCCCGCGCCAGATTCACCGCGGGGAACACCTCGTTGTCCAGCGGTAGAAATTCCCAGGTCGAGGCGGTGCTGAAGTCACAGGCCAGGGCCGCGCCGGCAACCCGCCCGGGCCAGCCCAGCGCCAGCGCGATCGGCAGTTTCATGTCCGGCGGGCTGGCCTGAGCCAGCGTCGAGCCGTCGGTGAAGGTGGCCATCGAGTGCACGATCGACTGCGGATGCACCACGACCTCGATGCAGTCGTAGTCGATACCGAACAGGAGATGGGTTTCGATCAACTCCAGGCCCTTGTTGATCAGGGTCGCCGAGTTCAGCGTGTTCATCGGGCCCATCGACCAGGTCGGATGCTTGCCGGCCTGCTCCGGGGTGACCGATTCGAGGTCAGCGGCCGACCATCCGAGGAACGGCCCGCCGGACGCGGTGAGCACGATCTTGGCGACCTCGTCGGCGGTGCCGCCGCGCAGGCACTGGGCCATCGCGGAATGTTCGGAATCCACCGGAACGATCTGCCCGGGGGCGGCGGCCTTGAGCACCAGCGGCCCACCGGCGACCAGTGACTCCTTGTTGGCCAGGGCCAGGCGCGCGCCGGTGGCCAGGGCGGCCAGCGTAGGCGCCAGGCCCAGTGCCCCGACCAGCGCGTTGAGCACCACATCGGCCTCGGTGTTCTCGACCAACCGGGTGACCGCGTCGGGCCCGGCATAGGTCACGTCGCCGATCTTGTCCGCGGCGGCCGCATCGGCTACCGCGATGTTCGTGACGCCGGTCGCGGCGCGCTGGGCGGCGAGCAGGTCGGGGTTGCCCCCACCGGCCGCCAGCCCGACGACCTCGAACCGGTCCGGATTGGCCGCGATGACGTCGAGCGCCTGGGTGCCGATCGATCCGGTACTGCCGAGGATCAGCACGCGCTGTCGCGCTGGGGAATCGCTCACCAGTCCATTGTGCCGCGCTGTGACCGGGGCCCCTAATGCGTCCGGGCCGACGGGTCGGCGGTGGCCTCGATCTTGAGCACCAGCCCGTCGCGGATGGTCAGTACCACGACTGCGAACAGCCGGCGCCGGTCGTACGCCAGCAGCACAGGCTCGGCCGCGCACACCACCGTCGCCCCCGGCCCGAGGTAGCGGAGCAGGTTTGTCGCGACGTCCTGGCGGCCGTGGTTGACCTGACGCAGGGCCGGGGCGGTGAGCACCGTGCCGACACCCCAGACACTCGGGTCGAGCACCGAGGCCAGCGCCTCCACGTCGCCGTTGGCGCACGCGGTGATGAACGCATCGGTCACCTGTCGGTGCTCGTCGGCGCTGACCTCGCCCAGCGTCGGCGCGGCGCCGGTCACCTTCGTCCGGGCCCGACGCGCCAGCTGGCGGCACGTTCCGACCGGGCGTCCCACTGTGTCGGCGACGTCGTCGAACGGGATCCGGAAGATGTCGTGCAATACGAACGCGACGCGCTCGCCGGGACTGAGCCGGGTGAGCACCGCCAGGAGCGCCGAGCCGACCTGGTCGTCGAGCGTGACGCGGTCTGCCGGGTCGGAGCCGACAGCCGCGGTGGTGTCCAACACGGCCGAGCCGTCGGGGCGTTCGAATCGGGCCCGGGCGGACCGCAGGACATCCAGCGACAGGCGGCCGGCCACCACGGTCAGCCACGCCCGGACATCGTCGAGCTGTTCCCGATCGGTACGGGCCAGCCGCAGAAACGCCTCCTGCGCGACGTCCTCGGCATCGCCGATGTCGCCCAGCATCCGGTAGGCGAGGTTGACCAGATATGGGTGGTGGTCGCGCCACGCCGCCTCGAGACCAACAGATCCGTTCATGTGTTTACGACGAATCCGGGGTCCGGAAAGTTACCGGATCCTCGATCCGACTTCCGTTGTAACTTTTTGGACGGCCGCCCCGTCCTTGATCGCATGAACACAATTCTCGTCACGGGCGCAACCGGCAATGTCGGCCGCCCGCTCGTCTCCGAACTCGTCCATGCCGGTGCCCGCGTACGCGCCGTCACCCGCAATCCTGAAGCCGCCGGGTTCCCGCCCGGTGTCGAAGCGGTGCCATCTGCTGCCGACGGTATGGCAGGCGCATCGGCGGTCTTCCTCAATTCCCGGGCGCTGGGGCAGGAACTGGCCGCAACGGTCGAACTGGCCCGCACCGCCGGGGTGCACCGCCTTGTCGCGTTGTCGGCGATCAACGCCGATGACGACGACTCCCGGCAACCGTCACGCGTGCGCGGGGACCGCAACCGCGAAGTCGAGCAGCTGGCCGTGGCCTCCGGACTGGAGTGGGTCAGCCTGCGCCCCACGGTGTTCGCGTCCAACTTCGCCGGCATGTGGTCGGCGCAGATCCGGGCCGGCGATGTGGTGAATGGTCCTTATGCGAGCGCTTCGACCGCGGTGATCGTCGACGCCGACATCTCCGCGGTCGCCGCGGTCGCTCTGCTGACCGACGACCTTGTCGGACAACGTATCCCGATGACCGGGCCGCAGGCGCTGACCAACACCGAACTGGTGGCCACCATCGGGCGGGTACTGGGACGGCCGCTGCACTACCGCGAGGTGCCCACCGACGTGGTGCGGCAGCGGTTCGTCGACCTGGGCTTTCCGGCCGCGTTCGCCGATGCCTACATGGGCCTGTTGGCCGACACGGTCGAACGGCCCGCGCTGGTCACCCATGAGGTGGACAAGATTCTCGGCCGGCCGGCCACGCCGTTCGCCGATTGGGTAGCCGACAACGGTGAACTTTTCGCCAATAGCTGAGGAGGACAAGACATGTCAGAACACGCGACCGATCCGCACCCACCGCGTTGGCTGAAGCCGATGAACAAGTTCATGATGGCCGTGCAGCGCCTCGGCATCCCGACCGGGCCGGCGATGGTGCTGACCGTTCCGGGCCGCAAGACGGGCAAACCCCGCAGTACTCCGATGACACCGTTCGACCACAACGGCGGGCTCTACACGGTGGCGGGCTACCCCAGCTCCGACTGGGCGGCCAATGCCCGTGCTGCCGATACCGGAACCCTGACCCGGGGCCGACGGTCACGGATGGTCAGGATCGTCGAACTCACGCCGGACCAGTCGCGTCCGGTGCTGCGAGCGTTCGCGGTCAAGGTTCCGGTCGGTGTCGGCTTTGCCAAGCGCAGCGGCCTGGTGGCCGACGGCACACCCGACGAATTCGAGGCACTGGCAGGGCGTTTGACGGTGTTCCGGTTCGATCCGGCCTAGCTTGCGCCGCGGATTGCAGTCACCATCGAGCAGTGATCCGCGGCACAGAGCTTGGCACGGCGGGCACCTGGCCGGCTAAGAGGATCGGCCCGCGGAGACCGGGCCGACGGCGCGGCGGATCGAGATGTCGCCGGAACCGGTGCGGGCCTGCAGCTTGAATGTCTGGTCGCCGTCGACCGGGCCGTCCGAGGACTGCAATCCGTTGTCGACGGTGCCGGAGTGGGTCTTGAGTTCGAGCCGTGCTGCGGTGCCCTCCGGGATGCCGACTTCGACGTCACCGCTGCCGGTTTGCGCGCTCAGCGCACCGCTGACCGCGGCAGTGACCGTGACAGAACCCGACGCGGTCTGATGCTTGACGTGACCGCGCATCGTCCCGACGGTGAGGCTGCCGCTGGCCGCCTGGAACTTGATGTCCCCGTCGAGACGATCGATCGCCGCCTCGCCGGACGCTGTGGCGATCCGTGCATTACCCGCCAGATCACCGACTGTTACATCTCCGGATGCGGTGTCCGCCTTGATGTTTCCCGCGACGGTCGCCACCCGGATCGCGCCGCTGGCCGAGGCGAATCGGCAATCCGAGTAGACGCCGTCCGCGGTGACATCGGCCGATGCCGAGGAAAGGTCGAGGCGTGAGCGCGCGGGCAGGGCGATGTCGACGCAGACCGCTCCCCCGCGTCCCAGTGACAGCACCTTTCGGCCCGTCGTCACCACGAGCGTGCCGTCGTGGAAATCGATGCGCGCCTGCTCGGCCGCCCGTACATCGGACGGTCGTTCGGGGTCACGCGGCCTGATGTCGACGACGGTGTCGTCACGGCCGGTAGCCGCCAGGTGCACGGCACCGGCCACCACCTCGACGACGGCGGTGATGGGTTCAGGGGTGCGGAACGTGCTCATCGGTTTCTCCTTCGATCGGTTCAGCGGACCCAGCCGCTGAAGCTTTTTCCTGTAAATCGGGTCTGGCTCCCGGCTCCACCGAGGGCTGCCGCAACGGAACGCACCAGCCAGGCGTTCACCGACACACCGTCGCGTCGGGCGGCGCCTTCCACCCCGGCGCGCAGGCTCTCCGGGAGTCGTAGTGACACGCGCCAGGTACCGCCGTCGCCGTCGTCGGGGACGTCCACGACGGGCGGCGCGGGAGCGTCGGCCTCCGCGGGCTGGACCGTGAACTCGGGGTCACGCCCGTTGAGCCGGACATGGACGGATCCGGGGGCGAGTTCACGCGTGATCTGCTCGGCGGCCTCGGAAAGGGCCTCCAGCAGGGCCAGACGCAGCGCGGATTCCAGCGGCGCGGTCAGTCGCTGGGCCAGCGCCTCGGCTTCGGACCCACCCGCCTCCGCAGCCACACCGAGTTCGTGCCGGACACCGTCGACGTACGGTTGTAAATCCATGGTGTCATGGTGACATCATTTTGACGTCATTTCAAGCATCATGTTGACGCTGCGCTCAGGCGGATGAACTCTGCGCCATCGCCAGACCCACGATGAGCGGCTATGACACCTTCGCGATGACGGTTTCCGCGAACCGCTCGATGGGACCCCGGAACCGGTCGACGCCGGTGGCGCCGTTGGGCATCGAGAGCCAGGGCGCACACATCACCGCGGTGATGCCGAGATCCTCGGCCCGCCGGTACAGATCCGGCGAGGGCGGATCCAGCAGCGCCAGGATGATGTCGAACGGCTCGTGCTCGCGCCCATATTCGCGGCGAAGTTCGGCCAGCCGGGCGGTGTAGCGGGCGGCCTGCTCCAGGGTGTACGCGTAGCCGATCCAGCCGTCGCACGTGCGGGCCGCGCGCCGCAGCGCCGTCTCGGATTCACCGCCGCACAGGATCGGCACCGGCGCAGGCGGGTGCGGTTCGATCATCATCTCGGGAACCGAGTAGTAGTGCCCTTCGTACGACACCCAGCCGCCCCGCCACAGTTCGCGCAGGGCCGGGATCATCTCGTCGAGCCGTTTCCCGCGAGTGTCGAAATCCTGGCCAAGGAGCTCGAACTCCTCCCTCATCCAGCCGACGCCCACGCCGAGGGACACCCGCCCACCGGAGATCACCGCGGCCGTCGCCACCTGCTTGGCAACCTCAAGCAACGGACGCGCCGGTGCCACGTAGATGGCGTTGGAGAAGCGCAGCCGGCGGGTGAGGGCAGCCATCGCACCGATCAGAACCCAGGAGTCCGGCCAGCCGGTCTCGGGCCCCCACGGCGGCTTACCGGTCGATGAATCCGGGTAGGGCGAGGACAGTTCACGCGGGTAGATCATGTGATCCGAGCACACCATGCCGTGGTAGCCGGCCTCATCGAGCAACGGCGCCACCGCCAGCGCGTCGGTGGTGTCCATGAATGCCGTACCGCTCCAAAACTGCATCTGCGACCTTCCGTGTATTCCGGTGTGCTCATGGGCAGCATGGACACATGCCCACGCTGCTCTGGTTTCGGCGAGACCTGCGGTGCCACGACCATCCCGCCCTGCTGGAGGCCGCACAACAAGCCGGCGAGGTACTGGCCTGCTACGTGCTCGATCCGCGCCTGGAGGCATCCTCGGGTGCGCGTCGCCTGCAGTACCTGTACCGGACGTTGCGCGAGTTGTCCGACAACCTCGACGGAAATCTGCTGGTGACTCGCGGCCGACCCGAGCAGCGGATTCCGGCGCTCGCCCGGGCCATCGGCGCCACCTCGGTGCACGTCTCGCAGGACCACTCGCCGTTCGGTCGGCGTCGCGATGACACGGTCCAGGCGGCCCTCGGCGAGATCGCCCTGTGCGCAACAGGATCGGGCTATCTGGTGTCGCCCGGGGAGATAACCAAGTCGGATGGAGCACCGTATCGGGTCTTCACGCCGTTCTTCCGCGCCTGGCGCCGGCACGGCTGGGCAACTCCTGCGGATTCCGGGCCCGATTCCGCGCGCTGGATCGACCCCGCGAACATACCCGGCGACGCCTGTGGACGCGTCGAAATACCTTCTGTCACAGATGAACTGAAGTTCGAAGTGGGCGAACACGCGGCGTGGTCGCAGTGGCGGGAATTCGTGGCGGAGGAATTGGCCGACTACCCGGCCCGGCGCGACCGCCCCGACCTCGACGCCACCAGCCGGATGTCGGCGCACCTCAAGTTCGGCGCCATCCACCCACGCACCATGGCCGTCGACCTCGCCTCCGGCGATGAGGCCTACTTGCGGGAGCTGGCCTTCCGCGATTTTTATGCCGCGGTGCTGCACCACTGGCCCCACAGTGCGTGGCAAAACTGGAACCGCGATTTCGACGCGATCGAAGTGGACGACGACGAGGCGGCCCAGCAGGCATTCGAGGCGTGGAAGGACGGCCGGACCGGCTTCCCGATCGTCGATGCCGGGATGCGTCAGCTCGCCTCGACCGGGTTCATGCACAACCGGGTGCGCATGATCGTGGCCTCGTTCCTCGTCAAGGACCTGCATCTGCCGTGGCAATGGGGGGCGCGCTGGTTTCTCGACCAGTTGATCGACGGCGATCTGGCCAACAACCAACACGGGTGGCAGTGGGCGGCCGGTTGCGGCACCGACGCCGCACCCTACTTCCGCGTTTTCAATCCGGACCTGCAGGGCGCCAAGTTCGACCCCGATGGCGACTACATCCGACGCTGGATCCCGGAGTTGGCCGATGTCGTGAGTGTGCACAAACTCGGTGCCGGTCGGCCGAGGTCGTATCCGGAACCGATCGTCGACCACACCGAGGAGCGGCAGGAGGCGCTGCGGAGGTACCGGCGCCTGGGTTGAACCCCCAGGGCTGGCGTACGACACAGCGTCGTATGCCAGAATGTGCGCAAGCCAGAAGCCAGTTCGATCCGGAGGAGCAACCGTGGCCAGCACCGAAGTGGAGCGCAACAACGGCGTCGACGTCGAGGAAGTGCCGTCCGCAGCGTGGGGCTGGTCGGATCTGAACATCAAGGTGATCCACATCGGCGGCATCCTGTCCGCGATCTTCCTGCTGGTCATGATGCACGGCAACCACATCGGACACGTCGAGAACTGGTTCCTCATCACGTTCGCGGCGTTCATCTTCCTGGCCGTGTTCCGCAACATCTGGATGCGTCGCCGCGGCTGGATCCGCTAGCCGCACATCCCACCCGTCGGCCCTACAACCGGGCCGACACGGCGATCGTCGTGTCCATCGTTCGCATCGGACGGATCAGCCCCTCCTGAGCGAATGACGCCAGCAGCTCGCCGTCCTCGGTGTGCACCTGACCGCGGACATATGACATCCCCTGTCCGGCCGCGGTGCTCTCGTGGCTGTAGAGCAGCCAGCCATCCCACTCCACGGCTTCGTGAAAGCTGACCGACGTCGACAGCACCGCCGTGGACACCGTGGCGTGCGCCTGCGCTGTACCGACCCCGCGATGTGGCCGCATGGTGGTCGAGATGCCGAGTTGCCCGGTGAAGTACGCCAGCAGTGCCTTGGCGAGGTCGTCACGTTCGGGGATGGGGTCGTAGCGCAGCCAGGCATAGAGTTCGGGCGGCCCCACCTCCTCGGGGCTGTTGACGTCGACCACGTCGACGAGGCGCAACTCGTGGCCGACCATGGCCCGTCCGGCCGGGTTGGCATCATCGGGCGTTTCGACGTCGGGCCGCAATGCGTGGTGACAGACGACGTCGCCCGCCGGCACATCGGCCAGGACCGTCACGGTCGCGCACAGCCGTGCATTCTGGGCGACGGCCACCACCGCTGTCGCCGTCGAACGGCCCTCGTGCACCACATTGACCGAAAGCTCCACACTGGAGTCGATTCCGACCGGCTTGGTGAAGACCGCATGCGCTGAACGAATCAACTTGTCCGGAAATCGCTTTGCCACTGCGACGATGGCCTGGCCCAGCGCTTGCGCACCTTTGGCCACCTGCCTGCCGTCGGTTCCGGCCGGTCCGGTGACGCCGACGAACCGGTCCGGCCCGACTTGCGTCACATCGAACAGCTCGAGCAGGCCGGCGACCGACGCCTGTTCCGGCATCAACACACCGGCACCAGGTCGGCGTCGAGCAGGCCCGCGGACCGCCCACCCCGGAACAGCGCCTCCACCCGCCCAACCGACCCCGGATCCGCCCCGGCCACCGCCAACGCGTGGGCCTTGAACGCCAGTGCCGCCGCGCTCGGCCGGTACTGCACGCGGTCCACGGCCCCGCCGAGTCCATCGGGGCCGTGCGCCCCGAAAAAGATCACGTCGGCACCGGGGTTGTGCACGGTGAGCCCATGGTCACCGGATTCGAAGCGATCGGTGTCGATCGCCGTCATCGCCACCGTATCCGCCCCGGCCGACCGCCACAGGCCGTTCAGGCCAACGGCTTTCACCCCGAGGATCCGCAGTGCACGCTCGTCTGCGCAGTCGTCGGCGGCGACGCTGACGCGCCAGCCCGCCATCGCCCGGTCGAACAGCCATCCGCCGATGCCCGACACCATGCCGGCGACGTCGACGGCCACCACGTTGAGTTCGTACTGCATGGCCTTCTCGGTTTGCACCCGCGGCCGGGCGAGCGGGCCCATAAGAGAAACCGTGCCGAGCACATTGCCGTGCGCTCCGGACAACTGTGCGGACATTCCTGACTGTAGGGACATAGGGCATCCAATCCGGGTCCAAAGGGCTGATCGGCCGACACTCTCGACGGAGGTGTTGCGGGGTGGCCCGCCTCACTCAACAGCGTGACATTCTCAAGAGAATCTGTAAAGCTTCTATCTTGACGCAACTATCGACCGCGCGAAAGGCCACCGCTGCGTCACGTAGACGCGCCCGCGTCCAGCAAGTCAGCCAAAATGGAGGTGCCGCAATGAGTCTCGTTGCAGGGCGGGGTCCGTTCAGTACACAACCGGCCGGTTGGTTCACACCCCCGCTCGCTGCCGGCACGGTCTACGTGGAACCGCACCCGCGCCGTATTCAAGCTTTCCGCGGCGACGTCGCCGTACTCGACACCGAACACGCTGTGATGGTGCACCGCGCCGGTCACCCACTCAGTTATGCGTTTCCCGGCGATGAGGTCGGCGGCCTTCCGCAGGCGCCGGTAGCCGAGGCACCGGGATACGTGGCGGTGCCCTGGGACGCCGTCGACACATGGTTCGAAGAGGGCCGCAAGCTCGTCCACTACCCGCCGAACCCCTACCACCGGGTCGACTGCCGGCCGACCCGCCGCGGTCTGCGGGTGACGGCCGCCGAGACCGTACTGGTCGACACCGACGACACGGTGATCGTCTTCGAGACAGCTTTGGAACCGCGGCTGTACGTGGACCCCGCCCGGGTCCGCACCGATCTCCTGCAACCCAGCCCGACCACGTCGTACTGCAACTACAAGGGCACCGCCACCTACTGGTCGGCAGTCGTCGGCGACACCGTCATCACCGACGTGGCGTGGAGTTACCCCGACACCCCACCGGAGTCCCTGCCCATCCAGGGATTCCTCAGCTTCGACGACACGCGCGCAGACATGCTCGCCGAACTCCCCTCGTCCGGGACGTCGGCGACGTGCGGCTGCGAGCTCTGACCACATCTGGAATACCGAGGAAGGCGAACAGCATTGGGCATCGTGACCACCAGTTCCGAAACGGCGTTCACGCAATCCGCGGAGGAGGTCTACGACTTCGTCACCAACCCGGCGAATTGGGTGAAGACCTACCCGGGCAGCGCACACGTCGGCGGATTACCCGACCGGCTGCCGCTGGAGGTCGGCGACACCTGGACCGAGGCCGGACCCGATGGTACGCAGATCTACACCTGGCACCTGGCGATCGCCATGCGACCGCGAATGTGGGTGTTCAACTCGGTTGGCCGGCTCGGCCACGATGGTGACGGCAACGGCGGTAAGGAAGGCCGCATCACCGTCCAGTATCAGTTCACCCGCCCGGGCAACGACATCACGCTGTTCAGCCGCACGATGACCATCGAGGCCTACAAGGATGCCCCGCTGCCGGATGCGCTGTTCCGCGTGGTCAATCCGGCCAACATCGATGCCTATCACGCCGCGGTGGCTCGGGAGCTGGCGCTGAGCCACGAATCAAGCGACCGCGGCTGAGCCGCGCATCAGGCTAGCGCCGCACCGCCCTCGAAATCGTCGGACAGCGCAGCCGCCAGCTGCAGTGTGCGTCGCCGGAATGCGGGCCGCAGCAGGTCGAAATGGATCTCGGTACCCGCGGCGATGTGCTTGTCCCACGGCAACACGAACACGCGGCCCGGGGCGACATGCTTCTGGAACTGATGCACAAGGTCACCGGTGTTCACGTTGGGTTTGCGGGGCCCGACATGGTTGACCACGACGCAGGAGCGGTTCAGCAGATCCTGGTAGCCGTTGTGCCGCAGCCAGTCCATCGTCACCGCTGCCTGGCGGGCACCATCGATCGAGGCGCTGGCCACGATGACCGCGCTCGAAACCGTCGACAGCACACCGCGGCCCGCCGGGGCGAACATGTCGGCCGCGCAGTCGGCCAGCACCAGGTTGTAGTGCTTGGAGACCGCGGCGGTCGCCGCGTTCCAGTCCGCGTCGTTGAAGGCCCGGCTGGCGCCGCTGTACTCATCGCTGGACAGCACCTCGAGCTTCGACTCGTTCATGCTGGTGTAGGCGCGCACATCGTTGTAACGCGACAGGTCCTTGGCGGCCAGGAGATCGCTCACCGTCGCCGCAGACTGCCGTCCGACGCGGTCGGCCAGGTTGCCCCCGGCCGGGTCGGCGTCGAGGGCCAGAATCCGATCGCCCCGAACGGCACTCAGCACCGATCCGAGCGCCACGGTGACGGTGGTCTTGCCCACGCCACCCTTCAGGCCGAAGACACCGATCTGGTGGGATTCGCGCGCCGTGCGGCGCACCCTGGCGTAGAGATCCAGTTCGTACAGTTCGTCGCGGGAAAGCCCGAGGTTGAGGCGGGTGGTGACGTAGACCGCCCGCCGCCAGCCGCGTCGTGGCTGCATCTTGACCGAGGAGCGCACGCCGACGCGGGAGAGATTGTCGATGGCGCGCGGCTCGCCGGGAGCGGCGGCCGGGAGCGGCTGTTCCAGGATCCAGCTCCCGGCTGAGGACGACCCGCTGATCGGGCGGCCAGGAACCGGCGGGAGCTTGGTGGTGATCTCCGCTTCGCGTGGGGCGGCGAAATTCGAGGTCAAAACGATAGGAGGAGTCGATACCCTGGCATCGCCGTGGCGGGACCGCCCGTTCGGCAGCGCCGCGACCGGTCCGCCCAGCAAGGCGTCAAGTCCGCCGTATGCCAGAGGTTCCCTGGCGTGTTTGGCGTCCCCGGAGTACATGAGCCGGTCGTCGTCGGCCGACATAGTTACCTCTCAATCGCTCACTCGCTCCCGACGTGCCCGGGTTGACCCTTCGGGCGTGCCGGAGCCATCGTCGCACCGGTCGCACCGATTTGTGCATGCGAGATCCGGATAGAACAGACCTGCATTATTGCCCACAACGTCGATCACAACCACCGCCGAGCTGACCAGCTACCGCATCATCCATGCAGCGCACGGCGCAGCGCCGCGCCCTGTAATGCGAAAAGTTGCTGGCTGACCTCCCACTCGGGAAGCAACGAATCGAATCCATGGCACGTCCCGGGAAACAGATGCAGTTCGGTGGCAACGCCCTCGGTCAACAACCTGCGCGCGTAGTCGAGTGCCTCGTCGCGCAGCGGATCGAGTTCCGAACACGTGATCAGTGCCGGCGCCACACCGGTCAGGGTCGCGGCCCGGGCGGGCACGGCCGCCTCCGGAACGTCCCTGCCGCCCGCGTAGTGCCGCCACATCGCTACGGTCGCCGGGCCGTCGAAGCCCGGGGTGTCGGAGAACTCCTGCTTGGACCGGGTGGGACGGTCGTCGAGTACCGGCTGGTGCAGTGCCTGGAACACGACCGGCGGTGCCGAGCCGGCCGCGGCGTGCTGCGCCAGCAGTGCGGCCAGCGCGCCGCCTGCGCTGCTGCCGGCCACTGCGATGCGGCCCGCGTCGATGTCGAGTTCGCCGGCCAGCGTGGCCGCCCAGTTGAGCACCACCATCGCGTCGTCGAACCCGGCCGGATACGGGTACTCGGGCGCCAACCGGTAGTCCATCGCGATCACCGTGCATCGGGCCCGCCGCGCCAATTCCACGCATTGGATCTGGTCGGTGTCGAGGTTGCCCAGGACGAAACCACCGGAATGGCAGTAGACCACCGCGGGTGACGGCGACGGCCCACCCCGATAGATCCGCACCGGGATGGTGCGCCGTCCGAGTGCGACGCGGGCCCCGACGATCTCTACCCCCGGCGTGTCCAGGACCTGCGCGGCATCGCGGCGACGCTGATCCAGCGAGGTACGCACAACGCCCAGCTGCTCAGTGGTCAGATCGGTCCGGGCCTCGGCAAACCCTTGCAACGCGGGGTCGAGGCGCTCCAGCCAGGCCATGGCTCAGCCGTCCGTCCGATCGGCGGCCGCGGTGACCGGGGCCGGGTAGTTGGTGGGCGGTTCGAAAGTGTAGTCCGCCGCCCGGAACCGGCGGGTCATCGACCAGAAGACTCGGGCGCTGCGCGGCCATTGGGTGACCACCCGGCCGCTGGGCGCCCGGAAATAACTGCTGCACCGGGTCAGCCACACTGTGCCCTGCATCCACCTGTCGATGTCGGCGAGAAATGCGGCCATCGCACTGGGACGCACCGCCACATATGACTTACTTTTGCGCCGAAGGTGTTTCAGTGCCCGCACCACGTAGCGGGCCTGCGCCTCCAGGATGAAGATGACGCTGTTGGAGCCGACGTTGGTGTTGGGCCCGTAGAGCATGAAGAAGTTCGGGAAGCCGGGCACCGTCATTCCCAGGTAGGCGAATGCCCCGTCACGCCACGTGTCGTGCAGCGACACCCCGCCTTCGCCGGTCACCTCGATCTGCCCGAGGTAATCGGCGGCCGCATAGCCGGTGGCGCACACCACCACATCGACGTCGAGTACCCGACCGTCCTCGGTGACCAGCGATCGGGCCCGCAGCGCGCGGGCCGGACTGGACACCACCTCGACGTTGGATCTCGTCAGGGTGGCGATGAAATCGGGCGAGAACACCAGCCGCTTGCACCCGAGTGGATGGTCCGGGGTCAGTTGGGCCCGTAATTCCTCGTCGGCCACGGTCGATTCGAGGAGGTTGAGCGCCAGCGCCTTGAACTGCTGCGTCTTGTCGCTGCCGTTCTCGATGACCGCGATGTTGGACTCACTGCGCAGCCACAGCCGGGTTCGGTAGGCCTTCTTCGCGAACGGCACATGGGCGAACAGCCAGCGTTCCCGCTCGGTGTAGGGGCGGTCGGGTTTGGGCAGCACCCAGGTCGCCGAGCGTTGCACCGAGTACACCTTCTCGGCAACTTTCGCCATTTCCGGAACTACTTGGGAGGCAGTCGATCCGGTGCCGAGCACGGCCACCCTGGCGCCGTCGAGCGCGACGCTGTGATCCCAGTTCGCGGTGTGCATGACGGTGCCGGTGAACGGCTCCTCAGCCGGCAGGTCCGGTTGCAGCGGTTGGGTGAACAGGCCGATCGCCGACACCACGATGTCGAATCGGTGCTGCACACCCGACCCCGTGGTCAGCACCCAGCTGTTGTCATCGGCGTCCCACCGCGCCGAGGTGATCTCGGTGTTCAGGTGTAGATGCGGACCCAACCGATAGCGCTCGGCGCACCGCTCGAAGTACTCCAGGATCTCCGGTTGCCCCGCCCACAGCCGGCTCCAGTCGGCATTGAGCTCGAACGAATACGAGTACAGGTGCGACTTCACGTCACAGGCCAGACCCGGGTAGGTGTTGATCCGCCAGGTCCCGCCGACCCCGTCTTCGCGGTCAAAGATGATGAAATCGTCGAAACCGGCCTTTTTCAGGAAGATTCCGAGCGCCAGTCCACCCGGACCGGCCCCGATGATCCCCACCGAGGGTGAACTCGACATTCGACCTATCCGATCTGCAGACATTGGCCGCCGTCGACAAGGAGCTCGGAACCGGTGATGAACGCCGCCTGGTCCGACAGCAGAAACGCCACCGCATCGGCGATTTCGGTCGGCTTGCCCAGGCGGCCCAGCGTCGCCCGGTCCACCAGCCGGGCCCGGGTCGACTCGTCGAGCATCGGTGTCTCGACCGGTCCGGGGAACACCGCGTTGACCCGGATCCCGTCGCGGCCCAGCTCGGCCGCTGCCAGCTGGGTGAGCCCGCGCAGTGCCCACTTGGATGACCCGTACGCGGCGTGGTGCGGGAACGGGCGGACCGCACCGGTGCTGCAGGTGTTCACCACGGCAGCACCCTCGGCCTGCCGCAGCGGCTCGAGGGCCGCCTGCAATCCCAGGAACGGGCCCAGACAGTTGACCCGCCAGGAGCCTTCGAAACCGGCCGGCGTTTCCTCGGCGATCGACGCCCGGTGCAGCACCCCGGCGTTGTTGACCAACGCGTTGAGCCCACCGAACCGTCCGACGGTGGCCTGCACCGCCGCCTGCCACTGCTCGGCCGAGGTCACGTCCAACCCGACAGCCAGCACGTTGTCACCGAACTCGGCTGTGTTGGAGGATAGTTCGTCGATCAGAAGATCGGCCGCGGTCACCCGGTAGCCGTCGGCCACCAGTCGACGGACAATCGCCGCACCCTGGCCGCGGGCGGCCCCGGTCACCAATGCGGCACGGCTCCCCGGCCCTGCTCCTGCGTTCAGTTGTAGCCTCCTCGTTCGGTGCCGGTCGCGGCCTCCCCTGTTGCGGATGGGCCACCGGCATTTCCTGTTGCTTCGTTGAGGTGCTCGGTGGCACCGCGGCGTAGTGCCTGTGATTCCGAGGCCAGCGTGATCATCTGGAAGCCCAGCGCTGCCGCGGTCTTTCCGAGTTTGCCTGCCCCGGCATGGATTCCGATGACCAGGCCGGCCGCCTGGGCGGCAGTTCGGATCACGACCATCGCCGCCCGCACCTCGGGGTGTGTCCAGGCGTCGGAAAGCCGATATCCCATGGAGATGGCCAGGTCGGCCGGGCCGACGTAAATCCCGGTGAGTCCCGGCACCGCACAGATCTCCTCGGCCGCGGCCAGGCCCCGCGCCGTCTCGATCATCGCGAACACGCTCACCCGGGCCTCCAGCTCTGCGGTGTCGTGTCCAAGGGCGGCCCGCAACGGCCCGAAGCTGCGCACCCCGGCCGGCGCATACCGGGTGGCCGCCACCGCTGCGGCGGCCTGTTCGGCCGATTCCACCATGGCGATGATCACCGCGTCGGCACCCGCGTCGAGCACCCGGCCGATCGGTGCGGGATCGGCCGACGGCAGCCGCACCGCGGTCGCGATCGGCACATGCTCGAGCCGGCGCAGCAGCAGGGCCACGTCGGCGTCGTCGAGATATCCGTGCTGCACGTCGAATCCGACGTAGTGGTAGCCGGCCGCGGCGAACTCCTCGGGACCGAGGATCGTGGGCCCGACCACCCAGCCACCCCAGACCTGGGCATTGGCGGCCAGCGCGTCCTGAAGTCGGCTGGGGCTCATCGGGTGATCGCGATCTTGACGCGTTCGGGCACCGGGCGGCACGCGAAGTCGAATGCCGCCTGCACGTCGTCCGAACCGAAGGTGTGGGTCACATAGCTTTCCAACAGGTCGGGATGCGCGCGGGCGAACTCGTCGGCCCGGCGTAGCACGCGCTGACGGTCCAGGGTGACACCGGATTTCAGCGTGAGGTTGTTGCGGAGCATGGTGCGCATGCTGATCGGGTAGCTGTCGTCATCGGGCACGCCGAAGTAGAACACCGTGCCTCCGAACGCGGCGGCTTCCAAAGCGTGGTTGAGCGTGGCGACCTGATGCCCCACGGTCTCGATGACGATCTCAGGCTTACCGGTGCCCGCCAGATGCCGCACCCAGCGGTCGCTCGTGGCCCGGACCGGGGTATCGACGCCGAACTGTGTCCTCACCGAGGAGCGGTCCACCGGATCGACACCCGTCACCTGCGCGGCGCCGAAAGCCTTTGCCACGTAGGAGAACAGCAGCCCGATCGAACCCTGCCCGATGACCGCGACGTGGCGGCCCGTGACGTCGGGTAACTGTTCCATGGCGTAGAGCACGCACGCCAGCGGCTGCAGGCCGACAGCCAGCTGCGGGGACAGCGTCGGGTCGTAGGACACCAGCCCGGCGCCGTCGGCGACCACGCGGCCCATCAGACCGTCGAAACCCGACGCCCAACCGACCACCCGGTCCCCCGGTGCGTGGTCCGGATGGCGGCTGGCCAGTACCTCACCGACGATCTCGTGGATCGGGAAGCCGATCATCTCCGCCGCACAGGGTCCGGTGTCACCGGGCAACTTGCCCTGGGTGCCGCGGAATCCGGGGAGGTCGCTGCCGCAGATCCCGGCGGCCAGGAAGTCGAGCAACACCTGCCCGTCGGTCAGGGATTCTGCCGATGGCTCTGAGACCTCTTGCCGCTCAAACGTATACGGAGCGACGAGCCGGTAAGTCCACACGTCACACCTCCACGGGAATGTTGTTCCAGCCCCACTGGAAGCTCGACGGCGGCCGGGATGCCGCAGCCTCGTCGATGCGGTAGTCGGGCACGCGTTTGAGAAATTCCTGGATCATGATGGTGATCTCCAGCCGGGCGACGTGGACGCCGAGGCAGAAGTGCTGTCCATGGCCGAACGACAACAGCCGTTCGATGGGCCGGTTCCATACGAAGTCGTCCGGATTGTCGTACTCCCGTTCGTCGCGGGCCGCCGAGGCCAACAGGGTGATGACGCGTTGGCCGGGGTCGATGGTGGTGCCGTGGACGGTGTAGGGCCGCCGGACGGTACGGGCGAACCACTGCGCGGGTGCACTGTGCCGGATGATCTCTTCCCGCGCGACCGGCACGTTCCTGTCGAGATCGGAACGGACCGCGGCCAATTGGCCTGGATGCCGCAGCAGCTGCCAGAGCCCGGTCGCGGTGATCTTGGGGACGGTCTCGGTACCGCCGATGAACACGCCGAGCATCTGCACCGCGGCTTCCATGTCGCCGAAGGCCGAGCCGTCGGGCAGCCGGAAATCGATCAGGGCATCGGCGATCGGGACGCTGCCGTCATGCCCCTCGACACGCCGGCGCTCGATGATCGGGGTGAGGTAGGACAGGTAGCCCGGGCGGGCGTTTCCGACCTCGACGCCTTCCCCGGGTTGCGCGAGGCTGCCCGCGTTGACCGTCGCCAGTACTTCCGGCGCGAGATCAACTGGTAATCCGACGAATTCGCAGACCATCGCGGCCGCGACGATGCCGCCGTAATCCTGCGTCAAGTCGAATGTGCCTCGCGGCAGCAACTCGTCGAGGCGCTCGTTGGCCAGTGTCCGGATCCGGTCGGCCAGCTTGGCCGCCGACCGCGGCCGGAACTGCGCCGAGGTACACCGCCGCACGTTCTCGTAGAGCGGCGAGTCGAAGTTGGCGTGGAAAGGCATGGGATGCGACGGCGGATCCGGTACCGGTCCGTCATTGCGATGCGCCAGGACATTCGCGGCCGGCAGTGTCCCCTCCGACGCGACGAAGGTTCCGTCGTTGGTTCCGAGCATCTGCCAGATGTCGTCGAACCGGGACAGCGCATAGGTGTCCCACTTGTCGATGTAGTACAGCGGGTACTCGTCGCGCAGGATCCGGTAGTACGGCAGCGGGTTGGCCATCACTTCCGGATCGAACGGGTCGTAGGTGAAATCCTGCAGCACAGGTTGATTCATGGCGGGCCTACTTCAACGGCGAGGGCGGTAAGGCCGACAGGATGGAGTCCTCCCAGCCGTCGCGGAGCGCGGGAGCCACGCTCATCCAGGTGACGATCTCCGCGGGCGGGTCGCCCTTCCAGGACGGGTAATGGTTTTCGAAGCAGTCCCAGTCGTCGTCGAGCGCCCAATAGTGGATCACCTCGTTGAACCGGAACGTCGTGATGAACGAGCCCAGCCAGCGCTTGCCGGTCGATTCCGACCACGGCACATAGAGTCGCTCGAGCTCACGGATGTAGTCGTCCTGGCGCCCGGGCTTGGTCTGCATGATCTCCTGGATCACCAGGCCGGCACCGAAGTTCGCTTCTTCGAGTTGGGCCAGTGTCCTGTTGTACTTGCCCGCGTACATGATTCGGCCCTCACCGCGGGCCCCGACCTCGGACAGGTAGGCGGCCCACTGCAGCGCGGGCTTCTCGTGACTGCCGCCGACCGCCTGCGCCTTGCCGATCCGGGCGTAGTCGGCGAATGCGTCGATCTCCCAGATGATCGTCACCTGCGGCCAGTGCCCGTTGTAGGGAGTGGTTTCCCAGATCGAGAACAGGCGGGCGCCGAGATCCTGCATCATCGGGTGATAGACCTCGCCGAAAACTTCTGTGAACCGATCGGTCCTACCCGACCCCAGGTCAATGGTCTCGTGCAGATACAGCAGCGTGTGGCCATAGAACTTCTTCATCTAGGGCGCTCCGGTGGTTGACAGTGACACCCTGCGAGCGTGACACTTATGGCGTGTTTTGTAAAGGTGGTGCGAGAACGTGACGGCGGGAACCGAACAAACGGGGACAACCGAACTGGCACATGGTTTCTGCTTCGGCGAAGGACCGCGTTGGTTCGAGGGCCTGCTGTGGTTCTCCGACATGTTGGGCGAGACCGTGCATACGGTCACGCTGTCAGGTTCCATGACCAGCCTGCCCGTCCCCGGACATTCCCCGTCCGGGTTGGGTTTTCGGCCCGACGGCACCCTGCTGATCGTGTCTGCCGAGCGCCGCCAGGTACTGCGCTACGACGGCGACACCGTCGAACTTCTGGCGGATCTCAGCGACCTCGTCCCCGCAGCCCTCGGTGACATGGTGGTCGACGAGCACGGCCGGGCCTATGTCGGGTCCCAGGCCCGCCTCAGGGGCGAGCGCAGCGACGGGGAAATCGACCGCGGCGGGGTGATCGTGCGCATCGACCCGGACAATGAGACCGACCCCGTTCGTGTGGTCGCCGAACATCTCGACTTTCCGAACGGCATGGTGATCACCCCGGACGGCAGCACCCTGATCGTCGCGGAGTCCACCGCGCGACGGCTGAGCGCGTTCACGATCCGCGCCGACGGCAGCCTCACCGACCGGCGGGTGTTCGCCGACGGTCTCGACGGCCCGCCCGACGGTCTCGCGATCGACGCCGAGGGCGGAGTGTGGGCGGCATTGACCCTGGCCCAGGAGTTCCAGCGCATCGCTCCCGACGGTTCCGCGGTCACGCACCGGATCGACGCCGACGGTCGCACCGCCATCGCGTGCGCCCTGGGCGGCGCAGAGGGACGCACCCTGTTTCTGGTCACCACCACCGACGCCTATCCGGAGCGCCTCATCGGCACCAAACTGTCGCGGGTCGAAGCGCTGATGGTCGAAACACCCGCACCGGGCGATCACGACACCCATCATCACCACTGAACGGTAGATATGTCTGACTCCTACTACGAGCTGATCGACGAGAACGATCCGCTCGGCGAGAAGTTTCGCGCCACCGATATGGCGCGCGGCACCTGGTCGGCGGCGATCCAGCACGGTGCGCCGGTGTCGGCATTGCTGGTGCGTGCGCTGGAACGTTGCGAGCACCGTGCCGACACCCGGCTGAGCCGGGTCGCCATCGATTTGATGGGCGGGGTGCCGTCCGACGGTGACCTGTGGCTGCGTGCGCAGCTGGAACGTCCGGGCAAGCAGATCGAACTGGTCAGCGCCGAGATGCTCGCGACCGGGCCCGATGGCGCGCCCCGCGTCGTGGCGCGGGCCGGCGGTTGGCGGATGCTGCAGATGGACACCGCCACGATCGCTCACGCCGGCGTCGCGCCGCTGCCGCCGCTGGAGCAAGCCCGCAGCCGCGACATGGCCAAGAACTGGGAGACCAACTACGTGCACAGCGTGGATTGGCGCTGGCTGACGGTGCCGCAGGCCCCGGGTCCCGGTGAGTCCTGGCTGAGGCCGACGGTCGACGTGGTCAAGGGCGAGGCGATGACGCCGCTGCAGCGGTTGTTCGCGGTGGCCGACGACGCCAACGGCATCGGTTCCAAGATCGACATCCGCAAGTGGACGTTCCTCAACACCGATCTGGTGGTGCACATCCACCGGGTGCCCGATGGGGAGTGGATCGGCATCCGTGCCGACACCAACTACGGGCCCGACGGCATCGGCGCCACCGTCGGGACATTGTTCGACCAGGCTGGAGCCGTCGGCGCGATCCAGCAGTCGGTGCTGGTGCGGCCCCGCCCGCCCAAGCCTCCCCGCAACTAGCGGGCGATCAGCGAATCGCGGTCGAGGTCGGCCACGCCGGCCACGCCCATCAGGGTCAGCGTCGAGCGGATCTCGGCGGCCAGGATGTCGAGCACCGCACCCACCCCGGCGCCGCCGGCCACGGCCAGCCCGTAGATGTAGGGCCTGCCGATCAGCACCGCGTCGGCCCCCAGGGCCAGTGCCGTGACGATGTCGCTGCCGGTCCGTACGCCGCCGTCGAGCAGCACGGTGGCGCGATCACCGACGGCGTCGGCGATACCGGGGAGTGCGTCGAGTGAGGCGATCGCGCCATTGAGTTGGCGCCCACCGTGATTGGACACCACCAAACCGGTGGCACCTACCTCGTCGACGGCACGCACCGCGTCCTCGGGCTCCAGAACCCCCTTGACCACGAACGGTCCGTTCCAACGCTCGCGTAGCACCGCCACGTCGCGCCAGCTCAGGTCGGAACGGATCCGGCGGTTCTGGATGCCGACGGATTCGACGGCGCCCCTCGCACCTGCGGTGTGGGTCAGATTGCGCATCGTCATCCGCTGGTGCCGCAGCAGCCCGTACCACCAGTGCGGCCGTATCGCGGCGTCGGCGATGCGCCGTGGCGTCAGGATCGGCGGGTGTCCCATGCCCGTGCGTCGCTCCCCGGTTCTGTTGCCCTGCACCGGAACATCGACGGTCACCACCAGGGTGCGGTAGCCCGCGTCGCACGCCCGGCTGAGCATGGAATCCGAGAACGTGCCATCTCCCCAGGGGTAGAGCTGAAACCAGTGATCCGCCGAGGTGCCGGCCGCCACCTCTTCGATGGAGTACGACGACGCCGTCGACAAAATCAGCCGGGTACCGGCGAGTTCGGCGGCTTGCGCGGCAGCCAGTTCGCCCGACCAGTGGGCCAGCCCGGTGAGCCCAGTAGGTGCCAGCAGCACCGGCAGCTCAAGGTGTTGTCCGTCGGTCGTCACGCCCAGATCGGCCCCGGAGTGACCAGCCAGAACCCGTTGGCGCAACTGCCAATTCGCGAAGGCACTGCGATTGTCCCGCAAGGTCCGCTCATCCTCGGCACCGCCGTCGAGATACGCCCACACCATCGCAGGCAGGGCCCGCCGCGCCGCGCGGCGATAGTCCTCGACACTGACGAGCGGGGTCGGGGTACGCAGCCGGTACTGAAACGCCGGGCTCATTTGATCGCGATGGGCGTGGTCGGCGCACCGACCGCATTGCTGACGTGCAGCGGTGGGGCCACGAACAGGAAACTCCAGACGCCGTCACGGGCACAGTCGGCGCTCAGATCGTCCAGGTCGAGGATCTCGGCCAGCGGCATGCCCATGTCGCGGATCAGGACGCAATGCAGTGGCAGCGTCTCCCCTGTCTCACTGGGAACCACCTCGATGGCCCAGTTGTCGCTACCGACCGCCGCGACACCTCGGTCCCGCAACCAGCGAGCGCAATCGATGCCCAGACCCGGTTCCGTGGACATCCACCCGTCACGCCCCTGCGCCAGCAACCGGCCCCGCCAACCGGTACGCACCAGCAGGAAATCGGCTTCGCCGACGGTGACGCCCTGCGCCTGCTCGGCGGCCTCGAGGTCGGCCGGGGTGATGGCGGTACCGCCCTCGAGCCAGTCCACCCCGTGCAGTCGGGCGATGTCCAGCATCACGCCGCGTCCGGCGATCCGGTCGGTAAAGGCGTCGACGGCCAACCGACGCGCCCCGGCTCGGGTGCCGACCTCGTCGGCGGAGTGGCCGTTGTACAGCTTGCCGTCGTAGGCGATGTGCGACAGCGCGTCCCACTGGGTGCCGGATTGCAGCGGCATGATGATCCAGTCATCGGCGACCTGCAGACCGTGCGGATCCCAATCCCCGGGTTGCATGGACATCAGGTGCACCGGGTTGAGCCGGCCGCCCAGACCGCTCTGCGGCCCGTCCTTGCCGACGGGGATGCTCAGCTGGAACACCTTGCCCGAACGAACCTCACGCGCTGCGGCGTGCACGTGGCGCGGCTCGACGAGGTTGAGGGTGCCGATCTGGTCATCGGGTCCCCATCGGCCCCAGTTGGACAGTTGGCGGCCGAGGTCTTTGAAACTCACGATTTACAGAATTGCACACAATTGTCAACATGACAGCTATGGTTGCGACCCATTTTCCGCTGCTGTCGTTCGACACAACCGACCCGGCGTTCGTCGCCGATCCCTGGGCGCGCTACCGCGAGATCCGGGAACTCGGCGGAGTGGTCTTCAACGAGCGGATCAACCGCTGGATGGTCGGCGAGTTCGACCTGGTCAAGCAGATCCTCAGTACACCTGCGACATTCGGCTCCGAGCGCGGCCAGATCGAGCACGCGGCGGTGTTCGGCGGACCGACGATGGAGTTCTACGACGGCCCGCATCATGACCAGATCAGGTCGATCTGGTCCGGTGATTTCCGACCCAGAACTCTGGCCCGGCTCCGTCCGGTGATCACCGAGATCGTGCGGGCCCGGCTGGAACCCGTCGCCGCCAGGCTGCGTGACGGGGAGACCGTCGAGGTGGTCTCCGAGCTCACCCGCGGCATCCCGACCGAGGTGATCGCGCACATGCTCGGAGTAGAGCCGGAGATGGTTGACCAGTTCACCGCATGGAGCGATGCGATGGGTGCGTCCGCGGAGGGTTACAGCATGCCCGGCGAACACGGTGCGGAGTTGATCGCCGCCGGGAAACACGCGACGGCCCAACTGAATACCTACATTCGTGAACAGCTGCCCCGCCGTGCCTGCCCAGCCGCCGACGAGTGGGACCTGATCGGGACCATGGTGGGCCACGAATATGCGTGTGAGCACATGACAGAACAGGAGATCGTCGCGAGCAACACCCAATTGGTGTTCGCCGGCAACGAGACCACCGCCAAACTGCTCGCCCAGATCGTGGCGACCCTGGCCGTCCACCCGGATCAGCGTCGCATCCTGCAGGCCGATCGCACTCTGGCGCTCGACGCGGCGGAAGAAGTACACCGCCTGGAAACGGTGTCGCACTCCATCTTCCGCGATGCGGTGGGCGAATCTGCCGCAGTCGGTGACGTCGCCATGGCCGACGGTGACCGAATCACCCTGCTGCTGGGGGCGGCCAATCGCGATCCGCGGCGCTGGGAGCGCCCCGACGATTTCGACATCACCCGGCGCAAGCTGTCCCACCTGGGATTCGCCTTCGGCCTGCACAGCTGCCTGGGCATGAACCTGGCCCGACTGGAGGCCCAGATCTTCCTCGAAGAGTTGATCGATACCGTCGGCGACTGGCAGGTGGCCGGTCCGCTGGACTACGGCACCAACTACACCGTGCGCGGTCCCGGCCGGGTGCCGGTGGCCGCCGCCTGAACGTTCAGCCCTGCATCCGCAGGGCCGTCGCCGGGCATTGAGTCACGGCCTGCTGCAACCGTTCCCGGTCGCTCTCCGGGTGATCATCGCCGTGGATGTGCACCAGGCCCTCGTCGGAAACCTCGAACACGTCCTCGGCGATCGATTCGCAGATGCCGTGCCCGGTGCACTTGCCCAGATCGACTTCGACACGCATCTTGTCGCGCCCTACGCGATGTGCGCAGGCACGCGCTTGATGCCGTGCACGAAGCTGCTGTACAGCATTTCCGGCTCACCGAACTCGATGGTTTTGAGCCGGGTCAGCAACTCGCGGAAGAGGTGCCGCAACTCGGTCTTGGCCAATTGGTTGCCCAGACAGAAGTGCGGACCGCCGCCGCCGAACCCGACCTGCGGGTTGGGCGAACGGCTCAGATCGAAGCGACCGGGCTCGGTGAACACCGACTCGTCCCGATTGCCCGAGCAGTAGAACAAGCCCACCTTGTCGCCGGCCCTGATCTGCTGGCCGGCCAACTCGACGTCTTCGGTGGCGTGACGGGCGAACTGGATCACCGGGGTGGCCCACCGCACGAATTCCTCGGTGGCCATGCCGATCCGGTTGTCGAAATCCTCGAGCAGCCAATCCCTTTGGTCAGGGTTGGCAGCCAGGGCCATCATCGCGTGGGTGGCGGTCTGCTTGGTGGTGTCGTTGCCGGCCGAGGCCAGCAGGATCAGGAATGCCCCGATCTCTTCGTCGGTCAGCCGGTGGCCGTCGACTTCGGCGTTGACGATGCTGGTCATCAGGTCGTCACCGGGATTGGCCCGCCGGAATTTGGCCAGCTCCACCCCGGTGCTCGAGATCAGCATGATCTCGTTGATCGTGGCCATGGCCCGCTCTTCGAGCGAGGAGAACTCGTCATCGCTCATGCTGAACAGCTTTTCGGCAGCCTTGGCAAGCGCCGGCTGATCGGCGGTGGGCACACCGAGCATGTCGGAGATCGTCCGCATCGGCAGCTGCGCCGAGCAGGCCTCGACGAAATCGACATCGCCGGCACCGATCAGGTCGTCGACGACGGCGACCGCGTTGGCGTGGATCTGCTCTTCGATCCGGCGCACATTGCGCGGGGTGAACGCCGAGCTGATCAGGCGGCGGTACGTGGTGTGTTCCGGCGGATCCATCATCAGGAAGAACGTGGCGAACTTCTGCACCTCGGCCGGCATCGGATCCAGCGCCACGCCCCGGGTCGAGGTGAACAGCTCGGGGTGCTGGCTGACGAACTGAATGTCCGCGCGGCGCGTCACCGCCCAGAAGCCGGGTTCTTCGACATCGAACAGTGACGACAGCGGCTGATGCCAACTCAGGCCGTCACCGGCACGTAACTGTGCGAAAGTCTCGTCGCGTTCGGCGAACGGCTGGCTCCAGAAATCGTGTGACGTGATGTCGAATGGGCTGTATTCGCGTGCCCGCGGTGAGCTGGCAACTGTCACGGGGGTTCCCTCCTGCACGGCGCCCGACGACCATGTCGCGGCACGAATTAGCGTGACAGTTCGTCGATAGTTTGTAAAGCTGTGGGCATGGCGGAAATATCGTCGGTCGACGACGAGAGCAGTACCCGCGGACGAATCCTGGCCGCCACCGCCGAGGTGCTCGGGGCGAACGGGATGACAAAGCTCAGCCTGTCCGAGGTGGCCCAGCAGGCCGGGGTGTCCCGGCCGACGCTCTACCGCTGGTTCGCCTCCAAACAGGAACTGCTCGACGCATTCGTGGTGTGGGAACGCAAGTACTACGAGCACGCCGTTGCGCAGGCCTCCGCCGATTTGCCGGACAACGAGCATCTGGATGCGGCGCTGCGAACGGTCGTCGAATACCAGCAGTCCTACCCGGGCCTGCGCATGGTCGACATCGAGCCCGAACATGTCATCAAACGCCTCACCCAGGTCATCCCGCTGATGCGGGAACGCCTCCAACGGCTGACCACCGGGCCGGACGCCGACATCGCCGCGGCGACCGCGGTGCGGGTGGCGGTCTGCCATTACCTGGTGCGCAGCGACGACGCCGACGACTTTCTTGCGCAACTGCGGCATGCCGCCGGGGCGAAGCCCCAGCGTTGACCAGGGAAAAGCGCACCCGACGCTACGCTGGCGGCGGTGACGCACTCTCCTGATCCCATCGCCGGACTCGACCTGGCCGACCAGGCCGCGCTGGGCAGCGGCGCGAGCTTCTGGGCCACCAAACCGATCGACCCGGTGCCGGCGATCATGCTGACCGACGGACCGCACGGCGTTCGTCGCCAATCCGGCAGTGCAACAGATCATCTGGGTATATCCGGCAGTGAACCGGCGACCTGCTTTCCTCCCGCGGTCGGGCTCAGCCAGACCTGGGATCCCGAGTTGGTGGAACGGATCGGTCAGGCGCTGGGCGACGAAAGCCGCGCCCTGGGCGTACACGTGCTGCTCGGCCCCGGAGTCAACATCAAGCGTGACCCACGCTGCGGGCGCAACTTCGAGTACTACTCGGAAGATCCGCTCTTGTCCGGGACGCTCGGCGCGGCCTGGGTGCGCGGCGTGCAGGGCCGCGGCGTCGGCGCGTCGCTGAAACATTTCGCGGCCAACAATGCCGAGCACGATCGGATGCGCGCCAGCTCCGACGTCGACCTCCGCACGTTGCGTGAGATCTACCTGCGTAGTTTCGAAATCGCGGTGCGCCAAGGCCGCCCGTGGACGGTGATGTGCTCCTACAACCGGATCAACGGGGTCCACGCGGCCGAGAACACCTGGCTGCTGACCACAGTGCTACGTGACGAATGGGGTTTCGACGGCGTGGTCGTCAGCGACTGGGGTGCGGTGGCCGACCGGCCGGCGGCCGTGGCGGCGGGCCTGGATCTGGAGATGCCGAGCACCGGCGGGATCTCCGACGCCGAGGTCGTGAGCGCGGTAGGTGCCGGCACGCTGGACGCGGCTGCCGTCGCCCGCGCCGCTGCACGGGTGGCGGCTCTGGCCCAGCGGGTCACCCAAACAGACACCTCCGCATCATCATTCGATATCGACGACCATCACGGGCTGGCCCGCGAGGCGGCCCAACGAGCCATCGTGTTGTTGAAGAACGACCGGGATCTGCTGCCATTGGCGCCGTCACCGCTGGCGGTCATCGGCGGGTTCGCCCAAGAGCCCCGGTACCAGGGCGGCGGCAGTTCCCATGTGAACCCGACCCGCGTCGACATTCCGCTGGACGAGATCCGAAGGCTGGCCGGTGATCACGCGGTCACCTACTGCCCCGGAACCGACACGGCCGCCGCTGCCGCGGCCGCTGAATCTGCGGAAACCGCAATCGTATTCCTCGGCCTCACCGCCGAAGAGGAGTCCGAGGGTTACGACCGCGAGCACATCGACCTGCCCGCCGCCCAACTCGACCTGCTGCGTGCCGTGGTCGAAGTCCAGCCGCGCACCGTGGTGGTGCTGGCCCATGGCGGCGTGGTGCGCCTCGACGCCGTCGCCGGTCTGGCCCCGGCGGTCGTGGACGGGGCGCTGCTCGGGCAGGCCGGCGGCGGCGCACTCGCCGATGTGCTGTTCGGCGTGGTGAATCCCTCGGGCCGGCTGGCCGAGACCGTGCCGCTACGGCTGCAGGATTCCCCGGCCTACCTGAACTTTCCGTCCGAATCCGGCCATACCGTCTACGGCGAGCGGATGTTCGTCGGCTACCGCTGGTACGACTCCCGCGATATGCCGGTGGCGTTCCCGTTCGGCCACGGCCTGTCCTACACCCGGTTCGAGTACTCGGATCTTGAGCTCACCGCCGCCGGTGCGGGTGTGGCCGTGCGCGTGACGGTCACCAACACCGGCAACCGACCGGGCCGGGAGGTGGCGCAGGCCTACGCCGGACTACCCGACTCCCGCGTCGGCAGACCGGCGCGATGGTTGGCCGGATTCGCTTCGGTAACCCTCGACCAAGGACAAGGACAGACCGTCGAAATCCCCATCGACCGAACCGATCTCGCGTTCTGGAGCACGGAGGCCGGCCGCTGGGTGGTCGAGACCGGCGAGTATGCGGTGTCGGTCGGCGCGTCGAGCCGGGATATCCGGCTGACCGCGACGGTGCCCCTGGACGGCGACGAGCCGACGCGCCCGTTTACCCGTGACTCGACGCTGGGCGAACTGCTCGCCGACCCCGTGGCAGCGAAGACGATCCTGACGGTCCTGGGGAACGCATCCCCGTTCGGCGCGGCCGATTCCGCGCTCGGCAACAATCTCCTGCGGATGCTGGAATCGGTGCCGATCGGGCGGATGGTCGGATTCTCGGCCGGCAAGGTCACCCGCGAGCAGCTCGATGAACTGCTCGCGGGCATCAACGCTCAGCGATCCTGACCGCCGCGCAGTTCGGCCAGGATCTCGTCGGTGTGCGCTCCGAGTGCCGGGGCGACCATGCGCGGCTGCCATGGGGTGGCCGAGAAGTCGGCCGGGCTGGCCACCATCGGCACCGTCGAAATCCCGTCGGGCACTTCGACAATGCCTCCGGCGGCGTGGAACTGCTCATCGGCGATGACGTCGTCGAGGCTGTTGATCGGTGACCAGAAGAAGTCTGGCTCACCGTCGAACAACGGGGCCCAGTGATCCATCGGATGGCCGACGAAGATGGCGTCCAACTCGGCGATCAGCTCGCGCGCGTTGACGTATCGGTCGCGCGCCGTCGCGAACCGCGGGTCGGTCAGCCAGTCTTCGCGGGTCACCACCCGGCACAGTGCGGGCCAGTGCCGATCCCCCTGCAACCCGACGATCCAGAAGCGTTTGCCGTCACCGGCGGTGTAGTTGTTCATGCACGGGTTGGCCATCGCCTCACGCTGACCGATGGCGATCTGCTCACCGCTCATCAGCACGGTGTTGAGATCGAAGCTGACTGTGTAGGCACCCTGCCGGTAGAGCGAAGTGCTGACCAATTGACCTGTCCCCGTGCGATTTCGGGCCAGAAGTGCAGCGCAGACCGCAGCCGCCAGCGTCATTCCCGCGGAGTGGTCCCCCATCCCGCCGCGCTGAAACGGCGGAGTATCCCCGGGCCGGGTGAGCAGGTCGGCCAGTCCGGCCCGGGCCCAGAACGCGGCAACGTCGTAGGCCGCCCGATCCGCCTCCGGTCCGGTCAGGCCGTATCCGGTGACCAGGCCGTACACCAAGCGGGGATTTCTGGCCGCGACGGTCTCGAAGTCGAGTTCCAGCCGACGCAGCGCCGCGGGACGCACATTCGTCAGGAAAACATCTGCGGTGGAAAGCAATTCCATGGCGGTGCCCCGCCCTTCGGCGGTGCCGAGATCGAGGACGATGCTGCGTTTGGATCGGTTGTCCATCTCGAAGGGCGGGTTGGCCGCCACGCCCAGATCGGGATCCAGGCCGAGCATCCGGCCGAAGGTTCTCGCCGGGTCACCCGACGGCGGTTCGATCTTGATGACGTCAGCGCCCCAGTCAGCCAGTAGCGCACCCGCCGCCGGCGCAGCAACCCAGACGCCCAACTCGACGACCCGAAACCCTTCCATCGGACCCGCCATCGCCGCTCCTCCCGAAATCGCTTTACAATCTCACCGAAATTTGTAAACTTGGCCAATGTTCACACCGGGCCGCCGTCTCGTCCCTGTCGCCGGCCTGGCCGCACATGTCAGCCACGGCGTGCAACGTATCGCAACCGACGCGGCCATCGGGCGCATGCGCTCACTACCCCGGCACATCGGCAGCCTCGACGCGGCCTACCTGTCGCGGCTCACCGGGCGCAAGATCGAATCGGTGTCCGTGATCGGCGGCGACGCAGGCACGTCGTCGCGCGCCCGGCTCGCTCTGTCGGGCGACCCGCGCGACGACATCCCGGAATCGGTGTTCGTCAAGATGCCGGCCGAAACCGCGGCCACCCGGATGATGGGCGAGTTGGGCCGGCTGGGGCACACCGAGGTGCGCTTCTACCAACAGCTGGCCGACGGCCTGCCCGGGGTTCCCCGCTCCTACGGCGCGACCTTCGATCCACTGACCGGGCGGTACGTGCTGGTGCTGGAAGACTTGACGCTCAGCCCCTGCGAGTTCACCGACACCCTGCACCCGCCGGACAAGGACCGGGCCGCCGCGACTGTCGAGCTGCTCGCCCACGTCCACGCCGCGTTCTGGGGACGGTTACCGGCACGCAGCGGCGAGGGGCCGCTGGGCTGGCTGTACTCGGCATCGGGCGACCACACCTCACTGATGACCGGTGCACTGCTCAAGCTGTCGACCAAACGACTGGCCGAGAAGACCGACATTCCGGTGGGCGACGGACGGTTCATCGACGAGAATTACCGGGCGGCGGCGCAGCTACTCGACCGGCCGCCGCACACCGTGATGCACGGTGACGCCCACCCGGGCAACCTGTTCTTCCGCAACGGCGAGGCGGGCCTGCTCGACTGGCAGGCCGTCCGCCGGGGCCATCCCGGCCGGGAGCTGGCATACACCCTGGTCACCTGCATGACCACGGCCGACCGGCAAGCCGCCGAACGTGACCTGCTCGACGAATACCGACGCGCACTGGCGGCGGCCGGCGGCCCGACGCTGGGCCACGACGAGTTGTGGGAGCGTTACCGCCTGGGCGCGATCTATGCCTACGCGGCACCTGTCATCACCGCCGGACTCGGCGGTATGCAGGATGAAGGCATCGCGCTGGAAGGTGCCAGACGGGGCGTGGCAGCCTTGGCGGACCTTGAGACTGTGGCGATACTCAAGAAGTTGCTGTGATGGTCCTACCATTTGGTGAACCACGATCAACCAAGGCCTGGACGTGAATGAACCTCTACCCGCGCAGCGGGACGTATCCGTCGAAGACACCTCGACGCGCCACCGAATCCTGGTCGCGACCGCCGAGGTGCTGGCCCGCAGCGGCCAGACCAA
Source organism: Mycobacterium sp. NPDC050441 (assembly GCF_040655355.1). NCBI lineage: Bacteria > Bacillati > Actinomycetota > Actinomycetes > Mycobacteriales > Mycobacteriaceae > Mycobacterium > Mycobacterium sp. NPDC050441. Next base: position 30,072 of record NZ_JBFAJS010000002.1, on the reverse strand, counting down.
GCTGAGCCTTTCCGAGGTGGCGTTGCAGGCGGGCGTTTCCCGGCCCACGCTGTACCGCTGGTTCGCCGACAAACAGGAACTTCTCGACGCGTTCGGTACCTATGAACGCGAGATGTTCGACCACGGTATGAGCCGCGCCACCGTGGGCTTGCGGGGCAGCGAGAAGCTCGATGCCGCACTACGTTTCATCGTGCAATATCAGCAGTCGTATTCCGGGGTCCGGCTCGTCGACATCGAGCCCGAAGTCGTGATCGCACAGTTGGCCAACGTTATCCCCCTGATGCGGGCGCGGCTGCTCAAGCTGCTGTCGGGCGCCAACGCCCCGGTCAAGGCTGCCACCGCGATCCGGGTGGCGGTCTCGCACTACATCGTGCGAAGCGATGACGGCGACCAGTTCCTGGCGCAGCTGCGCCATGCCGTCGGCATCAAACAGCCTGACTCCATCTGACCTGCTTCTACCTCGGCTCTACCCGTCGGCACCTCCCGCCCTCTGATCAATGGCACTCTACGATCGCAGAGACTTGCCAATCGGTCAATCCTTGATTCAAGGGGTGACACGACTCGCAATTTTTGTAAAGCTATCGGCATGACTCAGGTGCAGAGCGACACCGGCGTGCTCGCCGGTGACGAGCGGATGCTCATCGACGGGGAACTCCAATACACCAGCAGCGGCGCGAAGTTCGACGTCGTCCACCCCGCCAGCGAGCAGGTGGCGGGCCAGGCCACCGACGGCACGGTGGCCGACATCGAACGGGCCGTCGGCGCCGCGAGACGGGCCTTCGACGAGACCGACTGGAGCCGCGACGTCGAGTTCCGCCACCACTGCCTGATGCAGCTGCACGATGCGCTCGACGCCGAGAAGGAGCGGCTGCGGCGGGTGCTGGTCACGGAGGTCGGCTGCCCGGTCACCGTCACCGGTTCGCAGATCGAGGACCCGATCGGCGAGGTCAAGCACTGGGCCGAGCACGGCAGGAACTTCGAGTACGTCGTCGACAACGGCGTCCACCAAACCCAGCTCGGACCGGCGCGGCGCAAGATCGCCTACGAGCCGGTCGGCGTCGTCGGCGCCATCACTCCGTGGAACGTCCCGTTCTACCTCAACATCGCCGAAACGGTTCCGGCGCTGATGGCGGGCAACACCGTGGTGCTCAAGCCCGCGCAACTCACCCCCTGGTCGGGCACCGAGCTGGGCCGCATCGTCGCCGAGCACACCGACATCCCGGCCGGTGTCTTCAATGTCGTGGTATCCAATGCCAACGAGGTGGGCGCCGCGCTGTCGGCGGACCCGCGGGTCGACATGATCACCTTCACCGGGTCGACGGCGACCGGGCGCGCCATCTTGGCCGCCGGCGCGCCGACGGTCAAGAAGACGATGCTCGAACTGGGCGGCAAGTCCGCCCACATCGTGCTCGATGACGCGGACTTCAACTCGGCACTGCCCATCGCGGCGATGATGGCCTGTGTCATGAGCGGGCAGTCCTGCATCCTGCCCAGCCGAATCCTGCTCCCCCGCAGCCGCTACGACGAGGGCGTCGCACTACTCAAAGGAGCGATGGAGAACTTCCCGGTCGGCGACCCGTGGACCCCGGGCATCATGCAGGGTCCACAGATCAGCGCCACTCAGCGCGAGAAGGTGCTCGGGCTGATCAAATCGGGCATCGATTCCGGCGCCCGCCTGGTCACCGGCGGTGGGATACCGGAAAACCTCCCCACTGGTTACTACGTGTCCCCTACGCTTCTCGCCGACGTCGACCCCGATTCGCAGGTCGCCCAGGAGGAGATCTTCGGACCCGTGCTGACAGTCACGCCGTATGACTCCGACGACGAAGCGGTCGCCATCGCCAACAACTCCATTTACGGCCTGTCCGGGGAGGTTTCGTCCGGTGACGTCGACCGGGCGTTCGCCGTCGCGCGTCGGATCCGGACCGGCAACGTCACCATCAACAGCCGCAGCCACTTCGGCATCAACAGCCCGTTCGGCGGTTCCAAGCAGAGCGGTCTGGGCCGACGTAACGGCGAGGAAGGCTTCAAGGAGTACTTCGAATCCAAGACCATCGGGATGCCCGAGTGAGCGAAGCTTGCGAGCGAACCATGGATCCGAGCGAATCTTGCGAGCGAACCATGGATCCGAGCGAAGCTTGCGAGATCTCGGCCCTGCTGTACCGGTATGCCCGGGCCGTCGACTCCAAGGACTGGGAGCTGTACCGGTCGGTGTTCACCGAGGACGCCCACATCGACTATTCGTCGGCGGGCGCCATCGTGGGGACCCGTGACGAGGTGGTCGACTGGTTCGCCGCCAACTTCGGCGTCATCCCGTGGAGCATGCACTACATCACCAACATCGAGATTCTCGACGGCGACGGCGACACCGCAACGGTGCGGGCGATGTTCTACAACCCCATGCAGTTGCCGGGGATTGCCGAGATGAGTGCGTGCGGTGGGTACTACCACCACGAGTTGGTGCGCACGCCAGATGGCTGGCGCAGCCGTCACTTGCGCGAGGAGAACCTGTGGTTCACCAACGCGCCGACGAAGTCCTAGGTCCCAGGTCCCAGGTCCCAGGTCCCAGGTCCCAGGTCCCAGGTCCCGAGACTGCGTACAGCCCACCGAGACTGCGCACAGATCGCCATTTTCCACAAAAAGGCGATCTGTGCGCAGTCTCGATGCAGAAAATCAGCCTTCAGCGGCCAGCTGGCCGCAGGCCGCGGCGATCTCGCGCCCGCGGGTATCACGCACGGTGCACGAAACGCCCTTGGCCTGAACGCGTTTGACGAACTCCCGCTCGGCGGGTTTGGGACTGGCGTCCCACTTGCTGCCCGGAGTCGGGTTGAGCGGGATCAGGTTGACGTGTACCAGCTGGCCCAGCTTGCTGTGCAGCTTCTTGCCGAGAAGGTCTGCGCGCCAAGGCTGGTCGTTGATATCGCGGATCAACGCGTACTCGATGGACACCCGCCGGCCGGTGACGTCGGCGTAGTAGCGCGCGGCATCGAGGACCTCGTCGACGCTCCACCGGTTGTTGACCGGCACCAGGGTGTCGCGGAGTTCGTCGTCGGGGGTGTGCAGCGACACGGCGAGTGTGACACCGAGGCGCTCGTCGGCGAGCTTGCGGATGGCCGGGGCCAGACCGACCGTCGACACCGTCACCGACCGCGCGCTGATGCCGAAACCATTCGGCGGGGGCGCGATGATGCGCTTCACGGCGGCCAACACCCGGTTGTAGTTGGCCAGCGGCTCGCCCATGCCCATGAACACGATGTTGGAAAGCCGCCCGTCATGTTCGGACCGCATGGCCGACGACGCCGCCCGGACCTGTTCGAGGATCTCGGCGGTGGACAGGTTGCGCTTCAGGCCGCCCTGGCCGGTGGCACAGAATGGGCAGGCCATGCCGCAGCCGGCCTGCGAGGAGATACACACCGTGTTGCGCTGCGGATAGCGCATCAGCACCGACTCGAATGTCGTGCCGTCGCCCGCGCGCCACAGCGTCTTGCGGGTCTCCCCCGCGTCGCACTGGATCTGCTTCACCGGATCGATCAGTGTCGGGAACAGGGCCCCGGCCACTTGGTCGCGCACGGCGGCGGGCAGGTCGGTCATCTGCTGCGGGTCGGCGATCAGACGGCCGTAGTACTGATTGGCCAGCTGTTTGGCCCGAAATTTCGGCAGACCCAGATCGGTGACGGCAGCGATACGGCCGTCCTCGTCGAGATCGGCAAGGTGCTGCGGCGGCATGCCGCGGCGCGGGGCTTCGAAGACCAATTCCTGCTTCATGTCTTTTCCAGTATCAGGCTTGTCCGGCGAGAACGTCGTGAACGGTCCGCTCAACAGTGTCCAGGACATCGGTGTCCACCCCGGCGCGGCCGCGGACGAACACGGATGCGCGGCTGGCCGGAGGCAACCCCTCGGCCAGGCACAGTCCGTCGGGCAGCCGGCCGATCATCGGCAGCAATGCCACGCCCAAGCCAGAGCGCACGGCTGCGAACAGGCCGGACAGGTTCGCGGATTCGGCGGCGATGCGGTAGTCGGTCCCGCACCGATCGAGCGCGGCGAACATGGGTTCGCGCAACGTGCACGGTTCGGAGAACATCACCACCGGCAACGGCTGGTTCGCCGTAGCGGCGAAGCTGCGGCCCGAAACCCACTTCAGCGCAAGCGTTCCGGAGGCATGGGCGGGATCCAGTCCGGAACCGTCGAGCATCACGGCAAGATCGACCAGACCGTGTTCGATGGCGTCGGCCAGGGTTACATTGCGGTCGAGACGAAACCGCAGCCGCCAGTCGGGCAACCGCTCGCCCAGCGCCGCCGTGAGGGCGGGCAACATGACATCGGCGCCGTGCTCGGTCGCGCCGATCAGCAGCACTTGTTCCTCGGCCGCACCGAGATCGGTCAGCGCCGCGTCGTGCGCGGCGAGGATGGCCCGGGCGTGACCGAGGACGCGATGTCCCAGTTCGGTGAAGGCGACACCACGGCCGGACCGTTCGACGACGGGTCCGCCCACGACGGCTTCGATGCGCCGCACGTGCTGACTGACGGCGGACTGCGTCATGTGCAACACCGCGGCGGCGCGGTGAAACCCGCCACAGTCCGCTACCGCCACCAGGCTGCGCAGCGGTGCGATGTCCAGCACCTGTCCCATGCGATCAAGGTACTCCGATCAGTACTTACGATCAAAGAACAGGTATTTCCTTCCATCCACGCAGTTATTCCACCTTATTGATTAGCATCAACGATCGATCATGATTGCCGATAATCGTTGGACCGCGTGTACGGGGGTCGCTCACGATGGGGGGCATGGCGCCCACTCCGATGCCGATGCGCACGGCGACGACCGTGACGTTCTTCTACGCCCTGGGTTATCCGATCGGGAACCTGGCCGTGCACGCCCTCTCCCCGATGGCGGTGTTGGCAGTTCGTTTCGGGCTCGCGGGGTTGGTCCTCGGCACCTGGGCAGGGCTGGCCCGGGTCAGCTTCCCCACCGGCCGAAAGCTGTTCCACGTCGCAATGGCGGGCCTGCTCATGCAGGCTGTGCAGTTCTGCGCGCTCTACATCGCGATTCAGCAGGGTGCGCCGGCGGTGCTGTGCGCGGTTGTCATTGCGATGAACCCGGTGGCGACCGCACTGCTGGCCGCGATGTTCTTGGGTGACCGGTTGACGCCGCGCCGGCTCGCAGCGTTGGTGCTCGGTATCGCCGCAGTGCTGGCAGCCTGCGCGACGCGACTGGTCACCTCAGGTGGAATCGACCCGGCAGTGGGATTGCTGCTGGTCGCATTGCTCGGTCTGGCTGCCGGCGGGGTCTATCAACAGCGGTTCTGCTCTGATATCGACTTCCGCGCCTCCACCTCCGTGCAGAACGCCGTCGCGTTCATCCCCGCATTGGCGCTTGCGCTCAGCACGCCGATCGAGGTGCATGACGCCACCAAAGCCGCGCTGGCGGTGGCCGGAGTCGTGCTGCTCAACGCCATCCTCGGGGTGTCGCTGTACGTGCGGGCCATCAACCTGCACGGAGCCTCGGCGGTCGCGATGCTGTTCTGTGTGATCCCCGCGGTCGCAGGGGTGTTGTCCTGGCTCATGCTCGGCGAGCGGGTGAACATAGGCATCGCCGCGGGACTGGCCCTCGGTGCGGTCGCGTGCTGGCTGAACGCATCGGGCGCGCGCGGCGAACGCGGCCTACGCCAGCAGCGTCAGCACGATCCAGCCGACGACGGCGGACGGCAGCATCGCGTCGATCCGGTCCATGATGCCGCCGTGGCCGGGCAGTAGCGTGCCCATGTCCTTGATGCCGAGGTCGCGTTTGACCTGCGATTCCACCAGATCACCGAGCACACCGGTGATCACGAGCAACAGGCCCAGCGGCACGCCCACCCAGGCCGGCTTGTCCAACAGGAACGCCACCGAGAGCACAGCCGCGGTGACGCCGAACAGCAGCGAACCGCCCAGGCCCTCCCAGGACTTCTTCGGGCTGATCGCCGGCGCCAGCAGGTGCTTGCCGAACAGGACGCCCGCCACGTAACCACCGATGTCGGCGAAGACGACCGTCACGATCACGATGAACACCCGCACACCGCCGTGGTCGGCGAAAATGAGCAGGGCGGTGAAGGCCGCAAACATCGGCACCCACGTGGCGAGCAGCACCGTGGCCGCGATATCGCGCAGGTAATTGACGGGTTGCTGGTCCAGCCCCTGGCCGATCAGACGCCACACCATGCAGACGACGATGGTCCCGCCGTACGCGCCCAGTAGGCCCGCGGCCCCGAACGGCCAGGTCAGCCAGATCATCGCCTGCCCGCCGAGCAGCAGCGGCACGGTGGGCAGCGCATAGCCGTGTTCGCGCATCCGCCGGATCACCTCGTGGGTGGCGATGGCGATGGCGATGGCCAGCAGCGGCAGCCACCAGATGGGCGCGAAGAGCAGGGTGCCTATCGCAAGGGCGCCGAGAACTGCGCCGACGGTGATGGCGGCCGGCAGGTCCCGGCCGGCGCGCGAGGTCTTCTGTGGTGGCTCGGTCTGTGCCACGGGACTTGGGTGCTGAAGGTCGCCTAGACCTCCAGCAACTCGCCTTCCTTGTGCTTGACCAATTCGTCGATCTGGCCGGTGTAGGTGTGGGTGGATTTGTCGAGGTCCTTTTCCGCGCGCCCGACTTCGTCCTCGCCGGCCTCGCCGTCCTTCTTGATCCGGCTGAGCTCTTCCATCGCCTTGCGACGGATGTTGCGCACGGACACCTTGGCGTCCTCGCCCTTGGATTTCGCCTGCTTGACCAGGTCGCGGCGGCGCTCCTCGGTGAGCTGCGGGATGGAGATCCGGATGATGTTGCCGTCGTTCGTCGGGTTGACGCCGAGGTCGGAGTTGCGGATCGCGTCCTCGATCGGCCTCAGCTGGGATGCCTCGTAGGGCTTGATGACGACGAGGCGCGCCTCGGGAACGTTGATGCTCGCCATCTGCGTGATCGGCGTCATCGACCCGTAGTACTCGATGTTGATCCGCGAGAACATGCCCGGGTTGGCGCGGCCGGTCCGGATCGTGGACAGGTCGTCACGGGCCACACTCACGGCCTTTTCCATCTTCTCTTCGGCGTCGAAGAGAGTTTCGTCGATCACTTCGGGTTCTCCATCGATCTTGCTCCTCGCGTGCGCGGCAGGTCAGGTGGTGGTGACCAGTGTTCCGATCTTCTCACCCGCCACCGCACGGGCGATATTGCCTTCGGTGAGGAGGTTGAACACCAGCATCGGCATCCGGTTGTCCATGCACAAGCTGAAGGCGGTGGCATCGGCGACCCGCAGGCCGCGGTCGATGACCTCGCGATGGCTGACTTCGGTGAGCAGCTCGGCGTTCGGGTCCTCCCGTGGATCGGCGGTGTAGACGCCGTCGACGGCCTTGGCCATCAGCACCACCTCAGCACCGATTTCCAGGGCGCGCTGCGCAGCGGTGGTGTCGGTGGAGAAGTACGGAAGTCCCATGCCGGCGCCGAAGATGACGACGCGACCCTTTTCCAGGTGCCGCACGGCACGCAGGGGGATGTACGGCTCGGCGACCTGACCCATGGTGATGGCGGTCTGCACGCGGGTGTCGATGCCTTCCTTCTCCAGGAAGTCCTGCAGCGCAAGGCTGTTCATCACAGTGCCGAGCATGCCCATGTAGTCGCTGCGGGTGCGTTCCATGCCGCGCTGCTGCAGCTGCGCACCGCGGAAGAAGTTGCCGCCGCCGATCACGACCGCGACCTGGACTCCGCTTCGGACCACGGCGGCGATCTGGCGGGCCACCTGATGCACGACGTCGGGGTCGAGGCCGACCTGGCCACCGCCGAACATCTCTCCGCCGAGCTTCAGCAGAACCCTTGTATAGAAGGGACGAATGGGTGCTGCGCCCTCGCCGGCGACATTCGGATCCGCCATCGGTCTCCTCGGCACTCCTCGCATGTAGAGAGCCACCCGGGTTACCCCTGGACGGCCTCTCCATCCTGCCCTATGGCGGGCGGCACACCTAGTTTGGGTGAATTCTCGAGGACCGAGTGTCGCCGGCGGCGCAGATCAGCCGGCGCCTACCCCAGGTGCGCCTGAAGCAACCAGGCCGCCATGGATTTACGGTCGGTACCTTCGTCGCGGAGGTCCATTCGGGCGAAATCGGCGAAGTTGGCGAATTCCGCCGGCACGTGGGCGTGGATGCGGGCCGGTCGCACGTCGTCGATCACCCAGTACTTGCCGACGACCTCGCGCAATTCCTCCTCGCTGACCGGATTGGCCGGTCCGGAATCGCCCATCGTCCCCTTGTCGAACACCAGCACGAAGTAGGAGGCGCCGGGAGCAGCGGCTCGCACGATCGACTGCTGGTAGCCCTCGCGAAGTTCGACCGGCATGGAATGGAACAGCGTGGAGTCCACAATCGTCCCGAAGCGACCGTCGTAGCCGGTGAACGCGCTGATGTCGGCCACCTCGAAGCTGGCGTTGGCCAGCCCGCGTTTGGCGGCCTCGGCCCGGGCCAACTCGATGGCGGTGGCCGACTGGTCCAGCCCGACCGTGGCGAATCCGCGCTCGGCCAGGTCGAGCGCCGTGGCCGCCTCACCGCAGCCGGCGTCGAGCACCTCGCCGTGGAACTTGCCCTCGGCGATCAGTGCCGCGATCTCGGGCTGCGGTTCGCCGATGCTCCACGGCGGGCGCACCCCGGCGAACTCCGGAGCCTCACCGCGGTAAGCGGATTCGAACATTGCGTCTGACATTTCGCTTGGTGTGGTCATACGTCCGGTATATCAACCTGGTTGATATGTGTCAATATGCTTGATATGAACTCCGATATGGGCGGCATCCTGGAGGAACAGCCACTCGGATATTTGATGTATCGCGTGGTCGCGGTGCTGCAACCACGGGTCGCCGCACAGCTGCAACCGCTGGGCCTCAAACTGCCCGAGTTCGTCTGCTTGCGCATCCTGTCGATGGTCCCGGGCCAGTCCAACGCCGAACTCGCCCGCCACACGAACGTGTCACCGCAGGCGATGAACAGCGTCGTGCGCGGGCTTCAGGACCGGGGCGCGGTGCGCAGGCCGGCCACCGTCGACTCGGGACGGGCGCTGCCCGCCGAGTTGACCGCCGAGGGCGCCGAATTACTCAAACGTGCCGAAGCGGCAGTGCTCGCCGCCGAGGACGAGGTGCTCGACCGCCTCGACACCGAGCAGCGACGCGAACTCAAACGGCTCCTGGCGCACGCAGTCACCTGAGCCGTCCCGACTTCTGCCGTGCCGAGCGCCGACACAGTCGGTAATGTCGCCGGCGGATGAAGATCGTTCTGGCCCCGGACTCCTTCAAGGAGTCGATGACCGCGTCGCAAGCGGTGGCGGCGATGCGCGAGGGCATCCGGTCGGCCTTACCCGATGCCGAGTGCATCGGGGTACCGATGGCCGACGGTGGTGAAGGCACGGTCGACGCCGTTGTCGACGCCCTCGGTGGTGACCGCGTCACCGAGGTGGTGCAGGATCCGCTCGGCCGCCCGGTCCCGGCCACCTACGGCCATGTTGCCGGGCGCCGCCTGGCCGTGATCGAGATGGCCAGCGCCTCCGGCCTGGAGCTGGTGACACCGTCTGACCGGGATATTTTGCGCGCCGGCACATTCGGCGTCGGACAGTTGATCACTTCGGCCCTGGACCACGGCGCGACCGAGTTGCTGGTCGGCATCGGCGGTTCGGCGACCAATGACGGCGGGGCCGGCATGCTCACCGCCCTGGGCGTCGCCTTCACCGACGCCGACGGTGCCGCGTTGCCGCCCGGCGGCGCGGCACTGGCACGGCTGCAGCACATCGACGTCTCGGGCCTTGACCCCAGACTGGCCGATGTTAACGTCCGGATCGCCTCCGACGTGACCGCGCCGCTGCTCGGAACCGGCGGCGCCAGTGCAGTTTTCGGCCCGCAGAAAGGGGCCACCCCGGCGGACGTCGCGACCCTCGAATCCGCGTTGACCCGCCTGGTCGAGGTGACCGAGACCGCGCTCGGCCGCGCCCGACCCGATCAGCCGGGTGCCGGGGCCGCCGGCGGCCTGGGCTTCGGACTGATGGAATTCCTTGCCGCCGAATGCGACCCGGGCGTCGAGGTGATCGCCCAGACCGTGGGACTGGAAAGGGCGTTGACCGGAGCCGACTGGGTGTTCACCGGGGAGGGCAGCGTCGACGCCCAGACCATGTTGGGCAAGACGCCGTTCGGCGTCGCCCGGTTGGCTGCGCGCACCGGCGCCCGGGTGGTGATCTTCGGCGGCCGGGTAGCCCCCGACGCCGAGGTCCTGCTGGCCAACGGCGTCGACAAGTTGGTGGCGATCACCGCGCCGGGCACCCCGCTGGATCAGGCGTTGCGTGACGGCCCCGCCGCATTGACCCGTGCCGCCGCCGAGGTGTGCCGCGCGCTGTAACAGCCGTGACCGCTCAGAGGATCGCGGCCGCGATGATCAGGCCGAAGGCCACATACGAAGCCGTCACGACCAGGACCTGTGGGGTGAACCTTTCGGAGGCCAGGACGCCGCCGATGTCGATCCCCTTGATCGCGCCGACCAGCCGGACCGAGAACGCCTGGGCCGCAATGCCCAACAGGCCGAACACCAGCGTGGTGATCAGGCCCTGGATCAGGTCACCCGACGAGCTGTAGATGGCCAGCACGACGATGAACGCCATCGATATCACGCCGGAGGCGGTCACCGCGGCGGCGTTGGGACGCCCGGCCTGCACCAACGTCCGCAACGGACCGGGAGTGGTCCAGTCGATCACGTAGAAACCCAGGACCATCAGCGCCACACCGACAATCGAGTACAGCACGATCGCCGACACCCCGTGGCCGAGGACCGACCAGTAATCGGAGCCGAGCGCAACCAGAGTGGTTGTCATAGGGGTAGTCCTTCCAGATCACTGCGGGATACGGTGTGGCACAAAGGCAGCGCCGTTGTCGGTGACGAGACCGGAGGTCTCGCGGATCCCGAGTCCGGCGGATTCGTCGCCGACGATCCACGCGCCCAACGCCGGGCGCATATCGTCGAATTGCGGTAGCGGATCGAGCAGCTGGTACACGTAGCCCTCTTCGCCGTACACGCCGCCGGTCTCGGTCTCGTACCCGGCCCCGACGATGGTGATGTTGGCACCCTCACGTCCCAGTTTGGGTTTGCGCACGTACTCGGTCAGCTCGTGCGGGTCATCGACGTAGGCGGGCAACAGATTCGGGTGCCCCGGATACATCTCCCACAGCACCGCCAGGATCGCCTTGTTGCTCAACAACGTCTTCCACAGCGGTTCCACCCACATGATGGCCGGCAACGATTCGACGGCCCGGCGGCCGAAATCGTCGTCGAGCATCCACTCCCAGGGGTAGAGCTTGAAGATCGAGTCCATGGGCGCTTCCGCGAGGTCGACGAACCGGTCTAGATCCGCGTCGAACCCGATGTCCTCGATCGCCAGGCCCACGGTGTTCAGGCCGGCCTCGGCCGCACATTCCTGAAGGTAGGCCACCGTCACATGATCCTCGCCGCTGAGCTCGGCGCCCGACCAGGTGAAGTACGTCTCGGCCCCCGGAAGGCGGTCCCGGATCTCGCTCCAACGGGCAACCAGCTTCTCGTGCAACGAGTTCCACTGATCGTCGTCCGGATAGACGTCCGTCTTCCAGTGCCACTGCAGGATCGCCGCCTCCAGCAGTGTGGTCGGGGTGTCGGCGTTGTACTCCAGCAGCACCGGGGGTCGGCGGCCGTCGTAGCGCAGGTCGAAGCGACCGTACAGGTGCGGATCACTACGGCGCCAGGACTTCTCGATGTGCTCCCAGCTCCATTCGGGCAGCCCGAAGTCGCGGTAGCGCCCGGTCAACACGACGTGCTCGACGGCCTCGAGGCACATCGAGTGCAGCACCTCCACGGAGGCCTCGATCGACAGCACCTCGTCCATGTCGAAGACGTAGTGCACCGACTCGTCCCAGTACGGGCGGTCGGCACCGGCCGCGTCGCGCGCCGGGGTCCCGTAGCACATCCCCTGGTCGGCGACGATCTGTTCCCAGCCGGCTCGCGGGGAACTACGTTGACGGCGCATTCAGCTCCCCGAGCTTTTGCCGTAGCTCGACGACGAACCGAAGCCGCCACGCGAGATCGACGTCCCCGATTTGGTCTTGGCCGTGGTGCCCTTGGGCTGTTCGATGGTCCCGCCCCGGGCAATCGTGCCCACCCCGCCGCTGTTGCCGCCGTAGTAGTACCGGTACGGCGAGCCGAGGTAGATGAAGGTGCCCCCGGAACCGCTGTGGCCACTGGAGCAATACGAATCGGGCACCACCTCGTTGGTGCCCTCCTTGACGCACGACGCCGCGATTTCCTCTTTGTGCAACAGGTGGTAGCCGAGTGCGATCACCCCGACGACACCGACCACTGCCACCGAGCCCATCAGAACCTTTTTGCCGGTGGCGGCGCGACGTTCGCGCTGCTCCTCCTGCTGCCTCGCCCACTCTTCGGCGGCCTCGCGCGCCTTCTGTGCCTTGTCTCGCTGGCGTGCCTCAGCCACGGTCGGCGGCCGCGGCGTGGTCGTAGCCGGATCCTGCCAACGTATCGATCCGGGCCGCGGATCCGGCCGGTCCTCCTCGCTCGGCTGGAAACCGTCACCTGGTTGGTCTCCCAGACCCATGCACATCCCCCCGTTTCGGCGGTACCCGCCGGCCATCATAAGAGGAGGGCGCAACCGCCGCGCCATCTACTCGTGAGAACGAGCATAAGGCCCGGTTGCTGCACGAGCAGACACTTACGTACCTGAGCATGCTGTGGTCGGGGTACGCGTACGTGGCTGCTCGTGCCGCGTCAGTGGTGGTGGCACGCCGCCGGCGGCGAGGGTGGAACATCCAGGGCCGGGTTGCCGTCGAAGAAACCCACCGGCTTGAGCTTGAAGCCGGTGTAGTGGCACGGCATCACCGGCCAGTCCTCCGGGCACACCACGTGGTGCGCGCCCACGGTGTACCAGAGCACGACGTCGGTGTCCTCCAGCGGCGCATCGTCGGCCACATACTCCGGCAGCCCTTGGGCCTCGGCGCACTGATACATGTAATCGCCCGCAGCGTAGAGCTCCTTGGGGTCATAGCGGGTCACCCACAGGTTGTGCTGGACGAACCGGGCCCGATCGTAGATCGTCGACCCCTCCTGCACCATCACCGGGACGATGTCCTTGGGCATCAGCTTGTAGCCGACCGGTGCGCCGAACTCGTTGAGCTTGGACGGATTGACCACCTTCCAGTACCGGCCGGTCGAATGCTCCCAGTCCCGGGCCCCTTCGGACTCCGAGGCCACCAGTGTGTCGCGGGTTATCCAGGCGTTGTGGTGTGGGTTCAGTTCCGGGTTCGGCTCGGGGATCGAATCCACCTCGTACACACTGTTTCCCGGACCGTCGATGCTCATGTCCATCCGGAAGTTGAAGAAGTGCTGATGGTTGGGTCCGTACATTCCCGGCGCCACCATCTTGCCCCAGCGCGGTGGCTCCCCTTCGGTGATCGCCCCGGTGGTGAGTACTCCGGTGAGTTTGACCTCCATCTCGATGGACGCGTCGTTGTAGAGGTACCAGAAGAAGCCGTACTCGTAGTTGCCGACGGTGCAGATCATCGAGATGACCAACCGACGGGACCGCCGTACCTCGACCTCACCGGTGCGGAAATCGGTGTGCTTCCAGGAGATCCCGTAGTCCTCCTCGTGCATACAGATGGCGTTGGGGATGGTCACCGCGTTTCCGTCCGAGTCGTTCACGGTGCCGTCGAAGTAGAAGATCTCACCGAGACAGTCACAGCCCAGGGTCAGCGGGTTGGCCGAGAAGCCCATCCCCACCTCGCCCATGTCGAAGACGTTCTTGTTCCAGTGGGTCGGCGACGTATCGCCGTAGGGCACCACCATTTCCGACAGCGCTGCGCGATACATGACGGGCCGCACCTCGCCGCGGTCGGTGTAGGTGACCTCATGCAGCACCAGGCCTTCGCGCGGGTTGAACCCGACTCGCAGCGACCATTTCTGCCACGTGACGTTCCACCCGTCGACGGTGAAGCTGGGCCCGTGGGGCTGGGCGATGTCGATGGTCTTGACGTCGTCGCGGAACTGAGTGAACGCGGGTCGGTTGTCCGGATTGAACATGAACTGCTCGGAATAGTTACCGCCCGCGGACGGCAGCGGGACCGCACCGTGGTCCTCGATGTCGAGGACCACCATGTTGTCCAGGTCGAAGGTGACGATCAGGCCTTCGACCGGTCGTGCGTAGCCGTTCTCCGACGGCGCGGCGCGCATGAAGGTCAGCGGCCGGCAGATCAACGGCGAGTTCTCGTAGTGGTCCTGTGCGCCGTAGTAGCCGGCCGGCCACGGATCGATCATCGCCAGGCTGAAATCGGTGACGCCCCGTTTGCGCATGGCCGCCTGCCACCGGGGGTCTTCCCGCACCTTCTCTTCCACCCCGGTCATGTGCTCGACCAGGTAGGAGGGGAAGCGGCCGGGAATCGGGGTCCACGAATCGATGACCCTCGCGTCGAGGTCGACGACGGCTTCGTAGATCAACTTGGCGGCACCGTCGTACATCGTCGCGAACGCCCGGCGCGGAACATCGGCCGGCCCCGCGAAGCGCAGTGTGACATTCTTCGCCGGCTCGGCCAACTGAATCATGACGAACTTCAATGTCGGTGTGGCGTAGTCCGATCCGGTGATGACGGCTGCGGCCGCCTCGATCTCGGCGCCGGTCAGCGGGTCGAGTGGATAGCGGGTCGCGCCTTCGGCCGATCCGGCCGGTACCAGGGTGCTGTCCATGGTCATCGAGCTAAACCTCCTTGGTTGCAGTCGAGCCGTCGGTCAGGTCGAACACCGCGAGATGCGCGAGGGAGTCTTCCTGTGACACCTTGTGTGCCGAGCGGCGGCCGAAGATGTAGACCACCAGCCCGAGGGCGAACATGCCGACGCTGATGCTGCCGACCCATTTCATCCACTCGCCATCCCCGACCCCGGCACTGGTGAGCCAAGATTTCGCGAACGAGTAGTAGACGCCCCCGATGGTGCCCAGGGTGCCGACGACGACGGTGATCCAGACGCCGACCATGCCGCCGGGGATGCGCCAGAACGTCTCGTTCTCATAGCGATCGGCATACTTCTTGCGGGCGATGACGACCGGGATGAGAAAGAAGAAGCCGGAAAGCAGCCACACGGTCGACAAGCCACCCTGAAGGAAGATCGTCGTGTTGACCAGGCTGCTCTGCGAGTACAGGCCGACGATGAGCATCGACGAGATGACGCCCTGGATCAGGATGGCGGACACCGGATTACGAGTGCGCGGGTTGAGATGGGTGAAGATGCGCGGCAGGTGCCGCTCCAGACCGGAGACGAAGATCAATCGTGAGTAGGCCACCTGATACGTCATCAACGCGACGACGATGATCAAGGCGAGTACGACTGCGCAGATCTCCATCAACCCGGGGAATCCCGCGACGTCCAGCATGCCGATGACACCCGTCACGGCGTCGATCTCTGCGGTGGGCAGCGCCATCATGGTGCCCAGCGTCGTCAGCAGGTAGATGGCGACCAGCGCTGTCGAACCCCAGAGGATCATTCGCGGGCCACTCTTGCGCACCGACAGGAACTCCGCACCCATGTTGTACGGCGTCTCCACACCGAGCAGATAGAGCAGCACGGTGCCGTACAGGAAGCCCGATACCGCGAAGTTCGGAATCGTCGCCTCGGACCAACTGAACGGCGTTGCCGAACCATTCTTCACCGCGAAGAGCACACCCGAGATGAAGATCGTCAGCGCGAGGATGCCGAACACCACGAAGACAACGTTCATTATCCGTTGGTTGGCGGCGAGCTTCGCCAGCGCCAAGGCGACAACCGTCCACAGGATCGCCAGTTGCAGGATGACGCTCGTCATCACGCCGAGCTCGGTGTGGAAAGCCAACAACAGGAACGAGAGAACCACCGCGGGCGATGACGCGGCGTTGAGGATCACCGGCACCCACGACAGGTAGCCGCCGATGAAGCCCCAGGTCTCCCCCATCGTCCGGGTGGCCCAGATGTAGACACCGCCCTGCCCGGGCCACAAATTGCCGAGTTCCACCACGGCCATCCCGGCCGGGACCAGGAATGTGAGGATGCCCAGCACCCACATGGGGATGGCGGTCCATCCACCTGTTGCCATCACCGAGGAGCCGGTGATCCAGCAGATGATGAAGACGTAGGCCGCGGTCAGGCCGAAGGTGCTCATCACCTTGGGCAGGATCTGTTCGGGGACCAGCTCGGTCGTCATCAGCTTGTCACGCTCTGACGGCGCCGCGGTCTCCAATTCTTGAGTCATTGATTCCTCTCCCAATACGGTTGAGTCAGTTGACGATTTGTCCGTCTCGCATCCGGACGACACGGCTCGCTTCGTCGGCCACCGTGGGATCGTGGGTGCTTGCGACGACCGTGACGCCCAATGTCGAGCACAGGTCGCGCAGCATGCGCACCACCGTCTCCCCCGTGCGGTGGTCGAGATTGGCCGTCGGCTCGTCGGCCAGTACCAGGGTCGGGCTGCTGATCAGTGACCGCGCGATCGCGGTGCGCTGCTGTTCGCCGCCCGACATCTTGGTCGGCTGGTGATGCACCCGATGCCCGAGGCCCACCAGCTCCAACAGTTCGGTTGCGCGCTTGCGCAACGACTTCCGGTCGTAGGGCTCGAACATCAGAGGCAGTTCGACGTTCTCGACCGCGGACAGGAACGGGATCAGGTTGTAACTCTGGAATATGAAGCCGATGGTGTCGTGGCGCAACGCGGCGAACTGGCTTTCGGTCAGTTGCCCGGTGTCCTGTCCGTTGAGCGTGACAGAGCCCTTCGTCGGACGGTCCAGCCCGCCGATGATGTTGAGCAGCGTGGACTTTCCGCTGCCGCTCGGTCCCATCAGACAGACGAACTCCCCCGGCATCACCTGGAGTTCAGCGGCGACGAGGGCCTTGACCACCTCGTCGCCGAGCTTGTGCAGTTTCCACACGTTGCTGATCTCGATGACGGGCTTGTTGAGCAGCTCGGTGTCATCTACGGTTACAGCGTCGTCGAGTGCGGTCATGATCGGATTAACCTCCCGCGGTCAGGGATCGGATGGGCGGACGAGATGCGGCATTGAAGGTAGGGACGAAACTCGTTGCGACTGCGGCGGCGACGCTGACCCCGACGGCGATCACCGCGCCGACTGCCAGGCCGGCATAGGAGACTCCGGTGGGAGCCAAACCCACGAATGCGACCACGATTCCGGTGACACCCGCACAGACCGCCCCGAGCAGGGCGCCAAGGACGGCGGCCACCACCGGTTCGACAAGCAGGGCGGCGACCACGGGGGCCCGGGGAATGCCGTTGGCGCCGAGCACACCGAGTTCGCGGGTTCGGTGCGCCACGGTCCGGGTGGTCGCCACCGCGACTTCGACGACGCCGACCAGCAGGACTGTCACCGCGATCAGGACCACCGCCCGGTTGATCTCCTCGGCGTGCCCCAGGGTGGCCGACTGTGCGCGAATGCCCGCCGACATCCCGAACACCAGCACCACCAGGAAGGCACCGGTGGCGGTGGTCACCACTGGCAGCACCATCTCGCGGATACGCCGACGCGCTGACAACCAGCCGTAGGCCAGACCCTTGTCGATCACCTTGCCCCCAGAAGGTCGACCGGACGTTGTTGCAGGAGCCGGTGCACCGGCACCAGGGCACCGACGATGGCCATCGCCGGCAGGAACGCCGCCACCATGCCTGCGGCCTGCGCCCATGCGGTCGGTGTGGCGATCCCCGGAATAACCAGTGCCACAGCAAGACCCGCACCGAGGACGCCGACCACATAGGCCGCCACGAAGACGATCGCCGATTCGACCAGGAAGAAATACAGCACTTCGTCTGCCAGGCCGATGCTGCTCATGATCCCGAACTCACGCTTGCGTTCGGCGACTGCGGCCAGGAAGGACGAGACGGCGATGACGAAGCCCAGCGCCAGTCCGATGGTGGAGATCAGCCCCAATGTCGAGCCGGTCACTTTTCCGGAGAACAGTGCCGAGAACTTCTGCTCGAAATTCAGCGGACCCGATCCGCCGACCGTGTCGTAGATCAGTCCAGGTCCATCGGGCTCCGGGCGCACCGACGGATCCGCCGTGAACGGCAACCCGACAGCGGCGCCGAAGGTTTCGGCGAGGTCGCGGCGATGTTCGTCACCCGGCGGTGCGGTCACCGTCCACCAGCCGTTGTTGCCGACCAACAATCGCGCCAAAGTCGGCGCCACCGTCATCGACTCCCCCGGCCCGGAGACCTCGGCGGTGAGCGGCAGGCCCGCCACGTCGATCACGTCTCCGGACGCGACCCCTAACCGACCAGCCAGATCGGCGCCCAAACCCACTTTGCCAGAAGGTATTTCGTCGATACCGCGTAGTGACACCGCAGCGCCGTCGATCACCGTCACTCCGGAGATCGTCATCCGGCCATGCCAGCCGTCGGGCAGGTCGAGCACCGGCGGCGGTCCATCGGCAACCAGAGCGCGGGCCTCGTTGTCGTAGTGCACACCAGCAGCCGGCACCACCCACAGCTGGGCGCCGCCGAGCACTTCGGTGACCGAATCAGCCCCGGTGATAGCAAAACTCGACGAGATGGTGCGCACCACGGTGACGCAGGCGATTGCGAGCGCGATCCCGAGTACCGACAACACGAACCGTTCGGGCCGGCGACGAATGTTCGCCAGTGCGAATCTCATCAGGCACCCGAAGGTGCCCCCGGTCCGCACCGCAGCAGTCGCGATCTCCGGCGATCGACGAGCTGTGGATGCTTGAGACGACGGTATCGAAGCTACGGTCTCCACAGCAGGGAATGCTGCGAGCCGGGTGTTTCACCTGGAGCAGATCGCGGTGTCAGGCGAGTTAACACCCACTGATCGGCGTTACGTCATGATGTCGCCGGCACAACGGATTTCGTCGTGAGCCTTCGCTGACGAGTTCAAAACCAGCTTATTTCACCGCTTTTCGCGCGCGTTTGCGCGGGGCGGCCGGCGCCGGGTCCTGAATGCGCGGCCACGGCCTGGCCTCTTCGAGCTCGTAGGCCAGTTCCAGCAGCAGAGCTTCACGGCCCCGGGTCGCCGACAGCATCATGCCCACCGGAAGACCGGCATCCGTCTGGGCCAGCGGCAGCGAGATGGCCGGATCCCCGGTGGCGTTCTGCAGCGGGGTGAACGCCACCCAGCCCAGCAGCCGATCGATGATCTGCTCGTAGTCCGCCGTCGGGTCGAGCCGTCCGATCTCCAGGGTGGGCTCGGCCAGGGTCGGCATCAGCACCGCGTCGTAGCTGTTGGACAGCCGCTCGGTGATCCGCCGCGACCGCGCCAGCCGGGCAATCGCCGCCGGGACCCGATAGAGGTTGCGGGAGGCGTGTCGTTCCAGACCCAGCGTCAGATTGTCCATCTTGTCTCGGTCGAAGCTCGGGCCGAAGGAGCGCTTCCCGCCGCGCACCAACGCATACGCCAGGAATGCCCAGTACAGCAGGAAATCATCCTTGAAATGCGCCTGGACCGGGTTGCCGATCACGGTGATCTGGTGGCCGAGTTCCTCTAGCAGTGCGGCGGTCTTGTGCGTCAGCTCGGTCATCTCCGGACCGGCATCGTGCACGACCGACTGTGTGCACACCGCGATGCGCAGGCGCTGCTTGCCCGGGCGGCTCACGTCGCCGATCGGCGGCAGCTTGGGGTTGCGATAGACGCGCTCCATCTCCCGGTAGAGCGCCGCGGTGTCACGCACCGATCGGGTGAGTACCCCGTCGGACACGATCCGCAGCGGCATCATCCGCAGGTCCTTGTCCTGCGGCAAGCGGCCTCGGGTCGGCTTGAGACCGACCAGCCCGTTACAGGCGGCGGGGATCCGGATCGAGCCGCCCCCGTCGTTGGCGTGGGCGATGGGCACCACCCCCGATGCGACGAAAGCGCCCGAACCCGACGATGAGGCGCCCGCGGTGTAGACGGGGTTCCACGGGTTGCGCACCGGGCCCAGCCGGGGATGCTCGCACGACGCACTGAAGCCGAACTCCGAGAGACGGGTCTTGCCCAGCGGCACGAGACCGGTGGCGAGGTACGCGCGGGCGAAGTCGCCATGGGCCGTTTCGGGGCGGGGTTCCCACGCGTCGGTGCCGCGCATGGTCGGCATCCCCTCGACCGCGGTGTTGTCCTTGACGAAGGTCGGGACACCGTCGAAGAACCCGCCGTAGCGGCTGGGTGCGGCGCCGCGGGCGTGCGCCCGGTCGAAGGCCTCGAACGCCAGTCCGTTGAGGGTGGGATTGACCGCCTCGATCCGCGCCACCGCGGCCTCGATCAGGTCGGCCGCCGAGACCCGGCCGGCTCGCAGCTCCTCCACCAGGCCGACGGCGTCGTGCTCACCCAGGGCATCGTCGCCGAAGGCGAAGATTCGACTCATGCTCAGACGGTACCAACTAGTACCGCTCGGGCGGTGGGCTCCCGCCCCGCCGTCACTGCGTCCGGGCCACGCTCTGCAGCACCGCCAGATGCTCGTCGACGGTCCGCAGACCCGCTCCCATGGTGTTCACCGTCACGTGCGTGGCTCCGGCGTCGGCCCACGCGGCGATGTCGGCCGCGGCCTTGTCCGGATCACCGGTCCAGCCCACCCGACCCTCCATGCCGATCGTGGCGGGATCTCGCCCGGCCGAGACGGCCGCACGCTCGACCCGCGCTCGTGCGTCATCGAGTTCCAGCCCGGGCCCGATCATCGGGAACCAGCCGTCGCCGAGTCGCCCGGCCCGCTCCAGGGCCCGCGCGGAAGCCGCTCCGAACCACACCGGGATCGGACGCTGCACCGGCAGGGGCGCCAGCCCCGCACCGGTCACCCGGTGGTGACGGCCCTCGAAGGTCACCGACGATTCGGTCCACAGGCGGCGCATCAGCTCGACCTGCTCCTCGGAGCGCCTGCCGCGGTTGCCGAATTCCTCGCCGAGCGCCTCGTACTCGACCGCATTCCAGCCCAGCCCGACGCCCAGGCGCAGGCGCCCGCCGCTCAGCAGGTCGATCTCGGCAGCTTGCTTGGCCACCAGAACCGCCTGGCGCTGCGGCAGGATGATCACGCCGGTCACCAGTTCCAGGGAGGTGACCGCGGCCAGGTAGCCGAACATCACCATCGGCTCGTGAAATGTGGTGTAGAGGTCATATGGCCCGGCCCAGTCCCGATGGACAGCCGGATCAGCGCCGACGACGTGGTCGTAAGCCAGGATGTGGGTGAAGCCCAACTCTTCGACACGCTGGCCGTAGGTGCGCACGGCTCCTGGATCCCCGCCCAGTTCCGTCTGCGGAAATACAACCCCTACACGCATGCTCACCTCCAACACCATTGGTACCTGCCACACTCCCACACCGGCAAAGCTCCCCGCGCCGGCGTGAGCAACTACCCGGCACCGACCAAGTCACGAATGAACAAAACCCCGCGCTTTCCGGGATCGCCGGAATGAGCGCGGGGTTTTGCGGCGGGCGGCGACGGCTGAGCCGTCAAACCGGGTGTGGGTGTGCCGCCCGGGTCTCGGTGTACTGCTAGGCCTGGCCGACCTCGAACCGCACGAAGCGGGTCACGGTGACCCCGGCCTCGTCCAGCAGGGCCTTCACGGTCTTCTTGTTGTCGGACACCGACGGCTGATCCAGCAGCACGACGTCCTTGTAGTAACCCGTGACACGACCTTCGACGATCTTGGGCAGCGCCTGCTCAGGCTTGCCCTCTGACTTCGCGGTCTCCTCGGCGATACGGCGCTCGTTGGCGACGATGTCCTCGGGCACCTCGTCGCGGGTGAGGTACTTGGCCTTGAGCGCGGCGATCTGCAGGGCGACCGAGTGTGCGGCCTCCTTGCCCTTCTCCGCGTCGCCGGCCTGGTACTCGACCAGCACGCCGACGGCCGGCGGCAGGTCCGCGGCACGCTTGTGCAGGTAGGTCTCGACCGTGCCGTCGAAGTAGGCGGCCCGACGCAGCTCGAGCTTCTCGCCGATCTTGGCGCTCAGGTCCGCGATGGACTGCTCGACGGTGGTGTCCCCGACCTTGGCGGCCTTGAGGGCATCCACATCGCCGGCCTTCGCCGCGGCAGCCGCCCCGACGACCTGATCAGCCAGCTCCTGGAACTCGGCGTTCTTCGCGACGAAGTCGGTCTCGGAGTTCAGCTCGATCAGCGCGCCGTCCTTGGCCGCGACCAGACCCTCGGCGGTGGCACGCTCAGCGCGCTTGCCGACGTCCTTGGCGCCCTTGATACGAAGCAGCTCGACCGCCTTGTCGAAGTCGCCGCCGGCCTCGACCAGAGCGTTCTTCGAGGCGAGCATGCCAGCGCCGGTCAGCTCCCGCAGTCGCTTGACGTCGGCAGCGGTGTAGTTAGCCATGTAAGACTTCTCCTTGGACTGAAAAAAATCAGGAAGCGTCAGTGGATGTTTCGGGTGCAGCAGCGGCCTCGCCCTCGGCGGCACCGGCGGTGGCACCGGCCAGCAGCTCCTGCTCCCACTCGGCCAGCGGCTCGACACCCTCGGTGGCCTGCTTCTCACCGGCACCTGCGCCGGCCCGAGCCTTCAGGCCCTCGGCCACCGCGGAGGCGACGACCTTGGTCAGCAGAGCAGCCGAACGGATCGCGTCGTCGTTGGCCGGGATCGGGTAGTTGACCTGATCCGGGTCGCAGTTGGTGTCCAGGATCGCAATGACCGGGATGCCCAGCTTGATGGCCTCGTTGATCGCCAGGTGCTCCTTGTTGGTGTCGACGACCCAGATCGCCGACGGCACCTTGGCCATGTCGCGGATACCGCCGAGACTGCGCTCGAGCTTGTTCTTCTCACGCGTGAGCATGAGGATTTCCTTCTTGGTGCGACCCTCGAAGCCACCGGTCTGCTCCATGGCCTCGAGCTCCTTCATACGCTGAAGGCGCTTGTGCACGGTGGAGAAGTTGGTGAGCATGCCGCCCAGCCAGCGCTGGTTCACGTAGGGCATGCCGACGCGGGTGGCCTCTTCGGCGATGGACTCCTGCGCCTGCTTCTTGGTGCCGACGAACAGGATGGTGCCGCCGTGGGCAACCGTCTCCTTGACGAACTCGTAGGCCTTGTCGATGTAGGTCAGCGTCTGCTGCAGATCGATGATGTAGATGCCATTGCGGTCGGTGAAGATGAACCGCTTCATCTTGGGGTTCCAGCGTCGGGTCTGATGCCCGAAGTGAGCGCCGCTGTCCAGCAGCTGCTTCATGGTTACAACAGCCATTTCGGCTATGTCCTTTATTCGTCGGTTGTCGCCCGGCGTCGGGTGATGCCAGGCCCTGGTGCCCGCTGGTTGCCGGACCCGATCTGGGAAACCCCAGGTCAGGACCGCCGGCATCCGTGTACGACCCCGTTGAGGCGATCGATATGCGCAGACACGCGAAGTCAGCCCGCTAGCGAGCTGCGGGTAGAAGTTTACACGCCGCACAGGCGTGCCTTTACCACGCGGCAAACGCGGGCCCGTTCATCCACAGGCCCGGTTTTCGGGTCTTCCGGACCGCCCGGGTTGACGCTGAACTGGGGTGGTGAGGGTTGTCGCGACGGCGCTGCTACTGAGTATGGCGTGGATGTGGCCGGCTGCCGCCCACGCCGACGGCTCGCGGCTGCAGTGGCCGGTGTCCCCGCGACCGGCGGTGACCAGGGGGTTCGATGCCCCCTCCCCCAATTGGAACCGCGGCCATCGCGGCGTCGATCTGGCTGCCGCGCCGGACCGGCCGATCTATGCCGCAGGGCCGGGCACCGTGGTCTTCGCCGGCGTCCTGGCCGGCCGTCCGGTGGTCTCACTCGCCCACCCGGGTGGGCTGCGCACCAGCTACGAGCCTGTGCAGGCCGCGGTACGGCCCGGGCAGACGGTCGCGGCCGGGCAGTTACTCGGCGCGCTGCTGGCCGGTCACCCCGGTTGTCCGGCGACGGCCTGCCTGCACTGGGGAGCGATGTGGGGTGCGGCCGCCCGGGCGGACTACGTCGACCCGTTGGGGCTGCTCGCCGAGACGCCGATCCGGCTCAAGCCCGCTGGTTGAACGACACGCCGCGATTGGTCAGGACGCCGAACCCCGGGCCGTGCGGCGCACGCTGATCGCATGCTGAACTCGGTCACGACCGTCGTCATCGCGCCGATCAAGCCGGTGGGCTGAGGCCGCGCAGGAATCCGGTCATCGCACCCAGTACGACGTCGGGCCGATCACGTTGGACCCAATGCCCAGCTCCGGCAACGATTTTCAACTGCGCATCCGGGATCAGTGCGGCGGCTTCACGGGCGTGCGCGACGGGCACGCCCGGATCGCACGCACCGTGAACGACGAGCGCCGGGCGGGGCAACGAGGCCAGCCGCCCGGTGTAGTCGGTCCGCTGCCGATTCCACCCGACCTGGTCACGCTGCCACTGCTCGAATGCCGCGAATCCGTCCGGTTGGCCTGCCGCGGCCATGATCTCGTCCATCAACGCGTCGGTGAGCTGGCCGGGGTCGGTGATCAGCGCCTGCATGCTGCGTGCCATCGCCCTTCGGTTGGTGCCCACCCAGCGGGTCATCGCCCCCAGCAGGCCGGTGCGCAATGTCACCCAGGTAAGGAGTTGCCGCACGCCGGACAGCGGCCCGTCCGACAACCGGGGCATGATCCCGTAGCTGCTCAGCAGCATCGCGCCGGTGACCCGGTCGGGCCGGTCCAGCACGTGGCCGATGGTCATGCCCCCGCCGAGCGACAGCCCTCCGAGGGCGTAGCGCTGCAGGCCGAGCCTGTCGACGAACTCACCCACATAGGCGACCAGGCGCTCCTGCGTCGCCGGCCGGTGTGCCGGTGGGGATTGGCCGTAGCCGGGATGGTCCGGTGCGATGACGCGGTGGCCGGCCTGGGCCAGCCGGGGCCCGATGCCGCCCCAGGACAACGATGCGTTGTCCACCCCGCCGCCGTGCAGCAACACCACGGTGGAGCCTGGATTCGGCGGTTCCCAGACGAGATAGGAGATGGGACCCGACGGCAGGTCGACGTGGGATCGGGTCGCGATGATGACAACTCCTCTCGATCAGGCCCGAGGATGGGCCTGATCATGTACGGCGCGCAGTCGCTCCACAGTGACATGGGTGTAGAGCTGTGTGGTGGCCAGCGAGGAGTGGCCCAACAACTCCTGCACGATGCGCAGATCGGCACCGCCTTCGAGGAGGTGGGTGGCCGCGCTGTGCCGCAGGCCGTGCGGGCCGATGTCAGGGGCGCCGTCGACGGCAGAGACGGTCTGGTGCACCACCGTGCGGGCCTGACGTGGATCGAGCCGCTTGCCGCGGGCCCCAAGCAGCAACGCGGGACCGGAATCGGCGGTGGCCAGGGCTGGCCGTCCCTCGGTGAGCCAGGCCGTGAGCGCGTGGTGTGCGGGCTCGCCGAACGGAACCGTGCGCTGCTTGTTGCCCTTGCCCAGCACCTGCAGCACCCGACGTGCGGTGTCGATGTCATCGATGTCCAGCCCGCACAACTCGCTGACCCGGATCCCGGTGGCATACAGCATCTCGACGATCAACCGGTCCCGCAATGCCAGCGGATCACCTTCCTGCACAGCGGAATTCATCGCCTCCATGGCGTCGATCGCCTGATCGCGACGAAGCACCGAGGGCAGGGTGCGGTGGGCCTTGGGGACCTGCAACCGGGCCGCGGCATCATCCTTGAGCAGTCCCCGCCGGGCCGCCCAGGTGCAGAAGGTCTTGACCGTGGAAGTACGCCGCGCCAGCGTCGTCCGCGCCGCTCCGGCCGCCGCCTGCGTGGCCAACCATGACCGCAGCGCCGGCAGGGTGACGGTGTCCAGACCACCGCCGGTGTGGTCGAACAACGCCCGCAGGTCACCCCGGTACGCCCGGCGAGTGTGCTCAGACCTGCCGCACTGCAACGCGAGGTACTCGTCGAACTCCTCAAGTATCGCCTCGACCGGGGTGCTCACTCCCCCACCGTGACAGACCGTTCGGGCTGCGGTCGTCAACCGCGCGCGTGTCGCAGCGTCACGGAATGACCGGAAGCGTCACGGCCGAAGGATGCTGTGCGTCGTGCAGGATGGCCTGATCAGCCGTGCGAACCACAGTGTCCTGCCCGAACGGCGCTCCGGTGTTCGGGTTCGGCGCGAACTGCGGATAATCGCTGCTGGAGATCTCGAGCCGGATGCGGTCGCCGGCCTGGAACTCGTAGCTCGTCGGCCACACCTGTATCTGAAACGGGTAAGGCTGTCCGGGCACGATCGGCGTCGGGTTGGACAAAGAGTCCCGGAACGCCGTCCGCACGATGCCGTTGTTGAGGTTGATCACTTGCCCACCCGGTTTCACCACCTCCAGCTTGGCGGTGAAATCTGTGTCGGGAGCACTGGATTGCGCCCACAGTCGCACCGATACCGGTCCGGTCACCTCGGTGTCGTGGTCGAGCGGTGCGCTGCTGTAGACCAGCACGTCGGAACGCTGTTCGACGGGCGTCTGGTCGTAGGGGCCCTGCGGGCCGGTCAGTGCACCGCAGCAGGAATGGCCGCCCGCACTCGGCGCCGGGAACGCCGGGTCGTAGGTGTAGGTGTCGGGCGCCTGCGCTTCGGGCGCGGCGGTGACGAGTTGTCCTCGGCGATCAGCGATTCCCCCCGGCCCGGACAGGTAGAACGTCGTCCACCGGGTCTGCGGCAACGGCCATTGTGTCGCCGACTTCCACTTGTCGGCCCCCATGACGAAATAGTCGACGCGGGGCTGACCGGTCGTAACCGGGTTGTCGCCGTTCGTGTCTTCGCCCTTGAGGAAATGGTCGTACCAGGCGAGCATCAGGTCGTTGATCGGGCTGTTGCCGACCGCGCCGATGTCGCGCAGCAGCGGCGCCGGTTCCGAGTCGGGGCGGCCCCAGTTGACGTGGTCCCACGGGCCGATGACCAAGCGCTGGTTGTCGCGGGCCACCTGGGTGCCGCCGTGCGCGACCATCCCGGTGAAGTTCTCGACGCCGCCGGCGAGAAAGGCGTCATACCAGCCCTCTACGTCCAGGACCGGCACGGGCACCGAACTGTAACGATCCCTGATGCTGACCCGTTGCCAGAAGTCGTCGCGGGTCGAATGCCGGATCCAGTCGAAATACCAGGGTGCGATCGCGGGATTGGCCGGCTGCATGGGCGGCAGATCTTTGAACGGCCGAAAGTTCATCCACCGGGTGGGATCGGCCGCGGCTGCGGTCAATTGCGCTGCGGCGGCCTGATCGTGGCGGTTCTGCGCGGCGGTCAGCGCCAGCGAGCCGATGGCCCACGGCTGGACGAACGCCAGCCGGAATTCCCCGCCCTCGTATGTCCAGCCGTCGTAGTAGTCGGAGGCGGTGTTGGCCGGTGCGATCGTCACGAGATGCGGCGGAGCGGTCACGGCGGCCAGCCATTGGGTGGCACCGACATACGACGACCCGTACATGCCGACCTTGCCGTTGGCCCCGGGGAGTGCCGCGGCCCACTCCACTGAGTCGTAGCCGTCGTCCATGTCGTGGGTGAACTCTTCGAAGACGCCACCCGAGTTGCCCTGACCGCGGACATCCTGGATGACCACCAGATAACAGTGCGACGCGAACCAGTCCGGCGACTGGTACCGCGTCTGGGCCTGGGCACCGGTTTTCCCGTACTGGGTGCGCATCAGCAGCACCGGAACCTGCTTGTTGACATGCGGCCGGTACACATCGGCACGCAGCACGGTGCCGTCCCGCATGGTGGCCGGCACGTCGGTCTGTTCGGTCACCTCACACGGCCCGCGCCCGGCGGCGGCCGGGAACGGCTGCCGGTGGGCGCCGCCGCAGCCGGCGAGGACCAGCACGGCGACAGCCGCGATCGCCACACCACGAATGACGATTGGGCGCACCTGTCGACCGTAATGCCTGGAAGCGTCGGCCGACCTGCAGTCCGGCGGCGTCGAATACGGCACGAATGTGAATTAAGTAGCGCATTACTCGTGTCCATCTGCAGCTGCGGCCTGAAACTGGCTGTGAGCGACGGCGGACAGGAGTTCGGAATGGGCGTACGCCATCGGAGCCTCACGGCGATCACCGTCGGACTGGCCCTCGCAGGCGCTGCGGCGATGGCCACGGCGTGCGGCGGGCAGCAACAGGACCCTGAACCGGCCAAGACGGTCACCGTAACCAACCACACCGAGGCCACCACGTTGCAGACGACGACCCTGGCGCCGAAGTCGACCGGTCACGTGACCTACACCCCGCCGCCCACAACATCAGGTCCGACGCCGACCACCACCACCCTCGTCGGCACCCCGACCACCACCGCCGTTACGCCGACAACCCCGACCACCCCGACGCGCGACGTGCCCACCGATATCCCGACGAACGACGTCCCCACTCCCCCGGCCGGCTGAGCGCACATGGCTGACGACGACGGCGCCATCCCGCCGTCCGTGCACAAATGGATCGGCGTGATCGGTCTGGTCGTGGCGCCGACCACCCTGGTGACCGGGCTGTGTTATTACTTCGGCTACACCTCGACCCGAAAAACCTTGGCATATCTGGGTATTGATTCCGATGCGATCGGATTCACCACCAATGACTATGTCACCAAGAGCACCGGCGTGCTGTTCGTCACTGCGTTGGTGGCGTTGTTGACGGTCACGGCCGTACTCGGACTGTGCACATACCTGCGCAGGGTGGCCGCCGCCGGGCGGCATACCCGAACCCTGCGGGCGGTCGCCTGGGCTCTGGGAGCCTTGGGCCTGGCCTGCCTGCTGCGGGGGGTTGTCGGCGTCATTCGACCCACGTTCACGCCGGACGAAAAGCTATGGCTGACGCCCATTGCCCTCGGGGTCGGCGCGGCCCTCCTGGTCCTCGCGGCCTGGCTGTTGCGCGCGACCACGCCCGCGCCCGAACGGCCACCGGTGAGCGCATTGGAGCGGGCGCTACTGGCCGTGTCCGTGGCCGTGCTGGTACTGGCGTCGTTCTGGGCCACCAATATCTTCGCCACCAAGGTCGGCGAAGTCGCAGGCATCAACGCCGCCGGGGAACTGTGGGCGAAGGAGACGACTGTCATCCTCGACACCGGTGACCGGCTGGCCTTGCCCGAACAACTGGTACGCGCCACCCCGCTGACCGACGCGTCGTCCCCGCAGGGCGAAACGTTCCGCTACGAGTGTTTCCGCGGCTACGCCGTGCGCGGCGACCTGTGGGTGTTGTTACCGGCGAACTGGCGTCCGGAATTCGGCTATGCCGTACTGGTGAATGCTGATTCGTCACACCGAATCACACTGCGCACCATCAAAGGTGCTCCCGAGCGGGTGGGCGGCGGGGCGAACGTGCGCGAGTACTGGCCCTGCCCGGAATTGGTGCCCACCACCACCGGATCGGCTGTCGAAGGTCAATTGCTGCCCGCGCCCGACGCCGGTCGGATCCTCGGCACCGACCTGACCGTGAGCCGGGAGTACCTCCAGCACCCCGCCGCGGACGACGTCGCGACCACCCAGAACTGTGCCGGCGCAGTGGATTCGGACACCCAGTCGATCCCCGCCAAGACCGGATACCGGGTCAGGTACGTCCGCGAACTGACAGGCGGCTCACCGCCGGTCCGAGCACAGGAAAGCGTCATCGAGTTCGACACACCGCATCATGCCTCGGATTTCGTCGACGCGATGTCCTCGACCTGGAAAGGTTGTGCGAACAGCGAATTGACTGTTCAGCGCGACGGCGCCGAAGCACATCATCAGATCGGAGAGGTCAGCGAGACCACCGGGCTGATGACCGTCGACGTGGACTCCGGCGATCGCGCGACCGATGTGTGCCGACACGCAGTCGGGGCCAAATCGAACGTCGTCGTCGACGCTGTCGTGTGCGGGCCGGCGGCCACCGACAAGGCCGCCGCACTGGTGAACGCGATCCGGGACCGATTTCCGGGCTGAACCTGATCAGTCCACCCGGCGCAACGCGTCGGGTGTGAGATCGGCGCGCGTCGGGTACCCGTCGACGCCCATGATCAGATCGGCCTCGGCGAGCAACGACCGCAGCACGTGCACGATGCCCTCCGCCCCGCCTAGCGCCAGCCCGTACGCATACGGACGGCCCACCCCAACCGCGGTGGCACCCAGCGCAAGAGCCTTGACGATGTCAGCCCCGTTGCGGATACCCGA